>JBDWTN010000007.1:1792182-2521864 GCA_039984955.1 Marinobacter alexandrii
ATAGATGGTGCTTGTCGCAACAACATCGAGTATGCCATCTACATAAATTCTTACTTCATTATCGCCACTCTTATGGGTAACAGCTACGTGATGCCATTCACCATCATTTACATCTACCGTTCCATCTATAAGATCAAAATCTGTAGCTGTTCCCTGATAATGGGTGTATCTGACTTTTCCATCGTGAATACCAAACGCTCCCTCAATTGCATTGTCATTATCTCCAATAACAGTCAATGCTGGATTGCCCTCGTAAACTGAAGAGTTAGCTGCAGAGGTTGTGTTGATCCAGGCTTCATAAGTTAATCCTGAGCTAAGATTTTGTCTTGTGAAGTCAATGAAATCATCCCCATCAAAGTTGAGCGCGTTTTGCACATCTATCTCAGTGACGAAGTTGAGTGTGGTATTATCAATGATTCCTGAATAAGGATTTGCAAAAGGGTCCACTATTGCTGTGCTAGCAATCTGGAGAGCATACGTTTCAAGTTCTTCAAGGTCTGCAGATGGAACTATAGTCAAAAAGCTGGTTCCAAAGCCTGTAATAGAAGCAGAAGGAAGGTTAAAAATTTCGTTCCCAGATCCATCATTCGTATCAAAAAGTGAAAAAGATCCAGAGCCTGCATTGACAGGCTCAGAAAATTCTAGTACAATATTTGTGTTTAAAGCGACACCTGTTGCCTCATCGAGTGGGTTCGAGTTTATAAGAGCAGGGCCAGCACCATCCGCCGGAGTGAAAATCTGACTTCCATTAACTACGCCTAACAAATCTAGTACCGTTGATGATATCACATTAATGTTGGGTATCTGATCGGTATCTGGACTCCCAGACTCATTCAATATCAAGTCCACTCCATTCGCCCCAGTTGGACTTGAGGAAGCAATTGTATATCCTCCAGCCAGCGTAAATTCCGCAGGAACGTCTGAAACAGATGGGCCATCTATGTTTTCAGAGAAGACGATCGAAATAGCATCAATTTGACCATTCTGATCGGTATCGAAAGTTACAGCAGAGGAGACAGCAGGTCCACTACCGTCAGTAGTGCTTGTAAATGACTGATCGGACACCAATGAAGAAATGCCATCACTAAGTCTCGCATTGAATAAAGTTATATCTGGAGTCACATCCGTATCTGGAGTCCCCGACTCTGTGAACGTAACCTCAATCAGGTTATCATCTGCAACACCTCCTGTGGTAGCAAATGAACCACTAAATGCTTCTACAGTCACGGTCGTTGCATCAAAAATGGATGAAGCATCTACAATATTCTCTGAAAGAGTAAGCATCAAAAGACCTATTTGACCATTGTTATCTGCATCAGCTGTAGAAGCTGCAATGATCACTGGGGGGGCATTATCAGTAGGCGTAAAAGCCTGACTTAAGACATTACTATTTCCTAATAAGTCTGTCAGCGTACCAACAAGTAAGGTAATATCAGGTATTTGATCTGTATCAAATCCACCTGATTCATTGAGCGTAAGGTCCACGCCATTCGTCCCATTTAGCGCAGTAGAAGCAATAGTGTATCCTCCACCGAGTGTGAATTCAGGTGCTGGGTCAGTAACTGACGCACCATCGAGATCTTCAGAAAAAAGAATAGAAAGCATATCAATCTGACCATTTTGATCAGTATCTGAGGTCGATGCAGAAATCATAACTGGAGCGAAAACATCTAGATCAAAAGCTGTAGATGTTACCCAGTTGGATGTAGCACCAATAAGTGCAAATGGCCCGGTTAATGTTCCATCATTTCCATTACCAGTAATATCTTGAAGGGTTGTCGCAGACGAATTATCCGAGCCGGCAATTCCTCGATTGAAATCAAGCGAGGCGACCAGACCAGGCCCTACAGACAATGTAGTATAAGCGTCTGATATGATCTGTTCCTGCGTTCGAGCAACATTCCAAACTCTTACTTCATCGATTTGTCCTGGGAAAAATTCTCCTCCTACGCTAAAGCTCCTCCTACCTATTGTAAATGACTCTGCTACTGTGGCATAAGTTCTTATCGAACTTACATCCAGTTCTCCATCGACATAAAGGAATGCTGTACTGCCATCAAATGTAGCAGCAATATGGTGCCATTGACCATCGTTCACTTGTACAGTCCCCACCATATCATTTCCTGATGCCACTACACTGACTTCTCCAGTAGCAGTAACGACTATGCCAAAACGCTGATTTGCCACCAAATCGTTGGAACTCCATCCAGCTACAGCAACATCTGTAGATGAGCTTGTATTGATCCATGCCTCTAGAGTACGGACAGTATTTCCAACTGGAAGCCCGATAGGAGAGGTTGTTTCAACAAAATCATCAGTCCCATCAAAGTTGAGTGCGTTGTTTTGTAGTGGAGCTCCATCTATATAGCCAATGGATCCTGCTACAACAGTTCCATCTTGAGATCCATTTCCACCTGCATTATCAGCTAGATTGTTTTCAAACTCTAAATAAACTTCCAAACCAGCTTCATCCCCAACAAGCTTAGCATCATAGTCTGCATTGATTTGTGTTCCTGTTCTGGCAACATTCCAAATTCTTACTTCATCGATGTAAATATCATCTCCTTCAGTTCCATCGGCTCTTCTCCCAATTCTGACAGGGCCATTATTTGAAACAGGCGAAGTAACATTTACACCAATCAAGGCTGCTGTTGCTCCATCGATGTAGATTTGACCTTCATTTCCAGAAGCAAGCGGGTCATAAACAATAGCTACATGATGCCAGTTTCCTGGTGTTATAACACCAGGTAAAGTACTATTACTTGATTCGGTTGCTCCGTCACCAAACAGGATACTAATACTTCCATCTGTATCTACATATGCATCTAGAGGAGCTGGAAGATTCACATTCGATTGATTAACCAGAGAAGTCAGAGAGGTAATTGTAGGAATGTGAATCCACTGCTCAACTGTGAATCCTGTCCCAGTATTGAGATCGTAAGTCACATTGACTTCATTTCCTGATCCAGAAAGATCTAAAGCATGCTGTGCTGTGCTAGAGAATGAAATAAGAAAAATAAGGGCAATTGATATTGACTTGACTAAGGTGGTAAAATTCATTTTAACTATTATATGGTAGATGACTAAGGCAAATAAGGTTATTTATAAGGCTAATTAAAATCCCCTAAAACAGGTATTTTAAATTGAATTAAGCAACTAAAATAAGTCGACAAAAGCCAATAGTATTTTATTAAATTATTATTTCGATCAATATTCTGAATTCGACTATTAACAGGGTGCAATCAGGATTTTAAATAACCTAATTTTCAGTTTTGAAATGTTATCCGGTTTTTTAATTGGGTATAGCCTTACTTTAATTTGTTGTAAATACACTACCATGAAATTCTTAACAACTGCCGCCTTAGTCCTCATCTCAACAACTGCTTTCTCTCAGTATTCCTTTGAAAGCAAAAAAGCTGAGAAGCTCTACAACAAGTTGGATGATGCCTATCTGGATTATGATTATAGCACTATTCTAGATAATGAAGATCTCGCTAAGGAAACCTTCCTTTCTAAAGAAGATACGATAGCGGCCAATGTTTATAGTTTTTTAGCTGAGGCATACGATTACGAAATTGGTGATTACCAAAAATCACTCGACTTCTACAGTCTTGAACTGGAGCTAAGAAAAAAGATTGATCCAACAGGAGAACGAAAAGATTTGCTTTATAACATGGCAACTCTTCAAACTGAACTCGGTTACTACAATCAAGCTGAAGCGCTACTTGTCCAAATTCAATCAAGGGATGCTGACCTATATGGGAAGAGCAGCGAAGAGTATTTTGACGTTACAAGCTCTTTAATTGAACTATACAATCAAACAGAGAAGTTTGATGAAATTCTATCGATTACAGAAGATTTAAGAAAGCATTTAGAAAAAAATACCGTTGAAGAAGCGGTTACATACAAGTGGATTGGAGATTCCTATACTACGAAAGGATCTTATAGAAAAGCGGAAAGATCCTTTGATAAAGGGCTTGGGATGTTTCAATCAAATGGACTTGAAACCACTTTTGAATATGTATCAACGCTGAATAGTTTGGGCATCTTATTTACCGATGCTGGCAAGTTTCCAGAGGCTGAAGAAGTTTACCAAGAGGCCTTGGGTATTTTGAATAGACTACAAGGTGAAAACGAAGACGCAGTAAGTCGAGTTCAAGAGAATCTTGCACAGGTTTATATAAAACTAGGAGACTACCAAAAGGCCATCGATCTTCAAAAGAATGTCATTACCTATTATGAGGAATACTTTGGTTCAGAGTCTTTGATTACTGGTGTGGCTCGCCTGAATTATGGATTGTTCCTAATCAAAACACGTTCATTCAATGAAGCAGAAAAACAACTCGTACAAGCCATCTCCATATTCGAGGAAGGTGGTGAAGGACAATCGTTGGATGTTGGTCGAGCGCAAAGTTTACTTTCCAACCTCTATGTGAAAACAGGGGCTATTGATAAGGCTATTGAACAAGGCAAAAAGTCAATCGAATCGTATGAATCAGCACTCTCGGATGACAATCCAGAAATAGCTTATCCATATTTCAATTTGGCAAATGCATACCTCGTGTATGATGAAGTGGAGAATGCTGAGAAATTAGCAATGAAAGCTTATGATTTGCGGAGAAAAGGATTAGGCAAAAAGCATCCATTCTTTGCTCAAAGTGCTAACCAGTTGGCTATTGTAAGCTGGAAGAAGGGTAATACGAAAGAAGCTCTATCTTATTACAAGGAAGCTTTCGATAATTATTTTAATCAAATAAACACATTCTTTCCTGTACTAACGGAGGAAGAAAAAACGACTTTCTATTACATAACAGTAAAGCCAGCTTTCGAGCAGTATGTTTCCTTTATTGAAGAAACCTCTCAAGACAATAAGGAGCTATTAGGCGAGATCTATGATTATCAGCTTTCGCTTAAAGGTTTGATTATGTATGCTACATCTAAAGTGAGGGAAAGTATCTTGTCTAGCGGTGATAATACACTTATTCAAATGTTTGAAGACTGGATTAGTCAAAAAGAACAATTAGCTAAGCTCTTTAGCGCTACTGATATTGATATAGCAATTAGAAATCAAAAAATTGATTCTTTAACAAGTACCTCTGACGAATTGGAAGAAGAACTAAGCAAAGCATCACAGGCGTTTGGAGAAAATTTCGCGAACAAATCGCTTAGTTGGAAAGATGTCCAAAATACCTTGAAGCCAGGTGAAGCAGCAGTAGAAATGGTAAGGTATCGTGATTTCACAACTGACTCATCAGGTGTTTTCTCAGACGAGATTCACTATGCTGCCATGATTGTTAGACACGATACGGAAGACTACCCTGAGATGGTCATTCTGAGAAATGGAGAACAAATGGAGAACAAATTCTTAGCTAACTATCGTAACGCCATCAAATACAAGATCTCTGAAAACTACAGTTATAAACTTTTTTGGGAGCCAATAGCAAGAAGACTAGAAGGAATCAATAAGATCTACTTTGCTCCAGATGGAGTTTACAATCAAATCAGTATTTACACACTTCAAAATCCGGAATCTAAGGAATACCTATTGAATGAGATAGACCTTGCACTAGTCACCAATACAAAAGACCTACTAACTGAAAGTGATCCATTTAAGAAAGATGGAAGAAGTGTTTTCTTTGGATACCCACAATATGATATGGGATCTAATGTAAAGAATGATAATGAAGCAGATAACAGAGGAGTTAGAGGTGTTGACAGAGGAATGCGGAGCGGTTCTGGCAAAAGTGAACTTTCTCGGGGAGCATCCATTCCAAGAGGAGTTAGAGGTAATTTAGTTAGATACATGAGATCTTTCAATGGCCTTGCTATGTTACCTGGCACCAAGAAAGAGGTTGAACTTATTGATAGTTTATACAGCGAAAATAATCGTGTAAGAGATGCATATTTCTTAAATGACGCATTGGAAGGGACAGTAAAGAGTGTAAACAATCCTAATATTTTGCATATTGCCACACATGGGTTTTTCCTCGAACAAGATAATGATGATCAAAGCGATCAGTATGTTCAAAATCCTCTTTTAAGATCAGGACTCATCCTAGCGGGGGCTAATAATTTCATACGAACAGGAAATATTGTCTCTGAACAAAATGGTGATGATGGTATTCTCACTGCCTTTGAAGCAATGAATATGAATCTCGATAAAACAGATGTAGTGGTTCTATCTGCCTGTGAAACAGGACTTGGTGAAGTGAAAAATGGCGAAGGAGTTTATGGGCTTCAGAGAGCTTTCCAAATAGCAGGAGCTGATGCTATTATCATGTCCATGTGGACAGTTGATGATGCTGCCACGCAAGAATTGATGACCACATTCTATGAAGAATGGTTATCACACGGAAATAAGCAACAAGCATTTAATGCCGCCCAAAAAAGACTAAAAGAAAAATATAACAAGCCCTACTATTGGGGTGCCTTCGTTATGATTGGCGAATAAGAAGGTTTAGTCGCATGAAAAAGGGGAAGTTATCGCTTCCCCTTTTTCTTTTCCCAGGCTTTTAAGTCAAGTATCAAAATTCCCCTTCCTTTTCCAGCCGGATCTTCCGCATGCGCATACTGAAAAGCCATGTACTTGCCATCATCGCTGATTACTCCATTTGATGCTTTGAACTCAGGGTTATCATTGAAATACGTGATTCGTTCTACCTCTCCAGATTCATCCAACTTCATCTTGTAAAGATCAAGTGTCAAAAATTCTTTCATGCCTTTATATTTTGTCCTGTGCCTGTTACTCTCTACTAAAAGGCTAAGGCCGTTAGGAAATGTTCCTTCAGCTTCGTCATACGTACTCTCACTTTTAGAATAATTTACGAAAGCCTTCTTCTCAATATCGTACCCCAATACTTCTGCCTGAAAGCCAAAGTTTCCACCAAAGGCATAAAAAATGAGTTCACTTTCATTTCCTGGTCTAAAATTTTGCGTTTCTAAATCCCATCCCTTCGCAGGTGTAGGTAGATCTGAGGATTGAAAAAGAGGTTTCCAATTTTTAAGTTTTGGCTTACCTTCTTCGTAAGCTATTTCTCCCTGATAGATTGTTGAGCCCAGAGCCCAAGCAATATTCATTTTGGTACGTGATACCGCAGGGCCTTCTTTACAATGTACTCCCAATGACGTTGGGGCAGATTTAAGGTCTCTTTTCAGTACCCATAATTCTGTATTCCTAGCATCTCTACTTTTCCAGGGATCATCCGAATTGAAGTTTTTTGCTCCTGAAAGAAGAATATCTCCATTTGATAAATAAAGAGCACGCACAAAACCTTCATGGAAAAAATGATGGGTCATTGGTCGGATGTTCCCCGTTGCAATTTCCACCTCGAAAACATCACCAAACGTTTTTTCTATAAAAAGTATTCTTTCACCATCATGTGACCAGTCAGCACGTTCACCAAAGAAAGTGACTTGTTTGATATAATCAGGAAGATCATCAATGGGGGATTTTTTTTCTTGTGAAAATAAGCTCGTACAAGTAGCAACAAAAATGACGATTGAGGTGTATATATGTTTCATGTAAATTGGGTGATAAGCCTCAAAGATAAAATGAAACTTCTCCTTACTATTTTCATCGCTTTTTTGACCTATTCATGTGTTTCTAAAACAGAAGGATCCATAGCAGATTTAGAAGTTGCCATACAGGAATTTAACGACGCATTTGAAAAAGGGGATACCCTGCAGCTTTCCTCAATGATCACTAATAATTATGTGCACACGAACAGCTCCTGGAAGTCTTTTGGGAAAAGTCAATGGATGAAGTACATGAAAGCAAGAAGTAAAAAGCTGCAAAGAGGCGAATTAATTATTCACCAATATATGATGGAAGAAGTATCGATTGAGTCACATGATCAAACTGCTATCGTGACTGCAAAAATCCTATCTTCCGGAGAAGAAGATGGAGTCTCTTTTGAAAAAGCTTTTAGAGTGACGAACCTTTGGGTGTATGATGGAAGCCGCTGGCTTAGAGCGGGCTTCCATGATACTGCAATCAAAAAGCCTACCTCCTGACTAAAGGAAGTAAGACTGCCTGATTCAATTTAACTGGTCTATTGCGTATTCCAGAATCGTGTCTCTTCCGTTCAACCGATCTTCATCAGTAATATCTACCTGAACGTCTGGTGGAATCCCATCCTCAATAATAAATCCATTTGGTAGATAGGTGATTGAATTTGAAAAATTAAAATTCCATCCGTTGGGGAGCTCCCATCCTAAAGGTACTCCTCCACCTCCTCCCGTCGTATCGCCTATTACTATAGTATTCGGAAGTGCTTTGATCATTGCTGTGAAGAAATTGCCGGCACTGTATGTAACTCTATTGGTAAGTAGAACAACTAGCAAATCGAATTTTGGACTATCATTTATATCCAAGTATGCTTCTGTTGGAGTGGTGAAATCCCCTCTTTCCGGCCCATTTTTATAGATAGTGGTATAGATATGAGTCCTCTCTGTTGCTATTCTTCTTGCGAGCCTAAAACCAAACTCCGGATCTCCTCCTTCATTATCTCTGATATCAATAATCAGCCCTTTAAGGCCATTGAATCGTTCCACCATAAAGTCCAGCTCTTTTTCCTCAATCGGTAGTTGGAAACTCGGATAATGAATGTAGCCGACTGAGTCAATCACTCCATTCAACAGATTACCTGTAATTCGAAGGCTCTCGCCCAAGTAATTATTTCTTACATCGTGAAAATGAAAGTTGCGTGGCGCATCCCCAGAATAGTTATAAAATGAAATGTCGAAATCCGTCCTAAGATTTACGTGTGCATCTCTGAGTGTATTCATCATATCTTCTATCACATCAAAAAGCTCTTGGGGTGTTGATTCGCTAGAAACCATTGGTCTATAAACCGCATACACAGAATCCCAATCGACATTCTTATACTCGAAAAACGAGTATCGTTCATCCATTCTATCCCACAAAATATCAAAATTGGTGACAGGGTCATTTGAGGGGTCTTCACCAAAAAAAGGTTCTTCGCAACTAACTAGCAGAACAATAAGCAGATAAACTATTCTTTTCATAACTGTATTTTAAAAGTGGAATAAGAAGGAGAACAAGTAGGTGTGAGTAGCATTGGTAGCCTTTAGCTCACTATCGATATGATAAAAGTCCCACTCATAAGAAAACCGTAAAACATTGCTAGTACTTATCGGGTAGAGTAGAGAAATGGTGGAAGTCACATTTGTGAAAGATGTGATGGACCTCCATTTGCTGTCATCCAATCGTTCTTCTACCCAATCATTCTCTGGATTGACAAAGTCATAAATATTCAGATAACTCGGACGAATTGTGTGGTTGATGATTGGAAGATCTAGCTGCCAACTTACTGTAAGAGGTTTCTTGGAAATTCGAACCTCTCTTTCCAAAACAGAGCTTGCAAACAACCCATTTGTAAACAAGAACGTGATGAAGGCTCCATCTAATTGTGGATTCATGCGCACATTTGAATGAGACCTAATTTTCCCTCCGACATACCATCGGGTAGTTCCATTCCAGAAAGAACGGATGTAATACTGCTGTGCATAAGCCAGGTCGATCCTAAAATACTGGCCTCTTGGATCAATTTCTCGATTATCTCCTCTTGCGCCAATGGTACTATAATTCAGTCCTATGGTTAAATTTCGGAGTGTTTTCTTTTTACGCTTGAATGCTCCCAGTTGGAGATACATGGAGCTTCCATAGTAATTCAGCGGGGACATATGCTCGTCATTTAGCTGTACCGCCATACTCCCTACTCCGAGGGTTAAGTACCTGCTTGTAGGAATATTAAGTACAGAATCACTATCCTGCGCATTTTCCTGGGACCAGCCACTGACGCTGACCAAACTGAGAAGACATAGCTGTCCCAGTCGAATAAAATTTCGATTTAAATTCATGATAAGTATTTGTTTAGTTATTTAGAAGGCTATCCCCAGTTGAATGCTTGTGGTAAAATCAATGCCGGGAGTATTGTCCTCAAACGAGGATATAATATTTTCAATACCTATATCAACATCCAGATAGCCGTATTTCCATAGTCTCCTTTGGACACCTAACAGAATGTCTATTGATAACTGGCTATCGGCTTCATTCGGTCTGTGTTTGTAATTGGTTCTGGCGCTCAAATAATTAGCTGAGAAGTTATTTGCGCTTCTCCCACGAAGTATCCTCTGCTTCATATCAAAGTAGTACCTTATTCCTCCTCTGTACCTGAGTTCAGTAAATTCAATTTTATTGGCTTGCCCGCTGAATGCCACAATCCAGCTCCACTCAGGCTTGAACTTCCTCTCAAAGGAAATTCCAATGAGGTTGAGTTTTGCCGTATCGATCCCGGACATGAGATACAGAAGAGGACCAAAAAGGTCAAGTTTAACTAAAGTGGTTTCTTCACGCTCTGCCATCACAATTCCTCTATAGCTTTTTACCAACCTAGAGAATTTTACACTGTCCATTTGCTCCGTAGAAGATTCAATAGAAGTATCCTGAGCACACAGGGGTATTGTAATGAGAGCTAATATGATAAGTAGAGATAGTTTCTTCATTGCTGTTTAATCATAATGTCTCCAAAATCTGTTGACAATTCAATCAGTGGCTGGTTTTCATTCCCGGAGAGAATCTTCGTTTCACTTTTATCTGAATCAGCTTCCTGCATGCTATGGGGAACATCAAGAGAACCGTATTTTGATCTAATCTTCCACAGGTAGGATTTAAGGTTTCTAGTTTCAATAGTGATGTCTGATTTTTCCCCGTTGATTTCCAGATGCTTCATCTGGTACGGATTTTTGATTAATACATTGCCAAGGTTAGAGTTGATCTTTGATGTGCCTGTAAAAGAATCCAATGTAATCTCAACATGATCTGTGTCTAAGAATAATTTGCCCTTCAGGTTCGATCCTTTGAAGTCTCCATAGTTTCCCTTAATTATACATTCTCCATTAAAGTCATTAATTATGATGTCTCCATAATCATTTTTGATATCCATTTTACCTGTCAACTTTATCAGTTCGATTGAGCCAAATGAATTAGTAATGGAAAGATCCACTCCTTTTGGAATACGAACTTCCATTACAGTCTCTTGAATAGTGGAAAGCTCCTTGTTGCTAGGGAGTAGCAAATAATTCCGAATAACAACAGTTTTTTTGAACTCATCAATCGCATATTTTTGATATTCTAGTTCTCTTTCTGCTATGCTTTTCGTAAGACCTTTAGAGATTAGTTTCAGGCGAACCCGAATGTCATTCGATTCTGATTCTCCAACGAAAATTTTAGCCCCTTGACCTTGTAGGGAGACATCATATCCACTTCTTAATGGAATGGTTTTTTCAACCGTTTTGGTAATCACTTCTACCTGGGTTTGGGCAAAAGACTCTGTGTAGCCCAAGATCACGCAGAATAAGATGTATGCCTTAATCTTGTTCATGAATTTCTCAATTTTTTAAGCATGTTTTTGCCCACTTTTGTCTGATTCTTTTCTACCCGAATCAGATACTTCATTAGCTGAGGTTGGTTTTTCTTTTCCAGTTCTTGGACTAATTCCTCCTTGGCCTCATTAAGCTCTATATATGTCTCCAATAACCCCTTAAATTCTGGGTCATTACACGTTAGAGCCAATCTTCTGCAATTTGTCCGGATGTAATTCAAAATGGCATCTTCGCCCGTATCCAATGATTCAATTTCCAACGCCACATTGAAGTTTTCAAGTATCTCAGTAGAATGTACAAGCTCTGACTCTTCGCTATTTTCGTAAGAGCTAACAAATAAGAAAACACTGCACAAAAAGAGCACAATAGAAGCAGCCACCATCCATTTGGAATGAAAACTCTGCTTCTTTGGAAGAGAAACTTCTATTGGGAACCAGATGTCCGGAGCTTGTTTTTGTGGTAACTGTCCAACGGCCTTTTCAAGGGAATTTTTGTTGTCCTCAGTCTTGCTCAATTGAGATTCAATGTTTGACCAAACGTCTGGAGCTTCAACATTTGAAAACTCAGAAATTGCTCTTAGTAAATGTTCCTTGTTTTGCTCCTCCATTTTTAGTTCTCTTTTAGCATTTGTTGCAAGCGCTTCTTGGCATGGTACAGCTGAGATTTAGAGGTGCCATCACTTATTCCAAGCATCTTCCCAACCTCTTGATGAGAATATCCTTCTACTTCAATCAAAAGAAACACACTCCTATAGCCATCCGATAGCTGAGCTATTGCTTTCTCTAAAATCTCTCCGTTTAGACTTTCTGGCCATATAATAGGTTCACTGTTTACTTGATCAACAGGAATTACCTCTAGTCTTGATTTTCTTCTTAAGAAAGCTATTCCGGTACGAACGACAATACTTTTGATCCAAGCGCCTAATGTCGATTGATGTTTGTAAGAGTTTAGTGCTTTGAAAACAGACACAAAAGTCTCTTGCAAAGCATCTGCTGCCTCTTCTTCATCATTCAACATACGGCATAGTATGGTGTACATAGCATCTTTATACTTTAAGAAAAGTTCTCTCTGAGCCATTCGATCATCATCGAGGCATCTTTCAATTAATTTTCGTTCTATCTCCGTTGGCAACTGAGTCACTTAAAAGCGCTTTTGAATTAAAGTAGAGAAAACCTCTTGATTGGTTGTATGTGGATGAAAAAAAATAAAAAATAAAAAAAGGGAACATTAAATGTTCCCTTTGAAATCTTGACTGGTTTTAGCTGTCTACTTTGGAGCCACCTGCGCTCCTTCAGGCATTGCAAACAAACTCTCATCCGGTGCATCAGCTGTGATTTGAATGTTTTCAAACGGAGTTGCTTCTCCTCTTGCCTCACCAACCGATTCACCATCATATTGAAACCATTGTAGCGAGGTTGGAAGCACTACACCGTTAAATTCTTGCCAAGTCCCATACTTGATAAGGCTGAACTTATCACTAGGCTCACCACTTCTATACGTTACGGTGTACATCAACCATTCCATTTTGCCTGTTTCAGGATCATACCAAACGATGTAATTATCATCAGGGGCATCACCTACTCCTGCATTGTAGGATACTTTGATACCACTGTAGGTCTTGCCATCCAATTCCTTAGGCTCTACATCTTCATAGTTAGCTCCGGGATCTCCTACTACAAATGGCATAGCATAAAAATAGAAATACAAGTTATGATAAAATCGAGCTCTGCTTGCATCCACAGAATCAGGAGTTACCCATACATCCTGCCCATCAAAACCAATTGTCTGGTTTGGAGATTCAAGTCTGATCTTTCTATTCTGAAGGTTAGTAATAGTAGACTCTTCTCCTTTTTTATAAGAGAGTGATTTCATAGTAGACCATTGCTCATGGCCACCATGTGCGTCAAATACTTTGGTTAGTGACTCTGAGTGATGCGCTGGCTTTTGATAAACAGGAACTGTTTCTTCGGCAGTCTCTTTTTCTTGAGCAGGTTGGCAAGAGAATGCTAACGCTCCTATTGCTAAAAAGGTAAGGTTTTTCATTTTCATAACCGCGAAGATATTATTCACTCAGGACCTAACCTCTTTTGAGGTATTAAAAACTCCCCAAACGTATTGAAGCTAACATTTTTAAAAATAGTTGTACTCAATTGAGACATTAAAACTACAATTAAGGTATAAGATATTTATTATTACTACATTTGAGGTAAATATCAATACAATGGGAAAACATCAATTAGGAGAATTTGAAGAAGTGGTGATGCTGACAGTCGCCATTCTCACCGATGACGCTTATGGATTTGCCATCATTGAAGAGATGGAACAGCGGCTCAACAGAAAGGTGAGCATTGGAGCGCTTCAAACTGTTCTCCGTAGACTAGAGAAAAAAGGCTACCTATCTTCAGAAATGGGAGAAGCTACTGCCGTTCGAGGTGGTAAACGTAAACGTTTCTTTCACTTAACCTCAGCGGGTAAAAACATCCTGCAAGAAACCAAAGAACAGCGACTCGGACTATGGAATGCTGTTCCTGAATTCGTAGTGAAATTCAGTCATTAAAAGATGAGTAAAACTCCTCCAAAATATTGGCTAAAGTTCTTTCGATGGTTCTGTAACCCGGACTATGTGGAAGACATAGAAGGGGATTTGTTGGAACGATTTGAAAAAAGACCATCCAGATGGCTTTTTGCCATTGAGGTATTGAAACTTCTAAAACCAGAAATAATAAGGCCCGCTGGAGGTGGTCAAAAACTTAACTATTACGGCATGTTTAAACATAATCTTCTTATCACATTTAGGAGCTTCAAAAGATACAAAAGCTCATTTTTCATCAATCTGATTGGATTATCAACTGGTCTGGCATGCACACTATTGATTTACTTATGGGTAAATGATGAACTAAGCATCGATAAATTCCATGAAACAGATTTACGTCTTTTTAGCGTGATGGGAAATTTCAAAAGCTCTGAAGGAATCAACACCTGGAATGGAATGCCTCCACCTCTGTCAAAGGCTCTAAAAGAAGAATTCCCTGAAATCGATAAGGCAGTAAGTACCACTGATCCAAAGTGGCATATTGTTTTCAATCTTTCAACTGAAATTAAAAAATTGAAAGCGGTAGGTAAATATGCATCAGAGGATTACTTCCATTTGTTTTCTTATGAGCTCCTCAAAGGAAATCAAAATCAAATCTTATCCGACCCAAATTCGATTACCATCTCAAGTCAATTAGCTAAGCGACTTTTTAAAACCGAGGATGATGCCATTGGAAAAACAATTGAATGGGCTACCCCTTCTCAGAACGGTGCTTCAATAATCACTGGTATTTTCAAAGCACCTCCTCGCAATTCTACAGATCAATTCGACTTCTTACTTCCTTTTGAGATTTATCAGAAAGAACAGCATGCTAATTGGTACGCTCCAATCTCAGTCGCTTATGTCTTGCTAAAAAAAGAAGCAAACGTTCAGGCAGTGAATCAACGAATTTCCGATTTCATGCAATCTAAGGTAGCAGACTCCAAGATTAATTTGTTTTTAAAGCCTTATTCGGAAAGCTATCTCTATGGCAATTATGAAAATGGCGTCTTATCCGGTGGCAGAATACAGTATGTAAAACTCTTCTCAATCATTGCCTTATTCATTCTCATCATTGCCTGCATCAATTTTATGAACCTTTCTACGGCGAGAGCTTCAAGAAGAATAAAGGAGCTTGGAGTAAAAAAAGCCTCTGGCGCCAGTCGTGGAAATCTAATTGTCCAGTACTTAAGTGAATCGATTTTAATGACTCTGGTTTCTTTGATTGTGGCAGGGCTTATTGTTTTCATTCTAATGCCTCAGTTCAATTCGATTACCGATAAGCAGCTTGTTGTTTCATTTGATTTTAATCTTATAATATCAGCGTTGATAGTCGCCTTAGCTGCCGGCTTAATTTCAGGAAGCTACCCTGCTTTCTATCTATCTGGATTCAATCCAATAATGGTTCTCAAGGGAAACTTCAAAAGCTCTGTTGGTGAGACCTTGCTAAGGAAAGGGCTTGTGATTTTCCAGTTTTCTATTTCTATTATTTTAATAGTTTCCGTGATTGTGGTCTTAAAACAAATCGAGTTTGTTCAAAATAAGAATCTCGGTTATAACAAAGAAAACGTACTGCTTTTTGAAAGTAATGGGAAGATTTCAGAAAGTTTTGACACGTTCATTAATGAAATGAAAAAAGTCCCGGGTGTAGAAAATGCTTCCGGAATGACCAACGGAATGTTTCTTGCTCCAGGTGGAGAACTTGAATGGAACGGTACAGAAACGAGTTCAAGTTTTAGTCGGTTCATCGTCCATTATGATTTTATAGAAACATTGGGGCTCACCGTAAAAGAAGGGCGCAGCTTTTCTAGAGAATACACGGGGGATGCTAATATCATGATCAATGAATCAGCTGCAAGACTCATGAATCTGGAAGATCCAATCGGTGCAACTTTGAAATTTTGGGGAAATGACGTAAAGATCATTGGAATAGTAGAAGATTTTCATTTTCAATCATTGCATGAAAATATAGGTCCGCTTTTCTTTCATCTGGCACCTACACAGTACCTATCGAGCATCGTGATACGACTTAAGCCAGGAGATCAACAATATGCCATCTCACAATTAGAGGATTTTTACAGTGAATTCAATCCCGGTTATGAACTAAACTATCGATTCCTGGAGAGTGAATATCAGTACCTCTATGAATCAGAAAACAAGGTAAGTGAACTTTCAAAATATTTTGCTGGCATAGCTATCCTGATCTCTTGTCTAGGTCTCTTTGGCCTAGCTTCCTTTACTGCAGAAAAAAGGATAAAAGAAATTGGCATTCGGAAGATATTGGGATCAAGTGTCTTCCAAATTGTAAAAATGCTATCTGGGGATTTTACTCGAATGGTTCTAATCGCCATTATTATCGCCCTTCCAATCAGTTATTTTATCGCAAGGAACTGGCTTCAAGGTTTTGCATTCAGCATTGAGCTTGAATGGTGGTTTTTCATAGGCGCTGGATCTGTGGCACTTCTAATTTCATGGATTACAGTTGGATATCAAACGCTTAAAGCTGCTAAGACCAACCCAGCTAATACATTGAAATATGAATAAGACACCTCCAAAATATCCCCTTCGCTTCTTTCGCTGGTTCTGTCATCCGGACTATGTGGAAGACATAGAAGGCGACCTATTAGAGCGATTTGAAAAAAGGACTAATGAAAAAAGGGCAGCCAAATGGCTGTTCACTATGGACGTGCTTAGGCTTTTCCGTCCAGGCATCATCCGAAATTTTGAAGGGGCTAAAAAACTCAACTACTACGATATGTTTAAAAACAATTTAAAAATCGCTTGGAGAAATGCGATTCGCCAAAAACAATTTACTCTACTAAATGTACTTGGGCTCACCATTGGTATAGCTACTAGTGTTGTGATAGGCCTCTATGTCTATGACGAAACCACGTATGATCAATTTCATGCAAATGGTGATCGCATCTACCGAGTCAATCAACCAAATATCTGGTTAGATTGGACTGAGCAAATCTCCACCACCGGACCAAATGTAGCCACAGCATTGAGAGAGGAAGTCCCTGAGTTTGAACAAATAACACGCGTGCTAAGTCTTGGCGCTCAAACGGTGAGCTCAGCCTCCAGAAACGTAAATGCAACCGTGTTTAAGGAATTGCAATTTTATGCCGCCGAGGAAAATTTCTTCGAAGTATTCTCATTTGAATTTCTTGAAGGAGATGCAAAAACTGCACTCAATGAGCCAATGAGCATGATCCTTACCTATGAAACTGCAAAAAAATACTTCGGTGAAGATTACTCACCATCCGAAGCTATTGGCAAATCGATAGAAGTAAAAGACTGGGACAATTCCTGGGCAACTTATGTAGTCAGCGGAATTTTAGCGGACGTTCCAATCAAGTCACACCTACAATTTGATATGCTTGTCTCCCTCAGCAGCTTTCCTGAAATGATGCAGGCCCACGGTTGGAAATGGATTTGGAATGCATTTGCTACCTATGGACTTGTCGTTGAGAACACTGACATTCCCTCACTCATTAGCAAACTTCAAGCAATCCCACCAAAATGGGCAGCACCTACCACAGAGCGGATTTTCAATCAGACGGTCGAAGAATTTACCGGGGGTCTCCCATGGAGATTGGATCTTCAGCCCTTGAGCGAAATCTATGTATCTGGATCTCCTACAAATTCCTTCGGCCCTACGGGCAATCCAGCATTCATTAAAATATTTGGTGCTATTGGATTACTTGTTCTCATCTTGTCTGTCATCAATTTCATGAACCTCTCAACTGCCAGATCTTCCAACCGTGCAAAAGAAGTTGGGGTAAGAAAAGTGCTGGGGTCGGAAAGAAAGGCCTTGTTGTATCAGTTCATTTTTGAATCTGTATTTTTTGCTTCAATAAGTACCTTATTGGCCATTTTAACCGTCTATTTTTCCCTTGATGCATTCAATGCACTGGCCGACAAAAACATTGAATTAACAGGGCATTTGAATAATCCATTTTTCTATGGGATTATTATTGGATTTGTGCTGATCATCGGAATTTTTGCAGGAAGTTATCCCGCCTTCTATCTCTCTTCATTCAAACCTATAGAAACGTTAAAAGGAAAAATCAGTGCAGGATTCAAGGGTAAAGGAATTAGAAATGGACTGGTTATTTTCCAGTTTACCATTTCAATTGCACTGATCGTATGTACATTTTTCGTGCAGAAACAATTGGCTTATGCTTCTTCCATGGATGTGGGATTTGCAAAAGATAACGTCCTACAAATACACAACATCGAACAAATGGGGTTTGATACAGAAAAGCTGAAAGCACGATTGGAAACAAATCCTGCTTTTACGAAAGTAGGAAAATCCTTTGGGCTTCCTCCTCGGGTATCTTCAGGAGACAGGTACAAGACTCCAGGTGCTGAAAGTGAAGTGTTCCAATTGAGAAACCTCCGTACTGAAGAAGACTATCTTGATCTGCTCGGCTTGGAATTTCTTGCAGGTAGAAATTTCGATCCATCCCGTCCAAATGACAAATACAAGGTGGTTCTCAATGCTGAAGCAATTCGCCTATTAGGTTGGGGATCGGTGGAATCTTTTGCCAGTGATTCCCTTGTCGGCAAAAAACTAGCTCTTGCATCAGGAGACGAAGATGAGTTTGAGGTCATCGGAGTAGTGAAAGACTTCAATTTTAACAGTGTGAAACAGGAAATTCTACCTCTGGTGATTATCCATCATTTGAATGATAAAGTATGGGATTATGGCAGAGGTCTATCTTATTATTCCATGAGGATGAATCCTGAAAAAATTAGAAATGGTGAGGATCTTGACCTGCTCATTGAAAATGTGCGAGATGAACTGACACAGGTGGATCCATCAGTCCCTTTTGAGTACAGTTTCATGGATCAGGATTTTGAAAATACATTCCGTTCTGAGCAACGTATGGGCCAGATATTAAACCTCTTCACCTTCATGGCTCTGGTTATTGCTTGCTTGGGCTTATTTGGACTTGCTGCTTTCTCAGCAGAACAGCGGACAAAAGAACTGGGAATAAGAAAAGTATTGGGTGCCAGAGTTTCTGAGCTTGTCATTACATTTTCCACAGAATTTACCAAACTCATCCTGATTGCCATTCTTATTGCTTCACCTATTGCTTACTTTCTTGTAGATAGCTGGTTGGGAAATTTCGCTTATAGAACACCAATTGATCTTTGGGTTTTTGCGGTAGCGACAATGGCTGCATTAGTGATAGCGATAGTAACCATTAGCTTTCAATCGCTTAAGGTAGCAAACAAAAATCCTGCAGAGACACTAACGAATGAATAGAACGCCTCCTAAATATCCCTTGCGATTCTTCCGCTGGTTCTGCGATCCAGACTATGTGGAAGATATTGAAGGTGATCTTTTGGAACGTTTTGAAAAACGACCTTCTACACTTCGATTCGGAATTGAGGTGTTAAAACTCTTTCGGCCAGGCATCATTCGAAAATTAGAAGGAACTAGAAAACTCAATTACTACGATATGCTAAAACATGATTTAAAAATCGCCTTTAGAAATCTGAAAAGACAAAAAAGTATTTCATTTATCAATATTAGTGGCTTGGTTTTAGGCTTGCTAGTCACGCTCATGATTGGGCTGTGGGTGGAAGACGAATTGTCATGGGATAAAGACAATGAAAACTATGACCGAGTAGTTAGGGTCATGCAAAAAAGAGTCTTCAATGAAGATCTTGCAGTAACACGTGCAGTGCCTCATCCACTAGCAACAACGCTTAGCAAAACGTACGATGATGTTTTTGATCATGTCGTGCTCTCTTCTTTTTATTATGATGTTCTCATAACCCAAGGAGAAGATGCAGTAAACATGACTGGAGTTCTTATGCAATCAGCAGCACCTCATGTAATGTCGCTCGAAATGATTAGCGGATCCAGAAATGGGCTCAAAGAAGAAGCGGCTATACTTCTTTCGAAAAGCTCCGCCCTTGCGCTTTTTGGGGATAGTGATCCGATGAATCAAATGGTAAATATGAATGATTTAGGCATGATTGTCCGTGGCGTATATGAAGATATACCACGTACTAGTCGTTTCAACGGAATAGGTTTCATAGCATCTTTGGATTTTTATCTGACAAATAATGACTGGATGAGAGAAAAAGCAGAACAAGCTGATTGGGATTCCAACATATATCAAATATTTGCTACGACCGCTGAGAATGTCGCAATTGAGACCACTAATGAAAAAATACAAACCCTGATTAATGATCATTTACCAGATGGCAAAAAAAATGAAAAAAATACGGTGTTTCTACATCCAATGAAAGACTGGCACCTAAAATCTTCATGGAATAATGGTGTTCAATCAGGGGGTGGTATCCAATATGTTCGCTGGTTCAGCTTGATAGGTTTGCTGGTATTGTTTCTAGCCTGTATCAATTTCATGAATTTAAGTACTGCACAATCTATCCGAAGAGCCAAAGAAGTGGGAATAAGAAAATCACTTGGATCTGTTCGCAATCAGCTGGTTGCTCAGTTTATGACTGAGTCTACGCTATTGGTATTCCTCTCATTCTTAGTCGTGACTGGAATCTCCTATCTCATTACTCCTTATTTTAATCACCTAACTGATAAGCAAATAAGCGTTCCGTTAGACACCTGGCAATACTGGGGTTATGGATTAGGTACTGTATTAGTTGTGGGTATTTTATCAGGCAGCTATCCTGCCCTTTACCTTTCTTCGTTCAGGCCCATTCACGTATTAAAAGGAACTTATCAGAGTCATTTATCCGCTAGCATTTTTAGAAAAGCCATGGTTGTTTTTCAGTTTACCATTTCCATCGCTCTGATCATTGGAACCATGGTCATTACACGGCAGATCGAACATGCAGTTAACAGACCGTTAGGATATGATGGTGAAGGCACTATTTCGATTGCGGGGAACTCTACTAAGCTTCTTGAAGATGAGCTCATGCGATCAGGAGCAATTGTTCACCTTGCAGAATCTTCTAACCCACTTACTGAGACCTGGATGATGAACAATGACTTTTCCTGGGTAGGCAAGGATCCTACCTATACACCTATGGTTAATACCATCTATGTTACTCATGATTTTGGGAAGACGATCAACTGGGAAACTGTAGAAGGAAGAGATTTTGATCAGGCTTTTTCTTCGGATTCAAGTGCGGTGATACTCAATGAAACGGCCGCTCGAACCATGGGTATAGAAAACCCAGTTGGGATGGATATTAAGTGGCAAGGAAACACCTACAAAGTCATTGGTATGGTGAAAGATCTTCTCCTTGACTCTCCTTTTAAAAACAATAAACCTACCTTTTATTTTTTTATCCTAGAACATTTTAGAAGCTTTACTCTGATAAGACTAAATGATCAGCTTGCAAAAGTAGAAGCGATCAATAGGGTAGCTGAAGTCTATGAAAAAGTACATCCCAATGTTCCTTTTGAGTTTGAATTTATACGTGACGAACATGAACGTAAGTTTCGATCCATTAACAGAATAAGTTCACTCTCTGGTATTTTCTCCTCATTTGCTATCATTATCAGCTGCCTTGGGCTTTTTGGTTTGGCTTCTTTCCTGGTAGAACAGCGGACCAAGGAGATCGGTATACGGAAAGTACTGGGAGCATCCGTACTTACCCTATGGCGATTAGTGTCAAAAGAGTTTGTTTTGCTAGTTCTCCTATCTAGTCTTATTGCTATTCCAATTTCCATTATTGCTCTGGGCAACTGGCTGGAAAGCTACGAGTACCGAATTGGGTTGGAATGGTGGGTTTTTGTATTAGCAGCTATGGGTGCTTTGGTATTGACTATCACAACAGTAAGTCTTAAATCTGTTGGGGTTGCTAAACTCAATCCGGCAAAGACACTAAAGGATGAATAAAACACCTCCTAAATATCCCTTACGATTCTTCCGCTGGTTCTGCCACCCAGACTATGTGGAAGATATTGAAGGTGATCTGCTGGAGCGATTCGAAAAAAGACCATCAAGATGGCTTTTTACGCTCGACGTATTAAGACTGTTTCGGCCCGAAATAATTAAACCTGTCAGTGGAATGCAAAAACTCAACAATTACGGTATGCTAAAGCATCACCTTAAAATCAGTTATAGGAATCTACTCAGAAGAAAATCATTCACACTAATAAATATTGGTGGACTTGTAATGGGTTTGACTATTACCATTCTCATTAGTCTTTGGATAAACTATGAGTTTTCGTTTGATCGACAAAACGATCATTATAATCGTATAGCTCGAGTCATGTTACATCAAAGCGTCAATGAAGAAGTACAGACAAAAGGCACTATCCCTTTTCCGCTCTCCATTGAACTGGAAAAACAATATGCTGATGATTTTGAACATGTTGTACTATCAACTTGGTCAGGTGATTTTACCTTATCGAGCAATGAGGTAGAGGTCACTACTCGCGGTGCATTTATGGGTGAAAGTGCCCCGAATCTCATGTCTTTAAATATGTTATATGGAAATCGAAATAGCCTATCAGAAGCAAGTAGTGCATTGATCTCAGCGTCTACCGCTAAGTCCTTATTCGGTGGTGAAGATCCTATCGGAAAAACCATCACTACTCATCAAAATTGGAGCATGACCGTAACAGGAATTTTTGAAGATATTCCTTCAAATAGTCGCTTTCATCGAATCAATTTTATTGGTAGTTGGAGTGTTTATGAAGCTTCGATTCAATGGATCAACAAAATGAGTTGGAATGGTGCTTCTTTTCACTTGTTTGTACAATTAAGAGAAGGAGTAAATATGGATGTCGTCAGTGAGAAAATATCTCCTATAGTTCAGGACCATTTAACTCCCGAAAGGAAGCAGTACAATACAAAAATATTTCTTCACCCTATGAAAGACTGGCATTTGAGATCAAATTGGAAAAATGGAATAAGGACAGGAGGTGAAATCCAGTATATCTGGTGGTTTGGGATCATTGGTGGTTTTGTACTGCTTTTGGCTTGTGTCAACTACATGAATCTAAGCACTGCTCAGTCCATCAAGAGAGCTAAAGAAGTAGGAATTCGAAAATCTATAGGAACTAATCGTGTACAACTAATTACCCAATTTCTAACTGAATCCGTATTCATTGTATTTATTGCCTTCCTCATTGCTTCTCTAGCAACTTTTTTCGCATTGCCTTACTTCAATTTATTGACAAGTAAAGATATTATCATGCCATTAAGCTCACCTTACTTTTGGGCGTTTGGGCTAGGATTCGCTGTACTTGTGGGCCTTCTATCCGGCAGTTATCCTGCACTTTACCTGTCATCTTTCAATGCTACTCAAGTATTAAAGGGAACTTACCAAAACACGCTTTCAGCTGTTTTATTTAGGAAATTTCTAGTGGTTTTTCAATTCACAATTGCGATGATTTTAATCATCGGAACGCTTATTATAGCCCAGCAAATCAATTATGCGGGTAAAAGACTACTTGGTTATAATCAAAGTGGCATCATCTCGATTCAAATGAAGACTGGAGATCACTGGAACAAGAATGAAGTAATTAAAAATGAGTTATTGTCTTCAGGGTTGATTTCCCACTTCACGCAAACATCAGCCTCGCTAACTGAAGTGTGGACTGAATATGGTGATATTAGCTGGAAAGGCAAAGATCCCAATTTTCAATCTTGGTTTTGTGCATTCTTTGTCAATCATAATTATGGAGAAACAATTAGTTGGAAAATTATTGATGGTAGAGACTTTTCTACAGAAATGAGCAGCGATTCCTCAACCATAATCATTAATGAAGCTGCTGCTAACTATATGCAATTAAATGACCCAGTAGGCAAAATCGTCAAATGGAATAAAAATTTCAAAATTATTGGTGTAGTTAAAAATCTATTAGTGGAGAGTCCATTTAGCGAAGTGAGGCCTACTGTGTACGTAGTTAATCGAGGCGACATGGCAAATCATCAATTATTAAAACTCAATCCTAAGGTTCCTACACTTAAAGCAATTGAGGGCATTGAAGATATTTATAAGCAACATGTATCAAAAGTGCCTTTCACATTTGAGTTCGTAAGTGATGTTCATGAAGAAAAATTTAAATCAATCAATCGAATTGGGATGCTATCTACAGTTTTCGCTGTATTGGCCATATTTATAAGTGGCCTTGGCTTGTTTGGGCTGGCAGCTTATATAGTGGAACAACGAACAAAGGAAATAGGCATTAGAAAGGTATTAGGAGCATCAATTTTTAGTTTATGGAAGCTCCTGTCTAGCGAGTTTGTATTACTTGTGCTAATCGCCTGCTTTATTGCACTACCATTCGCTTATTACTTTCTAAGTGACTGGCTTGAAGATTATGAGTATCGAATTCAAATTCAGGAATGGTTATTAGTAGCCTCTTGTTTAGGAGCACTTTTCATCACCTTACTCACCGTAAGTGCTAAATCAGTCAAAGCAGCATTTGCAAATCCGGTAGAGTCACTGAGAAATGAATAAAACACCTCCAAAATATTGGCTAAAGTTTTTCCGCTGGTTCTGTAATCCAGACTATGCGGAAGATATTGAAGGTGATCTATTGGAACGATTTGAAAGAAGGCCTTCAAGATGGCTTTTTACGCTCGATGTACTGAGGCTGTTTCGGCCAGGGATTATCCGACAATTAGAAGGGACTAAACGATTAAATTATTACGGTATGTTTAAACATAATCTACTTATCACATTTAGAGGATTCAAAAGACACAAGACCGTCTTTACAATTAATCTTGTTGGCCTTGTAGCTAGCTTAACCTGCATTTTATTCAGCGCAATCTGGATCAATGATGAACTTCAAAAAGATCGGTTTCATGATGGCTCAGATAAATTATTCCAAGTTTATTCCAAATTCAACAATACAGATGGAATAAATGTATGGCGTGGTGTGTCGGGTTTACTTGAGACAGAAATTGAAGCTCAAATTCCACAAGTAAGCCATTCAGCAGTCTCAACAGATGTCCATGAATATACTTTAAGTGTAGAAAATCAAGGATTTAAGGTTGGCGGTAGATTTGGTGATAAGGACTTTCTGAAAGTATTTAACTACCCATTGTGGAAAGGCGATAAAGAGGCGCTAGCAGATCCTTCAAATATTTTGATCACAAGATCTTTGGCAAAACGAATGTTTGGGGAAGAAGATGTCATTGGGGAATCTATCAAATGGTATTTTTGGAATACTGAAAAAACGTTCCGTATTGCAGGCATCCTAGAAGATATCACTTCGGCCACTTCTGAGCAATTCAATTTCATTTTGCCCTGGTCATTTTATCATGACGAACTAATCAATTTCAAGGGATGGGGTAATTACTATGGAAGAGCTGTGGTGAAGCTAACTGACCTTTCACAGAAAGAGCTGATAGAAGAAAAAATCAACGAGATTTTTAAAAGTAACACTGAAAATGAACAAGTCGAATTATTTCTTACAAGTTATTCTGACCAATATCTTTATGGAAACTATGAGAATGGCGAACAGGCCGGAGGAAGAATTGAATATGTGCATTTAACCATTATTGTTGCTGTCTTTATCCTTTTAATTGCTTGTATCAACTTCATCAATCTATCTACAGCTTTTGCTTCGCTTAAAGTCAAAGAAATTGGTGTCAAAAAAACCTTTGGTGCAACAAAAGGCGTATTGGCATTTCAATTTTTTCTTGAATCAGTAATACTAAGCACAATAGCTATTTCAATCGCCATTCTATTGGTTGCCATTTTGTTAGATCCATTCAATCAATTGACTGGTAAGCAATTAGATTTCAGTTTTGATCTAAGATTTGTTGGGTTCGTTTTCTTGTTTGTTCCATCTATTGGTTTAATCGCGGGATTGTACCCAGCAGTCTATTTGTCTGGAATGGAGGTTATTTCAGCACTAAAAGCTAAAACGTTTACTCGCCAGCTAGGTGGAATATGGAGTAGGAAAATTCTTGTTTTTGTCCAATTCTCACTTTCCATTATTCTGATCGTAGGCACATTAGTTGTTAGCCAACAAATGGATTATGCCTTAAACAAAAACTTAGGATATGACCGTGATAATTTACTCTATTTATTAAGAGAGGGTCGTCTTTTACAAGACGGTAATGCTTTTACCACAGAACTTGAAAGTATTCCAGGCGTTTTATTGGTTTCTGAAAGTGGCTTTTCGGTTGGTCCAGATATGCAAAACAGAACTGCTGGTATTAGCTGGGAAGGTAAACCCGAAGATCAACAAGTACAATTTTGGGAAAACAACGGGGATGCTAAGTCAATAGATATTTTGGGATTAGAGTTGATAGCAGGAAGATCATTCAGTGAACAACTGAGTAACGAAGAGAATAGCATCATATTCACCGAAACTGCTATCAAAATTATGGGTCTAGAAGACCCTATTGGTAAAATAGTAGAACATTACTCGGGAAAGAAAGAAATCATTGGTGTTGTTAAAGACTTTACCACAGAATCTATTCACAATCCTATGGAGCCCGCCATGTTCATGTATCGACCAGAAAGAGCTCACTATGTCATGGCAAAAATTGAAAAGGGAAAAGAGCTTCAAGCAATAGAAAAGATAGAATCTCTTTACCAAAAGTTTAATCCCAACTACCCGTATGAGCCCAGATTCGTAGATCAAGATTATCAAGCTATGTATGATTCTGAGATGCGGGTTTCAAGTCTTTCTAAACTCTTTTCTGGATTGGCTATTTTAATTTCATGTATGGGGCTATTTGGGCTCACCATTTTTCAAGTTAAGCAAAAAGTAAAAGAGGTGGGAATAAAAAAGGTACTTGGATGCAGCAGCTGGAATCTCACACTAGCCATGACCTATGACTTTACTAAATCCGTGTTCATGGCACTGCTTGTTGCTATCCCTGCAAGTTATTTCTTAGGAAGAAAATGGCTTGAAAACTTTGCGGATAGCATTGAAATCAGTTGGTGGATGCTGGCGCTCGCTGGAATCATTGCGATCTCTATTGCTTTGATTACTGTGGGCTCTCAAACATTGAAGGCAGCAAATGCCAATCCTATAGATGCACTAAGGGATGATTAGATAGCGTACAACACTTCAATTAGGAAACAACCTGAACAAGTTCTCGTTGACATTAGCTACTACATAAGAATATGTTAAAGAACTTCCTGCTTATTACCCTACGCAATATTTTAAAGAACAAAGGGTCTTCCTACCTAAATATTGCCAGTCTGACCTTTGGAATAGCAGTATGTCTCTTCATATTTCACTACATCTATTTTGAATTAAACTATGATACTTCTCCTTCTGAAAACAATGTTTATAGAGTTGAATCTCAGTTTTTTGATGATGAGGGACTATCCTATCAGGAAGCACGGACATCAATGTCTGCAGCTCCATTTTTACAGCAAGAGTTTGCCGAAATCAAAGACTATACTCGTATCATTTCATTTTCAGAGGAAGGTACTGGCTTGTTCCGAAAACAGAAAAATGATAGTGTTGAAGTAGGTGTCTATATCCCTAAAGTATTTTACGCTGAACAATCGATTTTCAGTGTATTTAGCTTACCTCTCGAAGAAGGAGATAAATCAACATGCCTAACCGAGCCTAATTCAATTCTACTCTCCAGTAAAACAGCAAATGACATATTTGAGAAAGAGCTAGCTTCAGGTAAGTCAATCATTGGAAAAAAGCTTAAATCTCCTGGAATCGGAAATGTAGTAGAGGAATTTGTGATAACCGGAATTTTCACTGATCGTCCAACCAATACACATATAAAATTCGATGCACTTGTAGCCAAGCCTATGGATAGAAAAGTCCATAGAATCGAATCGGAAGAAAAAAACAATACCTACTCTTATGTAGCTATTGCTAACCAGGTGCTTTCAGAAGATTTAACCAATGGGGTGAATTATCCGGAAAAAGTAAGCTTAAATAAGCTGGCACTACGCCCTATCAATGAAGTCCATCTGGCTTCTGGAATTTCTGGCAATACAGAGCCTGGTGCAAATAAGCGATTAATCACATTTTTATCAATCATCGCCGTAATTATTCTCTTACTTGCTTCTACCAATCATACTAACAATTCCATTTTCAATTCCATAGATAGAGCAAAAGAGATTGGCGTGAGAAAGCTTCTTGGCATAAAACCAAAACAGCTTTTCTTTACTTTATTGGGTGAGGCTTTCTTAGTCAATTTGATTTCGACAATCGGTGCAATTGTCATATTTCTGATAGGCGTTCAATCGGTTCAAGTACATACAGGCATTGCATATCCTTCATTCAAAGATGCTGATCTAATTGTCTACTTAGAAGCTATTCTTTCCTTGCTTATCATTAGCACAGTTTTGTCAGGAACTTATCCTTCTTTCTACCTCACTTCTCTGAGTCCTATAGCATCTTTAAAAAGTAAGTATGAATTGATGAGTTCAAGACAGTTCAGTTCTGCTGGTCGAGTCATTAAGTATCTTTTAATTTTTCAATTGGGTGTATCTATTTGTTTCTTGTCTGGATTGTACATTGTTTATGCACAGCTACAATATCTAAAAGAGAGTGGTCGCTCTCCACTAGAGGTCTCGATTACTGGCATTTTTCCAGGTTCCTCAGGTGCCGGCGAAAAATTTACAGAGGAAGCCTATTTTGGACTAAATGAGTATCAAAAAACAAATGCATTAGAAGCATATGCTATTTCTAACCTTTACAAAAATGAGATTAAAACCGTACAATGGTTAAGGCTTGATTCAATTGACGAGCTTATTAAAATCAGTGTAGTAGATCACGCATACATTCAGAAATCAGATATCTCTTTCTTATCTGGAAGAAACTTTCATCATGTATTTGGAAGCGATGCTGGAAATGCAATCATCACCCGCGAAGCAATGTACATAGCAGGGTATAATCATCCGGATAGCATTATAGACAAAACACTCATTTCTAAAGGGAGTAGATGGAAGGTAATCGGAGTAATAAAAAACAGAAGTAGTTCTAAGGAACCTGAAATTTACGTGACAGGCTTTCGCTACCGAACTTATGTAGATGTAATTTTAAATTACCCAGGAGGTAAAGGGGAAACACTGAATCAGTTTTTGGACAAAAATGAATATTACTTAGCAAAAGCTCTCCCATTCTTTTCCTTATTCAAGAGAAATTATCAAAATCAAGCAACCTCTGAAGAGTCCATGATGAAACTGTTTCTGTTTCTATCAATAATGACATTAGTGATTGCAAACATGGGTATGCTCGGATTGTCTTCTTTCATTGCCCAAAAGAAACAGAAAGAAATAGGTATTCGGAAAATACTTGGCGCTGAATCTATGCACATCCTGGTGGTTCTCCTTTTAGATTTCCTTAAACTCATTGGTTTGGCTTCAATTATTGCAATCCCATTAGTACTGGTCGGAAGCAAAAATTGGTTGGAAAACTATGCCTTCAGAATCAGCGTGGATCCTTCAATGATTTTGATTCCACTTTTAATTGTATTCCTTATTGCTCTAGTGGTAGTGGCAGAGAAGTGTTTCAAATTAGCAATGGCTAGTCCATTGAAATCGCTGAAAAATTAGACTCTTGATAAGCTCAAATTTGGTTTAGAGGAAAATAATTGAACCTTAGCACACTGTAAGAAGTATTATGACAGAGGCTTAAACAAAATAACCATGAAAATCTTCATTTTCCTATCTGTCCAATTTTTCCTGTTCTTCAACCTTTACGCTCAAGAAAGCAGCACTTATCTTGGTCAAGATACTCCAGATTTAGATCCTCAGGTTTTCGCCGAAGAATTTCTACCAAAAGGGGCTTACCTACATACAGTAAGCTTCACTGCTGATGGTAAGGAATGCTATTTCACTGCTGAGTCTCGAGCATATAATGGGGGAACAATCATGGTTTCTAAACTTGAAAATGGAAAGTGGACCAATCCGAAACCTGCACCGATTCCTGGTACTTATCGAGAGATTGATCCATTGATTACACCAGATGGATCAGCAATGCTTTATTGTACAAATCGACCTGTTAATGAGGGAGACGCTGTTACTGGCAACATGGATATTTGGATGATAAAAAGAGTGGGGCAGTCATGGGGAAAACCGATGTATTTAGGAGCCGATGTAAACACGGAAGGTCAGGATTGGTTTCCAACCATTACTCGGTCAGGTACGCTATATTTTTCTCCTTGGATCGGAGATGTGAGCAATATTCACACCTCGATGATGAAAGATGGAAAATACCAGAAAAGTAGAAAGCTCAGCGATCAAGTGAACTCACCCAATTTAGATTATGACCCGCTCATTTCACCCGACGAAAGCTTCCTTATTTTCTGCTCCGACCGACCAAATGGGTATGGTGATGTTGACCTATATGTGTGCTTCAAAAAAGAGAATGGCTCGTGGACCAAAGCCAAAAACATGGGAAATAGGATCAATACAGAGGGTGCCGAATTTGCTCCAACCATTTCCCCTGATGGAAAATATTTGTTCTTCGCAAGGGATAAGCAGATTTATTGGGTCAAGTCAGATATCATTAATCAGTTTAAATCTAGATGAGAATCTATATTGTGTAAGATGTGCTAAAGGCAATTAAATCACTCTTTTTTAACTATAAAAATAGTTGTATTACTATAATTATAGTTATGTTTGCGCAATGTTCAAAAACAATTTCAAAATAGGGCTAAGAAATCTCTACAAAAGAAAGGGCTTCACAGCGATTAACACATTTGGCTTAGCAATTGGTTTGACAAGCTGCATACTGATTGGCCTTTACCTTCAAAACGAATTCTCCTACGATAAGTCTTTTGAAGATGGTGATAGGATCTATCGAATGTTGGAAGAGCAAACTGTCAATGGTGATACAGAAATCAACAATAGGATTCCTTATTCATTTGTGGGAATTGTGCCGAGAGACTATCCAGAAGTAGATGGTGCCACGGCAGTAGCTGGTCCATTCGAAAGTCAGACTGTAGGAATAGTAGATGAAAAAGGACAGAAAACGAGTTTCCTAGAGGACAATGTATTGATAGCTGATAGCAGCTTCTTTGCTGTTTTCAGCTTTGAAATGCTCAGAGGAGATAGAAATTCGGCTCTTAAGAATCCGAATAGTGTTGTTTTAAGTAAAAGCACAGCCAAGCGTTTCTTTGGAGAAATTGATCCTCTGGGAAAACCTATTGCAATAGGCCGACGAAGTTGTATTGTTACTGGTGTTTCTGTGGACGCACCACCAAACTCCCACATTAAATTTTCCTATATCTTATCCTCAACGTCTATTCAGTGGTTTAGTCAAAACCACTTCAACTTGCGGGGAGCATTGTGTTATTTTAAGTTGAGGTCAGGTACTGATCCACGAACACTGGAAAGCAAACTACCAGATATGGTAGATACCTATATTGCTGCGGAAATCGAACGAATCAACAGAGTCACTTGGAAAGACTACAAAGAAGCAGGAAACGGATTTAGATACTTCATCAGACCTATCTCAAGCATTCATTTAGACCCTGATATTTCTGGGGGAATGAAGGCTGGCGGAAATATTGTAACACTTAGGATACTGATTGCAGTTGCAATTTTGGTCTTTGTGATTGCTTGTATCAATTTCATGAACTTGTCAACTGCCCGATCTATGGAACGTGCAAAGGAAGTTGGTGTAAGAAAAGTAATGGGTTCGTTCAAAACGCAATTAATTTTTCAATTTTTGACTGAGTCGTTGATTATCAGCTTTGCTAGTCTGGTTGTCGCAATTGGTCTTACACTTCTGGCTCTTCCCTACTTCAATATCCTCAGTGACTCATCTCTATACTTAGCTTTTAACTGGATCAACGTAATAGTATTCTTTTCAACAGCCATGTTTATTGCACTAATAGCAGGTATTTATCCAGCTTTTATTCTCTCCTCATTTAAACCTATTAAAGTACTAAAAGGAAATTTTACTGGAAATACGAGTGGGAAATGGCTTAAGGATGGTTTAGTAATTTTTCAATTTTGGATATCAATTATCCTGATCTCGAGCACCTGGGTTCTGTACAAGCAAATCCAGTTTCTGTCAGAAAAGGATCTTGGATATGATACAGAAGAGCTACTGGTCCTGAAGGGCGCCTTTCATATGGATCCTAATTTCACCAAATCTTACCTAGATGAAATAAGAGAAATTCCAGAGGTAAAGGAAGTCGCTGGAACACTTTGGATGCCCGGATTTCAAGGAGTCTGGAGGGATGAATATCGATTTCAGGAATCAACGGAAGTACACACTTTCAACAGAGGGGCAGTTGGTGATCGCTTGTTGAAAACCATGGGCCTAGAGCTTGCTATGGGAAAGTTCTTTGATCCAAGGACTAACGATTCCACATCCGTGGTTCTGAATGAAAGAGCTGTCAAAGTCTTGAATATCATTGATCCTGTAGGAAAGAAGCTTATCATGCTCGACCATGACGAAGGACAACTGGTTGAAATTCCATTTACAATTAAAGGTATAGTGAAGGATTTCAACTATGGAACCTTGCGTACGGATATTGAACCCCTTGTGCTTCTAAGTAATGAAAAGTTCTTTGGACGAGTCAGCAGTATTGCAATCAAAATTGAAGGAAGCAATTTGAAAAGTACGATTTCGCAGCTCGAAGAAAAGTGGAAAAAACTAATTCCTGATCGCCCCTTTGCTTTTCGATTTGTTGATGATGTTTTGCATGCAGATTACCTGAGAGAAGAGCGACTTGGGACAGTATTTACCCTTTTCTCAGGGCTAAGTATTTTCATTTCCATCATTGGGCTTCTAGCGCTTTCCATCTATTCGTCGGAGCTTAGAAAAAAGGAAATTGGCATAAGAAAAGTTCTAGGCGCTAGCATCAATGATCTATTGAAGTTGCTCTCAAAAGACTTCACAAAAGTCATTTGCATTTCCATCCTTTTAGCAACCCCTGTTGCATGGTATCTGATGGACAATTGGCTAACAGACTTTGCTTATCACATAAAGTTGCAGTGGTGGATATTTCCTCTTACAGGCTTAGGAACTTTAGTTGTTACATGGCTTACGGTCGGTATTCATACCTATCAGGCGTCCAAAACCAATCCAATAGATTCCTTGAAGGATGAGTAGATCAAAGCTTATCAATCTCGTATTGGTAGTCAGCCTGCAAGTCTTCATGTAGAGACGATAGCGCTTTTTCGATGCGTTTAATTTCTCTATGATATAGATTATTGATAGTGGTATGTCGGGTGATTTTGATCCCTTCCTTCCTAATGCATTGACAGAAGTATAGTCGTACTTCAACTTCTGTTTGCTTCTGCCCTGAGTATCTCAGCGACTTGTTAAGTGACCTTACTATTTTCTGAAGTCCTTTTTTGACGTAATAGAGATGTGTAGTATTGATCTCATCCATCATATCATCTACATCTTCTTTCAATAGCTTAGCATAGCCTCCTTCATCCTGCGCTTCAAAAAGCAAGTAGGTAAGCAGTTCTTTATTGTCTTTTTTGAATCGACCAAGACGGAGACACAGTTGAAGGATTTCCTCTGAATCACGGTCTTTTAGTTCTCGCTTTATTTCTGCCAGTGAAGCTGCTTTCATAACCCGAAGTTAAGCCCCTCTTTTAAAAATAATTTTACTACAAATAGGAATTTATAACCAAAATTCTCTTTATTCGTAAACACTACAAATAGGAATCAATTATAAGCGTGCCGCTTAACCCAATTATTGAGAACACCAAATCGGATATAATCAAAAGGGTGGCAAATCGCTAATTTTCAACTTTTAGACAAATGAAAAAATTTCAATTAGGCGAGTTTGAAGAAGTGGTCATGCTTACGGTAGCCATTCTTTATGAAAATGCATATGGAGTTTCCATCAAAAAAGAAATCGAGAATAGACTGGGTAGAAATGTAAGCGTTGGAGCACTACAATCTGCCCTCAAAAGATTGGAAGACAAAGACTATCTGGTGTCACACGACAAAGATGCCACACAGGAAAGAGCCGGTCGTCCAAAGCGATATTTTAAAATCACCTCTTTAGGTAAACAAGCCATGCAGTATACCAAAGAGACACGTAACTCGCTTTGGGATGCCATTCCTTCCATTTCATTGGAAGTAAAATTTTCTGAAGTATACAATGCATAATCCTCCCAAACTATTTCTCCATTTTTTCCGATGGTTTTGCCACGCAGATCTACAAAAACCGATTGAAGGCGACCTCATGGAACTCTATGAAGAAAGAGTAAAGGATATAGGAAAAAAGAAAGCTGATAGAAAGTTCAAATTAGATGTACTTCAACTTTTCCGACCGAGTATCATAAAGCCAGCAGATGGCACTTACAGACTTAATAATTACGGCATGTTAAAGAACTATTTTAAGGTAACAGTAAGAAATCTGTTGCGTCAAAAACTCTACTCTGTTATCAATATCGGAGGACTTTCCATCGGTATAGCATCGTTTCTTTTGATCTTCATTTATGTACAATATGAACGTTCTTTTGACAAATTCTATCCCAATGCAGATAATATTTATAATATCTATCAGCAGCAGCCAGGAAATCATTCATTAGGAACCGACTTATATGCAGTAACCCCTGCTGCACTAGCATCCACTATTGAGGTTGAGTATCCCGAAATACGATATGCGACCACAATTCTCTCTTATTCCACGCTTTTAGAGGCTAAGGATGAGCATCATTTTAAACAAGTTATAATGGCAGATGAGCACTTCTTCAATGTGTTCAAACACACTTTCATAGCTGGTGATCCTAAGACAGCATTGAACACAGCAGAGGGTATCGTTCTTACACAATCGTTTGCCAAAAAACTATTCGGTGATGAAGACCCTATCGGAAAAGAAATCAAGTTTTGGGCAGGGCCAGCCTATGTTACGGGGATCATCAAAGACCAACCTAAGAATTCTTCAATTAAGTTTTCTGCAATCCTTAGCATTCAAGCTAGTGAATACTACAGAAGCGAACGAATAAAAGAAAAGTGGGATGGTAATTCCTACTATACTTTTTTCACATTTGAAGAAGCGGCAGATCCTGTAGCATTTGAAAAAAAACTAGTCGATCTTCTTGCTGTTCGGTGGATGTATTCCAAAGAAATTCCCAACAAATACTTCGTAGATCCTTTCTCTAAATTTCATTTGAGAGATAGTGTCAATGAAGACTTTGGGACAAAGGGAAATGCAAAACAACTTAGCCTATTTTCAGTGATTGCTGTCCTCATCCTTTCATTAGCTGCAATCAACTATATGAATCTTGCAGTAGCAAGATCTATTAATAGAGCAAAAGAAGTTGGACTCAGAAAAGCTATTGGGGCTAGAAAAAACCAGCTAGTATTTCAATTTTTGACTGAATCAATCTTTCTCTCTGTATTAGCCTTTCTCATTGCATTGGGAATCACTCAGTTGTCACTCCCTATCTTCGGAAGTTTGGTAGAGCGCCAAATGGAAATAGGTCTTCTTAACGAATTAAACCTCATACCATTCCTATTCATTACTGTCGTGATGTTAGGTATAATTTCAGGTAGCTATCCGGCTTTATTTATGTCCTCTTTAAAGCCTGTTCACGTTTTAAAAGGTAGGTTGGGAAGAAGAAAATCTGGAGGGAAGCTGCAAAAACTTCTGATCATTTGTCAATATTCTATTTCAATCATCATGCTAATATGCACGCTAATCGTATATCAGCAAATGCGATTTATCAGTGAAAAGGAGCTGGGAATCAGTAAAGACCAAATTGTAGTAGTTCGTGTGAGAGGGAATGAGATGCGAGAGAATATCGAGCTGATTAAAGAACGGTTTTCAAACTATTCCAATGTTCAATCAGTCAGTTCGGTAAGTAGCTTCCCGACTAATATACAATCCAGCACCTTTTTTAATGCTGATTGGACTGGGGGTAACATCTATAGGCTATATACCGATCATCAGTTTTTGGATGTTTTCGAAGTTGAGTTGCTCGCTGGTCGTTTTCTCGACTCTGACCTTCCTACTTCCAATGAAAAAGACTTTGTAATCAACGAAACTGCAGCAAAAGCACTAGGTTGGACCGCAGAATCCGCCATCGGTCAAGAGTACATCAACGGAGATGGAGATCAAAAAAACATCATTGGAGTTATTGCAGACTTTCATATGCACAGCTTGCATATGCCCATCGAACCATTAGTCATTGGCAAGCGTGATCTGCTTCGATACATATCAGTAAAGATTAGCACCGGAAAAATTGCCGAGACTCTTCAATACTTACAGGAGACCTCTGAAGAGTATTCAAACTATCCATTTGATTATCAATTCATGGATAATCATTTCGACCAAATCTATAAAGAAGATCAGCGGCAAAGCCAGTTACTAGGGTTCTTTGCTCTGCTAGCGATGCTTATCGCAGGTTTAGGACTTTTTGGACTTGCAGCTTTTGAGGCAGTTCAGAATCAAAAAGAGGTTGGTATCAGAAAAGTCCTTGGTGCCACGATCCAAAACATCGTGTGGATTTTCGGGAGGAAGTTTTTATCTCTTGTTACCATCGGGTTTCTTTTAGCAGTTCCAATCTCATGGTTCCTCATCAATGGTTGGTTGCAAAATTTTGCCTATAGGATCACTCCAAGCTGGTGGATATTTGGGCTTGGAGGTGCTTTTGCTATCCTTATAGCCTTCCTCACTATTAGCAGTCAGTCGATAAAAGCGGCACTAGTTAATCCAGTAGAGTCCTTAAAGAATGAATAACCAACCACCCAAATATTTCCTCCGATTCTTCCGGTGGTTTTGTCATCCACGATTGCAAAAACCGATCGAGGGTGACCTAATGGAACTCTACGATGAGCGACTAAAAGAAATGGGAAAAAGGAAGGCAGATCAAAAATTTAGAAGAGATGTACTTCAGCTTTTCCGGCCAAGTATTATAAAGCCAGCAGATGGCACTTACAGACTAAATAACTACGGCATGTTTAAACATAACTTAATTATCTCCTTTAGAAGCTTTCTAAGATTTAAAAACACATTCCTTATTAACCTGCTAGGACTAGCAAGTGGTTTAGCGAGTGCTATATTGATTTTATTATGGGTAAATGATGAGTTGAACATGGACAGATTCAGTGAGAAGGATAGCCATCGCCATGTTCAGGTGATACATACTTACCCTACATCGGGTACATATCACACCAATGCCAATGGGTCTACGCCCAACCCTTTATTTGAAGCATTACCTAAAGCAATTCCTGAAATTGACTACTCTTTTCCTGTAAAAGCACATGCAAGCTATCAAGGCGTTCTCACCACAGGTGAAAATAATGTAAGAGCAAGCTATCAATTCATCGGGGATGGATACTTCAATGTATTTCCAGCAGACTTTATTCAAGGCAACAAATACAAGGCACTATCGGACAAGAACGATATTGTGATATCGGAAGAAATGGCACTAGGTCTGTTTGACTCTACTGAAGAAGCCATAGGACAAATAATTGAGTTGAAAGATGAAGATTTTGGGGGTTCGTACATGGTGACGGGTGTATTTATCCCTATCTCAAATTCTTCTCATCAATCTGACGTTCTATTTCATTATGACCTTTTCCGTGAGGCCGACTACATGCAGTGGTACAATGGTGGCACACAAGCTCATTTGGTATTGAAGGAAGGGGTCGACCTTGCTCAGTTTAATGATAAAATCAAAAGCTTTTTAAAGACGTTAGCCCCAAATTGGGAGGACATCTTGTATGCACAACCCTACGCAGAAAAATACCTCTATGGAAAATATGAACAGGGAGTACCTGTAGAAGGAAGAATTACCTATGTCAAACTCTTTTCCATTATAGCCATCTTCTTACTGGCCATTGCATGTATCAACTATATGAATTTTTCTACCGCGAAAGCCTCTAGAAGAATAAAGGAAATAGGAGTAAAAAAAGCCATGGGAGCAGGACGAAAATCACTCATTTTCCAATACTTCGGAGAATCCCTTTTTATGTCATTCATATCATTAATAATGGCGCTTGCGATTGTAGCCATCTTGCTTCCTCAATTCAATGAAATTACTGGGAAGCAACTTGCATTCAATCTTACAGGAAATGTGTTAGGATGGGTACTTGGCATCACATCACTTACTGGTTTAATTTCAGGTAGCTACCCTGCTCTCCATCTTTCAGGGTTTAAACCTGTTCTCGCATTAAAAGGAAAACTAAAGGGTGATTCGAAAGGCTTATTGATCCGCAAAGCCTTAGTCGTTTTTCAATTTTCCATCTCCGTGATATTGATCGTTTCAGTTATTGTCATCTATAAGCAAGTAGAGTTTATACAGACTTCCAATCTGGGTTATAATAAAGATCACATCATCACATTTCCTCGCGAGGGCAATCTCAAAAAGGATCATAGTGCTTTTTTCTCGGAGATCAGAAGTACCCCTGGAGTGGTCATGGCGTCTCACATGAGTGGAGACCTTCCAGGAAGAGTGGGTTTCTCACAAGGATATAAGTGGGAAGGCATGGGCGCTGAAGACAAAAGCCTACGGTTTTATCAGATTCGTGGCGGGTATGATTTGATCGAACTACTTGGTATCAAGATAAAAGAAGGGCGGAGTTTTTCTAGAGATTTTCCTACAGACAGAGATGCATACCTCTTTAATGAAGCCGCAATTCAGATGACCCAATTGGCAGAGCCTATTGGTCAAAAAATTGGAAATTTTAATACAAATGCAAACACCAAAGAAGTGATTGGCGTTGTTAAAAATTTTCATTTTCAATCGTTTCAAGAAGAAATACGTCCTTTTATTTTTTCTCTTACAGAAAAATCTGAAAAGTTCGTCATCAAAATACAAGAAGGTACAGAGCAAGAAACCATTGAGCGGATTAGAAAGATTTATCAAAATTATAATGACGGATATCCTTTTGAGTACACGTTTTTAGATGACGATTACCAAGCGATTTATGCTGCAGAGGAGCGGATCACAGTGTTATCAAAGTATTTCGCAGCGATTGCTATAGTCGTTTCTTGTCTAGGCCTACTGGCTCTTACTTCATTTAGTACACAACAAAGGTTCAAAGAAATTGCCATCCGGAAAGTACTTGGATCTAGTAATACTGGAATTGTACGACTTCTTTCAAGTGATTTCACTTCACTTGTTTCAATCGCCATCATCATTGCATTACCTATCGCATACTATTTAATGAAAATATGGCTGAATGATTTTGCCTATCGCATAGAACTAACACCAATCTACTTCGCAGCAGGTGGAGCATTGGTTTTTTTGTTGGCAGTTTTCACCATTACCATCCAAACTGCAAAGTCGGCCAAGGTAAATGTAACCGAAAGCTTAAGGGCCAATGAATAACCATCCGCCAAAATATTTCCTCCGCTTCTTCCGGTGGTTTTGTCACCCTCGATTGCAGAAACCTATCGAGGGTGATTTAATGGAACTGTATGAAGAGCGGGTAAAAGAACTAGGCCCGAAGAAGGCAAATCGCCTCTTTGGAAAAGATGTGCTTCTCCTATTCAGAAAAGACATCATCAGACCCTCAGGAGGCACTTACAGATTAACCAATTACGGAATGTTCAAGAACTATTTCAAAACCACAATACGAAGCTTAACGCGTCAGAAGCTATATGCAGCCATCAATATCGGTGGCTTGTCCCTTAGTATTGCTTGCGTACTCCTCATTCTATCGTTCATTCAGTATGAATTTTCTTACGATCGTAATTTTGAGAATCACGATAAGATCTACCGCGTCTACAATTCCCCAACAGGCAGTGATTTTCTGGGAAAAAACATAAATGCAATTACTCCGCTACAGCTTGCCTCCGCACTAGAGAGCGAATGTCCTGAAGTCAATAGCGCTACGGTATTTGATTGGTACAAGACGCTAATCGGGAAAAGTGAAGATAACCTTTACTATGAGTCCGGGATTTTTTCAGACAAACACTTTTTCCATGTGTTTCCACATGATTTCGTAGCGGGAGATTCTCAAACCGCATTGGAAGATCCTACAAGTCTGGTTTTGACAGAGTCCTTGGCCAGGAAAATCTTTAACCACGAAAATGCAATGGGTCAGCAACTGATCCATGGTGATCAGGTCTATCAGGTGACAGGGGTAATAAAAGACCCACCTAAGAACACCTCATTTCCTCTTGAGTTTGTCATGAATGCTGAGGGAGAGAACTGGTACAAAGAGTCCATGAATCGGGAAAAATGGAGAAGCAACGGGTACAACACCTTCTTTACCCTAAACGAAGGAAGTGATCTTTCACTACTCGAAAGTAAGATGCCGAAGTTGCTTGAAAAGTACTGGATTAACCTTGAGTTGTACCCTCAGCAGTACAGATTCGAAGCACTCAAAGACGTTCACTTGCAATCAGAATTCAACTTTGATTTTGCAGGAAAGGGAAGCAAAAAACAACTCCTCCTCTTTTCAACCATTGTCTTGCTTATTCTCATTCTGGCCCTTGTCAACTATACCAATCTGGCAGTTGCACGATCAATGAGTCGCTCAAAGGAGGTTGGCTTGAGAAAGACGGTTGGAGCGGGGAGAGGACAGTTGATCTTCCAATTCTTATTCGAGTCCACTTTCCTCACGTTTATCGCGATGATTGTTGCACTTCTTATCACCTCTGTATCGCTACCCATTTTTGGAGAACTTTTGGAAAGGCCTCTTCAACTGGAGATGGAGGCGCTAGTGACTGCAGCCCCATACCTCTTGGGACTTGTATTCTTTTTAGGAATTCTTTCAGGCTATTACCCCGCTTTTTTGACCTCTCGACTTCAGCCTATTAACGCGCTAAAAGGCAAGACCAAAGGCTTAACCAAAAGTCGTCTTCAAAAATGGTTGATTGTCGGCCAGTATGCGGTTTCAATTGCCATGATCATCTGCGCCATAGAGGCTAATCAGCAGTTTCAGTTCATTCAGGATAAAGATTTGGGGTTCCAAAAAGAAAACATTCTTACCCTACGAAATAGAAGTCGTGAAGTCACCGACAACTTTGAAGTACTTAAAAGTCAATGGCTCAATCATCCTAACATACTGGCCGTCGCAGGTTCGCAAAATCTGCCAATAAACCTACGTCAGGGTACTGTGGTCAATGATGATCAGGGAGGAGATCCCAACGACGATTTACACATCTATCAAATGCGAGCTGGTTACGATTTCCTGGATCTCTACGACATAGAGTTACTTGCAGGTAGAGGTTTTTCGAGGGAATTGAACGATTCACTAAACCTGTGCATCATCAATGAAACCACAGCCAAAGCGATGGGCTGGACTCCAAATGAGGCTGTCGGCAAGCGTTTTACAGAAGACTGGGACCTAAAGTATCGAGAGGTTATTGGAGTAATCAAAGACTTTCACATGCACTCGATGCATATGGAAATTGAACCGATGTTTATCGAACGAAGGAGTGCCAGGTCTTTTAGATATATCTCACTAGAGATAAAACCAGAAAATCTTCAAGAAACCATTGCTTACCTCGAAGAAACAATCAAACCCTATTCTTCTTACCCTTTCGATGCGAGGCTGCTGTCAGATCGGTATGACCAACTGTACGCTGAAGACATCAGTCAAAGCAAGATCTTCAACTTCTTTACGCTACTGGCCATTGTCATTGCCTCTCTTGGCCTCTTCGGGCTAGCCACCTACACCATTCACTTGAGAGTGAAAGAGGTCGGAATAAGAAAAGTTTTAGGTGCTTCCATATCCAGCATTGTATCACTGGTATCATTGGATTTTCTAAAACTGGTTGGCTTAGGATTTCTGATTGCCATCCCCTTAGCATGGATGGCTGTAGAGGAGTGGCTGGAAGATTTTTCCTATCACATCGCCATCCAGTGGTGGGTCTTTGCACTATCTGGCATTATAGCAGTAATCATCGCTTGTCTTACCATAAGCGCCCAATCGATCAAAATAGCATTATCAGATCCTGCTGAAATTCTAAAAGATGAATAGCCAACCACCCAAATATTTCCTCCGCTTCTTCCGGTGGTTTTGCCATCCTCGATTGCAGAAACCCGTGGAAGGCGACCTCATGGAACTCTATCAGGAGCGGGTAAAGGAATTGGGAAAAAAGAAAGCGGATCGACAATTCATCAAAGATGTATTGCTCCTTTTCAGAAAAGATATTATTAAGCCAACAGATGGCACTTACAGATTAAATAACTACGGTATGTTTAAAAATTATTTCAAAGTCGGATACAGAAACCTCATTCGAAATAAATCTCACGGATTCATCAACATTGGTGGCCTATCGATCGCCATGACAGTGGTCATTTTAATAAGTCTTTGGATCACAGACGAACTCAGTTTCAATCATAATCATAAAGAGCACCAGCGAACTGCAAAAGTGCTGAAAAAACGTACCCTAAACGGAGACACGCAGGTACGTTTTGCATTGCCAATTCCAATTGTGGATGAGCTAGATGATAATTACAGAGATGACCTTAAAAATGTAACTGTAGCAGCATGGCAAGGGTCATCTCTTGTTGATACAAAAGACAAACAGCTTAATCTGATTGGCAATTACATGAGTGCCAATGCTCCAAAGCTCTTGGATCTGGATATGAAGGCAGGTTCGCATGAATCGCTTTCTGAAAAATTTAGTGTAATGGTATCTGTTCAAGCCGCCAATTCCCTTTTTGATTCAGAAGATGTCATCGGAAAACAGCTAATCATAGATGGAGAAGTCACAATGAACATCACTGGAGTTTATAAAGATTTACCCTCACAATCTTCCTTTCATGGACTATCATTTATTGGAAATTTCGAAGGTTATGCCTCTACCCAAGATTGGATTCAACGCGCTATAAAGAACAGGAGATGGGATAGTAATTTTTGTCAAGTTTTTGTTCAGCTTCAAGATAACGCCTCATGGCAGTCTGCTAATAAGAAGATCGAAAAATTGATCTACAATAATTCTAGTGATAGAGATAAACAGAACAATCCCATCGTATTCCTCCACCCAATGGACGACTGGCACTTGAGGTCCAACTGGGAAAATGGAGAGCAAACAGGGGGTGCAATTCTATATGTTTGGCTTTTTGGCGTAATTGCTGTTTTTATATTGTTTCTGGCATGCATCAACTTTATGAACTTGAGTACTGCTCAAGCTGAAAAAAGAGCCAAAGAAGTTGGCATCAGAAAGTCATTGGGATCGCTTCGTTCGCAGCTAATCGGCCAATTCCTGATAGAGTCTTTTTTGATTGTCTCTCTATCCTTTGTCATATCTGTGTTCTTGGTAAACATTGTCCTGCCATACTTCAATATGCTATCAGGCAAGCAAATGAATTTCCCATTTTCACAATCATTTTTTTGGCTATCCGCTGCTCTTTTTATTGCTTTTACAAGTCTTGTATCAGCTAGCTACCCAGCTTTTTATCTATCAGGTTTTAGACCTGTAAAAGTGCTGAAAGGTACATTCAAAACAGGAAGAGCTTCTGCTGTCTTTCGTAGGATATTGGTTGTTGGACAGTTTGCTGTCAGTATTACATTGATTGCTGGAACTTTCATTGTGTATCAGCAAATAAATCATAGCAAAAATCGGCCGATTGGATACGATGCTAAAAACCTTTTATCTGTACGTTCTTCGCCAGAAGCATTTAGGAACAAACATCATGTCATTCAGGATGAATTGCTGAAAACTGGTGCAGTAATTTCTATGTCACAATCATCAAGTCCCTTGACGGAGCTAAATAGCTCAACAGGTGGGTTTAGCTGGGAAGGAAAAGATCCGGACTTGAAAGTAAATTTTGTCTTCTCATATGTCACTCACGAGTTTGGTAAAACTGTAGGTTGGAACATTCGTTCAGGACGAGATTTTAAAAATCAAAAATCGGATGAAAAAGCATATGTCATCAACCAAGCTGCAGCAGATTTCATAGGTCTAACAGATCCTGTAGGCAAAAGTTTAGCATGGTACGATGGCCCACATAAAATCATAGGTGTTGTTGATAACCTAATCCTTGAGTCACCTTTCCAACAAATAGAACCAGCGATTTATACCATGAATATGGAGGAAACAGAGTGGATGCAAATCAAGCTTGCTGAAAATCAACCAACAGCTGAGTCTATTGCCAGAGTTGAGGAAGTTTTTCAAAAAATTATGCCCAATGTCCCGTTCGGTTTTGAATTTATTTCAAGCCTTCACGGAGAAAAATTTGCTTCTATCTCCCAGGTTGGCAATCTCTCAAGCATATTCACCTTCCTCGCTATTTTCATTAGCTCACTTGGGCTATTCGGACTGGCATCTTATGTAGTGGAAAGGAAAACGAAAGAGATTGGGATACGCAAAGTACTTGGAGCAAAGGCCAGTAGAATTGTTTTATCACTGTCCTTGGATTTTGCTAAAATGGTGATCATAGCTTCTATCATTGCTGTTCCTATAAGTTACATAGTTGGCCATCGCTGGCTCGAAAGCTTTGCCTATCGAATCAATCTGGAGTGGTGGTATTTTGCTCTTGCAGGGTTCATCGCCCTTATAATTGCCGGTATTACTGTAAGCAGTAAAACCATTCAAGCGGCTACAGCAAATCCTGTTAAATCATTGAAAGATGAATAACCACCCTCCAAAATTTTTCCTCCGTTTCTTCCGATGGTTTTGCCATCCAGGCTTGCAAAAACCTGTGGAAGGTGACCTAACGGAACTGTACGAAGAGCGGGTGAAGGAGTTTGGAAAACAAAAAGCAGATAGGTTATTCATAAAAGATGTAATCCTACTTTTCAGAAAAGACATTATCAAGCCAGCACATGGCACATACAGATTAACTAACTACGGTATGTTTAAACACAACTTAAAGCTCGCCCTAAGAAGTTTCAAACGCTTCAAAACTTCTTTTCTTATCAACTTAGTTGGTCTGTCTAGTGGGCTCGCGTCTGTCTTTCTCATTTATCTATGGATCAATGATGAACTGTCTATGGACACATTTCATGAGAACGATGATCAACTGTATCAGGTAATGCAGAACATCAACAACCCCGACGGTGTAATGACCATAGAATATACGCAAGCACTTCTTGGTCAGGCACTAGTTGAGGAGATGCCTGAAGTAGAAATGGCAGCTTCTGTTGTCCCCGTTGGATCGTATGGGTCCGATAGAATTATTCAACATGAAAATAAGAAGTTGAAAATACTAGATCAGTATGCCAGTAAGGACTTCTTTAATGTATTCTCTTACCCTCTCTTATTTGGAAAAGCTTCTGAAGTACTAAAAACTAAAGATCAGATAGTCATCTCTCAAGTTTTTTCTGAAAAACTATTCGGCTCTGACGTAGACCCTACGGGTGAAACTGTAAAAATCTTAGAAGAGGATGAGCCTCAGTCCTTCATAGTATCAGGTGTCTTCAGAAACCTTCCAAGGAATTCAAGCAAAAAATTTGATGTGATATTAAGTCTGGACCTTTTTCTGGAAAGACACCCACATGTCCTAAAGTGGGAAAATAGTGACCCAGAGACCTATTTAATTTTAAAAGAGAATACAGATATTGCTACACTTTCACAGAAAGTAGAAAAATTCGTTGCAACCAAAGAAGAAGGCTATCGGCATACGCACTTTATCCAGAAATATTCTGATAGATATCTCAATGGAAAGTATGAAAATGGTGTGCCCATCGGAGGACGAATTCAGTATGTTAAGTTATTCTCCATCATAGCCGGTTTAGTACTTTTGATCGCCTGCATCAATTTCATGAATCTCTCCACAGCCAGAGCTTCCAGAAGGTTGAAAGAAATAGGCGTGAAGAAGGCAATGGGTGCAAAAAGAGGTTCACTCATTTCTCAGTATTACATTGAGGCATTTTTGATGACTTCTATTGCGATTGTAGTTGCTAGTGCAATTGTCTTGCTGATACTTCCTGCTTTTAATACGCTCACCGGAAAAGCACTCGAAATAGGCTGGAATAGCGGTTTAGCTTTCTCTATTTTATCAATTGGAACCATCACAGCCCTTCTTTCTGGCAGCTATCCAGCGCTATACCTATCGGGTTTTGATCCCATCAAAATTTTCAGAGGAAAAGTAACAGGTTCAATAAGTGATCTATGGGCCCGTAGAGGATTGGTAATTTTTCAATTCTCGATCTCCATTTTACTAATTACCTCTGTTGCAGTGATCTCCTCACAGATCAACTTCATTCAAAATAAAAATCTTGGTTTCAAAAAAGACCATGTGATCTACTTCAACATAGATGGAGAGTTGCAAAAAAGTGCAACCTCTTTTATCAGTGATTTAAAAAAGGAAACCGGTGTAATCAATGCTGCCATGTTTGGTCATGACTTTCTGGGAGGTAGTGGTGGTACATCTGGCATCAGATGGGAAGGAAAAGGAGAAGACGAGTATATTCAGTTTAATAACCTTGAAGTAGGCTATGGTCTGATTGAAACCTTTGGACTGGAACTCGTTGAAGGTCGAACGTTTTCTCGTGAGTTCGGCGATGAAAGTTCTAAAATTCTTTTTAATGAAAAGGCAATTGAAGCAATGGGGCTGGAAGATCCGATAGGCAAAATCGTTAACCTCTGGGGTCGAAACAGAGAAATAATTGGAGTAGTGAAAAACTTTCATTTCAAATCACTACACGAAGAAATCAGCCCATGTTTCTTTCAGCTTGATGGGCCATTGTCTACAATTGTTGTCAGAATACAATCAGGAAATGAATTGGAAACCATTGATCGAATTGAGAAGCTTTATCGAGATCGCAATCCGGGTCTGACCTTCAACTTCAAATTCTTTGATCAGGAGTATAACGCACTGTATCATGCAGAGCAGCAAATCGCAAGCCTTTCCAAATCCTTTGGTGCAGTAGCGATTCTTATTTCATGTCTTGGACTGTTTGGACTTGTTGCATTCACTTCTGAAAGGAGACAAAAGGAAATTGGCATCAGAAAAGTGCTGGGTTCCAGTGAGTATCGACTAGTGATACTTCTAACCAGCGATTTCTCAAAAATGGTTGGAATTGCTATTTTCATATCTCTCCCAGTGAGCTACTTCCTGATGAAATTCTGGCTAGAGTCCTTCGCCTATCGAATTGAGCTTAATCTTTGGTTTTTCATTGGTTCAGGCATTTTCTCAATGCTGATCGCCTTGCTTACCATGAGTGCTCAAACTATAAAAGCAGCAAAAGCAAATCCGGTAGAAGCCTTGAAAACAGAATAGAAACAGCATTTACGATCCTGACGTGGGACTAGTAATTTCAATTAGATAAAAGAGGTCTGGGAACTTAAAAGTGACTTTTTTGTTGTACTCGATCTAACTATTATAGACATGAAAAAACTTAACCTCCTACTATCTATTTGTATCATCACACTCGTTTCAGCTTGTGGTGGATCCACCAATCAATCAGAAGAATCTTCTGACCCTGAAACAGAAGAATCTTCTGACCCTGAAATTAAGCTTTACGTTTTTGAAGTAGGCGATATTTTGGTGAAAGATATCTCCCTATTTAACCCCGGTGTAGATACAGGACAAACAAAGAACTTCACAAATTCTGCATACTTAATCAGACACCCAAAAGGAGATCTCATTTGGGACACAGGCCTTCCAGATGCTCTTGCTCAAGCTCCTGATGGGAATGATTCGCAAGCTTTTCTCATGAAAATGCCAAAGACTTTGAGCGCTCAGCTAGAAGAGATTAATGTGTCTCCGACAGATATAGAATTTCTTGCGGTTTCCCATTTGCATGGCGATCATACTGGAAATATGAATTTATTCACTTCGGCTACTTTGTTATTGCAAAGTGAGGAATACGAAGGATTGTTTGAAGGTGAGACGGTAGCTCCTGCTGTTGATTCATTGCGGAATAATGAGTTTGTAAAACTCACTGGCGATCATGATGTATTTGGAGATGGAAGTGTTGTTATCAAACGTGCTCCCGGTCACACGGCTGGTCATCAAGTCCTTTATGTGAATCTTCCAGAAACTGGACCAATTGTGTTGTCAGGAGACTTGTATCATTTTACTAAAAACAGAGAATTGCGAGGCGTTCCAGCTTTTAATGCAGATAAAGAGCAAACCTTAAAATCCATGGATTCGGTAGAGGCATTTTTGAAAGAACAGAGTGCTGTACTATGGATACAGCATGATAAAGAGCAAAATGAAGGCATTGCACACTCGCCAGAGTTTCATAAATGAATAATGATAGTAATCATAGGAAGAAATTTTTAATCCTGTGATTACTTCATTTCTTTGTCTCATACTTCATTTCGAAATGCTTGACCTGAGTATCAAATCGCAGCAATTTTGATTTACAGCGATCAGGAACATGAGCTTTTTCCAGATCATCCCCTACAAAGGAGGCTACATTTTCTAATTTTTCAAACCATATGATAGAAACAAATTCAACTTCATCTGCATGATCATGTCTGAGTAACTGAGCTCCTCTATAACCTGGTATTTTTTTCTTCTCTACCTTCTCAAACACCTCAACTTTTATCAACATTTCATAGTCATCAGCATCTCTTGGAAGGGTCCAACCGTGCCATATTCGTGCTATCATAGGATTGTTTTTCTAAATATACAATGCTAAAACTGATATTAAAAGAGCCTATTGCAGGCTTTTTCTAAATGAAAGAAGTCCCCAATAAAACTATTTCCTAATATATGGTATATTTTATATAACAAATAATTTCACTTTGCGTATCTATGTATTATACAAAGTATAACAAATAGATGAGCAAGGAACATTTAGGTGAATTTGAGGAGTTAGTTTTATTGATGATTGTTCTTCTTAAAGATGATGCATATGGATTGGCCATTCGCAATGCATTGAAGGAACACGCAAATAGAACAGTTACCATTGGCGGGGTGCATGGTACAGTGAATAGACTTCAAGGCAAAGGGTTTATTGAATCCAATTTAGGAGGTGCTTCCGAATTGCGAGGCGGTAGACATAAACGGCTTTTTACCATTACTTCTTCTGGTAAAAGCATGTTAGAGAAAAGTCAGGAAATGAAGATTTCCCTGTGGTCTAAAATCCCCGATTTTGCACTTCAAAATACGAAAGGCTAGTTGATGAAAAACCGTAGAATCACACCTCCCAAACTTTCTGGACAAATTCTTAAATGGTTTGTTAAGGAAGATTTACGAGATGAGATACTGGGTGATCTCTATGAATACTATATGGAGATCGGACATAAATCAAAATGGAAACGGACTATTCTGTATTGGTTTCATCTGCTGAATTTTCTCCGACCTTTTGCCATCAAAAAATTAGAAGGAACTCAAAAACTCAACACGTACGGTATGTTTAAAAATTATTTCAAAGTAGGGATTAGAAATATCCTGAAGTACAAGACATTCTCTTTCATCAACATTTTTGGTTTGGCTGTAGCTATGGCTGTATCGCTTCTTATTATTCTCATGTTGGTAGATCAGCATCAGTATGATCAGTTCCATACCAAGAAGGATCGAATCTATCGAGTACATACCAAAATTGAAGGTTCAGGTATTGCAAATGCTTCCAGCCCATTCCCTCTAGCTACAACCCTGAAAGAAGGCTACTCCATGGTGGAAAATGCCACGAATCTGGTGCCCGGAATTGGAGGTGATGCCGTATTCACTGTTGATAAATACGCTGAGGTCAGGGGGTTTTTTGCTGACGCGGCATTCTTTGATGTATTTGATTTTGCACTTAAGGAGGGAGAACCAAACACTGCTCTTTCGCTACCAAACAGTATGATTATCACTTCTGATGTAGCATACAAACTATTTAATACACAACCAGCTGTCGGTAAAACAGTCAACTTTCAGGATAGGAGTCTGGGATTGATGAAAATTGACATTGGCACTGGGAAAGAAGAAATAGCAGAAGATTGGGGAGAGTTTGTCATTACTGGAGTCGTTGATTTAGAAAAGTATAAGAGTCATATTGATTTTGACATGTTAGTTTCTGCCGCTACACTTCCACGATTGTATCGAGAAGAAAGGATGACTGACAAATCAGATTCATGGGAAAATTACTCTCTAGGATATACCTATCTGCTTCTTGAAGAAGGATCTTCTCAAGAACAGCTACAAGGATCTTTGAATGAATTATCAGATGCTAAATACAGTGCATTTCCACAGCTAGAAGGGATGCAGTTACTTTCTAGAAATCTCAATGATATTACTCCTGGACAGTTCGTAGGAAATCCAATTACGCTGAGATTACCGATTGAAGCATATTATGTTCTAATTGGTCTCGCCCTTGTTGTCATGTTCTCAGCCTGTTTGAACTATACCAATCTTTCCATAGCAAGAGTCTTAACTCGAGCAAAAGAAATTGGTGTACGGAAAGTAAATGGAGCACGCAGGGGGAGTTTGATTTTCCAATTTTTAACAGAATCTGTTCTTACATCTTTCTTTTCGCTTATTATGGCGAATCTGATTCTACTACTACTTCGTCCTGCCCTTCGTTCACTTTGGATTAGTGATATTCTAAATTTTGATTTAACCGCTAACCTGACCGTCTTTGCCTCTTTCTTTGGCTTAGCCATGGTCATAGGATTGGTTGCAGGATTGTATCCTTCATTAGTGCTTTCCGGTTTTGCTCCGCTAAAAGCTTTGAAAAATTTGAACGCTGAAAAGCCGGGTAAAATTGGCTTGCGAAAAGTATTGAATGTGACACAGTTTACCTTCTCGCTATTCTTCATCATTACATCTCTTCTTATAGCTAAACAGTTCAGTCATATCATTGATTTTGAATATGGATTTGAAACAGAAAATGTGGTGAACATTCCAATCCAAGGAAACGACTATCAAATTCTTCAAAATGAGTTTGCTTCTGTTCCAGGGGTGGTTGGCACCTCAATGTGCGAATTTATTCCTGCCCTGCTGCACACCAATGGTGCTTCTATCAGCAATGAGGTAACAGAAGAAAACCTTTTCAACGCAGAATATATCAGTGTAGATCACAACTTCACAGAGAATATGGGCTTGGAAATTATTGCAGGAGAAAACCTCCCGCAAAATCAGACCAATGGAAATTTCATCTTGATAAATGAGATGACAGTAGAGAGATTAGGTTTTGAGACCCCTCACAATGCCATTGGAAAAAACGTTTACTTAGGTGGTCAGCGGCCCATGACTGTAAAGGGAGTAATCAGGGATATCAAATTTCAAAACCCTGTGATGGGAGAAGGAGATCTCCCTCTAATCCTGAGAAACAAGCCGGAACTTTTCAGTTTTATCAATGTCCGATTTGATTCGCAAAATCAACAGGTAATGAAAGCTTTGGAGGATAAATGGGAAGTACTAGATCAAACGCATCCATTCAAATCCTATATCTACGACGAGCAGCTTTCCCGATCCACCAAATGGTTTGGTGATCTTGTAGCCATCATCGCTTTTATTGCTTCACTCGCTGTGATTATCTCCTGCCTCGGGCTTTTAGGAATGGCTATTTACACGACTGAGAGACGGGCTAAGGAAGTAGGCATCCGTAAGGTGTTAGGAGCAAGTGGCTCTCAATTAACCTTGGCACTTGGTAAGTCTTTCCTCCTAGTTCTTTTCATTGCCATTGTTATAGGCGGACCGTTAAGCTATCTCGCCAACAATCTATGGCTGGAGAGTTTTCCAAATCGAGTAGATTTTGGTTTCGGAACTGTCATCATCGGATCATTATCGCTCTTCCTCATCGGTTTGTTAACTATTAGTTCTCAAATCATCTCTGTGAGTCGAAGGAATCCGGTAGAGTCATTGAAGGATGAGTAACAAGACGTTGCTCTTATAGTCAAGATTTGTGAAGGCTTACATACCATCAGCAATAATCATCTCGTTCAATAGTCAAACATTGTGACTTAGCCTAAAACTAAAAAAGCTGTGAATTTGTGTTAGCCACAGCTGGTGTTATCGTATGAATAGATGTTATGCAACCTCCATTGTCGGAGCAGGACTGGTGTGTCTATGTCTCTGCTCCTCTGCCCAAACAACCAACCGTATACCCTACAGAGAAAAGAAGGTGCAGTTTTCTACCTTTCCGGGAGTAAGCACTGCAGGATTTGAAAGTGCGAAATACACCTATAATTTTTCCTTTAACCTTTTCTCAGGAATAGCCGCAGGAACCAGGTATTTCTCTTTTTCTACGATATCCAATCTTGGAACTCGCTCTAGCTCGGGTTTGCAACTCGCAGGGCTTGCCAACATCATAGGTAGTCAGAGCTATCTACATTTAACCAACTTCGAGCAAAAGGAACTCGAGAATGAAGGCAAAACACCCAATCAGAAGGGAATTCAACTTGCCGGCGCACTCAATCTCGTAAGAGGCGAATCTTCTGGAGTGCAAGTTGCAGGAGGGATGAATACTGTCTATCGGAGCAGTTCCGGATTTCATCTTGCGGGTATTGGCAATTTTTCAGGAGGGAATATGATCGGTCTTCAACTAGGCGGGTTGTATAACGTATCTCAAAAGCTGGTACTTGGGGGCCAAGTAGCTGTCTTCAACGCAGCAGGCAGCAGGCTGAGTGGCTTTCAATTTGGCCTATTAAATCGCGCAAAATATGTAGAAGGAAAAGCAGATAATTCCTCCGTAAAGTCTTTTGGAATTCAACTTGGTATCATCAATCATTCAAAAACTAATAATGGAATTCAAATAGGTATTATCAATCGTGCTAGAAGAATGCGAGGAGTGCAATTTGGACTTATAAATATTTTTCAAAATGCTCCATACGATGGGGCTAACCGGTACAATGGTGTTCCGATTGGCTTGTTAAACATTGGCAGTAAAGACAGTAGGTTAAGAATTTCAAGATCTGATTTACTTCCTTTAATGGTTGAGTACACCACAGGAAATTGTCAAAATTGTTCCTTTACTGAATCTCAAATGCCCATTGGCGATATATTTTATAAAACGAATCAAAATGCACTGATCTTTGGATACGAATTCTCAGATGACGAAGAGCTTAACTGGGCGGTAGGCTATGGCTTCCAACGAGTTTATTATTATAAATCTTCTATGAGTGCTTTTGATCCTAAAAACAAGAAGTACTTTTTTAGCCCCTCCATTCGGTTTCTTCATCTAAACAGAGAAAAGAAATTTGATCCCACACTTAGCTTGCTTACTCAGTTTCAATTCGATGTTGGTTATCGATTTGGCTGGTTTACCTTATATACCGGGCTCAATATGAATGCCTTCTTGTATAAAGATGGATTGCCCTTGGATGTAAATTTCGAAATCGCAAGCCGTCAATCCGGAACTCAGTATCAAATTTGGCCTGGATACATTTTTGGCATTCAATTATAATTTTTTGCCAACAAGTAAGTACTCCGATAGTTAATCACCTCTTATACCTTCTTTCGAGATTATCGTAAAAATCTTTCTGAAAATTCTTCACGGAGATATTGAGCGATCGCTTGATGTCTCCATTTGTTTTTATCAAATCAAGCACTGCAGTCCAACCATATGTTGAATCGATATATTCAATCAAATAATAACCTAGTACGTATTTCAACTGAGACGTTCGATCTCTTTCAATCTGTTTTAGTGAAGGATATTTGCCTTCTTTCAGGAATTCAAGTTCGTATGGATTGTCGGTCCATTTACAACATCCTTTATATACTGCGATACCTTCCCACAACCACCCAGGAGCTCTTTGAGTATCAGAAATTAAGCTTAAATGAATACAATGGATAAACTCATGTAAAATCATTTCGTAGGGATCTATTTTCTCTTCCCTTATCTCTTCTGCCACAATTGTAGATAGCATCCTTATCTCGTTTTCATCCCAAGCTCTTCCCATTTGCCACTGAGGAGCTCCTGGTGTTAAAACTGCATTGTGGTAAGTTTTAAGATCTGGATAAATCCGTATAGTGGTAATAGGAAATCCCGTTATTTCAAAGTCCCTGATCAAATCTTCAAACTTCTCTTCGAGTGCCACAGCTACCGCTGGAGTCTTTGCCGTATCTATCACACTATACTCCAATAGGAAATGATCAGTATTATAGGAATAGCGCAATTCACTCTCTGTATTAACTGCCAAATCGCTTAAGTCTTCATTTCTGTACCCATACAAATCAGTAGGCCATTCACTTCTCGGTCTGAACACACGAAAACTCTCCAGTTGGTCGTTCTCAAAATTTAGTACTAAATAGTACGTCGAATCACTATCGGTAATTTTCATTTCCCCCTCTGATAAAAAGATAGTTGGCTTTAGCCCTCCATTTTCATAGGGAATAAGTTCCCGATCTATATCTGAGTCATAGATGATAAACAGTCGGTCATCTTTTAGGTACCAGCGACTTCTAAATAATGGTTTGTTTGGTCTGACACCTACATCATAGTAACCTACAAACTGATCGAGCGCGGGGAGTTGATCAGACTGAGAAAAGCTTTGAAGTAATAGAATTGAAAAAGCAAATGAAAGTACGGTTCGCATAAAGAGTTTTGAAATGTTTAAGTCACGAAAAAACTCAATACTTCATCGTCATGCGTCCCAATAGGTAGAATGGCACTAATTCTTTGACACTTTTCTTAAGTATTGACTTGGTGTATCTCCAGTCATTTCTTTAAAAACACGATTAAAGGATGTTTTCGAATTGAAACCACATTCCAATGCAATGGCCAACAATGTGAACCTATTTCCATCATTTCTCATCAACCTCTGTTTGACAGCTTCTATCCGATATGAATTCACTAGTTCAAAAAAACTCTTCTTCAAATGTGTGTTGATCACAAACGAAACCAAGTTCGGATCTTTGGCTAAAACACTGGCAAATTCTTTGAGTGAGAGCGTTGCATTCATGAAAAGGTCGTTCTTCTCCATCTCCGTTTTTATCGCTGCAATTAATTCTGATATTTCACTTTGAGCTAGATGGTGATAGCCTCCTTTTATATTTTTTATTAGATCACCAATATTCATAACGAACCCCTTTTTCAGTCCTTGAAGTCCAACCCAATAGGTAAGGTAAGTAAGCAGGGTCAAGAGGAAATAGGTAACAGCAATTGTAAATACATTTTGAATTTGCCCTCTGAAGAGGATTAAAAAACTCACAGCAAATGGAATCCAGATCAACCAAAACAATCTGTAATATTCCAAAAGCTTAATCAACCATTGCAACGTCTTTTTCCGAATCTCCGAAAACTGCTGTACCAACAATTTTTCATGAGATTCAATTTCCTTCATCGACCTTCTCAAATAATAGAATATAGAGATGGAAGCCGAGACATAAATAAGCGGTGTAATGATCCGATCAGTAGGCACATTGTAATAAATCTCCCTTGAAAGTATTGCCCAACATATCTGAAAGAGCTGTAATATCAACTCTATTCCCAAAGGAACGAAGTGCAGCATCTCTTTTTTCGAAAGCTTGAAACCAGAGCGAGTAAATGAGCACGTGTAAAAGAACAACAATGGACCTATCGCCAATAAAAATGAATATGGAATCCACAGCAACCAAGGAAATAGGTTGTCCAAATTTAAATCCAGAAGCATCAAATATGTCAAATGTAAATTGACTACCAATATTAGAAAAGCAAGTAAACGGTTGCTTCGTTTATTATCCGCTTTGCTAAAGATTAGAATCCCCGAGAGAATAAAAATCTGCACTATTCCTGAAACAATGAAAAAGTTGATGGGATGCAGGTTGAAGTATATCTCAGTTTTCACCTAAAATTATTTTGTGAGCTGAGACAAAAATGATGCTAAAGATCATCACTTAAAGGGTTTGGTGGATTTTAAGATATATCAGTAAAGCTCACAAAAATTGAAGCTTTTTTTAAAAGATGAAAATCAAAAAGTGGAGGCTATAAGCCTCCACTACTTTTCTTTTCGTTGTTGTCTCGCTTTTTGCGCTTAAGTGACTGTCTCTTCCCACTCCCAAACCTATGAGAATATCCTATAAAGAATGTTTGACTATCCCAATCAAAAACACCGCTTTGTAGAACAGGTCTCTCTCCTTCAAACGAGAACTGCTGAGTATGAAAAATATCATTAAAATTTATGCTGAGTGTCCCTTTACCTTTGAACATTGAGTACCTGGTACCTGCATTCACAAAATAGAAAGCGAGTGTTTCATATTGAAGATTGGTGTTAGCTCCTCGGTACAAGCCGATTAGCTGAAAAGTCAATCTCTTGCTCGCCTTGAAACTGTGGTTCATCCGAAAATTGTAAAGGACATTTTGAACTTCTCTAAATTCACCTTGCGCCACACCTCTTTGTGTTTGAGCATAAAGATCAAAGCTTGAGGTAAGACTCCACCATGACGCCAGTTGATAGTTACCACTAAGCTCAAACCCATAAGCTGAGTTATTACGATAGTTGTTGTACGAGAATAAAATGTTGTCTGAATTATCCGGATCATTGAAGCCAAAACGGGTGATCTCATCATGAATTCTTCGATAAAATATCCCAGAAGTTATACTTCCTGCTTTTAATTGTCTCGTGTAGTTTAATTCTGCAGAATTAGTGAATTGTGGTATCAATGCAGGGTTACCAACATTCGTGATTCTTGCCGAACTCCATGCTCGCATCGGATTTACCTGATCAAGATTGGGCCGATCCACTCTCCGACTGACACTGAAATTGAAGGCGTCACGCTGTTTCTCAGGATCAGGGACATAACTCAGGAAAATAGATGGATAAACTGAAAAAATCTGATCATCAAATCGTTGCTCCAAGTTATCTATTTCATTGAAACCCCCAAGTGTTCTAAAATCTTCTAGCCTCGCACCTAATTGATACGACCATTTACCCAGATCATTTCCGAAACTAAAATAGATAGCATAAATATCTCTATCAAAATCATACCCAGAATTCCGAAAGTTTGGATTGGTTGTTTTATAGGTATTGTCTGTAAGTTGCAATCGTACTTCGGCACCAGCCTCTAGCTTCTTTGTTTCTCCCAGACTCAATTCATAATCCAGGTTGATCGTGGTATTTTCTCGGTCAGTGCTGATATTTTCCTCTGCATTATCGACAGCAATTTCGTTCCCGTAAAAGTCGAAGTTGGCTTTTTCAACTCCTTCAAATCGACTATAATCAACCTCTACTTCCAATGAAGACTGGCCGCTGAATTGATGCTTGGCATCAACATTAAATGTCGAAGTGTAATTATCAACTTCACTGGCATACTCTTGCCCAAATTCCGAATCTTCATTCCCCGGAAACTGGATATCCGTTGAACGAAAAGCTGCATTATCAAACCAATTTTGAACGGTGTAGCCAGACAAAACTGTGCGCTCACCCAGCTCATAATCTACGCCAATCTTGGCTAAATGAGAGGTCCTATCATTGATCGTAAACCATACTTCCTCTGACGGATCTCCAAGTCTTGTTATTGAACCCCATGTGGGTGAGGGACCATCTGTGAGACCATAGTTGAGATAGTAGTTGGCTTTCTTGGTTTTATAATTTGTGTCTACCGACCCGTTCCATCTTTGCTCATGACCACTTGTCAAGCCACTTGTCATACTTCCATTGAATCCCAAATTGGTGTTTTTATGCAAGATGATATTAATAATCCCACTCATACCTTCGGGGATGTATTTAGCAGATGGATTGGTGATCAATTCGATTTGTTTTATCGAACCGGAGGGAATTTGCTGTAATAATTGCGAGGTACTTAGGTTGGTCGGCTTACCATCCACAAGTACCATTACATTGTCATTCCCCCTTAAAGATACAGTCCCATTTTGATCCACATCAACCGATGGGATATTGACCATCAGATCTACTGCACTTGGACCCGTGGTGGCCAGATCCTTCCCGATGTTGATTACTTTTCTATCAATCTTTTGCTGGATAGTAGATCGTTCAGCAACAACCTCTACTCCTTCGAGCTGAGTAGCCTCCTCAATCATGAAAATGTCACCTATTTCTACCTTCTCGTTTCTCTCAGAAATCGTAACCTCTTTACGCAACGTTTTATAACCAATAAACTGAAACTCTAACACATAATTACCCATTGGTATATTCTTGATTCGAAATGTCCCGGTCTCATCAGAAATCTGTCCTCCAATGATTCTATCAAAATCTTTCGATTTTATCGCTACTGTCACATACGGTAGTACCTCTTCCAAATTTTGGTCAATGACTGAACCAGTTACTTCGGCTTTTGCATTGTCTTTTTGTCCGTAGATTACGGAAGAAGAAAACAGAAATAATAAGGTTAACAGTTTATTTTTATTTATTTTTTTCATAACGGTATTGATTATAAAACAAGCCAATAATGCATCGAATTCCAGATAGGAATAAGTCCAAATGCAGTATAGATTTAGTTTAATTCACGAGCGAAGTATTCCCTTGGGGAAGTGCCCATCAGTTTTTTGAATGATTTATTAAAGGTGGTTTTGGAGTTAAATCCTGCCTCCTGTGCAAGCCCAAAAAAGGTTAGGTTTTTAGCTCTATCTGTTTTCGCCAATTCTACAAATTCTTTAATTCGATGATAATTGACATACTCAAAGAAATTCATGCCAATCCTCTCATTAAGTAATCTTGCCACTTCTGGATTGTTCACCCCAAGCATTTCAGCCAGGTCAGCTTTCATCAGGTTTCTATTGAGATAGGGCTTCTTTTCCTCCATCAGTTGATCCAGTTTTACTTTCAGCTTATCTAAATCTCGTGTTGAGAGCTTTGACTGAATGTACTTTTTAGGACTGATGTGTTCTGTCACTTTGAAAAGTTCTGGCTCCTTCATAGTGTAGTAGGTTATGAACAAAATGATCAGCGCTATACTCGTCCATATGTAATTCCGAGCGTTTATTTCCAGCTTCTCAAACCCAAACATGCTAACGAAGTACACTATGACCCAAAATGCCAGACAAATACCGATGGCTATCAGGAAGTTTCTAAAAAACTTTGTTTTTACCACATAACTTAACTCATTCCCAAGTTCTTCACGGAAGCGAAGGAATATCCTAAAACTGGCAATCCAATAGGCAATATTGAATATCAATGCAAAGCCAATAAATGTAATGACATGTTCGAAAAGTCCACCATCTTTAAATCGATCGCGGATTTCTTCATTACTAGGAAGGATAAATATGACCGAGATCAACGAACTGTAGATCACAGCAGGTATGTAATGAACCAACTCTTTGTATGAAAACCGTTTGTTGAGCAACGATGATTTTGTAAATAAATACACCGTTGAACCAAACAGTAGATTGGCAAATTCAGAAATGGTAATAAAACGTCTATTTGATCCAAAGATCTCCGTTGCACTCAAGACCCTTCCCGACAACCCTACTATCAATACGACAATCAAAAAAATCAGATATCCATTCATGTTTCTTCTGTTCTTCTCAGAAAAGGCATAAATGCCTAACAGAAAGAGGGCTTGAAGAAAACCGAAATATACCAGTTGATTTAAAAGTAACTGCATGAGCGCGCTAATTTAGGCTCATGTTAAAACATGAGCCCTCTTAAGTGATTATTGAATAGCGAATTGATTGACGTGTTTTACGGAGCTATGATCCATGCCTTTGTTCTTTGCATTGAAAGAGTCAAAAGCTTGTTTACTTTCCCACTCTACGATCGAAAGAAAGTCGGGATTGTATTCATAGCCAAAAGGTGAAGAGCCCTTCAGAAACCCAATCAGTTTATTACCTCCAGATTCTTTTACCTGCTTAAGCCAGTCCTTTCTAAATTTTTGAAACTCTGCATCGTCAATTCCCCAGTACGCTGTGACCACATTAAATTTTTCTGGATTCACATCAAACGAGTAATCTTGGCTCACCTCCCAGTAGGTAAGATCAAAATTGGACCAGATCGCACGTCGCATTTCATGAAAGTTGGGAACTGACTTGTCAATGTTGGCAACAAACTTCTCGCGTAATTCAATGGACTCCCATGCTCCAAATACCATTACTTCCGGATGGTAGTTACCTTGTAAGGAACTGTCGATGGCGAACCCATTGAGAGGCGTATACCCTCCTTTCTCAGCAATTGGAAAGGCTAATTTGAAGTAGTCCTTCTGAATATCGTCAGTGCCGTCTTTTGTGCTGAGGAAGATGATATCGAATACCTGACCCTTTTTTAGCGAGTACGATTTTATTTCCGATTGAGCTTGAACTCCGAGGGAGAGAATAAAAAGAAGAGCAGATAATAAGTAGCTTTTTGTCATTGTCATAATGTATATTTTTCGTTTGGCCAATGTTACGGCCACAAAACCTGCTGGTTTGGAAAAAAGCCCTCTGATACGTTCTTATACCGTATGCGTACTCCATTTAGGATGATTGATCATGTAAAAAGATTTTTCTACTCTTTTGATAGACTCCCGTTCGCAATAAATAAATCATTCTGTTTTCGTAGCTAAATTTTGTTGTGATGTTGTCACCTTTTGTCTACTTCATCAATATTGAATACTTCATTTGATTCTATTCTTTTGCTTAAGAAAGAGTGCAAAAGCTTTCTAATTTGGTTTGACATCTCAAGAATCATTTGCTTACTACACTTGATTACAGTTCTCTACTGATTGCTTGCGATGAATAATAGAGTTCTTGATGGATATAGAGCAAACATAATTGGCTCACGCAACCACTTTTAAAAACATGACGTCTTGAAAAAGAGATCGGATAGATCTTAGGTTAACAAATGAATAAAGTAAAACTCTCTCAAATGGTTATTGACTGCAAGCAGGGGAAAACTGGCAGTGAGAGAGTGATTTATGAGCACTTTTATTCTTATGGAATCAGTATCAGTATGCGGTACAGTTCAAATTACGAAGAGGCAGTAGAGGTTTTGAATGATAGTTTTCTCAAGGCATTTAAAAATATCAAAAAGCTAAAGGAAGACAATTTTAGGGGATGGCTGAGGCGTATCATTATTAATTCCGCAACTGATTATCACAGAAAGAATAAAAAGTACAGTTTTATTGAAAATGATTACGATTTAGCAAATAGTGAAATCTATGCAGAAGAGGTGATCATGGCGCAGCTGTCTTACGAAGATCTCCTTCAGGTAGTACAGCAGCTTACGCCAGCGTACAGGACCGTCTTTAATCTATATGTAATGGACGGGTATAAACACGAGGAAATAGCAAAAATGGTAGGTATTTCAGTGGGAGCATCGAAATCCAACCTTTCTCGTGCACGACAAATGCTCAAGGACTTGTTAAAAAAAACATTGAATAATGAGTACTCGGAAGCTATCGGATAACGAATTTGATAAGTATGCCAAGAACATCCTGAAACGTCCGGATGTTGTACCATTCGATCAATCGGCTTGGGCCGCTATGGAGTCAAAGTTAGCTTCTCAGCCAATTCCAGGCTGGAAGGGAACCATATCTCAATGGACATCTTACGTAATAAACTCCGTAATTCTTTTCAGTCTGATGTTCATCATTTCTCACAATGGAGAAACCTCTGCTTCCAAAGTAAGTTTGATTCAATCTGAAACATTAACGCCATTAAACATACGTAGCGAGGATAGTGTAATCGACACTGCTTTAGTTGGTTTAGAAAAACCTATACAAGAGCACACATCGAATACCACTCAGGCTGATACAAACATAGATAAGGAACTAATATCTAATTCATCACAAGATTCAGGTTTTGAAATTGTAACAAACACCAAAAAAAATAATGTTACGGAGGAAGCCAGTACTGTTGAACTATACAGTCAAAGTACTACCACTACAGAAAAATCACAACTACCGAAGGCCGATCCAATTATCCTTATTCGGAATTCAAATGCTGCATTAAATAATGAGCACTCGTTTATAATGCGCAGAGGTGTAGACATCAAAACTGCAGAATTATCTATCCCAAAGTTTTTACTATTTCAAACAGATTCCGTCTCTACAGAAGAGCAAGTCACAAAATCAATTAGAAAAAAAGGAATTAATCTAGGAATTGTTCTTTCACCTGACTTCACAACAGTGGGTGGATTCAATGAGTTTGATTCACCAGGATTGGATTACGGGATTACTTTTGAATACTATGTTCTGGATAGGTTCTCTGTGTCCAGTGGAGCGGTTGTTACTAGCAAACTTTATCGGACGACAGATTTAAACGAATATCAACTCCCGCAGGGATTTTGGAGTGGTGCAATTCCAGAGCAGATTAATGCAGACTGTCGTGTCATAGATATTCCGTTGAACTTGAGGTACTATGCGATTGAAGGAAAGCGAAACACGCTATTCCTCAGCGCTGGTATGTCTAGCTACATTATGCTAAATGAAGTGTACTCGTACGATTATCCACAACAATACGCCAACGATCCGAATCGCAGAGATGCAGTTACAGTCACAAATGAGAATAATCATTTCTTTGGAGTCTACAATCTATCTGCGGGTATTCAAAGACAAGTCAGCGAAAAATTTTTTATCGAGTTTGAACCCTACTTAAAACAATCCTTGGATGGGGTTGGCTGGGGACAAGTTCAACTGAATAGCACAGGCGTGCTATTCAACATTAAATATCACTTTAATACAAACTAAATTTTAAATTAAAATGAACGTAAGAAAGAAACGGAATTTTTTCCGAACGCAACAAGTGTGCTCAAGATTTGGAGCATTGATCATGATAGCCTTAGTGCTAGTCAGTTGTGGTGATGATGATGGTGGCACAGATCCAGCAAATCTCACAAATGTGAGGCTACTGAATGTAGATGCGCCAAACAATCAAGTAACACTTAAGAATTTTGGAAGTGAGACTGCAGATATCAGTGGATACTGGTTTTGCTTAAAGCGATCATACAGTGCACTGGAAGAGGCTACTACAGATGCTGCAGACTTAAACCTGGATGCAAACGAAGAAATAACCTTTACTATCAATATAGACGATGAAGCTTCTGATGTATCTATCTATAACGTGAATGGGAGCTTCGGTTCTGCGGATGCTCTGATTGACTTTATGCAATTCGGCTCTTCGTTTGCAGGAAGTACTGGCAGAGAAGATGTTGCCGTGACTAAAGGCATCTGGACCGCAGGTGATTTTTTAGAAGTTGGCGATGAGTATAGTTACACCGGAAATGGAGCAACAAGTGGACTAAATACGTGGGATAGTGATTCAGAACCAGCAATAGCTCCCGCTGTAAGAATCGTTTCGATAGACCCAGCTAATGATAAAGTAGTTCTGAAAAATTTTGGAGGATCTCAAGATATTTCAGGATACTTCTTCTGTAGAAGAAAAAGCTATCAGGCGCTTGCTGGACTTACTCCCACTACAGGTGATTTAGTTTTAGATCAAGATGAAGAAGCAGAATTTACCATTAGTATCGATGACATTTCTTCTGATTTTGCTTTGTATAACACTGGTGGTTCATTTACCTCTGAAACTGCTATTGTTGATTTTATGATGTTTGGTGATGATATTGATGACGCAGGAAGAGAAGCTGTAGCGATAGCGGCCAGCATATGGGTAGAAGATACTTATGTTAATGGTGTAGGACCTTTCACTTATACAGGTGATGGATCTAACAGTGGTGCAGGTGAGTGGTCTTCAGCAGAAGCAGGTTCACCAAGTGTAAGACTGCTAAATGTAGACCCTGCAAATAATAAGGTGACTTTAAAGAACCTTGGAAACGCTTCACAAAACCTGACAGATTATTGGTTTTGTGCAAGAAAGCAATATGATCAGTTAAATACACTAACAATTTCAGAAGGAAACTTGATTTTGGCACCTAATGAGGAGCTTGAATTTACACTTGAAGTAGATGACACCTCTTCTGATGTAGCACTTTATAATACGGGAGGTGCTTTTGCCTCAGCGACTGCCATCGTAGACTTTATGATGTTTGGTGAAGACATAAATGATGCAGGAAGAGAAAGTGTAGCTGTCGAGGCAAATATTTGGACAGAAAATGATTTCGTAGATGGGACTGGCTCATACACTTTCATTGGTGAGGCAAACGAGAATGGATCAGAGTTTTGGGAGGCATCTACAGTTGCTGATGCCACCTTTGCTGTAACCAATACTGGTGCAACAGCATACGTTTTTAATGGAGGGGACCTTACCAACTCTTCCAACCCAGACCTGACTTTCAAGAGAGGAAATACCTATGTTTTTGAGGTAAGTGCTTCTGGTCATCCATTCCTGATCAAATCTGTACAAGGAACCGGAACCGGAAATACATACGATGTAGGAGTAACCAATAATGGTATAGCTACTGGTACCATTACTTTCACAGTTCCTTCATCAGCTCCAGATCAATTATTTTATAATTGTGAATTTCATGGTTCAATGACGGGCGTCATAACCATTACGGATTAACAAAATATATTTAGGTAGTACCGCTTTAGCGGGGGCCATCTACTTGACAGTAGATGGCTTTTTTGTTTTATATCAAAGCCGTACTCAGGCCTTTTTACAATAGAACTGCCTGCCTCTCAATAGGCAGAAAAAGAGTCTTCATTTCTAAATAAACACTAGTTGTTTATTTGTTTTACAACTTAAATAGAAATGGTTCGTATATTTGTTTTACAAATTCAATAATAATGGGTAGAACAAATTTTTTAGGTGAATTCGAGGAGCTAATACTGACTATGGTCATGATCCTTGATGAAAATGCATACGGCAATACAATTGTAAAAGCCATTAAGGAACACCAGAATAGAGACGTAAATCTTAGCTCTGTACATATCACCATGTACCGACTCGAAGAAAAAGGATTCCTTGAATCATATATGGGAGGAGCCACTAAAGAAAGAGGTGGTAGAAAAAAACGCTACTTCAAAATCACCAATGCGGGCAAGGTATTGCTTCAAGAAATGAAGGACTCGAGAACCAACCTTTGGAAGCTCACCACACAGTTAAACTTTCAATCCATTTTATAAAAATGAATAAACTGCCATTTATCCTTCTTCTTGGATTTTTAGGAATTCTTCGTGCATCGTTTGGGCAAGAGAAGGTTATCCTAAGAATTTCTTCCTTGGAAGAGGAGGTGGACTACATCTGGCAAAATATTCAGGATATTCAATTCTTTGAAGAAAAGGGATATCAAGTTGTTTTTCCAAAGTTGAAATACATTGACTTATTAAAAGAAAAATCTGAGGATGCTGAACTCAGTAGCAATGACTATGAAAGGCTAAAATCTCTGTTTACTGACTCAATCTATAAATCCGTAGATTATTTGGCTGGGTTAGAAAAGATGAAGCAAAATCAATCACTCATTGAAAAGATGATTGGTATGTTAGGGCAACTAGAATTGGATTGGAATTTCAAGATTCATCAACCTTATGTAGTCAAGTTGACCCTATATGGTCCCGGCGGAAGTTACAATCCAGACACTGGTCATATTGTACTATTTACTACTACTGAAGGAGGTTTTAAACAATATGAGAATCCTGCATGCACCATCATTCATGAGATTGTTCATATGGGTGTAGAGCAATCACTGATACAAAAACTTAGGATCCCACATACATCCAAAGAACGGATTGTCGATCAATTTGTCTTGCTCAATTTTCAGAATTTGATTCCATCCTATCAATTGCAAGATATGGGGGATTATAGAGCCGATGCATTTATGAATTCCTTAGATGATTTGAAGGATTTAGATCAAAAAATTAAAGATGCATTAGGTGAATAAGCAATTACCTCTCATATCGAAAAAATTCTTCCTCTGGTACTGCATTCCGCGGCTTCAGGAAACTATTATGGGTGACTTGGAGGAGCAGTTCGAAGAAGATTTACAAAAGAAAGGTCCAGCTATGGCTAAGGCTAGATTCACCTGGAATGTGATTCGTTTTTTTAGACCCGGTATTATTAAGCCACTTGGTGGTATCACAAAACTCAATTATTACGGCATGATCAAAAATGATTTTAAAGCAGCATTCAGAGTAATTAAGAGAGAAAGACTCTACAGTGGCATTAACATATTAGGACTTACATCAGGATTTGTAATCGCTTTGTTGATTCTTTTCTACGTTCGTTTCGAGCAGAGTTATGAGGATTACAATCCGAACTCCGATAAGATAGTACGTATTACCATGGACTACCTTGATGGTGAAACTCTCATTGATCAGGATTGTGAAACCTATCATAATCTCGGGCCAATGATCAAAGATGAGTTTCCAGAGGTTGAAGATTACACAAGAGCTTTCGGTTTTGACGTATTAATGGAAATAGATGAACGATTTTTTCGCGAGTCGAAGGTATATGCTGTTGACGCGAGCTTCCTTTCCATATTTGGGTATCCTCTCCTCTATGGAGAACCCAAAACAGCACTAAAAGAACCCAACCAAGTTGTTCTAACAGAATCTACCGCATTAAAATACTTCGGGACTACCAATGCGATAGGTAAAACCATTACCATGGATGAAAATACACTAACTAAAGTAGTTGGTGTAATAGCTGACAATCCGACAAACACGCATCTGAAATTCAACTTGGTTTTCTCATACAGCACTATGAAAAAAATGCTGAGTGAGCGTGAAGATATATGGAATAGCAACGACACATTCACCTACTTAAAACTTAGTAATTCGGATAATTATCCAAGATTTAAAGAGAATCTTGCCACACTTTCCGATCAATTAAGAGCAGAGGATCATATACCGGATGAAAGAATCATTTCGCAAAAGATAGAAGACATTCACCTTTATTCTCACAAGTCCTATGAGGCCGAGCAGAATGGAAGTTCCACACTTGTTATTTTCTTATTTGGAGTAGCCCTCTTAGTTATCCTAATTGCCATTGTCAATTACATCAATCTATCTACCGTTAAATCAATGGATCGAGCAAAAGAGGTAGGTATTCGAAAAGTGGTAGGCTCCTCCGTAGCTCAATTAAGAATGCGATTCTTTCTGGAATCTATCATCATCAATTTAATTGCAGGATTGGCTTCTATTATGCTAATACTTGTCGTTTTTGATAGCTTTAAAACACTTGCAAACCTTCCAGAATCCACACAAATAATAAACGATTGGTCCACGTGGAAGCTGCTTGGGCTGCTATTTATACTGAGTACAGTGCTATCAGGAATATTTCCTTCATTGATACTCAGTTCACTGTCACCAACATCTGTTTTAAAAGGCAAGTTTTCCCATTCCTCCTCAGGTATTATTTTAAGAAAAGGATTGGTTATAGTACAATTTTCAATAGCCACTTTCCTTCTCATCCAAACCTTTACAGCAAGTAAGCAGCTAAGCTTTATGATGAACAAGGACTTGGGCTTTGATGCAAACCAGGTAGTTGTCATGAATGGTCCTTCAATGGAAGAAAATAGGCAAGACTATATCTCCTTTAAGAACTCTCTGCTGGAAAGATCAGCATTTCAAAAAATAGGACTTTCTTCCACTGTCCCAGGTATGGCGACAGGAAATATGGGAAGCACAACGAATCTTAATCTGGACGAAGATGAGAGAGATCTTAAAAATAATTTTTACATCTATCATGTTGACTCTAGCTTTTTTGAGACTATGGGAATGGAAATAATTGAAGGAGAAAACTTTTCGAATAGTGTGAATTTTCAATACCCTATTCTGATCAATGAAGAAGCACTAAGAGAGTGGGGTATATCTGATCCAAAGGATGTCATTCATAAAAAAATGACTTATTGGGGGAGAGAGAACACCATTATAGGAGTGGTGAGAGATTTTCATCAAATAGATGCAAAGTCAGGACACCTAGCTATGGCATTTAATTACTCTCTCAGTAGCGCAGATTACATAAGCGTGAAACTGGGACCTGGGAATGTTTTTGAACAAATTGAAGACTTAGAAGAGATTTATAAAAGCCACTTTGGGCATGATCCATTTGATCCTTTTTTCCTCGATCAGAATTTTGATGCTCAATACCGCGCAGATCAACAATTTCAACAAGTATTCGGAATATTAAGCGTTTTTGCAATCCTAATCACATGCTTAGGCCTTTTTGGTCTCGCTTCTTTTACTGTAGCCAAAAGAGCTAAAGAAATTGGCATTCGGAAAGTATTGGGAGCTAATGTGTCCCAACTCATTACACTTTTATCAAAAGATTTTGTGGCGCTGGTTTTAACCTCATCGATCATTGCCCTACCCATTACTTATTTTCTTGTAAAAAACTGGTTGGAGCAATACACATTTAGGATTGATCTCAGTTTTTGGCTATTTGCCGGACCCACACTTTTCATCTTAGTAATCGCATTCTTTACTGTTTTTTCAAAAACCTTTCATGTATCGAATGCCAACCCTGTGAATTCCTTGAAAGATGAATAAGCCCTATCCTCCATCGATTGCAAGGAGATTCTTCCAATGGTATTGTAACCCACGATTACAGGAAACTATACTAGGTGATTTGGAAGAGCAATTTGAGGAAGACCTCAAAGCATCTGGTCCTCGAAGAGCTAAAGCAAGATTTACTTGGAATGTCTTACGATTCTTTAGACCTGGTATCATTAAATCATTTAATAATGGTCAAAAATTAAACACCTACGGCATGTACAAACATTACCTCAAAATAGGATGGAGAACGATTCTTCGAAACAAACTCCATTCGTTCATCAATGTAATAGGGCTCTCTACTGGAGCAGCCATATGCTTAGTGACGTTGCTTTTTTACAACTACGAAACATCTTTTGATCATCATCATGCAAATGCTGATCAAACCTATCGTGTTGTACAGCACACTCACAAATCTGATCAAGAGCTTTATTGGAACACCACGGCCTATCCGTTAGCTGCGGCATTGAGAAACGATTTTCCTGATTTTGAACATGTGACTCAGGTAGCTGGTCCTATGAAAAGGCTTTTCAAACTAGAATCGGAGAAAACTGAGGTCGTACGTTTTGAAGAAGAACATGTATTATTTGCTGATCGTCATTACCCTGAAGTCTTCGATCTTGAATGGATTTCTGGTAGCAAAGAATCTGCATTAGATCTACTCAATTCGGTCGTGATTACTGAAAAAATTGCCGAAAAGTGTTTCGGTCAAAATTTTAGATCTTCCAGGGTAGTCGGACAAACACTGTTGCTAAACAATAAAGATGCTTTAATCATCACTGGTGTAGTAAAAAATCCTCCACCCACAACGAGCTTAAAATTTAACATGCTCATCTCCTATGAATTTTTCAAAAAACATAACCCGTATCCTAGCGGTAACTGGTCAGGCAATTATCAAGGTACCACATTCGTCACATTGAAAGACCAAAGTCAAGAATTACTAGTAGAAGATAAAATCAATAATTGGAAAGGCAATTACTTAAATGAGGTCGATAATGAGCAGATCTCGTACTTTCTGCAGCCTCTCAAAGAGATACACACTGAAACCCTTTACGGAAGTGTTCCAACGGGTTATCAAATAGATAAAAAAACATTGAACATTTCTATCATGGTAGCTTTGTTCATCTTATTTATTGCAGTAGTCAATTTCATTAATCTAGTAACCGCCAGAGCGTCTATCAGATCTAAAGAGGTAGGAATCAGAAAAGCAATTGGAAGTAGTCGAGGCTCTCTTATTAAGCAGTTCCTTTTTGAAAACAGTATACTCGTAATTATCGCGATGATTGTAGCTTGTGTACTATCCTGGCAGCTGTTAGTGCTTCTGAATAATTCGCTTTCTATTATCGGCATGAAATTATCATTTCATCTCCAGGAAGTCGTACTGATTATTGGAGCATGTTTTCTCATAATCGTTTTATCGACTGTTTATCCTGCGTTTGTCCTTTCATCATTCAAACCGATAAAAGCCCTCAACAATAGTGGCGCAGGAGGAATAAAAGGATTTTCCTTCAGAAAAGGACTCACTTTGTTTCAGTTCACACTCGTTCAGATTTTTGTAATTTCTGCTTTGATTGTTGGTATTCAAATCAATTATTTCAATAGTAAGTCGCCCGGTTTCACTTCCGATCAAATCGTGATGATTCCCATTCCAAGTCATGATAAAATCGATGTGATCGCAAATCGATTTTTAGAAAACAACCAGGTTAGTCAAGTGTCCTTTGGATCAGGTCCTCCCATGGCAGTAAATAATTTTGCATTGGGCACCAATTGCTGGCTTCCTCATCAGGAAAAATTAGATGCTATTAGCACTCAAATGAAAATTGCAGACCCAGCATATATTCAATTATACGATCTGGAATTAGTTGCCGGAAGGAATTTCATAGAGAATAAACCTCAATTTGATGAATTTATCATCAATGAAAAGCTAGCCAAGTCATTCGGATGGAAAAATCCAGAAGATGCTTTGGGACAATCATTACGAATTAATGAAGGCGAAGCTAAAGTTGTTGGTGTGATCAAAGATTTCCACAACCAGCCATTTCAATATGAATTGACTCCTGTCGTACTGATGAACTGGACAGCTTGGCAATGGCGAGCTTTTGCTAAAATTAATTCGTTTGATGCCTTAATCCACATAGAGGAGACATGGAAATCACAATTTCCAGAGTCAATCTTCACTTACAACTTTTTAGATGACTCAATCAAAAAAGAATATCTGTTAGAAAATCTCATATATAGAGGCTTCAAGCTTTTTTCCATGCTTGTAATCATCATAGGGTGCTTAGGTCTACTTGGATTGATGTCTTTCATCACACTCCAAAAAACCAAAGAGATTGGTGTGAGAAAAGTACTAGGTGCTAGTGTCGTTCAGATTATTAGCAATCTATCAAAGGAATTCTCAATAATCATTTTTATCGGATTCATTGTAGCTGTACCAGTCGTCTACTATTTCATGGGGATATGGTTGAATAATTTTTCCTATCGCATTGAATTATCTCTGTGGATATTTATCGCAGGCGGCTTGATCACCTTTCTATTCGGAATAGGTATTTCATCACTCAAGTCTGTCAAAGCTGCAAGAGCCAATCCAATAGAATCATTAAAGTATGAATAAAAATACTCCTCCATCGATCCCTCGTAAATTCTTTCTATGGTATTGCAAAGAGCGATTTCAAGAATCTATTATGGGCGACTTGGAGGAACAATTTGAAGAAGATCTAGAGAACCATGGACTAATAAAAGCCAGGCGAAAGTTCGTTTGGAATGTTCTTAGATTTTTCAGACCTGGAATTATTAAAGCTGCCTTTGGCGGTCAAAAACTCAACACTTACGGTATGTTTAAAAATTATTTCAAAGTAGGGATCAGAAATATCCTGAAGTACAAAATGTTCTCATTTATCAACGTCTTTGGGTTGGCAGTAGCCATGTCTGTATGCATGTTGATCATTCTCATGCTTTATGATCAAAAAAGCTATGATCAATTTCATGAAAAGAAAGATCAGGTACACAGAATACTCGGAAAACCTGAAAAAGGGAGCATGCCATATGCCACTATTCCATTGCCACTTTCAAAAACACTAAAAGAAGATTATCCAATTATAGAAGAGGCTATAGCGCTTAGAAGAGGTGTAGGGGGTGACGCATCTTTCAATCAAAAAACCGTGGAAATGAAAGGTTATTTCGCGCCAAGTTCATTTTTCAACATTTTTAGTTTCCCATTAGTAAAAGGAGATCAATCCACAGCACTAGATGAGCCCAATTCGCTAATTATAACCAAGGAAAAAGCTTACCAGTTATTCAATAGTGAGAATCCAATAGGCAAGCAAGTCACTTTTGAGGATCGAGGATTACATATCATGGATATTGAAGATGGAAGAAGTCCAGTTGATTGGGGTTCATATACGGTTACTGGAGTAATCGATCTATCTTCTTACAAGACTCATCTAAAGTTTGATGCTTTAGTTTCATCCGCAACATTACCCGCTCTATATAAGGATAGCTTATTGGCAGATGTATCAGAAAAATGGGAAACATACTATACGGCATACTCTTTCATTTCGCTAAAAGAAGGAACACAAAGAGCCGAGTTAGATATCGCTCTTGCCGATCTTGCACAAAGGAAATATGCAGATTCAGAGAACTACCCTGACTTCACATTCATTTCTCAAAGTCTCTCAAAAATTACTCCTGGCATACTAGTAAATAATGAAGCTACATTTAGATTGCCAGAGGTAGCCTATTACATTCTATCGCTACTCGCACTGGTCATTATGATAATGGCTTGTTTGAATTATACCAATCTTTCAATAGCTCGTTCACTATCCAGAATGAAAGAAATTGGTGTGAGAAAGGTGACTGGTGCTACTCGTAAAAATCTAATATTTCAATTTCTTACAGAATCAATCATTACAGTGATGATAGCGTTAATCATTGCTACAGGCATGCTCTATTTCACCAAAGAAGCTTTTATGGGACTTTGGTTCAATAAATACCTCAATTTTGATTTGTCTTCTTCGCTTCCAGTTTATTTGATCTTTGTGGTTTTCGCGTTTTTAATTGGAATTATTGCAGGAACATATCCAGCACTTCTTCTTTCCAAAAGACAGCCAATACATGCATTGAAGACAAACGCTACTCCCGCTGGTAAATGGGGAATGCAAAAGATTCTTAATGTTTCTCAGTTTGTCGTATCACTTATTTTTATTGTGACTTCTATGGTCATTTACAATCAATTCAAATTCTATACAGAGTTTGAATATGGCTTCCAGTCCGAAAACATTGTAAACATTCCTCTTCAAGGAAATGATCATGAAATGCTAACAAATGAGCTATCATCAGTGGCAGGTGTTACTACTATTTCTGCGTGCGATTATGTACCTGCCACAGGCGTCACCAATATTACAGAGTTCACATCTCCTGAAGAAGGGGCTGATCCATTTGTCCTCCTCAAATTGAATGTAGATGAGGATTTTATGAAAAATCTAGAACTGGAATTGCTCGCTGGAAAAGGTATTTCTAGCACTGATAATTCTGGGAAGTATGTCGTAATAAATGAGTCTGCAGTAGAAAAACTAGGCTATGAAAATCCGCAAGAGGCCGTTGGCAACATATGGGATAGAGAGTCTGGTGGTTCAGTGCAGATAGTTGGAGTTGTAAAGAACTTCCGCGCATCACTTCTTGTCAATGGTACTGAAATTAGACCTCTTGCATTGGCGAATGATGCGTCTACTTTCAATTACTTAAATGTAAGAATTTCGGAGGGCAGTCCTCTTGGGACAATTGCTGACATTGAGCAAGTCTGGAAGAAAATAGATCCCGTCCATGAATTCAAATATGAGTTTTTTGACAATGAGCTATCCAATACAAATCTTGCCATTTTCGATATCGTATCGATTATTGGTTACATCTCCTTTTTGGCAATCCTCATTGCTTGTTTAGGAATGCTTGGAATGGCTACCTATTCAACCGAGAGGCGAATGAAAGAAGTAGGAATAAGAAAAGTGCTTGGTGCCGCCGAGATGAGAATCATCCTGATTTTATCCAAAAGCTTTCTTAAGTTGTTAGCCATTTCCATCCTAATTGCGGCCCCACTGAGTTACTTTATCAATCAGTTTTGGCTGGACAATCTTCCAAATCGGATGGACTTTGGATTCGGTACAGTCGTCATTGGTTCACTCCTCATGTTGGGGCTTGGTTTGCTCACTATTGGTTCACAAACTATTCGTGCTGCAAGACAAAACCCTGTAGAATCATTGAAGGATGAGTAACTTTCTACGCTAACAACAATTGAAATTAAAAGACTATGATTGCTAGAATTTGGAATGGCTCCACCCGATTGGATCACTACGAGGGATACACAGAATTTATGAAATCCAGAGCCATTCCAGATTATCAAAATACAGTCGGATTTATAAAGCTTACTTTCTTGAGAAGAAAGGAAGAAGAAACAGCCAAATTCACCTTAATTACCTATTGGGAAAATATTGAGGTCATTAAAAATTTCGCTGGTGATGAATATGAGCTAGCTAAGTACTACCCGGAAGGATGAGAGATTTCTTTTAAAATTTGAAGAAAACGTCACGCACTATGAAGTGTTTGCTGAGGAAAGCTAAGTCCAAAAATGAGAAGAGCCACATATTTTAAGTGACTCTTTTTTGTTTAAACCAACACTGCAATTAGGAATTAACCTATTTCTCTTTTATTATTGCAACACTGCAATTAGGAAAGAACTATGGGAAAGTATCAATTAGGTGAATTCGAAGAAATTGTGCTGCTTACTGTTGGAGTCTTATTTGGTGACGCATACGGCGTGTCTATTAAGCTTGCTATTGAGGAGAAACTCAACAGGAAAGTGAGTGTAGGTGCACTTCAATCCGCATTGAAAAGGTTGGAAGAAAAAAGTTACCTCACTTCGAAAGAAGGGGAGTCTACGAGCGAAAGAGGTGGAAGACCAAAACTGTATTTTACCTTAACGGCCGCAGGACGAGATGCTATTGAGCACGCACGCGAAGTAAGAAACGAACTCTATAATGAAATACCAAAGATTGCATTAGACCTGAAAATGGTCTAGCAATGAACACATCACATTCAAATCCGCCAAAACTATTACTACGGTTTTTTAAATGGTTCTGCGATCCTCGACTTCACAAATATCTAGAAGGAGATCTATTAGAACTATATGAATATAACATTGAAAAACAAGGACTAAAAAAAGCCAAATGGAAGTTTAGTTGGGAAGTATTCAAGCTATTTCGTCCTGGCATTATCAAATCATTCGAAGGAACTCAAAGACTAAATAATTACGGTATGATCAAGAACTATTACAAAGTAAGTATGCGAAGCATACTCCGAAATAAGACATTCTCATTCTTAAATATCTCAGGACTCAGTGTAGGCATTGCCAGCTGTATTTTAATCCTCATTTACGTAAATAATGAGCTATCGTACGATACGTACAATAGTAACTATGAAAATACCTATCGCGTCATTCATTACTACGGTGAACAAGGTGCTGAACCTAATTTTTCTTCTCTTCCTACAAATGAATATCAGGTATGGGGGAATGCTCCAGCCGCTCCTAGTATGCAATCGTTCTTCCCTGAGGTACATCAAGTTTTCAGGTTTACCAGTGATTCTCCTTGGTTAATTTCTTATAATGGGATCACTTTTTCTGAAACAGGTATCTTATTTGCAGATTCGACTGCTTTTGATGTCTTCGACTGGAAGATGCTGGCGGGCGATCCAAAAACTGCGCTTGTGAGACCAAACACGGTAGTGCTTACCAAAGAGCTAGCTAAAAAATATTTTGGAGATGAAAATCCAGTGGGGAAGACAATCATAATGGACACTGAAGACCCCTTTGAAGTAACGGGCGTAGTGGAGGTTCCTTCGAATTCACACTTCTTCTTTAATGGGTTAATATCTATGAGCACATTTAAAAACAGAAGACCCGGAATATTTGATAGCTGGGGATATGTGGATTTCTATACGTATTTCACACTAAAGCCAGGAGCTAGTATTGACATACTAAAACAAAAAGTTCCAGAATTCCTTGAGGCTAACTATACCGATGATCAAAATTACTACATTGATTTTGAACCGCTATCTGATGCGTATCTACATTCAGAGGCAGGTCGTCAGCCGGGAGCTATTGGTAGCATTGGCAACATCTATATTTTCACGTCTGTTGCAATCTTCATATTACTGATCGCTTGCATCAATTTTATGAATCTTTCTACTGCCAGATCAGTGGAACGCGCTAAGGAAGTGGCTATTCGGAAAACCATAGGATCACAACGTAGCGCATTGATTTATCAATTTTTAGTCGAGGCTATTATAATCACATTAATTGCCTCTCTGTTTGCAGCAGTGCTTGTTTTCGCCGGGCATTCTCTGTTGGAGACCATTTCTGGAAAGACGTTACCAATTAACTGGTTGTTTTCCATTCAAAACGTCCTTTTAGGACTTGCAGCCGTCTTGTTTATTGGAGTTGTTGCAGGAAGCTATCCCGCATTTGTTCTTTCTACATTCAGGCCCATAACAGTGCTAAAAGGGTCATTCAAGGCCTCTTCCAGCGGCATCTGGCTAAGAAAGTCCTTGGTTGTACTACAGTTTTCTCTATCTATTATTCTACTAGCTGGAGCAGCTGTTGTTTCATCCCAACTGGACTTTCTCCAAAAATACAATATGGGTTTCGATTCAGATCAGATGCTTGTAGTGGACTTTGGTTATGATGGTTTAGTACAGCAGAAAAGAGAATACATCAAGCAGCGGTTTAATAATCATAAAGATGTGGAAATGGCATCTGTGTCACGTGCAGCACCTGGAGATTTTTTTCCCAACGCAGGTACGGGAATTACCGATCCTATCTCTGGGGAGATCGTATACAAGGGTCCCGCGATTTACGAAGTAGATGAAGATTTTATTCCTACCTACAAAATGAATATAGTAGCTGGAAGAAATTTCTCCGATGACTTCCCACTGGATTCTGCAAATGCCTTAATCCTCAACGAGTCTGCAGCTAAGTTATATGGCTACTCTAATCCGGAAGACATCATCGGCAAATCTTTTGAACAATGGGGAAGAGAAGGAAAAGTCGTTGGAGTCGTGAAAGATTTCAATTACGTGTCTTTGCACGAAGAGGTAGAGCCACTCTCTCTTCGCTTTGGTACCCGGTATAATGTGTCTGTCTTTTCATTGAAAATCAACAGTCAAGACTTTTCTAAAACGCTTGCAGAATTAGAAAGTATATGGCAAGAGATCATCCCTCATAGACCCTTTGATACTCGTTTTGTTGATCAAAATTTTAACGCACAATATGAATCTGACGAACGATTCGGAATGATTTTTTCCATTTTTTCTGGGCTGGCCATTTTTGTTGCTTGCTTAGGTCTTTTTGGATTAACCATTTACAGTACAGCACAAAGAAACAAAGAGATTGGTGTGAGAAAAGTGCTGGGTGCTACCACTACTCGAATTGTAGCCCTTCTTTCAAAAGACTTCCTTACTCTTTTCATCATCTCTTTAATCATTTCAATACCACTATCGTGGTATGTCATGAACAGTTGGCTAGATGGATTCGCTTATCGGATTTCATTGGGCTTTGAAATCTTTGCAACTTCAGCGCTGATAACCTTACTGGTTGCTTTTATTACCATGAGCTTCAAGACAGTGAGTGCAGCGCTATCAAATCCTATTGATTCTTTGAGAGATGAGTAAGTCTCAATAGCAAATTATATACTAGAGCCTGATGCTATTTCCATTAGGCTTTTTTTTGCTTGAAATCGAGCTATTTGTATATGTGAGTATTTCTTATAATTTTGTATATTATACATTATTATAAGTAATGAAAAATAAAGGACTCGGAGAATTTGAAGAATTGGTATTACTCGCGGTTTGCATCTTAGAAGATTCGGCTTATGGTATATCAGTAAAAAAGGAAGTTGAAAAACACTCAGGAAGGTCTATACTTCTTGGTGCCGTTCACATCACCTTGTATCGCTTACAAGACAAAGGTTTTCTAAAATCAGAATTGGGCGGCAATACAGAGAAACGAGGAGACCGTAGAAAACGACTTTTTCAAATCACACAAGCTGGCATGAAACAGCTTAAAGCATCTCAAGAAGTACGACAAAAAATGTGGCAATTTATTCCACAACTAAAACCAAGTACTTAATGAAGCAAAGAGAAAACAAGAGCCTTCGATTTGCTAATTGGGTATTCTCAAAGTTTATTGGCCAATCCTATCTGGAAGAATTCCTTGGGGATCTTCAGGAAATCCATGAAGATAGGCTTGAATACAAGAGTAGGTTTTACTCCTCATTCATGTATTGGATAGATGCTTTTCACTTAATGTTCGGCTTCTCTTCCATCCGTTTTTTCAAAACTCAAAACAATACGACTATGCTAAAAAGCTATTTTAAAATCGCTTATCGAAATATGCTGAAGTACAAGTTTTACTCAGCAATTAATGTAATCGGACTTTCTATTGGGATATCCATGAGCTTACTTATTGCCGTTCATGTCTTCAATGAACTTGGCTATGAAACTTCATACCCCAAACATAAACTGATCTATCGCCTCGCTTCCACCAACTGGGCTAAAAAACCCCCGGTTATGGGAACTGAATTCAAAGAACAAATGCCCGAGGTAAAAGAAGTCGCCCGACTCTTTTCCTTTGGTCCAAGTGTGTTATCACATGAAAAAAAAGAACAGCTCATAGAGCGCCCATTTCTTGGCGACCCATCTATGATAGAAATGTTCGACCTGGAGTTTATTGAAGGGACGAAAGATGCTCTCGATGAACCCTCCACCATCCTATTGACAGAATCCGTAGCAAATCGCCTTTTTAAACCAGGAGAAAAACGGTTGGGTGAAGTGGTTGTTTTCGATGATGGCTGGAGACAAACTGTAACGGGAATCATTAAGGATTTTCCCAAAAACACACACCTTAAAATAGATTGTATATCCTCTTCCACAGGATCATTTATTGCTAAAAACACCGATCTTAGCTGGGCTGGTGTATCCGTTTTTGCACTTTTTGAGTCTCAAGTGGATGTTAAGAAAGTAGAGGAAAGACTCATGGATTTTCATGTCCAATTCTATGAGGGGTTAGCTCCAGAAGAACAGATCAGACAAGAAATAACCGAATCAGGTGAGTTCCTTGAATTACATCCTATTGCTGACATCCATCTCCATTCTCACAGAGAAAAAGAGATTGAAGCGAACAGCAATGTTATATTTATTTATGTGTTTTCAGCCCTTGCAGTGTTTATTTTATTGGTTGTCATTATCAACTTTATCAATCTTTATGTAGCCCAAACCTTGAACAGAATCAAAGAAATTGGTTTAAGAAAAGTCATGGGTGCCTACAGGGGTCAGCTCATTTTTCAATTTCTCGCAGAAGCCTTTTTCCTCGTATTGGTAAGCAGCTTTTTTGCGGTTGGTCTTGCCATTTTATCCCTTCCTTTTTACAATGAATTAGCCAGTATTCCAATCACCATAAATGAGTTATTATCTACTCGATTGCTTCTCATGCTAGGTATATTGATTTTAATTGTCGGATCTATGGCAGGAGGTTACCCCGCTTTCTATCTATCGCGATTTGGCATCAGCGAAGGATTAAGTAGCAGAGGATTAAAAATCAACAGTAAACTCCCATTGCGGACAGCTATGGTTGCTTTTCAGTTTCTCATTTCTATTTGCTTACTCTCAGCCACACTCATTGTCAGTGAGCAAATGAATTTCATTGAAGCAAAAGACATGGGGTTTGCCAAAAAAGAAATCATAGCCATCAAGCTTCATAGAAAACTGAGAGAAGAGGCGATTCTTTCTCGCGAGAAAATAAGAGCTGAACTTACAAAGCATGCGAACGTTGAGCAAGTTTCATTTAGTTCTCACCTAATTGGTAGCCGTTTCAGCGTTGAACCGAGCTATCTTAAAAGCAGACCGGAAGATCAACTGTCTTCAAGAGTGTTAGTAGCGGACCCGATGTTTTTGGAGACAATGGGAATTGAAGTAGTAAAAGGAGGTTTGCAAACGAAGGAGTTTGTTGGTAGAAAATTCTTTTTAAATGAAACAGCTGTGAGCTTGCTTCAGCGAGAGAATATATTAGGGGAAACTGTATACAACACCTGGCAAGAAAAGGAAGGTGAAGCAGTTGGTATTGTTAAAGACTTCCATTTTGCTTCTTTGCACAATCAGGTGGACCCATTGATTATCCAGCTCTCAATTGATGATACTAATGCCCTTGAATATATGTTAATAAGGGTAAAATCGAAAGATCTAGCTTCGACTATTAGTACCATAGAGAAAACTCTTCTGCAAATAGCTCCTGAAACTCTGATAGTTCCCCAGTTGGTAAATGAGCATATGGACCTTTCTTATAGGGCAGAAAACAGTATGTTTTCCATTTTCAAGATGTTTTCCTCCATCATTATAGGCTTAGCCTGCATAGGGTTATTTGCTTTGTTTGCGTTTGTGGTACAGGCACGTACGAAAGAAATGGGTATCCGAAAAACATTAGGTGCCACTATGACCCAGTTGCTTCTAATCATGTCTAAAAGCTACTTAGGAATACTCGTCACTATCGCAATAATTGCCGCTCCAGTCGTTCGGTATTTTTCCAATGATTGGCTTGACAGTTTTGCGTTTAGGACGACAGTAAATTGGTGGTATTATGTGTTACCGGGAATACTCGTGTTAACTCTAGCAGCTTTGGCTATTGTCGTACAATCCTGGAAGGTGGCGAAGGCTAATCCAATTGAATCACTCAAAAGCGAATAACTAGTAGCTATTCGATTTTAAAAGAATCTGCTTATGTATTTCCTGAGCTTCCTTTTGCTTCACTAAACTCTCTTGAGGGTTGGCTTTGGACAGTACATAGGCTTCTTTCATCAACTTATCATACTTGTTTTGAAGGGACTCTATTTTAGATTTTCTTAAAAATCTGAGCATATCGAATATTTATAAGGATTGAAAAATGATTAAAGTCCGACGGTGATTTTCCGACTTTAAATCATAAGATGACATTCATCCAGAAAACTTTCGCTTGTAAATAGGTTTTCGATATAAGAACTGTCCATAGAGTAAAGGGTACATCAGTGCATCAGTTAGAACCGTTCCTGTCGAAAAAGTGATTTCGTCAATAATGATCGAACCAGAACCTGCTTTTTCAACTCCATGGTGGTGTCTCCACTTCTTTAAAAAGAAAGGAAGTCGTGATCCTTGATCTACGAAATACCAAGATTTTTCATCCTCATAAGCTTCCGTAATGTCGCTAATCCACTTTTGCTTAAAAAGAAGAAAGTTTAATTCTAGCGCCACCTTATCCCCTGTTCCACACCCATCAAACTTCAGAAGTTTGACAGGAGGAAAAGGTGGATTTAGAGACATAAAAAGGTCTCTGGTAAAGCCTTCTTTCACTCGCTCTTTTGTTGAACTGACTTTGGTTTTAATCTTGATTCTCACATATAGAGAACTTAAATTTCACCCAGAAGTTTTGAAGGATTTTAAAGGGGCTTAGCGATAATTTCCCGTTGCACTTCTTGAGCCTGTTTTTGTTTCCGAAGACTTTCTTCTGGATTTGACTTGGATAAATCGTAAGCTTCTTTCATGAGCTTATCATACTTCTTCTGAAGCGAACTTACCTTTGACGATTTGAAAAGATTGATCATAGCTGTTTGGTTTTGTGATGAACTTCTAGCTGGCGAAAGTATAGACGAGAGTAACCCGTAATAAACTTTCTCTTCGAAAGGTCAGAATTATTCGACAAAATGTGAAGTGCTCTTGAAAATATTCAATCTTTTGCCAAAAGAAAGTTGATTTAGTAATAGTCTAACTTAAAATATTTCAAAATAACTTTCTATATCCAGCCCAGACTAGTCATTCACTAGCTTTCAGAAACGATGGACTTTCTACCTGCAAAAGTTCAGTTTACAAATGAGAATTATTAGTTGATCAGCGTCTGCTTAAATGCATCGAAATCGGAAACTGCATCATCTCCAATAGTGGTGTCGCATCCAATTTCAGCAGCTTTGGCATTGATATCTTCTACTCGGTTATCAGGGCTAGGGTGTGTACTTAAAAATTCAGGTTGCTGAGCTGCATTACTCTCTAGAAGTTTTGCAAAAAAAGCGGCCGCTCCATTACAGGCATAGTCATTAACATCTGCGAGATAAAGTACTGAGAAATCATCTGCTTCCGCTTCTGCATCCCGACTAAACTTTAACGTGCCTAGCGATGCAGCTATTTGACTTAAAAGTCCAGGATCTCCTCCTGTAATTACACTCAATAGCACACTAACACCGTATTGCCTTTGCAGTTGTTTTGAGCTATGCCTTTGATCAGCATGAGCAATCTCATGACCCATTACACCAGCTAAATCATCCTCTTTTTCAAGAAAGAAAATCAAACCAGTATACACATAGATTTGACCTCCGGGCGTAGCAAAAGCGTTAAGCGTCTCTGAATCATCTATAATATTGACTTTCCAAGGAAACTCAGTTCGATACGTAACACTATTAGATGCCAAAATTGAATTCATCATGTTTTCCAAATACTCATACGCTTCGACATTAGAAGCTCGATTCAAAATTGGAAATTGATCTGGCATGCTTTCTATTTCACCAGCCACCTGCTGACCAAGTGATATGTCGTTATTGATACTAAATAAAACTATGTCTCCATTCTTATCACAGGAGACAGTAATACCCATAATAATGATTAGAAGAAACAGAAAGTAAGATTTATAGTTTTTCATTTTAGTTCTTGTTTTTCAGAAGCTACACCCATCTGTTTTTTACAATCAGACAGGCCTAGATATGCTTTTTACGGCTTCCACAAAATTACTTCTTCTTAAGACCCTATTGCAATTGGTCAACGAAGGATATAATGCGCTAATCCAAAAAATCTCCCAAAGAACCTGTATCCCATATCAAATTTCCTCTTTTCGTACTAACTGATCTGCCTTGGAAAGTAGAACTATCTCTACAATAAGTACCGCAGGAAGAAGGACCAAACCAATAAAGGAAAATATGAGGGTCATATAAGCTATGCCGTAAGCTATTTCAAGCCTTCCGGCCACTTTTGCAATACGGCCCATCCCGTCTTGAAGTCTGATTAGTCCCATCCCAAGAATGATACCAATAGCGCCAAAAGGAACCACTGAAAAAGCGCCCATAGTATCAATTATATCCAGATAATTAGGAGACGTTAGTGTGATTATGATTTCTGCGGAATAAATAAATGTAATTGTCGCTATAGAAATGTAAGAGGCAATTTTGAGTAATTGATTTTCAAACAAAATACTAAGTGAAAGAAATCCTCTGGTGAATAGAAAAAAGGAAACAATGATAATCACCTTAACCAATACAGCTACCGCAAGGAGAGGTATTGAACTTCCTTGACTCTCGATGTGGACATTTACACCGATTTCTATTATCCCAATTAGCAAATAAATAATTCCGGAAATCCAGGCTGGTGTTAAGGCATTTTTTTGTTCTTGCTCGGATGCGCTTATTAGCAGCATGTTTTTAAATGTTTCAATTGAAAATCGGTTTTCAGCATTCACATTGAATGACCCAAACCAATCTTCCACATTCTCACCTAGTGCTTCGAGCAGAATCTTTATCGTTATGGTTCGTGGGGTTACAGCACCAGATTCAATTCTCTGAATAGTGCGAACGCTTACATGAGATTTCTCTCTCAATTCTAATTGAGTAAACCCTTTTTCAACTCGGATGTCATAAAGCTTTTGACCAAGCTTTGGTTGATTAATTGGATTGAGTTTTCCCATGAGTTTTCCTTCTATAGATATAAGTAAAAGCCACCAATGCGATAAAAACTAGAAGCTGTATTGCTACCCCAAAATACTCATTTGATTTTAACATTTCATCAGTAGGCGAGCCCGCAAAGTCGATAGTCCATATTGTAGGAATCCAATATTTGTTGCCTATAGCTGCAAGTGACAAGTTTAACCCAAAATGAAAGCCAGTAGGAAGAGCAATGCCTTTTGACTTCAATGCCATCAAACCGAATGCAAAACTCCAGATTCCAGGCCCTATAAATGATGCCATTAATGACCATCCACCAATGTAGTGGTAGAGAGCAAAAAGTATAGACATTGTGATTTGGGCTGTCCATACTCCATAAGATTCATTTAATTTAAAAAATGGATAGGATCTGAATGCCAGCTCCTCCATGAAGGCTAATGGTATTAATGATAAAGACATCAATGCAAACTGTCCTAAGTCAACTTTGGCTAGGCTGATTTCCAACCCACTATACCATGCCTGCAATAGGAATAATGCAGTACACAAAACGACTCCAATGACAGCTCCTTTCAGAAATCTGATCGGCGTACGTTTCTCAACTTTTAAATGATAATTACCCCATGTTTTTTTATCTACTTTTAAGAACATGAATATAACTGCCAATGCCGAGAGCGAGCCAACAACACCATAAGTAAACCTCTCATTCTGATTTAAGAACAAAGGACTTATACTTGTCAAAGCTACCATCCATAAAAGCAAGGAGAATAGTATTGGAACTCCGAATGAGATTAAAATGATTTTTACATTCTTATAAGTCATAATTTCTATTATTTGATTGATTGCAATGCTATTAGCTTCATATTCAAATGATGAATTTGTGATGCGACATTGATGCGACACTTCAGAAAAGGTTTGAAAATCGCTCAAATTCAATCAATTTTAAAAAGTATAATTCAAGTAGATAATGTCTTCTTTGAAATGATCCGATCTGCAGAACCAAAAGATTCCAGTGAAATTGTAGAAATCTACAATCACTTCATCCTACACACTCATGCTACCTTCGAGCTGGAGCCTATCACAGCCAATGAGATGACTTTGAGAATAGAAAAAGTCCAACAGGAATTTTTGCTTCCATGGATTGTATTAGAGATCGAAGGCCAGGTTGTTGGTTATGCATATGCAACACAATGGAAAGCAAGACAGGCATATTCAAAAACCACCGAAACCTCAGTCTATCTTCATAAGGATCAAGGAGGAAAAGGGTACGGAAAGATGCTTTATTCACACCTACTAGAACAGCTTAAAAGACTCGGCTTTCATGCCATCATTGGCGGCATGTCATTGCCCAATGCACCCAGTCAGGTCTTGCATGAAAATCTGGGGTTTAAAAAAATTGCTGAATTCAAAGAAGTAGGCTACAAGTTCGATCGATGGATAGATGTAGGCTATTGGGAACTGATCCTTGATTAGCTCATTCTTGTCAGTTCTAAGCTATATGTTGGAAACAGGAGTCGCTATTTTTTTATTCACTTATCGTATACTGATCACCATTTTTCTCAATGGTAATAACGTCTATTGGCGTATTAAGACTACCGTTGCTAGGAGGAGCTGATTGCGTAGTTCTAAATAATTCATTTCCTTCTGATGTGACTATAAAGGAATAATTCACAGTTTCGCTTCCTGTGAAATAAAAAATATTTGCCTCGTAAGTTCCGTCTGCATCATCGTTCGAAATTTGCAAAACCTCTCCAGGTGTTTCAGACTCTGAAATACTAACACGCTCACCTTGCAAATCCAGAGATAAATCCAAATCGACTGAATTAGGAGTCCACATAAGGTTAATGGAAATCATATTTGATGAGGAAGGCATAGCCTCAGGGTCATCTGAGTCATCATCAGAACAGCCCATAAAAATTAATAAAAAAGGTAAAATAGATAGTCTAATAATTTTTGCCATTGCTTTCGTGTTCAATACAATCTATAATAAACAGGTTACGTCGATCACTCCCTCATAATGATTGTGAAATACTTTTAGAATTTTTCGAGGGGACAGAATTTAATGTAGGCTTTGGTTCATTTTCGTACAAAATCTAACTTCGGTATCCGATTTTCTATCTAAGGTTGCCATTCGTTTATTTCCTTTCAAAAAAGTGTCTCGATCAGTCTATCAATGACATCCATCTTTAGACTGCAATGCAAAATCTATGTCAGTAGTTTGATAACTTATTGTTGCGGTTCTTTGATAAACTCTGGAGTCACCGCCTCTCCTTTGAAAAAATCACCTTTTAGACCTTTACTCATTCCCCACCGATGAATCCATGAAATACCCCAGTCGTCAAATATTGTAACCTCTAACTGATAGGCTGGATACTTTAGGGCTGCTTCCTGAGAAATGAATTCATAACCTTTCTCTTTATATATATCTAGTAATTCATCTAAATAATGCGCATTCAACAGGTTGGCGTGGATAAGTAGGATATGATCCATATTTCTTCCCAGTAGATCATTGGATGCCTTTTCATAATATTCCTGCTGAAGAGTCATGTATTCCAAATACGATTCTGCTACCTTCAGCGCTTGCTCTTTATCTCCTTTTCTGATTGCTACTGCATAGGCTTTTGCAAATAAATATTCTTCATTGTCAATAGTGACCGGCGCTTCGATATAGCCATTTGATTGAAGAAACTCTTTTAGCGAGTTGCTGGTCTCTTTCGTCGCACCACTTCTAAGATACGGATGACGGAAATACTGCACTTTCCTTTGATACTTTTCCGATAGCGGCTTTATAATTTGCTCCCCTTTCAAAATGTCCTCTCCAAATGCTTCCAGGCTATTTTTATGGTAGTTCATATGAGAAAACGAGTGATTCCCAAGCTCGAGTCCAGATTTGAGCCACTGCTCTAGATATGCCACTCTTTGCTGATCCAGCACTCCATCTTTGTATAGTTTACCCTCGTTCACATATCCTATCGCAGGAACTTCATACTTGATAAAAGTCGCAAGTAATCCATCTGTGATTTCCGCTCGATTATTTAGCCCGTAATGAACGGCCGGAAGATCATCGACGGTGACACACATTCGTCTATTTTGAGCTTCGCAGTATCCAAGAAAACAGATAAGAATTGTGAATAGTGTTGTCTTCATACCGCAATTATAACTATACAAATAGTTTTATTACTATCAAAATAGTAATAAAGCTATTCTGATCGCAAAGCATCTACCGGATTCCCTAATGAAGCTTTCAGCGAATGATAGCTCACAGTGAACAAAGCGATGAAGAACCCCCCAATAGCAGCAATGGCATACATCCACCAAGTAATCTCAATTCGATATTCATAGTTTTCCAGCCATCCGTTTAGAAAGTAGGATGCCGCAGGAATGGCCAATACAGATGAAATCACCACTAGCAATGAAAAGTCTTTAGATAGCAATTTCCAAAGTGTAGGTATGGATGCACCCAACACTTTTCTAATCCCAATTTCTTTGGTGCGCTGCTCCACGATGAAGGCTGATAAGCCAAATAAACCCAGACAGCTTATTACAATGGCCAGCCCACTAAAGAAAGTAGCCAAACTTCCAATCTTTTCTTCTGATCGGAATTTGGTTGAATACGCATCATCAACAAACTCATAGTTAAATGGATGCCCCGGTAAAATCTTCTCAAATGCTGCCTGAATCTTCGGGATTGCTTCTACATATCGTACACCCTTTTTCATTCGGATAAATGAATAGCTTTCGGCATCTTCACTAGCAAAAAGCATCAAAGGCATTGGTGGTTCGTATGGAGATCCTTTGATCATATCCTTGACTACTCCGATGATCGTTAGTTCTTTCTGTCGATCACGCATTCCTCTCTGGGAAATCAATCGTTTTCCCACTGGATTTTCCAAGCCCATTTGCTCCACAGCAGACTCACTGATAATGATATTTTGTGTTTCATCTCCATGCTCTCGTGAAAAGTCTCTTCCTGCTAATAACTCCCACTTGGTGGCTGCACCGTATTCCGGGGTAACGAAAATGGTATTGAATGAAAAAGAGTATGCAGCGTCATTTTGCTCCAAGCGAAATCCACCATTGTTTCCAAGCGTATTCATCAATGGATAATTGGCAGATGCCATTTCTTCAACCATTCCTGTCTGTTTCACTGTTTCACGCAACACATCAAATTTTTTGTAGAATTCACTTGAGCGTCCTCTGACTGTAATCAAATCTTCCTGATCGTAACCAACCGGCCGAGACTTAGCATGCTGAATTTGATTATGTACCGTGAAGGTTCCTATCATCAATAAGATAGAAATAGCAAACTGAAAGACGACCAGAATTTGCCTTAGTCGAACACTTGCTTTCCCCTGTCTCAAGGTGCCGCCAAGTGCTTTCAACGGGCTGAATGAAGAAAGGAACAGCGCCGGATAGCTTCCAGCAACAATGGCAGAAAACAGAGTGAAAAAGATCCCTATCAGCCAAAACTCCGGAACGTCCCAAGGTAAGCTTAAGTCTTTGTCGGAAATGCCATTAAACCATGGAAGAATCAACCAGGTAACTAGAATAGATACCACAAAAGATACTGAAGCATAAAGCACAGACTCGGCTAAAAACTGTGATACCAATTGTTTTCTTTGTGATCCTACCGTTTTGCGAATCCCAACCTCTTTGCCTCGACTTTGATAACGTGCCGTGTTTAGATTCATGAAATTGATACAAGCAAGCATGAGCACGAAGATGCCAATGGCTCCATATAATCTAATAAAAACAACTCGATTACTGGTCATCTGGCTTCCATCAACAGAGTTAAAATCAGCTTTAAGTCGCCAATCTTTCATGGGGAGAAGGAGCAAGTCCATTGGCCCATTTTCCTCTGAGATGTTATCTGTCAGTGCGTCCTTAATGATTGCTGAAGCTTCTTCTGCTTCAACTCCATCGTTTAATTGTGCATATATTTTCGTATTGTAGTTGTTCCATGTTGGTGGGCTATCATCATTATAAATCAGCTCCATAGAGAGTATGAAATCCATGTCGGAGAAAGTAGAATTGAGTGGAATATCCTTGTATACACCATTTACAATCAACTGCGTTGATGTATTAATCTGCACAAACTCGCCAATGGGATTTTGATCGATGAAAAGAGTTTTAGCCAGTGACTCAGACAGAAGCACTGCTTCTTTATTTTCTAATGAAGCCTGTCCCGCTATCATTTCAAGAGAAAGCATTTCGGGAGCATCGGTAGAAAAAAAGTATCCTAAACGCTCCAATGACTGTTTTCCGACGGTTACCACCAACTGCTGGTTTCTATAGAAAGTAATAGCTACTTTCTGGAATATAGTTGGATAGGTTTGTTTTAAATGCTCACCCAATTTGCTCACGTGAGAACTGTTGACCTCTATCTCTCCATTTTCCATCTCTTTTCTAAGCACCTGCACGATGCTCTCGTAGTTTTTGTGATGCGTGTTGAATGAGAGTTCGTCATGAATCCACAAGCCGATGAGGGTAGTGACTATCATACCCATGGCAAGTCCACCAATGTTAATAGCTGAAAATACCTTGTTCTTTTTGAGAATGCGATAGCTGATTTTGAAGTTGTGCTTGATCATAGTCGGAATAATTGAGTTTGACTTAAAAAATTTGAAAGCAAAAGGTCGGAGGTAATTGAAGACTTGATACCAATAGTTGAGCTTTGCTCGTCTCAATGATTTTTTTTCTATAGTCCAGTAGAATTTTTCATCAAGATCGCCGAGTACCTCTTCTGCTAATTCCTTTTTTAAGAATAGAAGTAGAAATTTCTCAGCTAGTTTTGGTGGCCTTAAATTGTTCACCCAAAAACAAAGTTGAGTTTACCTTCTGCAAAGGCAGGAAATTGATTCCAAAGTGTCATTTTGAGCTCTCTGGAAATCTCCAGTGCCCGCTGACCTGTGGCCGTAATGGTGTAGATTCTTTTTCTTCGGCCTCCACGCTCAGCTGATGATTCTCCCATTTTCGAGGTAAGAAATCCTTTTTCCTCAATTCGACTCAGCGTAGAATGTACTGCGCCAATAGAAACTGGTCGTTTAGTTTGAGTTTCAAATTCCTCAGCAATCTTGAAGGCATATGCTTGGTCTCCGAGAATGCCAACGAGCAACAGAATCGTTTCTTCAAAGTCTCCTAGTTTACTTTCTTTCATTTTACTTACTACTAAATTGTAGAACAAATATACGGAGCTTATTTTAATTTGTTCTACATTTTAGTAGTAAACAAGAATTTATTCGTTTCTGAGTGATTCAGTAGGGTTTGATCGTATCACCTTAATGGAGTGCAGAGATACAACAAGCATCGAAATGATAATGAGGCTGACGCTCGGTACCACAAATTCCCAAGCACTCAGATCTATTCGATAACTATAATCTGATAGCCATTTCTCCGAAGACAGATAACTGACCGGAACCCCAACCAGTATCGCAATTGCCAGCATAAGAGAGAATTGTTTACTTAGAAGGATCAATATTTCACTAGCTGAAGCACCAAGCACTTTCCTGATTCCAACTTCCTTGGTTCGCCTTTGCACTTCAATGGCTGCAATGCCTAACAGGCCTAGGCATGAAATGATAAGTGCCAATATGGAAAAAGACTTGAATACAAAAAACATATTGTTCTCCTTGGCATAAAGCTGTTGAAGTCTGTCATTGACAAAACTAAACTGAGTAATCGCATTCGGTGATTTTTCCTTCAGACTAGCTTCAATGTATTCCATGGTTTCAATTGGATTTTCGCCGTTGATCTTAAACAACAAGTTGCCTGCCCAAGATGGCTTAAGACACATGGCCAATGGTGCCACATCGCTGTGTAGTGAATAGTGATTCACGTCTTTGAATACTCCAATAATGGGTCCTTTTTCATCTCTATATTGAGCAATCGTTCCTACCATATTGCGATCCCAGTTTTTAGCTATTTGTTCGCTTACCAGAAAAACGACAGACGTATCCACTTTAGCTCTAAAATTCCGGCCTTCGATCAGTTCCATTCCCATTACATCCAAATAAGCCTCATCGGTCCATAGCATATGGGTCGCACCATAGTCAACTTCGGGATCAGCATCCGCAGGTCTAAAATATTCTCTGCTTAATGGTTCGCCCACTACATTGGATGCAAGTGAAACCTCGCTGATGTTTGAATTTTGCTTAAGCGATGCAAAAAAAGATCGATGGTTCTTGCGAATTTCTTTTCCTAAGTTTCCGTAAGTTTTAAGCGTAACTACCTGATCAGTATCAAATCCTAAATCCTTCTTTTTAATGAAATTCATCTGACGATTGACCACCATTGTAGAGATCAGTATGAAAAGCGAGAGAGTAAATTGAAATACAATCAATCCCTTTCTGAACAAGGAAATACTAGCCTTGGGGTTGACATTCTTTACAATTGACTCGGAAAGCTTTTGTCTGGTAACAAGTAGCGCAGGATACATTCCGGAAAGCACGCCAAGTAAAATAGCTAGCGAGGCAATGAGCATAATATTCGTGGAGACAATAAGCTCAACCCATGTAATGGTCAAGTTGGCCAATGCATTGTAGTATGGTAGGAATATCAGGCATAAGATCAATCCGAGCGTAGCGGCAAGCATCGCCGTGACACATGCTTCTAGCAGCAATTGAAAAACTAGTTGCTTCCTTTGTGCCCCTGCAATCTTGCGTAACCCAATTTCTTTCACACGCTTAAAGGCTAATGTTGTGAAAATATTAATGAAATTGACACTGGCTATGATGATGATGAAAATGGCAAGCGTCCCGAAAATGTAGATATATGTGATGCTACTATTTGGTCCCATTTCACCTGTCCTATTTGACTTTAGATGGATATCTGTCAAAGGCATGACTTCAAAGAATTGACCATTCAAAGCCATCTCCTCAGCAGCCTCCTCATTGAAATAGTGCACGGTAAAATCTGACATCCTTTGCCTCAATTTTGTAACACTTTTCTGATCGTCCAGAAGTGCATAGGAATACATCACCATCCACCCACGTGAACCTGTCCAGTCTTCGGGAATCTGCTCATAAAAAGTAGGCATTGAAACCAAGACTTCTGCCTTTAGGTGAGACTTTTCCGGAAGGTCAGCAATCACCCCTGTGACTTCAAATTTTCGTTTCTCTTCATTAATTTCTATAGATTTCCCAATTGGATTTTCGTTTCCAAAAACCTTTGAAGCGATGCTTTTAGTTAGGACGACTGTATAAGGTTTATCTAGAGATCCTTTTTTAGATCCTTGTAAAAAATTCAAGTCAAAAACGTGTATTACAGATTCGTCTGCTTGAAAAATTCCCTCTGAAATGAATTGTTTTTCTTTTGTCCCAATCACAGAGGCGTTTCCTCCATACTTCGCAAAGCGAGCTACATCTTCTATTTCAGGGAAGAAAGACTTGAGTTCCTCAGCAAATGACGGTGGTGATTGAGCCCAATCTTTACTAGAAGACACACGGAAAATTCTATCATGCTTAGCGTACTCTTTTTCAAAACTTAATTCGTGATTGATGTGGATGAAAATGATCAAGCTTATAGATATTCCAATAGCCAAACCCATCATGTTTCCCAAGCTGTAGACTTTATGCTTGCGGATGTTTCTTAGTGAAAGTTTTATTGAATGTTTTATCATGCTTAGTTGATTAAAGCTTATTGATTGATTAGAAAGCCTACTATTGTAGGTACGTATGAAAAGAATAGCATTCCACACGTAGAATAATTTTGCTTTGAAGATCCCTTTCTCTTGTTTCCAGATGGTAAACATTTCTTCTAGATCCCCAATTATTTCCTGCGTATAGTAAGGGTGACTGTACCATTTTACCAGTCGGACGGCCCACTTTGGGGGAGTTCCATTTTTCATGATTGACCTCCTTCCCAAAGTATTTGCGGCATATGCTGCCACATGTTTTCACGCAGCTGACGTGCTTCATTTATAGCTTTCTTTCCTAAGAGTGTGATCTCGAAAAGACGCTTGGTTCTACCTCCTCTACTTTCGGTAGCTCCTCCCATTCTTGACTCTAAGAATCCTTTTTTCTCGAGTCTTATGAGAGTAGAATGAATAGTACTCAGTGTTGACTTTCTTGAAGAAAACTTCTCTACCTCCTCTTTTACTGACACGCCATATGCATCTTCCTGAAGAATACCGACTGCCAGTAGACAGAGTTCTTCAAACTCGCCAAGTGATGTTCCTTTCATAATACTATTCCCGGTTTCATTTATTTGTTCCGCTTTTGCCAAAGTAATATACGATAAATATTAGATTCGGTTTTGCCGATGTAATAAAATCACATAATTGAGTTTCTGTATTTAGCGAATACTAATTGTAGATGACATCTAATTTTTTTTGTCACATTTTGTAGACATGTGCCTCAGAGTGTTACCATTGTCAACAGACTGTGTACCATATGAAATGATAACAATATTTATATAACTTCCTGATAAATAGTCAGTTATATTTATCCCGCTACGTTGGCACATTATTGTAATATCAGTTATAGAAATTATTCGAAACTAAAATTATTACGATTATGAAAAAGTTAATAGCTAAAAGTCTTTTACTAGTGGCAATGTTTGTGTTTGCAGGTACTATATCGATGAAAGCACAAGATTCAAATCAACCAGCAAACACAGAGCTTCAGCAAGATCAACAAGAGCAGATTGCTATAAAGGATGTTCCAAAAGTGGTGCAGGATTCATTCAAGAAAGATTTTGAAGGCATAAAAATTGAAAAAGCATATAAAGTGAGTGCTAAAGAAGGTATTAACTACATGCTGGTGGTTACTTACGAAAACGAGAAGTGGTCATTAAAATATGATGCAAACGGAAAGTATCTGGAAAAGACTAAAATAGGTTCATAAAGTACGAGATTCATTGCACCTTTTTATGAAGCTTAGCAGACATTGCTAAGCTTTTTTTGTTTACTTACTCAAAGTAAATGAGCTTAGCATATGGCTAAAATATTAGTTGTAGATGATGATCCTTCTTTCAATAAAATGCTCATCACATTTCTAATTAGGAATAGCTTTGAAACAACGGCTGCTCATTCGTCGCAATCTGCCCTGAGGGCACTAGATAATAACTCTTTTGATCTTGTTTTAACTGATTACAAGCTGCCTGATTTTAATGGGTTGGAACTCATTGAAAAAATCAAAAAAAAAGAGCCTAATCTTCCTGTAATTCTTATGACCACTTACAGTGACGTGCGAACTGCTGTAAAGTCTATTCAGTTGGGAGCTTATGAGTTTTTGACTAAACCCGTAAATCCTGATGAACTGCTGTTGCTTGTGCAACGAGTGCTCTCAATGGACAAAAAGCAGGAAGTAAGTAAAGAAAATAAAGCTAGCGCCAATGAGTACATCGCCGGAGATAATGAATCAGGTCGGGAGCTGATTCAGCATATTGAGTTAGTAGCACCTACTAAAATGAGCGTGCTGATTTTAGGTGAAAGTGGTACTGGAAAAGAATATGCCGCACGCATGATTCATCAAAAAAGTAAGCGAAAAAGTAACGTCTTCTTCGCTGTGGACTGTGGTGCTCTTTCTAAAGAACTGGCTCCCAGTGAACTTTTTGGACATATAAAAGGAGCTTTTACAGGCGCATCACAAAATAAAAAAGGAGCTTTTGAACTTGCAAATGGTGGTACGCTTTTTTTAGATGAAATAGGAAATCTCAGTTATGAGGTACAGGTACAACTACTTCGTGCATTGCAGGAGCGGAAAATTCGTAAAGTAGGGGATGATACAGACATCTCCGTGGATGTAAGAATACTGGCGGCCACTAACGAAGCTCTGATGGATACCTCTGAGACAACTGATTTTCGCCTCGATTTATACCACCGAATCAATGAATTTACTTTGAAAATTCCACCTCTCAGGAAACGAATAGAGGATTTTGAAAAGTTTGTGGATCATTTCTTACACCTGTCCTCAAACGAATTGAATAAAGATGCGCCGGCAATTTCATCTGACGTAATGCAAATATTTAAAAATTATCACTGGCCGGGAAATCTTCGTGAGCTAAGAAATATTATCAGAAGGTGTGTATTGCTGAGCACTGGAGATAAAATCACCTTATCTCACTTACCAGAAGAGATAAAAAATTCCATTCAAGATGGTAATGAAAAAACAGCAGGGACGAATCGAGAAAATATTAACAAAGAGGATTTAAAAGCTCTTCAGAAAGAGACTGAGAAAGAAGCCATTATCCGAGTACTGAAGGCCGCTAAATACAATAAGAGCAAAGCAGCAGAAACACTAAATATCGATCGAAAGACTTTGTATAGGAAGCTTAAGAAATATGATATTGATCATTGATCTCTTCAAATTTTCTAATTGCTTTTTCTAGCTCTAAGATAGCTTCATTGGCCAGTTCTTTAGCTCGATCAAAATTTGAAATTTCAACGTATAGCTCAATTGATCTTAACAGTTCGCTTATGTGATGCTGCTTCGTATGTTCATAAGTAGGTATCATCCGGTGAGTCAGCTCCGCTAATTCTAGCCATTTTTCCTGATCGAGCAAGTACTTGTATGACTCCAATTGTTTTTGGTTATTGGTTTTTAGCTCTGCTAGTAGTTCTTTCAGCAATGCTGGGTTATCTCCGGCAAATTTTTTAAGATCACTAAGGTCAATGTTAGAAACGTTTTGTTCACCTTTTTCTTTACTACTAACACTCTCTTTTACAGCCTTATCAGGCAATAGATCTGCAAGAACCAGATCTATTTCTTCTTCTTCATAAGGCTTGCTGCAGATAGCTTGTATATCCATAGACAAAACTTCATTCTTTTGTTCTTTTTGGATATGTGCTGTAATCGCCACTATAGGTTTGTCAAATCCATTTTTGCGACATGATTTTACTAAATCTTCACCTCTCATTCCAGGCATCTTCAAGTCGGTAAACAACAAATCAACTTGCTTTTCATTCTTTTGTAAAAAGCCTAACGCATCAAGAGGATTATGAAAAACTTTCACTTGAGCCTTTCTCCGGGTCAAAATCGTTTTGAGCAGTAGAGCATTCCAGTGATCGTCTTCCACCAATACTATGTATGCATTAGGGAGATTTAATTCCCCAATCTCTTCGGATGGTAGAACCTCAGGCAAAGATCGCTCATCTACTTTTACCATAGGGATGACAACTTTAAAACTACTGCCTTTTCCCTTGTTGCTTTCGGCATGAATGCTTCCTTTCATAGCCTTTGTTAGCCTGTAGCAGATCGCCAAACCCAATCCCGTACCTCCGAACCTGTCTGCAGTATCATTTTCCTCCTGACTAAACACATCGAATATGGCAGATAATTTTTCGCTCGCGATACCAATTCCTGTGTCCGAGACAATAACCGAAAAGTAAAATTTCTCCTTATACCAATGTCCATCAAAAGTCACAGTTATATGACCAGAGCTGGTAAATTTTACGGCGTTGCTAAGTAGGTTGCTTATGATTTGTTTGACTCGAAAAGCATCTCCCAGAAGCCATTGTGGCAATTCATTGGATTCTGTTAGCTTTAGTTTAAGACCTTTTTCTTCAGCATTTAGCAAAAACATCTTTTTGATGTCATTTTTTAACTTCTCAGTAGAAAATGGCGTTTTATTGATATGAAGTTTTCCCGATTCGATCTTCGAGTAGTCCAAAATGTCATTTACGAGCTCCATTAGGTAGCCTGAAGAACCGCTTACAGCGTGCATATACTTTTGCTGACTACCAGAAAGACTGGTATTTTCTAAAATCTTGGTAAATCCTAAAATGCTGTTTAAAGGAGTACGAATTTCATGACTCATATTGGAGAGAAAGCTTCCCTTTATGTTGGCAAGTTTCTCCGCTTTTGATTTAGCTATTTCCAGTTGCTTTCTCAAGTAAGATGCCTTCGTGATATCCTTCGTGATAAATATGAATAAGATACTTCCTATTAGCAAACTGACTACACCTATGATCACAATTACCCTGGTCGAATCTGTAGCCAGGATGAATGCACTCTTGCGTCTGGCGTTTGCTGCCTCACGTTCACTTTTATCCAGATTTGTTATAATGGATCTGATCTGTTTCATAAATATCTGATCCTGTTCAATCATTGCCAGTTCCTGTCTTGTCAGGTTTTGGAGAAACTGCACTTCTTTTCCCTCTGTCTCAGTCAGTATCTTTTTGACTTGCTGCAAAACAGAATCTGGAGAATAGGATTTAATAGTTGCCGTATCATGAGAAGTTCTTTCAAACGTATAGTAATCGTATTCTACTTTGGTGACGGTATCTACTATGTATGAATTTCCAAAAAGTCTTTTTACTGAACTCCAAAAACCCTTAGAGGTATCTTCCCTATTGATTATATGCTTTTTTTCGATGGGCTTTAAGCTTCCAGAAATATCTGTTTTAGAATATACTTTCTGCTCCAGCACAGAAGTATCTGTAGTAGAAGCTTCTATTTGCTCCCTTGCAAGTGTGGTAAAAGCGATCGATTGCCTTTGCCTTTTGAGTACGAAGAATTTATTGAGATAATCAATCTTCTTTTGAAGAATTACATCCAGAGAATCTATTCTTTTCAATTGGGCACTATCATTTCGATTCAGAGTCGCTAACTGATCAATGCCCAGACGGGTTTTATCAATTAGCCCCTGATAGTTTCTTGCTGCAGATATATTTCCTGTAATTATATAGTTCTGAATATAGTTTTCAGCAGAAATAAAATCTTGAAAGGTTGAGTTGATCAGTGCTACTTTTTCATTTGGTTGACTTAGCTGGTAAATAGACCCTGAAAGCTGATCAAACTTGTGGGTGGTCCATAAAATAGCTCCTGCAGCGATTACCGCTGCAATAGACAAGATCAGCCATATCTTAATTTTTAAACTTTTTTCAGGACTTGCAGCCATATTATCAAATCCAGCTTACCGCTTATGTTTTTACTAAAACGAAAGGTTTACATAAGATTGTTATGACCCAGTTATCTTGTTCATCAAATTAATACGTTCCTATCATTTTTATTAGTTCCTATTTACCGATGTAATGTATATGCACAAAATAGAGCCACTCCAGTTGTCTTACGCAAGTGCTAACAAGATTAAATTTGATCTATTTCAGAAGTTCCATTTCAATCGAATGAATATGAGCCTTGCCTGAACCTTATAGTCGTCAAAAAACTTGTCGTAATAAATCTGAGAAATCAGATCTAGATCCAGATTTTGCTTCACGGAAAATGTTACGGATGGATTGATAAAAAGCGCATCCCTTTTACTTGGATAGTAAATGGTGGCTACTCCCCCATTTATGAGTGGATGAAAACTGTAGCTTGCTTGCAGAAAAGTAGCATAGCGGAAAGGGGAGAGTTCTTTGGCAGTAATTCGATCGGTAGCAAAAAGGTTGATGTTTTCCTGGAAATCGGGTGTAACTGAAGCAGCAGTATTAACAAGCAACGAACCGTTGATGTAAAACGAACTTTCGAATGAATAATCCAAAGCGACTGTAAAAAGTAATGCTTCATCTCCTTTCCCTGTGTAAGGTGAGAAATAAGTAAACTCTCCTTTAAATCCAGCATCTTTTATGTTTCCCGCCCATCCAAAACCAACTGTATAGTCTTCTCTTGCCTTTCCAGCCAGCAACTGAAAATCGTAGTTCCACTTATTCCAAGCCCATTTGCCTGCTATAACCATATCATCAAATTCACCAGCAGTGTTGCTGGCTAATTCCAAGCTTGATGCTACACCCGTATATTTTTTAATACTTACAGCATCGCTTCCAGGTCGTTCTTCATAATCAAAATCAAAAAAGGAATAAGCGTTGAAAAGATCGTTGGGGTTCCAAACTACATTGATTCCCCAATTAATTCGCTGACGTCCAACTCGAACTTCCCAATCATTCTTATACCACTCAAGGTAAGCGCGATCGACCATTGTATGGCCTAAGATGCTATTCTTACCATTCATGGCAGATAGGTCAAAATGGTCGTTATTAACATCGACTAATTTCCCATAATTCGGAATACTTTTCACTGTCTCACCCCAGAAAAATCGATTTCTCAGTTCAATCTTTACATTGATTTCATCATTGGGAAACCACTTGAAATTAAGGCGATTGTGTATCAGGTTGTCAAAGGTGGTAGAGTCGTTGGAGATATTCACATTTACCAGATCCTTGACATACCCTCTTATCCACCAGTTCTTCTCCTTTTCTTGTTTTTGACTCCAACTTGGAATGTAAATCAAAAAAGCCAGCATTATGATGAGCAGCTTTTTCACACCGCTTCTAGTACTTCTTTCTTTTTGTCTGATGCGATTGCTCCATCGACTAAGGTGATCACTCTTCTCGCCCGGTCTATTACTCGCTGATCATGTGTCGAAAAAACAAAGGTGACACCCTCACCATGATTCAATTTAGCCATGATATCCAATAGCTTACCAGCCGTTTTAGAGTCAAGGTTAGCCGTAGGTTCATCAGCTAAAACGAACTGCGGCTTAGATGCTAGCGCTCGAGCTACTGCAACTCGTTGCTGCTGACCACCCGAAAGCTTGCTTGGTTTCTTATTCATTTGATCGAGCAGACCGACTTCTTCCAAAAGCTGATGAACCCGTTGATTCCTTACCTCATCAGGGACCTTTTGCAATAACATGACAAACTCCACATTTTCTTTGGCTGTCAAAACTGGAATAAGGTTATAAGCCTGGAAAACAAAACCGATATTCCTCAACCTGAAATCGATCAACTCATTTTTGGAGAGTTGAGTGATATCTTGATTATGAAGCCAAATCTTCCCAGCTGTTGGACTGTCGAGTCCTCCAATCAGATTTAGCAAGGTGGTTTTACCAGAACCGGATGGCCCCACAAGAGCGGTGAATTCTCCTTTCTCAATATGTAGATGTACATCATTTACTGCTTTCACAGGTACTACACCTTCATATACTTTGGTGAGATCTTCTGTGTGAATAATGCAGTTTTCGTGATTTTCAAGTTCTTTCTTCATATCATTCAAATTTTTCTAATCGCCGTGACTGGGTTCAGTCGCAATGCTGTAATTGCCGGGTAAATCGATGACAGTATCGCAGTGACAAGTACTAGCCCCATGATCCTGATATAATATTCAAATGCTAATTCGGGGTAAATCATTGATTTGAATCCGTATTGGGCGTAACCCTCCGCGTATATGCTTGATAGGTCTAAGCCATATTTTCCTAAATATTCAATAGTCGCATATGACAGCAATAAGCCAAAAGGAGCAGCTATCATGACCATAAAAATGGTTTCCAATGAAATCATCCCGAACAGACGGATTTGGTTCATTCCTATAGCCATCAACATTCCTATTTCTCGTACGCGCTCCAAGACTGCCATTAGCATGGTATTGATAATACCGAAGGAGAGGGCCACCAAAATGACGATCAGAAATATGATCATGGATTGATCCATGGTTTCAATCATCATACTTAACTCGGGCGATAGTTCTTTCCAGGACTCGATGGTCAAGTCAGAATAAGTTAGTTGCAACTCTTTTTGCAAGTCCTCTAGCTGTTTCGCTTCTTTAAGCAGTATAGCGATCTCATGATAGTCTGATCCATCCCCCAAAAGTTTAGACAGGTCTTTTCCTTGTGTATAGACATTTAGTCCCTCAAGCGCCGAATTATGACTTTTATAGATTCCCTTCACCCGAAAAGCTCCTGCAACTATGTCTTTGTTTGTGTCTTGAAATGTTAAGACAACTTTTGACCTCAACTTTATCTTTAGCTTCTTGGCCAGCTTTTCTCCAATAACTATCTTATTCCTGTCACCAGCATTAAGGTATTCCCCTTCTGTTATAAAGTCCTCCAGTTTGGTCAATTGGTTCTCTTTTTCAGGATCTATTCCTATTAATTTTGCACCTACTGATGCGGTTGGAGAGTTGATCATTCCTAAAACCAAAACCCTACCTGCCCCCGTATGCACGGAAGGATGATCGGCAAGCGACTTCATTGTTTGTGAACTATTTGAGATCGTAAATTTTGGATCATTGTCCTCCTGATAATCTGGATGATGCAGTTGCATGTGGCTAATTTCCGTCTCTATCGCATCCTTCAATCGCTGATCCATCATCCCAAATACGTATGCCATGATGAAGGAACCTGCCCAAAGGCCCAAAGCAACTGAGGCAATCACGATTCCGCTTCTCACCTTGTTCCTCCAAATATTTTTCCATGCAAGTACTGCTAACATATCATTTTCTTTAATGCATCATGGTCAATCCCGCATTGCTTCTACTGCATCAAGTCGATTAATTTTCAACATCGGGTAGATCGAAAGCACCAAAGCGATGATCAGCACCACCAGCGTTTGAGAATAGAAAATTTTTGGCTCGATGGAGAAATAAAAAACCGGATCAAATCCGTAATTTTCGTAAGCCTCTTTCAGCTCCCCAGTTACCTTGATAGGGTAGGCGTTGAAGTAAGCAATCAAAGGAATGCTGACAAGTGTTCCTACAAATGCTCCCATTAGGGAAACGAAAATATTTTCCAGAACAACCACCGAAGAAAGCTTTAGCTTCTTCATCCCAATAGCCACCAGCACACCAAACTCGAACTTGCGCTCCATGGTCATCATCAGAATGGTGCCAAAAATGCCAAAGGAAATAAGCAAGTAGAGCACAAAGAGGAATATGACATTTTCAGCACGCTCACCCTCAATAAACTGATCCAACTCCGGTAGTAAAATACTCCAATTCATCACCTCATATTTAGCTCCGGCGAGCTGTTCAAGATCAGCTGCTGTCTCTTCTGAGTCATTGATATTGTCCACCTGTAGTACAAGTGCCGACAATCGATCAGTCGCTCCAAATAGCCATTGTCCTTCCTTCAGGGGTAAATACACTATGCTCTTGTTTAGCTGAGGTGAAGCAAAGTCAATGATTCCTTTGACCGGATACTTTCCCGCAGCACTTACTCCATGATACCCTTGTCCGATGATGACAATGGTATCTCCTACGTCAAGCGCAAGATAGTTTGCCAGACCTAACGTAATCAAAGCTGCTTGATCATCTTTCTGAATAAAGTCCCCAACTACAATCTTCTGATCAATCTTGGTGATCAATCGCTCTTTTTCCGGATCGATGGAGATAATTAGACTCCCTCTGGAATTATCTGTAGAAGCAGTAAGCGCAAACGATTCCAGCCTAGGTACGACACTAATAACATTTTCATGAGCAATCATTTTGTCAACAAGATTTTCTGCAGCTTCAAAGGTGTTGTTGATGGTTTGATCATCCCAATATCCATCTTGATGCAGTTGAATGGCGCCCGAATAAAAGCTTACAACATTCTCTTGCATTTTGACAAGGATACCTTCCTTGAGAGAATTGAGAAAAATGGCAAGTAAAACAGCAAAAACAACAGACGCAGATGTGATAACCGTTCGCTTCCTGTTTCTCCAGAGATTTCGCCATGCCAGTTTCAAGATCATCACTTTACCCTTTTCATACTTTGTAACGAAAAGAAATTCTCACTTATTCGTGCATCATAGTCTACCTGATGGTAGCGAATCACCGTTTTATGCCCTTCTTTTTCGGCAGGAATAAACTCCATGACTGAAGGTAGCATTCTTCCACCCAGATCTTTAATCTCCAGAAAGTTCACCTCATTTACCAGGTACCCATCTTCATCATACATTTCACTTCTTAGCTCAATGTATTCATCCTTATCAATCCAATTGAGCACCTTCCCCCAAACCACCGCCACATCTTCCTTTGGGATCAACTCAATCACCCAACATTCACGATCCTGAATCACAGAATCACCCAGTATTTTATGTGTATAATCATCTACTACAGAAGATTCCTTGATCAAGTCATCATTGGTAAAATCCGACCCCATCCATGACTGCATCATCATCGAGGGAGGGAGTTTGACATTTCGCTCGATGGAAGGGAGCCAGTTCCAAATTTCCTTATCCCTCTTCAAAAAGACTGAACCTTTATCTCTGGCCGGAGAAGTGATCAATATCAGAGAGTAATCCGTGCCTCTAGACCAGCTCTTCACATCCATGTCCCGACTCCAAGTAGGTCTTATGATACTAATGGTCATTTCAGCAGTCGCCGCATCCCCTCTACGCTTTTGATCGGTCTTGCGTATGATCTCCTTCGCATCCTGCGAGAATGTTTGGCACATGGTGCCTATTAGAAAAAATAGGGCTAAAAGCGTTCTAAGTAAGCATTTCATAAGATAGCAATCTAAATGACACACTTCGGCATGCATATGATATAGCTCAAGGAATTCGGTGAGTTTACTCACCCAGTAGTCCTATTCATAGGATCTGAATTTTCTTAATGTTCAGTTAAGTGCATTTTTTATTGCTGCAAACGCATGCATTTTTGTGGTATCAAATAGAGGAACCTGCGCATCATTAGATGAAATAAGTAATGGTAATTCTGTGCATCCCAATATGATGCCTTCCACTCCTTCTTTCTCCAATTCCCTGATTATTCTCTTACATTCATTTCGAGATGCTGACTTGATCTCTCCTTTTACAAGTTCATTGTAGATAATATCATGAATAATTTGTCGATCGGATTCATTGGGTATGGTCGTTTCTATTTCATAATTATCAAGAAGAACTTTGGAGTAAAAGTCTTTTTCCATTGTAAAGCGGGTTCCCAGTAAACCTACTCTTCTTGCATTCTCCTTTTTTATAGCTTGCCCAGTAGCATCAGCAATGTGCAAAAAGGGAATATTCGTTGCATCAGTAATGAAATGGCTTACAAGGTGAATGGTGTTGGTGCATAACACAATCAAATCAGCTCCTGCACTTTCAAGTTGCTTAGTGCCTTTTGCCATCATTTCACCAATCTCATCCCATTTACCTGCAAAAGTCAACTTCTCAATTTCATCAAAGTCAACCGAGACCATGACACTCTTTGCTGAGTGAGAGCCACCTAACTCTTCTTTCACTTTTCTATTGATGAGTTCGTAATATAGTTTGGAAGATTCCCAGCTCATCCCTCCGATCAGACCTATTGTTTTCATACAATAAAGCTAGAATGACAGCAATCTCATCCTCTTTAATTTCCATGAATGTTTCTATCATCTAGCATTAAAAAATTTCATGAATAGATATTTTACTGACAAAAGTGAAACTTTATTATCTTCGCACCAGTATAATACTGACAATTGTGAAATAAATGAAAGATATCAAACTAGGAAACTTCGAAGAATTAGTTCTGCTGCTGGTTGGCGTGCTGTATGATCAGGCCTATTCGGTCAACATTGTACTGGAGTACGAAAAACAAACTGGCAAAAAGATTAACGTGAGCGCTATTCATACCGTGCTCTATAGGTTGGAGGACAAGGGGTTTTTAGAATCCAAAATGAGTGAGGCAACATCAGAACGTGGTGGAAAGAGAAAAAGGCTTTTCTATTTAACTCCTTATGCTCAAACAGCATTGGATGAGCTGTCTTCTCTGAGAGAGAGATTGCGCTATCAAATTCCGGATAAAGCACTCAACTGGAGCAAAGGCTGATGACAAAAAAAGGACTACATCGGCCCCCGGCTTTAGCACTCAAATTCTTTCGCTGGTATTGTAAATCAGAACGACAAGAAGAACTCGAAGGAGATTTAGAAGAATTCTTCTACTTGAGGATAGATAAAGGCTCATCCGTATGGAAGGCACGCTTTTTTTTCTGGTGGAATGTTCTCAGATGCTATCGCAGCTATTCAAAAAAGAAAACTCAAAAGACTAATACTATGTACCCATTATTCAAATCTTATTTCAAGCTGGCCATGCGGCATTCATGGAAAAACAAGTGGTCTGTGATGATCAATGTAGTAGGATTAGGGCTGGCGCTCAGCATGTGCATTTTCGTGTATACAATGTTTGCGTACAATTCTGAATTTGATTCTTTCTACAAAAATATGGAAGATATCTATCGCGTCAACTCGATGACCTTCGAAAACGGAAGCGAAAGAAGAAATGAACTTTCTCCTATAGCATTCGACCAAGTACTTAGAAATGAGTTCAGCGGCGTAAAGCAGGTAAGTAGCTTCTTTGATGAGCCCATGACTATCAAATTTGGAACAGACTATTTAGAGAGCTCTATAGGAGTTGTTTCGTCAGATTTCTTTAAGATGTTTGAAATACCCCTTTGGTATGGCTCATTTGCCGAATTTGGCCAAAAACCTGTTGCTTATTTAACAAAGCCTGCAGCTAAGCGCTTTTTCGGTAATGAAGTAGCTCTAGGAAAAAAATTATCGATCTACGTCTCGAATAATTCGAAAATTGAAGTTACCGTAGCTGGCGTATTTGAACGAATTCCACTCAATTCCAGCTTTGATATTCACATAATGATAAATCTAAATGATTATCAACGAGCTCTGAATTTAGATATGAATGACTGGTCCAGACATTTTTATACTAGTCATTTCATAAGAACATCTTCAGAGCAATCAGAAGTCATTACATCAAACTTGAATAAATATGTTCCCATGCAGAATGAGAACCATGAAGAGTTAAAAATGACACGCTTTGAATTAGTTCCATTTCTAAGTCCTATTCATAATGACAGTGATATGTATAGAACCAATTCTAATACTCGGTTAGATGTCGTTGTAAAAATCATTTTTACCTCATTAGCTTCTATGGTCTTTCTCATCGCATGTTTTAATCTAGCCAACTCTTCCATTGCCATGGTATCTAAACGATTGAAAGAAATTGGAATTAGAAAAACTTTAGGTTCTGAAAATCGGCAAATTATGGTTCAGTTTCTTATGGAAATGGGGATAGTATGTGCTCTTGCATTCATCATTGGGCTATCAATGATCAACTACACCTCTAGTACAATCATGGGGTTATTTGGAGAAACTTTTCTAATAAAAGATATAGATCTCACAGGTGTTATTCTCTTTGTGCTAGGGTTCTTAATATTCACAACGCTTGTTGCAGGGATAATGCCAGCGCTTTATGCCTGGAAGTTTCAACCAGTAGCCATCATGCGAAAGTCCGTGAAACTACGGGGTGTTGGTTGGATCAATAAAACACTGACTGTCGCGCAATACAGTTTTTCTATTGCCGTCTTATCAGCCGCCTTTTCATTCTCCAACAATCTGCAGTTTCTTGATGACCTAGACCTAGGTTATGCTAACGAAAGCATCTACACATTAGATCTTCCCGATCAATCCGATTATCAAAAAATCAAACAAAAAATTGATCAAATTCCAGACATACAAACTGTAGGAACATTTAACCATATTCAAAGATTTGGTAGTTCTAGTCGAAGAAAATTGTTAGAAATAGACACTTCCTCATATGAACTCCAAACCTATACAGTGGGCGCGGGCTACTTAGCTCTGATGGAAGTGCCTATTACGCTAGGTCGATCATTCATTTCCGGCAGTGAAGCAGACGAGCAGAATTCAATTATTGTAAATCAGGAATTCGTAAAGCAATATTTTGGAAATGAAAATCCGTTGAATAAAGTAGTGAAGATTGGTGACGATAGAAAAACAATTGTCGGTGTAAGTGCCAATCTTATCCAAGATGTATATCTAGACTCGGAAGACAAACCTGCTGCATACTTATACTCAGAAGTGAATCAATATAGATTTTTAATTGCCAAGGTAGGAAGTGGAGACAAGGGTGAAATTGAAAGTAAATTCAAGGCTATTTGGAGTGAAGAGGTGGATAGACCTTATGAAGGTAGCTGGCAAAAGGACTTAGCTTATGGATCTGCAATAAGAGATACAGAGAATTTGCGTGTCATTTTTCTAGCAATGGCTATACTCGGAGGATTCTTGAGTGTTGCCGGTATATTCTCCTTATCCAAATTGAATGTTGCGAAGCGCATCAAAGAAATAAGCATACGCAAAGTTTTAGGCTCATCAATGAAACAGCTTCTAATTAAAATCAACAAGTCCTTCTTTTATGTGCTCTCAATCTCCATATTCATTGGATGCGCGCTAGGTTATTTGATATCAGAGATGGTATTAAGTATGTTGTACCGCTATTACGTTATTGTATCTCCTTTCACAAGCCTGGCAAGCGGGCTATTTATTTCAACCGTGGCAATTGTTATTATAACACTTTCAGTAGTGACACCAGCAAAAGCCAATCCTGTTATAGGTTTGAGAAATGAATGATCATGTTTTACGAATAATTTCGTAACTAAATGCGAAATTATTCGTAAAATTGTGTGTGGAAAATATACTGAATGATCCGGCGGCCAGATATAGAAAAGCTTCAGAGGGCATTTCAAAATCTGATTTCTTAGTTATTGTATCAGATACTGGATTAAACCTAACTGAGTTTTCTGCCTTGCTTCCCGTCTCAAAAAGAACTATCGAAAAGACAAAAGAAAAAGACTTACTGAGTCCAGCCGTTAGTGATCGTGTACTACAAATCGCTTCATTATATCAGCATGGAAATTTAGTTCTCGGTTCATCTTCTGCTTTCAAAGAGTGGCTTCATTCATCTTTGATTTCTCTAGGAGGTCAAAAGCCCATTAAGTTTATGAATAATGATACGGGTATCTCTATGATCAATGATCTTTTAGGAAGAATTGAACACGGCGTTTATTCCTAATGATCTTGTATCGAATTACTTCAAAAGCATACGCAAGAGATTTGTCTGGTACAGGAGCAATGTTGCATGGTGGGCGATGGAATCCAAAAGGAGTAAGAATGCTTTACACCTCGCAGAGCTTATCACTAGCTGCTCTTGAAACAATTGCTAATCTATCAGGGGATAAACTTAGAGGTAATCTCTATTGTGTAGAACTAGAATTTCCAGATCATCTATCGGTTGAAACCATTAAAAAGGTGCCCAAGACGTGGAATACATTCCCCTTCAACTCAAGTACAGTTGATATAGGTAGGGAGTTTATACAATCTGAAAAACTCTGTCTGAAAGTACCCAGTGCCATTATTTCCAGCGAATACAACTATCTATTGAATCCTATGCATGATGATTATATGCAAATCAAATTCATAGATGCACGTCCTATGATTCTTGATCAACGCCTTTTTCAAAACTGAATAGGTTCTTTGGCTCACATCATCCTATTTTTGCTCTTTAATCTCAAACCATGGACGAGGCAAAGAAACCATTGAATTTTATCGAGCAAATGATCGAAAAGGACCTGAAAGAGGGTGAGCATGACTCGATTATTACAAGATTTCCTCCCGAGCCAAATGGCTATCTTCATATTGGCCATGCCAAATCTATTTGTCTCAACTTTGGGTTAGCTGAAAAGTATAACGGAAAGTGTAATCTCCGTTTTGATGATACCAATCCAGAAAAAGAAGAAACGGAGTACGTTGAGTCAATTAAATCGAATATCAAATGGTTAGGGTTCGAGTGGGATGATCGTGAACATTATGCTTCAGATTATTTTGATCAGCTATATGAAATGGCTACACAACTCATCAAGAAAGGATCAGCTTATGTTGATGATCTTTCCGCTGAGGAATTCCGGAAACTCAAAGGCACCCCCACTGAGCCAGGAAAGCCGAGTCCTTTTCGTGATAGATCAGTAGAAGAAAATCTCGATCTTTTTGCTCGCATGAAATCAGGTGAGTTTGGCAATGGAGAGAAAGTATTAAGAGCCAAAATCGATCTAAGCTCTCCTAACATGCACATGCGCGACCCCATCTTGTATCGAATCAAGCAATTGCCTCATCACCGTACGGGCTATCAGTGGTGCATTTATCCTACATACGATTTTGCACACGGTCAGTCAGACTCAATCGAGAAAGTAACGCATTCGCTTTGTACATTAGAGTTTGAAGTACACCGCCCATTGTATGAATGGTTGATCAACGAACTAGGAATCTACCCTTCCAAGCAAACTGAGTTTGCCCGACTAAACCTTGGATATACTATTGTCAGTAAGCGAAACCTTCGTGAGTTAGTTGAACTAGGTCATGTCAATGGATGGGACGACCCTCGAATGCCCACAATATCTGGTATCAGAAGAAGGGGATTTACTCCTGCTTCCATCCGTAAGTTTGCAGATACAATTGGTGTAGCACGTAGAAATGGCATCACAGATATCGCTCTTTTAGAGCATGCCATAAGAGAAGATCTAAATGCCACGACTAACCGCGTATTCGGCATCATGAATCCATTAAAAGTCATTATAACAAATTGGCCTGAAGACAAAACAGAGGTAATGACCGCCGTTAACAATCCAGGAGATGAATCGGCTGGCACTAGAGAGATGCCATTCACTAGAGAGCTTTATGTTGACCAAGCTGATTTCATGGAAGATCCACCAAGCCCAAAGAAATGGTACCGATTGGGCCCAGATCGCGAAGTACGATTAAAGTTTGGTTATATCGTCAAATGCACAGGGTTCAAAAAAGCGGATGACGGCACTATCGAAGAATTGTATGCTGAATACGATCCTGCAACAAGAAGCGGACAGGATACCAGTGGAAAAAAAGTGAAAGGTACACTCGGCTGGGTTTCTGTACCACATGCCCTAAAAGCGGAAATAAGAGAATATGATCGGCTGTTCAAAACAGAGAACCTAAATACCATAGAGGATGATTTTAAAAACCATCTCAATCCTGATTCACTGACAGTAAATACGAAAGCTGTACTTGAGCCATCCTTAAAAAATGCCAAAGTAGGTGATCAAATGCAGTTTGAGCGGATTGGTTATTTTCGAGTGGATGAGGATTCAACTCCAGATAACTTAGTCTTTAATAGAACCATAACCCTGAGAGATAATTGGTCAAAATAAAATCATGAAATATCTATTTGTCGTTGCTTTCATCTTTTTCACAACCGTATTATTTGGACAAGGAGAATTTGAGACACTAGCTACTGATCAGTACTCCATTAAATACCCTTCTACATGGGAAGTCAATCAAACGGGTCAAATGGGGATGGCATTTGGGTTATTCTCGCCCGCCGGCATGCAAGGCGATCAGTTTAGGGAAAATGTAAACCTGATCATTCAAGACATATCCTCTCAAAATCTAGACTTGGTAGATTTTGTTTCTCTTTCTGAGAATCAGATCACAACTATGATCGTTGATGGGAATCTTTTGGTTAGTGAAAAGAAAGATGGCTATCACCAAATGATATACACTGGAACTATGGGACAGTACAAGCTTAAGTTTCAGCAATACTACTGGGTGATTGGGGGAAATGCATACATTTTAACGTTTACTGCTGAGCAAAATCAATACGATAACTACATAGGAGTTGCGCAGCAACTGATGGATAGCTTTGAAATAAGGTAACTACTTTCTAAGACTCCAAATCTCATACATCGGCTTGCCGCGACTAGTATTTCCTGAGTGATGCCACTCACCATCTTTCAATTCATAGTCAAATTCAAGGCTTGCTCCAACGCGACTATCATCTCGTGAAAAGAACTCGATATTCTCGGTGTAGGTACCACCAACTGTGGTGTAGGTACCACCGCCCGTTCCCTTGAATTCTTTGGTTTCTGTATTGTAGGCAATCCATTGAAAACGAGTTCCAGAAAGAATCTTCATGGTTTTCCTGGGACTAAAAACATCTATTGGTTGCAAATCTCCATTCCTCATTCTTCCCGAAATAAGCCATGCTCCTGCTAAGTTCCCTGGGTCTCCAGCATCAACACGTGTTGCCCATCTTTCTGTCCCTGCTATGCGCATACGATCATTTCCATCCCATTCAATTTCAAAAGAAATTGGCTTTCCCACCTTATCAGCATCTTTAGAATTAAACTCAGGCATTTCTGCCATGGTATTTCCATCTAGCTCCCAGGTCCCCCCATTAGTTTCTATAAATGCTCCTGTTTCAGCATCAAACCAAGCAGCTACTTGATAGCTTTCAGTGAACGTTACTACTCCTTTGATTTGCTTCCCGTCTTCATCTTGTTCAGTCCACACCCAAGCACCTATAAGGTTCTGGCTAAATACCGAGCAAGTCCAAAATGAAGAAATTAAGAATATCAATACCTTCATGATTTTGTATTATTTGTGTGATATAAAGCTACTCACCTTTCATAAAATCTCAAATTATATACCCGATGTAGAGCAGAAATAAAACATTATTTGTCATTATGCTTTGAAGAAATGGTTAAAACATTATCTTTAATTTATCGAGATCAGTTCCGAAAACTGCTTGATACAGCTATGTTCAATAAAATACTTGTTTTGGGAGCAACGGGAAACGTAGGTTATCCACTTGCTCAAATGCTAAAAAATCGCAACGCAGATTTTTGCATCGGAATAAAACCAGAAAGTGAGTTGCCTGAATCAATGAAAGATATTGAATCAGTCCATGTTGACTATGATGATATTTCCACCGTACAAGCTGCGCTTACTAATGTTGAGAATCTATTCATTCTAATACCTGATTCACCTCTTATGGTTGATCAAATGGCAAATATCAACACCGCTATTTTAGATAGTAGTGTAGCTCGGTATGTGTATATAAGTGGAGCTGGAGTGAAAATAGCACCAGATACCTGGTTGAGCCAGAACTTATTGAGATGTGAGGAATTACTTCGTTCCAATGATTTACCAGGGACTATTTTAAGGCCTACTTTCTTTATGCAGAATTTTCTCAATCACTATCCGCCAAGCGACAATCAAATGCATTTACCGGTAGGTAACGGAATTGTGAATTATATTGATGTCAATGATGTCGCATCTGCGGCCTGTGAAATTTTGATCAAAGACTCTATACAAAAAGGTGTAGAAGTATTCCATTTAACAGGTAAAGAATCGTTTGATATGTACGAAATAGCCATGTTATTCAGTAAAAAATTAAAAAAACACTACGAGTATATTCCTATTTCACTAGAAGAGTCAAAACAGGTTATGACAAGGAATAATTTACCTGATTGGCTAATCAATATGCTACAGCAGATTTATAAGAAAGTTAGTGAAAATCTATATGCATTCTACTCACAAGACTTACAATTCCTCACAGGAAAAGAACCCAGAAATTTCTCCATGTTCATCGAAAAAAATCGATTTTCCTTCGAATAAAAGACGTATTTGCAATAAATTCAAAGAATTCTAATAATTTGAGAATCAAATCAAAATCATTAACTAATCAGCAACCCAAATTATGGCTCAGTATCAAACATTCGAAAATGGCATAACTACCAGCGCAATCTCTCCTTTTATGCAAGGTGGTTTTATAGCCTCTAAGCAGAAAACAACGATTTTAAATAAATACGGAATAGATCATCTAGAAGAGGGTAAAGATTATGACTTGCAAAATTTTCTAAACGCTTTCAAAGAGTTAGGAGAAAATGTAGGAGAAATGAATCTTTTTCTAATTGGCAAATCTGTTATGTCAGAGACAGAATTTCCCCCAATGGATGGACTGGAAAGTGCACTCAGGTCAATTGATGTTGCCTACCATATGAACCACAAAAAAAATGGTAAAGCAATGTTTGATCCCAATACTGGTGTAATGACAGAAGGGATTGGTCATTTCGAACTTGTACGGTTTGATGGAGTCAATAAGGAAGCGATTATGGTATGTCACACGCCATATCCAAGCAAGTTTGAAGAAGGAATAATTCTTCAGATAGCAAGGCAGTTTAAGCCAGAAGGTTCATTAATGCCAAAGGTTCAGCTTGATACGACCAAAGAAACCAGAAAAAATGGTGGTGATCGTTGCACTTTTATCATCACTTGGTAAACACAAATAATTTATCGTCTTTGCGTCATTTGTCAATATTAATAAATAATAATATAACAAATAGCGGTTTTTAAAGTTATAATTGTTTAATAACTTAAGAATAATCTTATGTCTATTCAAACTATTTAGTATTTAAAAACCAAAAAAGCTATGATTACTCACGTTCAAAAAACAGTTGAAACCAAGAATGAAAATGATTTAAACTTTAAGCTTCAGGAGGAATTTCAGCTTGGCGCTGAAAAATTTGCCAACAATCCTCTACATCAAAAGCTTAAACAAGAAGTTGACATTCGGAAGCAACTCAACTTTGTTCCTAAAATGCTCTTCTTCGTAATGGGATTTAAGGACTTAATGCAGCTTGTTCGTTATGAAAACCCAACAAATGACCTAGAAAAAAGTGTGAATACTCACAGTGATGAGGACTCTAATCATTGGGAGTGGTACTTAAATGATCTTGCGTTTATGAGCGGGCAATTTAAGAATGCATCTTCAGTTGATCTGATTACGGATGTATGGGGAGACTCTTCAATGGAAGTAAGGGAAACGATATATTCTTTTTCAAGGTACATCAAACAATACACAGACCCTGTTGCCAGAATGCTCATGGTAGAAGTGTTGGAAATTACTTTTGACAAATTCAAAGAAGCTCTGCACCCTGCACTGAAGGATGCTGATCTTTATAGTCAATTAGATTATTTCGGAAAAATGCATCAAGAAACTGAGGAGAACCATTCAACAGGAATTAGTGATGATGAAATTGCTGAACTAACAATGTTATTACCAGAGGAACTAAAAGAAGAGATGATTCCAATTATAAATCATCTTTTTGATCAAATGTATAATATGGCCAAGAATTGGGCTGAAGCTTAATTTTTCTTCCTCTATCAAAACAAAGAAACCAGGGTTGAACCTGGTTTTTTTATTTCTGATACCTCTTAATTATCATGAATAATTGAAAATAGGCGGTCCAATTGAAAGTTCATCACATGATCACAATCAGAATCTTTCTGCGGAATTCTATAGTCTGAGCCAAACTTCTCTGAAAGAGAACTAAAAATTTCAATCTTGGTAGCCTTTAAAATTTTTGCTCGTGACGGGTAAATCTTTTCGCTATTCATATCTGGAATTGGTTTGCTGGTTATTTATCGATTTCTAGTGTTAAACTATACAAATCAAATTCATTCCAACATTCTTTTCGGTGAATCAAAAGGATTACAAGTTTACCTCCCGTTATATGTCTACTAGCGTTTTTGTACAATAGTTACCTCTTCCCCGGTGTATAGGTTTCTTCCGCTCGCGCTTCTACATCTTCACGATAAAATGCCACATCCTTAAACTCTCCTTTAGCATACATTTCAGCTTGGTCATCAAAATGAGGCGAATTAGGATCACTACTCTGACCTCCTGCCAAAAGCGTCTTTGCAACCAACCGATCTCCAAATTCTACAGCTGCCACAAAACTGTTTCCTCTCGTACCATATATTTTGTTCACATCATGCTTTCCTCGCATACCGTAGGCTGCAAGATGCCCCCAACGAGCAGTTGTTAATCCTACTGGATAGCTAGCTGCATTATCATCGAAAGAAGCATCAATATCTCCAGAGATACGCTGGAATCTGCTAATCTCTCCCCAAGGAATGATCCATGTGCCATATCTGCGATCCATTTCCTCAATTGCCAATTGAAATATCCCAACCCTTTCTCCCATTGGCATATCTGTTCCAAAAAATTCAAAACGTTCCATGCCTTCCAAGTTACCAGGAATGTCGCCCTCTCGATAGAGCATCATTCCATAGAAGTGGGCTAAACTCATCGCTTTTGATTCTACACCTGTTTTAAAGTCCCAATTTCTAAGTAATTCAATTTCCTCACTCAAAGACTGATCGCCAACAGCATCGTACGCTTCTATCAACCCTGGAATTACCTTTTCAAATGCTGGCAGATAAGGATTATAAGCAAGATCTATTAAACCATCCAACGAAAGGTTTTCTGTTTCTGATAATAATCGAATAGCATTCACTCCTCTGAAATTTTCCGGAATGCGAGACATGTAATTTGGGTAGTCCTCTTTCTTGGGACTATACTCTGCAGCAGATGTAAAGGGAGTTGAGTTGCAGTTTTGAATCCATCCGTTTGGAGGGTTCATCACCGTAATTGCCTCCTCTACTGGATGAAGTCCCTGCCAATCTGTTTGCGGATTACTCCCATCAACAGGTTTAGTGTAATCAAACTGTACATCTCTAATCGGAATGAAATTACCATGATAGTAGGCAATGTTTCCTTCAGAATCTGCGAATACAGTGTTATTGGAGGAGTTAGTTCGAATGTCCATCATCTCGTTAAACTCTTCCAGATTTTTCTTCTTTGATCTAACATAGGATTGCTCCAACGCTTTTACTGGTTCCCACATTAGTGCCGTGGCTGTCCACTGACCGTCAACCTCATGAGTGATCGGCCCATGATGCGTTCGGTAAACGGGGAAAGTTTTCTCTTTCATTTCACCATCCTCTACATATTTTAGAATCACTTCTTTTACCTCAACGGGTCTTTCTTCATCGCCATATTGATAGTATAAGCCATCCTCTTTTTCTATGATGGTTTCTTTAAAATCGTCGATTACATCTGTATAAGTAGAGGTATGCATCCATCCTGTATTTTCATTGAAGCCTTGATAAACAAAAAACTGCCCCCAGGTAACAGCCCCATAAGCATTCAACCCTTCTTCACTGACCACATGAACTTCTCCTCTGAAATAAAATGAAGTATGCGGGTTGATTAATAGCATGGCATTTCCTGACTCTGTAAGATCTCCTGATATTGCAAATCCATTTGATCCTTGAGGTTCTTCGAGGGCATAGCCCTCTTTTAATATCGGTTTGTCGAGCACAGCTACTTTTTCCCTTTCATAAAACTCTTTTATTCGCCTTGTAGATACTCGCTCAATATCTCCTCCAATAGATCCTTCTGTGAAATACATCGTCATCCATGGCTCATACTTTTTAATCACTTTAGGTTTTACTTCGGGATGCGTGTGCAGATAGTAATTGATCCCGTCAGCCCATGCAACGCATAACTTTTCCAACCATTTCGGAGTAGATTGATAATTAGCTTTTGCTTCATCTTCCGTCATGAATAATCGGGCTCTTAAGTCACTATAAATTGCCTCTTCTCCTTCTGCTTCTGCCAACCTACCAATGGCCCAGGTGAAGTTTCGTTCTACTCTTCTAAAGTCATCTTCACACTGCGCATAAAGTAATCCGAATACCGCATCAGCATCTGTTTCACCATAAACATGTGGGACACCATAATCGTCACGGATGATTTCAACATTGGCTGCCTGAGTTTCCCACTTGTTAACTTCTAGGTTAGAAGTCTTAGGTGAGCAGGCAATTAGTGTAATAAATAGAAGTGTGAGAATTCGATACATTGGTCTTAGGTTGAATTTATTGATATCAAATATCGTAAAAACCTTTCAACATAGATTACATATTGTGTTTGGTAACATGTTTATTTTTGATGCTTATAAACCTAAGTTCATGAAAAAATATACTACTACTATAGTCCTTGCCTTCTTATTTGCCTGTGGAGACGACTCAGCTGGGATAAACTATTCTTTTGATGGAATTACTAACTTAAGTGGATTTATAGGGGATACGATTTTCTTTTCTGGCACCAACTTCGATGATTTTGATAATGGAGTTGATTTGATCTATACCTTTGATACAGGTAACGGATTCGGCGAATTAGGAGGGTTAAGCTCCGATATCATTAAATTAATGATAAACACATCACCATAATCCCATGTTTATCAGGTTTCAGAACTTATACATTAAAGCTTGCTACTCAGAATGATCAAAATGAAACTTTTCCAGAAGAGCATTTTCTATTGCAGGAAAAATTTGTACTAGAAAAACCTGTATTCAAAGGGTATAATGTGGATACAATATTACTTACAAGAGATAGTCAAGAATTTGAGATCAAGCTTCAATTTGAAGGTTTATCAGAATGCTTAATAGATCGCGATGAACCCAATGCTAATTTGATAGATCTTACTAATGATAATACGTCTCTAATGACTGCTGCTTATGGAGATTCTGAAAATGAGGTGATTGTGAAAACTATTCCAGAATCTAACATCTTTTCAGAAGCAAGCTATACTTTTAGCTTAAATGGTGTTTTAGATGGATTAGATCGGTTTGAGATTACCTCCGCAAAGACATTCTATATCAAATCAAGCGCCTGGTTTCTCGACAGTGAAGCTTCGATTTCAGACCCTGATGATCAAATCATTATTAACACTAACAGAGTTAATAGTGAACGGGATGGTTTTCTAGAAATTAACAACCAAATAATTCAGGCAACAACAAATTTTGGAGGTACTTTTTACTTCTCTCTTCCAACTGAGATAGCCCCTGGAACATGGCCCGTCAGCTTTAGAGTAGATGATAGATACATAGATTTTGAAGGTAAATCTGCAATTACTGTTACACCTTAAATCTCATTTTATGCTTTTCACGCTTAGCTGACTAAATTTCGATAACTGTTCTAGTTAAATATCGAAGAATTAGATTGCTGTAATTAGAGTTGAATCAGAGTATTACTAGTATGAAAACTATTTACGTTTTAAACATCTCAATACTTTTATTTTAGAGGCGTGTCAGGAGAAACTATCAATTTATGGGTCATGGCAATCCTCTATATTATCGCCGGAGTTAATCACTTTGTGATGCCTCGGTTTTATAAGAAAATTATTCCTCCATTTTTACCTTATCCAAAACTCATAAACTGGGTGAGTGGCATTGCTGAGATTGTTTTAGGTATCCTATTACTCATCCCTTCATATACCTCACTTGCTGCATGGGGAATCATTCTTTTGCTCATAGTCATATATCCTGCAAATATTTATCACTTCATAAAAGGATGGCGAAAAAAGAAGATGATCTGGGTACTGGCACTACGACTTCCACTACAGTTTTTACTTATCTGGTGGGCATATACTTTTACTTAGAAGCAACCTTTTAATCTTTTTAGAATCAAATAGATATAATCACTAACACCATTGTGATCATTAAGGTGTGCGATTTCGAACTTAATTAAACTTGATTTAATGGATAACATTCTTTAAATCAGATACTTAATGCGAATGGCATACTTTCTGAGATATTCAAAACTCTAACTGAAAGAAATTATGTTGCGCAACTTCTTCAAAATCACTCTTAGAAATTTTCTCAAAAACAAATCGTACGTATTCATCAACATATTAGGCCTTGGACTATCGTTGGCCTGTTGCATTGTTGGGTACTTGAATTGGAAATTTGCTGCTGAATATGATCAGAATCATGCAAATCATGAGAAAATCTATAAGATTCATATCAACAAAGATGTACAAGGAAGAAATGTGCCTTATGGTATCACTCCACTTGCATTGGGGGAGGTGATCAAAGATCAAATCACAGGTATTTCTCATTATTCCAGGTATACGTCCAGTGGATTAATCCTGAAAAAAGATTTGAATGTCTTTAATCGTGATATTGCTTTTGCTGATGAGGGCTTTTTCGAAATGTTCTCCTTCCCATTCAAGTATGGAAATAAAGAAGCCTTCCTCGATCAAAGTAAGGTTATTCTAAGCACCAACACATCCAATAGCTACTTTGGTGAGGGTGTCGATCCGACTGGAGAGATTGTCACAATCATTGACGAGGATGGGAATCAGTATCCGATGACTGTAGGGGGTGTGCTTAATCCATTTGCCTCCAACTCTTCTGTGACTTTCAACGCAATTACACGATTTGATAATTACCTAAAAATTCGTGAACTGGAAAACACAAATTGGAGCAGGTTCGTAGGGGCCACATTTGTGATGTCAGAAGGTGGATACCCACAAAATCTAGCAGAAGATCTAAACAACAGCTATGTTAATATTCAAAATGAGGCTAGAGAAGATTTTTTAGTAAGTAATTATTACTTAGTTCAACTTACTAACTTGGGCAAAATAGCCGAGTCTATTCGATCCAATTGGTTAAACCAACCTCCTCCACCTCCTGCTGTTATTACGCCTTTAATCATGGCATTTCTGATGCTTTTAATCGCTTGTTTCAATTTTACAAATACGAGCATAGCTATTTCGAGCAAACGGTTAAAAGAGATTGGAATTAGAAAAGTTATGGGTAGCAATAGAAAGCAGCTCATTTTTCAATTTATGGGAGAGAACCTTCTTCTTTCATTTATGGCTATGGTCGTTGCTCTTGGGATAGCGTACTTTCTGGTACCCGCCTACAGCGCAATGTGGGATTTCATTAATCTGGATTTAAACCTATCTACAGACCGTGAAATATATTTATTCCTCGGAGGGCTGCTGATCACTACGTCGGTCATTGCGGGTGGCTATCCTTCGCTATACATCAGTGCTTACCAGCCAGTAAATATTTTAAGAGGTAGTCTTACATTAGGTGGAACAAATTGGTTTTCTAAGATCCTTCTTGGAATGCAATACTTACTTACCATCATCGCACTCATTTCGGCACTGGCATTTTCAAACAATGCTGACTATCAAAACAACTATGATATAGGCTTTGAGAAAAATAACATCTTCGCCGTACGGGTGGAGAATCAGTCGGAATTCGATAGGTTTTATAACCTTACAAATCAAATGCCAGAAGTAGAGCAAGCTGTTGGCACGACACATCACATTAGCTGGTGGACGTATGGCAGAACACTAAAATCAGAAGAGAATGAAGTTGAGGCTGAAATGATGAATTTTAGTCTGGACTATCAGGACATCATGAATCTTCAAATGGTAGATGGTAGATACTTCGATTCAGAGATTTCTGATTCTGATAGAGAGAGCTCCATTATTGTCAATGAAGCAATGGTGAAGGAATTTGGTTGGGAGAAACCTCTAGGCAAGATTGTAAACATTGATGACAGCACTCGATTAACCGTCATCGGTGTAATGGAGGATTTCTACATGTGGGGCTTTTTCAATCCTGTGCAACCCTCCGCATTTCGTCTCGCAGATAATGACAACATGAATTTTGTGGTCTTGAAAAGTAGCATGGGCCAAACAGAGTTCAGAGATTTGATGGAGGAAAAGTGGTATGAAGTAGCACCTAATACTCCCTTCAATGCAGAATTTATTGACGAAGAGCTTGCAGGTACTGAAATGGTCAACAAGAATATCATGAAGATGTTCCAGTTTCTGGGTTTATTGGCTCTAGTGCTTTCGTCCATTGGTCTATACACGCTGGTATCTCTCAACATCATCAAACGAGTGAAAGAGATAGGCGTTCGAAAAGTCCTTGGAGCATCCATTGGTCAAATACTGGTTTTGATGAACAAGCAATTCTTTTGGCTCTTGTTTATTTTCGCGATTATCGGAAGTGCGCTATCCTATCTTGCAATCGATGCATTGATGGCATCCATCTTCTCCGTTTATCAAGCCATAAGTTTATTTACAGTCGTAGCTCCATTCATCCTTTTGATGGTAATTGCCGTGGTGATTGCCTCAGGCAGAATATTGAGAACAGCAACGCGTAATCCGGTGGATTCTTTGAGGTACGAATAGGAAAAAACACAATGTGAAAAAAGCTCGCTGATTAGCGAGCTTTTTTTTATCTACAATCAGGAGTTTTGTTAAATTGAACGCATGATCTCTGGAGGAACCATCATGGTTTTAGGCGCTTCTCAGGCAATCTTTTTTGCTGCCTTAATTATTACGAAAAAAAGAAAAACACCTCCCGACTTCTTTTTAATTACCTACTTGATTCTCCTCGTAATTCATCTGCTTTATTACTTCAGTATGTTCTTCTTTCCGGAAAAAGTCCCTGATGTAATTGGAATATTAGGTTTCTCATTGGTTATACTTCATACTCCTATATTCTTTTTGTATGTCAGGTCCTTAGCTATTGAAAAAATAATCGACGGGAAAACGATACTCCTTCATACTATCCCCTACATAAGCTACAATGCTATTCTTTTGATTGGGTTATTTACGGGTGTGCTAGAGTTAAATCCAAAGAATGGATTTTTAGGTATTACCCAAACCGATTTTCCAATATTCTATCAAAGCGGACAGGTGCTTGCACTGGTAACTGCTGCTTATATAGTTTGGGGATTTTATCTGCTCAAAGCTTTCCGTAGGAGTGTTAGCAACAATCAATCTAATCTTACTTCTTATAAATGGCTCTCCTTTCTTGTTTTGAGCTTTTTATTTTATTTCATTTCTATTTATTTGGTACTTTCTGTTGCATTAGATAGTGAGGCACTATCAGTCAACAACGTGTTTTATTATGTCTCATTCATCATTATGGCATATGTTTTTGTCCTTGGTTTTTTCGGGATTAAACAACAAGCCATTTTCACTGATCTGCAGTTTTTTGAAAGCAAAAAAACGGTAGAAGAAAAATATGCTAAATCCGGACTCAAAACTGAGTCCATCGTGCACATAAAAAGCGAGCTCGAGAGAATAATGCTCGAAGACAAACTCTTCTTAAATTCAGAAATTTCACTGCCTTTCCTAGCGGAAAAAATGAACTTGAAAGCACCTTATCTTTCACAAGTGATTAACCAGCAGTTTCAACTTAACTTCTATGACTTTATCAATCAGTACCGAATCGAAGAAGTAAAGAGTCGGTTAAACGACTCTAATTATAAACACCTATCCCTCCTTGGTATCGCTCTAGATTGTGGATACAAATCCAAATCTTCTTTTAACAAGTCATTCAAAAAACATACTGGAACCACTCCAACAGATTTCAAGAAGGAGTTCAGAAGTTCTTCCTTATAAGAAAGGACCTTTTTAAAGTCTCACCTTATCGGCATAAGCGAAGCTGCATAAATCTGCAAAGATCTTAGCAGGAAAAAACTATGCATCTCATTTTATCTTTTTTACTTTCATTCTCGTCCCCACAACAGCAAGCAGGTAATGCTAAGATTATTGTCACTGTTTCAGGAATAGAAGAAACTACTGGTGTCATAAGAATAAGTCTCTTCAATGATGAAAAAGGCTTTCTACACCATTCTTTTAAAAGGCAACAGCAAGAAGTTCAACAACTAACTATCCAAGAGATTTTCGAGGATGTTCCTGAAGGTACATACGCTATTAGCATCTATCATGACATAAACTCAAACGGCAAATTGGATAGCAATTTTCTGAGAATTCCGAAGGAGCCTTATGGTTTCTCTAATAACCCTTCTACCACATTTGGTCCGCCAGACTTTGAAGGAGCTTCCTTCTCTCACACATCCAAAGGAGTAACCTATATAAATATCAAACTATGAGACTATTAATCTCTAAATCCTTCATCATCCTTGGATCTATAAGTATGGCAGTGATGGCCTCCGCTTACTTTATCTATACCAAGAACTCTTTTTTTGATGCCAAACCGCTAAGCTCTGAACTGTGGTATGCTATTGTTTTCAAAACACATATTGCACTTGGGATCATTTCAATTGTAGCTGGAGCGTACCAATTCATTCGCATGTTCAGGAAAAGCTGGACCAGCTTGCACAGGATAGTAGGCAAAGTTTACGTTCTCTCCATCTTTATTAGCGCGCCATGTGGATTGATTGCAGCGCAATTTGCTACCGGAGGATTAATTACCAGACTGGGCTTTTCAATTCTTGCTATTCTCTGGTTTTGCTTCACATATTTAGCCTATCATCACATCAAATTAGGTGATGTTGAAAAACACAGAATTTGGATGTATCGGAGCTTTGCTTTAACATTCTCATCACTCACTTTGCGATTATTTCTACTAATAGCTCTTTTCAATCCAATAGGCTTTGTGGTTGTCTATCAGTTTGCTTCTTGGGGTAGTTGGATTGTCAATATTTTCGTTTGTGAAATGATTTTACATAATGCTAATAAGAAGAGGATGATTCCTAACCCTAAAGTTTGATTTGCTATCATCGAACGACTTTTGAGTTCATTTCCGAACATATTTCATTCAATTAATTTCTTTAATTCGCTATTAATCAGGCGTTTGTAAGCGTTGGCATATTTGTTGACAAATAAACGATCTAAATACCTGACCATGTTTAACAACTTTCTGAAGATTACGCTAAGAAATTTCTCCCGTAATAAATCTTATGTCATCATAAACCTGATTGGGCTTGGACTCTCATTAGCTTGCTGTATTGTAGCTTATCTAAATTGGAATTTTGATGCCCAATATGATCACAACCATGAAAATCATGCTCGTATCTATAAAATTCATTCTTACAAAACCGTCCAAGGAGAACAAGTACCTTATGGAATTACTCCAATAGCACTAGGTGAGCAAATAAGGGGTAAGATTCCAGGCGTAACCCATTATTCAAGGTATGAGTCTAGCAGGTATGTTGTAAAAAAAGATGCTAATGTCCTTGAGCAGTATATCGGTTTTGGTGAGGATGATTATTTTGAAATGTTCACATTCCCGTTCAAGTATGGCGACAAAGACGTACTTCTTGATAGAAGTAAAATTATTCTGAGTGAACAAATGGCTGAAACTTATTTTGGCAATGAAGATCCTAGAGGAGAAATTATCAACCTTATAGATAGTGAGGGAAATGAATTTCCATTTATTGTTGGAGCAGTTTTGGAAAAAATCCCGATAAATTCTTCAATGACGTTCAGGGCTATTACCCATTATGATAATTACTTGAAAATAAGCGGACTTGAAAATGATGACTGGGAGCGTTTCAATGCTGCAACATTCGTCATGTCAGATGGTCAGTATCCTCAAAACTTGTTAGACTATATAAACGATAATTACATAGAAGTACAGAACGAAGCTCGTGACGATTTTACAATCTCAAGTTACTACCTTGAAAGACTTACTACGCTTGCCAAAAATTCGGAGAACATTAGATCTAATTGGTTAAATAATCCCGTCCCATCATCAGCTGTTATCGGTCCGGTAATTATGGCCATTCAACTCTTGTTGATTGCTTGTTTCAATTTCACGAATACTTCTATAGCTATATCAAGTAAGCGGCTAAAAGAAATTGGTATTAGAAAGGTAATGGGCAGTAGGCGTAAACAGCTCATTGCTCAATTTATGGGTGAAAATTTGATTCTTTGTCTGGGCGCACTGCTAGTCGGACTGGCCATAGCAGATATATTGGTTCCCGCTTATAGCGCCCTTTGGGAGTTCATTGATTTAGAACTAAGCTTTAATTCGAATCCGGAGATCTACGTTTTTCTCATCGGACTACTGCTTTTTACTGCATTAATAGCCGGAGCATATCCTTCGCTTTATATAAGCAAGTATCAACCTGTCAAGATTTTGAAAGGCAATCTTCAGCTTGGAGGCAGCAGCAAGTTCTCAAAGTTCTTGCTGGGTGCACAGTACATGACTACCGCCATGGCTTTAATTTCAGCTTTCGCCTTTTATAATAATACAACCTATCAGTCTGAATTTGATCTGGGATATACCAAAGATCCAATGCTTTCGATTGGCATAGAAAGCGAATCTGAACTAAAGGGTTTCAGGCCTGTTCTAGAGCAAATGTCTCAAATCACTTCAGTAGCAGCAACTTACAACAGAATCGGAAACTGGAGCTATAGTAGAACACTTTCAAATGGAGAAAAGCAAGTTGAGTCTGACATGGTAGATTTCACTCCTGAATATTTTGAATTCATGGAATTGAAAATGATTGAAGGGAGATTTTTTAATGATGAAATAGAGGATTATGACCGAGCTAACTCTATTGTGGTTAATGAGATACTGGCAAGAGAGTTCGGCTGGGAAGAACCTATCGGACAGGTAATCCGAATAGACGATAGCACCAGGTTGAACGTGGTGGGAATCGTCAATGATTTCCATCAAGTAGGAGTGTTCAATGAAGTAGAGCCAATGGGAATACGATTGGCTCAAAAGGATAAGAGATACTATATGCTGGTAAAAAGTGAAATGGATCCCGTCAAACTTTACGACCGTCTGGAAGCAGAATGGCTGGATGTATTTCCAAATAAACCATTCAATGCAGATTATGCAGATACCACCATTCAAGCTGAAGAAATAAATACCAATATCGTGCTCATGTTTCAGTTTCTTGCTTTCGTTGCGCTTACACTTTCAACTATTGGGCTCTATACACTGGTCTCTCTCAACATCATCAAACGAATTAAAGAGATTGGCGTAAGGAAAGTACTTGGAGCGACTATCAATCAAATCATCGTGCTTTTAAACGCAGAATTCTTCTGGCTGTTGATAGTATCTGCTTCGATAGGTGCCGTCGCTTCGTACTATTTATTGGAATGGATCATGGTATCCATATTTGAAGTTTACCAAGGAGTTACAATTCTTACCATGTCCTTACCATTTATGCTGATCGTATTCGTAGCGCTGGCAATCGCCTCGGCAAAGATTTTAAATACTGCTTTGAAGAACCCTGTAGAGTCTCTTAGATACGAATAAAATAGGACAATTAAGTATCAAACGAAGCAGAGGGCAGAATCATCGATTACTGCCCATTTTTGGTTTGGCTAAAGAGTAATCTTTTTATTTTTAGCTAACCAATTACTTCAACTACCAAACATGCGACTAACACTAACCTGCCTTACCTCTATTTTATTGGTATTCTCATCTTACGCTCAAGTCACACTTCGTGGTTCAGTAGTTGATGCAGAGAATCAAGGAATAGCTGGTGCGACTATCAAAGTAGATGGTGTAGAAACTTATTCTACTACCAATGCTTCCGGTGCGTTTACCTTGAATTTAAATGATGGATACGAGACGCTCATCATTACTGCCGAAGGGTTTCAATCACAAAAAATTTATTTAACCGGCCAAGCCTCGATTTCTATCAGCATGAGGTCAAAGGCTAATTCAGACAATGTAGTCAGCATGGGCATAGGCTCTCAAAGCAAAGATGAATTGACAAGCAGTATTTCTAGTGTATCCGCTGAAGATGTTAGTCCAGCTCCATTAATCAATTTGGAGCAAGCCAATCAAGGAGTGACGGCAGGCTTGTTTGTGCAAAATTCAAGTGGCACATTAGGCCAGCCTACTCAAGTACGAATTAGGGGAGGTTCTTCACTCTCCGCATCCAATCAACCTCTTTATGTGGTGGATGGAGTACCACTCGCCTCTCAAAATCAATCGAATATCAATCCAAGTAATATTGAATCTATTGAGATTTTAAAAGACGCCTCTGCTACCGCTATTTATGGATCGCGAGCAGCAAACGGTGTTATCATTATTAATACCAAAAGTGGAAACTCGGGTAAAATGCAAGTGAATGTTGACTATCAGTTTGGTGTTAGTGAAACCCCAAAAAAATTAGACATCCAAAATGGAGATGAAAATCTTCTTCAAACATTTGAATTCATCCTTCGAGGATTTGAAGACTTGGCTAATGATCTGGTATTTAATCCTCTTATTGAAATAGATGGAGTTACATACAACCAAATTGACCGCCAGTTTTTAGAGACTTTTTATACTTCCGGGATTGACTCTGTGAGGTTTGTTCCTGCCAGTGGTACTGGCAGAACCATCAACCTAAATATTCCAGGATTTTATGACGAGTTACGCACAAGTGGCAGTACCAATTGGCAAAATGAAGTTTTTCGTAGAGGCATTTCACATCGTGCCAATGTTGATTTTCAGGGTGGGTCTGAAGAGTTAGGATATTTTGCTTCTGTAGGATACACCACTCAAGAAGGTATATTAATAGGAAATAAATTTGATCGATTTAATGGGTCAGTTTCCCTCGATAGCAAAATCAACGATCGACTTTCAGCAACTTTCAACTTAAACTATATCTATACAAAAGACAATCAACTCCCAGAAAATCAAGACTTGGCTTTTCCTTTACAGGCGATTGTTCTCCCAGCCTCAGATACGTACAATCCGACAAATAATTTTCAGTTAGACGTTCGAAGTTTAGAGTACAACCCGTTGACGGAAGTCAACTTTGCTTCTAATATCGTAACCAATAATAGTATCATTGGTAGTCTGGGATTAAAGTATGAAATCAATGATAACCTAACGGCAGATATAAATGGAGGTGTCGACTTAAGTGATATAACGTCAGACAGGTTTCAAGGATCACAAACACAAGAAGGAGCAGGCACTGGAAATGGAAGAACGAGAACGAGCTCAGAAGAAGTTGTAAATACAATACTCAATGGATGGCTTACGTACACTGATGAAGTCGGTGATGGAGATAACCTCTCGGTCATTTTAGGTGGCTCATACCAGAAATCAGAATCCTCTTTTACGTTTAATGATACTTTTTTCGCCACTGAAGCCGGCATCCCAGGTAGTGCATTTGTATTTCTTTCAGGATATACAAGAATCAGCTATTCTCTCGGAAATCAATTTGATTTCCAATTAAGTGGAAGACTAGATGGAAGCTCAAAGTTTGGCAAAGAAAATAGGTATGGATTCTTCCCCGCTGTATCAGCAGGGTGGAAGTTGAATAATGCCCCTTTCTTCGATGTAGAAACAGTCCGTCTTTTGAAACTAAGAGCGAGTTATGGTTTAGTTGGTAATACTCCATTGGATGATTTTGCTTATCGTCAGAATTACTTTAGATCTTCCAGATATGGTGTGAATGCAACCTTAGAGCCTGCAAACCTTGCCAATGAGAACTTGAAATGGGAAACGACTGCTCAACTTAATGTTGGATTGGATTTTGGAATTATCAATGACCGAATTAGCGGTTCATTCGATTACTATGTAAAAACAACCAGTGATTTATTGTTCCCGGTACCTCCACCACTGTATACAGGGTTTTCAGAATACTTAGCAAATGTGGCTGAGATGAAAAACCAGGGTTTTGAAGTCAACTTAAGTACCGTCAATGTTCAGAAAAGTGATTTTTCATGGACTACCGATTTTAATATCTCATCCAATAAAAACACGATAGAGGACTTAGGAAATCTTCCTGAACTTACGGTAGGCGTGAACGCGTTTAGAGAAGGTGAGTCTGCTGGCGTGTTTTATATGAAGAAATTTGTAGGTGTAGATCCAGCTACTGGAAATTCGCTTTATGATGATGGAGAAGGAGGAACGACAGATAACTGGAATGAAGCTCCCAGAATGATCGTTGGTGATCCAAATCCCGAACTCTTTGGGGGGCTAACCAACTCCATTGCTTATAAGAACTTTGAGTTTTCTTTCATGTTTCAGTTCGTCTCTGGAGTAGATCTTTATTTCCAAACTGGTGAAATCTTATCCAATAGTGGAATTCTGAATTTAGGTCAATCTCAAGACCAAGTCAATCGATGGTATGCTCCTGGTGATGAAACTAATATTCCTCGCCTGGATCCTACCAATAACTTCCCTCTGCAAAGCAGTAGGTGGCTTTCAAGCGGGGACTATATACGACTGAAGAACATTACATTAACATATAATTTCCCGGAATCTATGTTGAGTAGTCTGGGAGGGCTCAGAAACATGAGTATTTATGTCTCTGCATCCAACCTACTGACCTTTACGGATTACATCGGATATGACCCAGACGTTAGTTATTTCGATCCGCTGGATGGCATCATTGGACAAAACATCAGTAGAGGTATTGATAATTTCAATACTCCACAGCCTAGAATCATTATGTCAGGAATCAAAATTGGACTGTAACATGAAGACATTAAAATTTAGCAATTACCGCAGACTATTCATCATTGCTATTGCAGTTCTTATCGGAGGATGTGATGGCTTATTAGACATTGAAGCTGAAAACTCTTTGAGTGGAGATATTTATACGTCTGATCAAAATTTTGAAGATGCTTTAAATGGCGCATATGTGAATTTGGGTGGAATCTATGATGGGGGAGATGGAGGCGAACTCTACGGGGGGGATTTCCAGATCATTGGCACGTTGTTAGCCAGAACTATTAATACTATATTTTTTTGGAGAGCAAGTGAAGCACCCGCTTACCAAGATTTCATGGACAAAGACATCCTTCAGATCAACTTACGAGTAGAAGCCAACTGGCGAAGAGCTTATGAGACAATCAATATCGTCAATGGTATTATAGCCAATATTGACAGGGTGGATGACAGTACATTGAAAGATAGAATTGAGGGTGAAGCCCGAGCTATTAGAGGTATCTTATATTTTGAATTGGCTCGATTTTGGGGTCCTCAATACGAAGCTAGCACAATAAATGAGCCAGCTGTACCCATCCTTCTGGATCAAATCAATGATGCAAATGAAATCCCTGAGTTAACTCGTTCTTCTGTAGGAGATGTGTATCAGAGAGCAATAGATGACTTGGAAGCGGCTGAATCATTACTCGGAGTTCTAGAAAGTAGAATAGATGTTAATGTTTGTCGAGCTTTCCTGGCACGAATAGCGATGCAGCAGAACGAATTCAATACGGCCTTAGGTTACCTAAACCAGCTCATCCCCAATTATAGTTTGAACACGAATGTCATGGATGCATTCAACAATACGTCAATATCAGATGAAGACGTATTTGTCATTCAACAAAACTCTGTTTCGTCCACAGGCAGCATTGCGACAAGGACAGGGTTGGTAGCGCACTTAGCATCTCTCAATGGAGTGGGGTTTGCTGCATTAAATATTAATTACGAACTATTAAATATCCAGAGTACCTTCAACAACCTTCCAGGATTTTATACTCCTGATGCCAGGTTTGTGTTGCAAGAAAACCTTACGACAAACTCTTCGGCGAACGAGGTAAGCAATACCGCAGCTTATTACAACGATGTGATAAATACTACGCAAGTAAGCTCTGCCAAATTCATTAGAACGGACGCAAACATTCCTGTTATCAGATTGGCTGAACTTTTACTTTCAAGAGCAGAAGCTATTCTTGAGGATGGAGGATTTACTTCGCCAGTGATGGGAGGAGCGCTGGATGACTTAAATGCTGTAAGAACACGATCCGGACTCCCCGCCTTGTTAGATACGTTGACTGCAAATGCCTTTTATGACAGTCTTGTTATCGAAAGAAACCGAGAGTTGATATATGAAGGTGTCTATTTTCATGACTTAAAGAGATGGGCAGTAAGTGGCAGAACGGATGTCTTTATTGGTGGAAGAGATCCAAGATCAGACATGTTCATTCTACCTATCCCACAATCTGAATGCGACGCAAGTCCTCGACTATGTAATTAGATTAATGAGGCTGTCTCAAAAGCCGTCATCGCGAGGAATCGAAGCGATCTCGCTATAGAAAAAAAGCTTAAATCATTTGAGATAGCTTCACTTTGTTCGCTATGACGTTCATGTGGGCTTTTGAGACAGCCTCATTACCCTTTGATTTTCAGGTTGTATTTGGAAAGCAAACCTGGCAATTGACTCATTGAAAGCTTTGCTTTCGTTATACGGGTAAGTTCTGGATCTATTTGGAGTCTTACTGACATAAGAAAGTCAGCTCCCTCAAGGTTCGCTCGATCAAAATTCGCATTGGACAAATCGCATCCTGTAATCTTCACTTCTTTCATATCAGCAGCTGTAAAATCGGCCCCTTCCAGGCTCGAATTGGTAAACTCCGCTTGTCGAAGCTTCATTTCATAAAATGTACAATCGTTTAGCTGGCAATTTTCAAAAATCGCTGAAAACAACAATGGATTGCTCATATCAAACTGAATTCCAAGCATTTTACAACTCTTGAATTGCACATCCAATATTGAGGTCTCATTTAACTTTGCATTACTGAGATTGCAATCAATAAATTCAGATTCGATGAATTTTGTGGCTGATAGATTCCCTCCAGAAAAGTCGCAATTTTTGAACGTGCAACACTCATACTCGTTTTGATTATCCAGAGCTGTGAGTTTCTCGAATGTTTCGTTGGCAATTAACATAGTTGATTTTAGCTTCCTTGTTTCTTCTTCCAATACCTCACTAACCCAGCCACACTCATCCATGAAGGGTTTGCTAATTCGTATTGTTTGATGCCATGATCTGAAACACCTCTGTCTTTCAATTGCTGAGCTGTATACTTCATAAAAAGAGGAGTGATCTCATCATTACTCAATCCTTCTTCCCATTTAGCTTTCATCCATTGTCCCCAGTCATTTAAAATCTCCTTCAGTTCCTTCATATGAATATTCGGATTCATTTCTTCCCCAAAGTGAGTCAAGACTAATCGGTTTGGGTTTTTAGAAAGTATGAGGTCAATTGAATGCATCCAGTCTTCCAGATTGATATCTGGTGGTGGGCACGGAGGCACCACGGGTCCTCCCTCTATCTTAACCCCTGCTGCATCTCCCGTAAAAATGGTGTCCTTCCAGTGCCAGGCAATGTGATGCTTGGCATGTCCAGGGGTATGTAAGGCTCGAAAAGATTGACCGCCAATTTCCAGCACTTCATCATGCTCTACTATATTCAAATTCTTCTTCGCAATTCCCTCCATTCTTCCCCATAGTGTATCCATCTGATCACCATAAATCATGGTAGCTGAAGCCACTAATTTGGTTGGATCATGCATATGATCAAATCCAAACGGATGCAGATAAACCTTCGCTCCCTTTTCAGCAAAAGCCCAGGCTGCTCCAGCATGATCAAAATGGATGTGTGATAAAAGTAGATGTTTGATGTCTCCAACCTTATATCCAATATCATTTAGCCCCTTTTCTAGACTCGGAAAAGTGCTATATGGGCCTGATTCAATTAATACAGGACCATCCTCGGTTTCTATGACAAAAGCTGCAATGGCATGATCATAATTTTGAAAATGTAGGTCGAGAGTGTGATACATATTCGGTTAATTTTGGAAGAACGCTTCTTCGTAAAGTTACTAAAATGAGTGAGTCAAAATATTTTCAAGATCACATGCCTGAGAATGTTTGTTTTGGATGTGGTCATAATCATGCTGGTTTGCAGATTAAGAGCTATTGGGAGGGTGAGGAGTCTGTGTGTAAGTGGCATTCTAAAGAAGAATACCATGGTTGGAGTAACCTAATGAATGGAGGTATCATGGCTACATTGATAGATTGCCATTGTATGGGGACAGCTATGGCTGATGCTTATCGACGAGAAGGAAGATCGCTAAATACAGATCCTGAGTATCGCTATGCTACAGGAACACTCTCTGTAAAGTATCTTAAACCCACACCCAATACGGAAGTAGAACTTAGGGCTCGAGTCATTGAAGTAAAAGGACGCAAGACTGTACTGAAATGTGACTTTTATTCAAAAGATGGTATAAAAACTGCGGAAGCAGATGTGGTGGCTATTCGAGTATTTGATAGCAACGAGACTAAAGAAACAGTTTTTAAAAGCTAATTTTAAGGATGCATCCGGAACTCTTTACAATTGGTGATTTTACGATTCATACCTACGGGTTCATGATCATGATAGGAGCTACGCTTGGATTTTTTTATATGACCTATTCTGTAAAAAAAGACTTGGGTATTGAGCGTGAAAAGATTCAGAACCTTGCCATCCTGATTATATTATTTGCCTTCATTGGCGGCAAGCTTTTCTTTTATCTGGAAGACCCTTCCTTCTATTTTGGGTCATGGAAGAATATGAAACAGAACTTTCGTACTGGTTTTGTTTTCTATGGCTCACTCCTTTTTGCTATTCCCATCATTGTATGGTACTTCAAGAAAGAAAAATGGCCTCTTTGGCCACTAATGGATCGGCTAGCTATCACAGCATGCATCATCCATGGGTTAGGAAGGTTGGGATGTTTTTTCGCTGGATGCTGCCATGGAACGCCCACAGATGCGCTTTGGGGCATAACGTTTACAAATCCAGCTTCTCAAGCTGAACCGCTACACACTCCTCTCCACCCAACTCAACTTTATTCTGCTACTTTAATCTTTGGCATTCTTGTGATTTTGCTGATGTTCAAAAGACATAAGCGTTTTGAAGGACAGCTATTCTTTATTTACATCATTTTATATGCTTTTGGACGGGGAATCATAGAATTCTTCCGTGGAGATGAGGCGAGAGGATACATTATTGATGGAGTACTTTCTCACTCACAGTTTATCAGTATAGGTGTGATTGCCGTTACTGCTTGGTTCTATTTAAGGTTTAAGAAGAAGGCTAAGTTTAAGAGAGAAGAGTAAGAGTTGTGAATTGTGACGGATTGAATAAGAAAATAAAGTTCTGATCTTACATTAATTACCACGTTTAGGAAAAAACATGGCAAAACATGCTGTAAAACCTATCCGTTTTATGGTATTTTTTTAAAATGTTAGATAAACTTGTAAATACCTAGAATAGCTTCATCTTTCAATTTTTCAAAACCTAATCATCATATGAAATCACTGAACCCTCTATTCTTACTTATTTTTTTGAGCCTCTTTTTGTTTACCTGTACTCAATCAGAATAGGTTGAGCTCCAATTTGAGGAGATTGTTGAACTTGTGAACCCTCAAGACGATGATCAACTTTTTGGACTCATGAGGAATTTTAATAACACATCTGAAAGAGGGCGAACCACGTTTGATTTCGAATCAAACAAGATTGGAGATTTAGATCTTGAGAAGGTGATGAAGACTCATATTGATCCTAATAGACGAGGAGCGCATTATTCGATCCCAATAAAAAGTGAAGTTTCTGGAACTAAAGAATATTTAGTACTGGAGCCTACAAACGATGGATATGTAGGATACATTCAACACTTTGAATTTGAGTTTTCTCTGTTTAGTCTATCCACATTTACCGGTACTCATCAGATTCTTGATCTGAATAGAAATATTCAATCTTCATCTTATTATGAAAATGGAGAAGAAGTCACTCATGTGAATGCGAATGGCCGGACAGATAGTGATGATAATACTCTTTCTCTACCAGACTGCTGTGACTGTGGATATATATGGCTTGATGGGGGCCCAATAGATAGTGACGGAGATGGTTTAAATGACGGTAATGCTGCTGTAAGAGCATGGCACTGTGATTGCGGTGATGCGCATTGCAGAGGCGGTGGAGGTAATACTGGTGGACCAACTTTGGGAGGAGGTGGAGGACTAGGAACTCCACTACCTGAAAGACCGGAAAGAACAGGAGGGGGTTCTAGTGGAGGTTCAGGAGGTACGATTGGAGTAGCTGATGATTGTGGGACAGGCGGAATTGGTGGAGCAAATGGGAATTGTATTGAAATAGTTAGTCTTGATGAAGATCAAGAGTCTTTTCCCAAAATTTCCTACGATGACTCAAGTGATTCCCGAAAAGCAGCACAAATCATGAATTATCTTCGGTATTGCAAGAAAAATAATATAAACGGGAACACTAGAAGTATATTCTCTGATTTGCCTAACACAGTTTATGATCGATTTAGTGCAATTATTAAAATAGGTGGCAAGAATATTAGTATTACGTACACAGAAATCATGATTGATTCTGACTTAAGTACGTTTAAAAGTACTATGTATGATTATACGCATCAGTTTTTAAAAAGGGGAGTTTTACACCGGAATATTGAATATGCTGTAGATTGCAATGGGTGTTCCCATCCGGCAAGAAGTATTTTAATACAAGTAAAAGAATCTGATTTTAGTGTTGTTTTTGATTTTTTAAATGGAAATTAGATGAATTTAAAAACAATACTCCTCTTCTTCTTGACTTTGTCTCTATTTCCTAGTTGTGATCAAGTAAAGTCCAGTAAAACTGAAAGTGAAGAATATGCGAGACCAATAGATGATTCTGTATCTATAGAGCCATCTATTTATCCAGATTATCGCATGCTAGATACTATTCCCAAACCGATCTGGATGATGTTACAGAAACCTCCAACTCAGTATGATTCTATTGAGCTTGATAATTTAGAATTTGATGAAATCATTTTTGATTTTAAAAAAATCATTTTTGAAGATGAAGGATCAAAACTTGAGAAAAAAGCAACGACAAAAACATCAATTGAAGCTGATGACGTCTGCCTAACTTTAAATAATCATGATGAAGTGAAAAATCTCTTTTTTGAAGGATTGAAGTATAAAAAAATAGGAGATATAGTTTACCTACAAGAGATTGACTTTAGAGTATCTGAGAATAAATTAATTCTTGACGAGTTAAAAGTAGATAATAAAACAACCAAAGATTCTTTAGCAAAGTTGTTTCCTAACTCATTTCAATGGAGAAATTACGGAATCACTTGGGTGCCGTCAATCCTTGAAGCTGAGGAAAGTGCAAACTTTAGTTTCATGACATTAAAGGTTTCAAATCGTAAAGCTCTAATTAGGCTTAATTTTCTTGATAACAATCTATTTTATTGTGATATCATATATGAATGTCATAAATAAAGCGTGATAAATTATCAATATATCTTGTTGGGAAAATACTAATATTGGCCAGGATCTGATGCTGATTCAAAAAGAACTAAATCTCAGCTTCAATGCCTTTGGCAGCACCTTAATCTCAAAAGGTGGCTGACCCATTCTCTCGCCATCTATATGTGCAAATAGAGCGTCATTTCCTGCTATGCTTACTTTTTTAGCTTTGTAAAAACTGACTTCACTCATCGATCCATGTGTGCCTCCCGATAGCTTTCCAACATTCAAAAACCTTCTGAATCCAGATACTTTGCCTATTTCACATATTTCTAATAAGCCATCATCAATCTTTGCCTCTGGCATCAACTTAAAACCTCCTCCGAATGTGGTTCCATTGCCTATAGTTAGTAGAATAAGTTCCTTTTTAAAGGAATAATCATCGATTTTATATTGAAAGGAACGCTCCCGATAACCTCCAAGAATACGAAGCACATGGTAATAATAGGCAGTATGACCTTTCAGAAGAGGAACACGCTTGGATACCATATCTTCAACAATTTGACCATCGAATCCGATACCTACACCATTCACAAACTTTCGGTCATTGCACTGACCAAGATCTATCTGTTTTACCTGACCATAAATAGCTGTTTGTATTTGATCTTCTAGATTTTTCCCGATTGAAATATTCTTTACAAAATCATCTCCTGTTCCAGCAGGTATTATGGAGACCGGTATATCAAATTTTAATCCGTTGATTGATTCATTAATGGTTCCATCACCACCAATAATGATAAGATCGGTAAAAGACCCATCCAGGTTTTCAGCTACTGATTTAGTTGCATTTTGAGTTTGAATAGTATCAAAAGAATGATGATCAATACCTTCATGGAAAAGTCTTTTCTTGAGAGAGTTTGTAATCTTCTCAGATTTACCCCCGGAAAAAGGGTTTGAAATGATAAAGACTTTTCTTTCCGTCATAAAATCAGAAAGGTAGCTTGGTCAAGTCTACATTACCTCCTGTAAGAATAACACCTACACGTTTCTCTTTGAAGAGTTCCTTGTTCTTTAGAATTGCGGCAAATGGAACAGCGCATGAAGGCTCAATCACAATTTTCATTCGCTCCCAAATCAGCTTCATGGCAGAGACGATTTCTTTTTCAGTAACTGGAAGTACTTCCTTTACGTGATCCTTTAAGATGTCGAAATTCTTCTGACCAACTGTTGTTTTCAAACCATCTGCGATCGTATCTGAAGATTTATTGGGAATAATTTTTCCTGCCTTTAATGATTGATATGCATCATCAACGGCTTCCGGCTCTCCAAGATAAACTTCCATGTTTGGATCAAGAAAGTGTGCTACTAGACATGTGCCCGCAGCTAATCCTCCGCCACCGACTGGACTAATGATTGCGTCCAAATCATCTACCTCTTCAATCAGTTCTTTGGCGGCTGACGCCTGACCAGCGATAATATTATAGTCATCAAAAGGATGAATGAGTATGGCGCCTGTCTTCTTTACAATGTCTTCACATGTCTTCGTTCGTGATTGATCATTGGGTTCACAGAAAATGACTTCTGCATTGTATCCTTTCACCGCATCAATCTTCACCTTTGACGCATTTTTTGGCATCACTACGTATGCTTTTGATCCGGCCAATTTAGCAGCAAGTGCTACTGCCTGACCGTGATTCCCAGAAGAGTGACAAGCAAAGCCATTGGCACGGTCTTCAGGGCGATAGCTGAAGATCGCATTAGCTGCTCCTCTCATCTTAAAAGCACCTACTTTTTGAAAGTTTTCACACTTGAAGAAGATATGACATCCTGCTATTTCATCGATGTTTTTAGACGTCATTACAGGCGTTTGGATAATGTACTTCGAGATTCGCTGATGCGTACGCTTGATGTCAGAGAAGGAAGGGATTGTGGTGAGCATAGTATTGGACAAATCCTTATTAAATTGATTGACAAATTTACTCGAATCTAGTTCCCCCTTGAGGGGGTTAGGGGGTGATATTATTATGATAAATTATTCTAATAACAACTACAACAAAAATTTAAAGCAATATGCACGAGAACTAAGAAAAAATCCAGCTAAATCAAAACAGTTATGTGGCGAGAAGTACTTGGCGAAAAAAGAATGATGGGTTTTCGATTCTTAAGACAAAGGCCCATCGGAAATTTTATCGTAGATTTTTTCTGTAAGGATTTGAAGCTAATCATCGAGGTAGATGGATATAGCCATCATATCGAAGAAGTAGCAATAAAAGATCAAAAGCGAGAAAAGAAACTAATTGAAATGTGATATGAAATTCTTCGATTCGAGGACTCTGAAGTTTTATCTGATATCAACAATGTGATTAGGACAATCGAAAATTGGATTCTCGATAAAGTCACCCCCTAGTCCCCTCAAGGGGGAAATAAGTATCATCCTAAAATAAGTTAAACATAGTAATCCTGACATAAGTTAATAGTTGTTGTTAGCGTTTCATCAAGATAAAATCTTCAAGACTTTTGATCGATTCTCCGTCTATGGTTTGATCCAACCTGAAATGAATTCTGCGGCCTTCAAGCGTGGTGAAATCAATGATAGTAAATCCCATATTTTCATTAAATAGAAATTTTGCTTTGGATGTGCCGACGGATGATTTTGCTTCAGCTTCTATGGCAAAGAAGCTAGTCTTTATTTTCTCAGTGTCAACAACCTTCTCCTCTACAACCTTATAGCTGATTTCAAAAAGTAGATTTCCAGTCCATTTCCCTTGAGACCACTCATCTCCAACCTTCAACTTTTCATGCCAGACGTCTCCGTCTTTTATAGGAAATTTTACATACGGAAATGGGCATGTTTCAAGCACTTCAAAAAATGAGCTTCGTGGAGGATGAAGCCATAAGTTTTTAGCATTCTCCACAATACCTGTCGCCTGATATCTTCCATTATCAGGGTCATAAGAAATCACTACCTCTGTTTGGTTCTTATTTGTCCGTTTTGATTGCTTTACATCCAAAACTGTAAAAGTCACCTGATCAGGGATATCCTCCCCTGGAATAGTTGTCGTTACAATGTACATAAAACTTCTCCCTGAAACGAAGAGTTTGTTATCAGCATCAACATCCTTCTTTTCAATAAAAACTCCCTCGTACTGCTGTCCTAAAAGACCTAAGGTGCTAAATAAGCAGAAAAAAATCAGACTCTTTCTCATCATTAATGAGCCTCAAGCCAATTCACACCCACGCCCATTCCTATTTCCATTGGAACTTCCAATGGATGAGCGTTTTTCATAAATTCTTCCACTTTTTTCATAAGTAGACCTTGCTCGTCTTTGTGCATGTCAAAGACCAATTCATCATGTACTTGCATGATCATTTTCGATTGAAGTTTTTCTTCCTGCATCCATGCATGGATATCTATCATGGCAATTTTGATAATATCTGCTGCGCTTCCTTGAATAGGTGCGTTGATAGCATTACGTTCATCAAACCCTCGCATCGTGAAATTCCGGGAGTTGATATTTCTCAAGAAGCGCCTACGCCCAAGAATTGTCTCTACATATTCATCTTTCTTAGCTTTCTCAATCGTCTCATCCATATATTTCTTCACGTTTGGAAATTCTTTGAAATAGGAGTCAATGATTTCCTGTGCTTCTCCTCTGGAGATATTTAAGTTTTGCGAAAGCCCATAAGCCGATATACCATAAATGATCCCAAAGTTCACTTCTTTGGCTTTTCGTCTCATGTTAGGCTCTACATTATCCAGATCTACACCAAATACTTTGGCAGCCGTATTTGCATGAATATCTCTTCCTTCTCTAAAAGCTTGGACCATGCTTTCATCCTTTGAGAATGAAGCCATAATTCGCAGCTCAATCTGCGAGTAATCGGCAGCCATCATCAAGTGATGATCATCTTTAGCAATAAATGCTTTTCGAATTTCTCTTCCTTTTGCTGTTCGAATCGGGATATTTTGGAGGTTTGGGTTATTGGAACTCAAACGGCCAGTAGCAGCTACCGTCTGACGATAATCAGTGTGAATTCGATCATCTGTTGGACTTATCAGCTTTGGTAATGCATCTACATAAGTAGATTTCAGTTTTTGATATTCTCTGAATTCCAGAATCTTGGCTGCAATTGGATGTTCATCCGCAAGTTTTGACAAAATATCTTCACCGGTTGCATACTGCCCTGTCTTCGTTTTTTTAGGTTTTTCAACAAGTTTCAAGCGATCAAACAAGATCTCTCCAAGCTGCTTTGGTGAACCTATGTTGAACTCTACTCCTGCAATTTCGAAGATTTCTTCCTGCGCTTTCCTACTTTCTTCATCCAACTCTCCCGACATCTTTTCTAGCGTATCAGTATCCACTTTCACCCCTTGATACTCCATGTCAGCAAGTACGAAGGACAGGGGTTCCTCTACTTCGTGCAGCAATTTTTCCAGCTTTCGTTCAGCTATTTCTTTTTCAATGGCTTCTTTTAGTTGAAGTGTGATATCTGCGTCCTCACAGGCATAATCGCTTACCTTTTTCGGGTCAATCTGATCGATGGTTTTTTGATTCTTCCCTTTTGGACCTACCAAAGACTCAAAAGAGATGGTTTTGTAATTGAGATAGGTTTCTGCTAGCCAATCCATGCTATTGCTTGACTCTGGGTCTAACAAAAAGTGAGCTAACATGGTATCGAAAATCGGACCTCTTACACGCACATCATAGTTACGCATCACTTGAATATCGTACTTAAGGTTTTGGCCTATTTTCCTGATCTCATCATTCTCTAAAACTTCCTTAAATGAGGATGCTACTTCTTGGGCTTTATCTCCGCATGAAACATACCATGCTTCTCCTTTTTCAATGGCAAAAGCAATTCCAACGAGCTTGGCCTCACGGGTATCAAGACTTGTGGTCTCTGTATCGAAACAGAAAGACTCTTGTTGAGATAATTTCTCCACAAGAGACGTAATCTCACCTTCAGTTTCTACTAGGTGATACGTATGTTTCACAGTCTCAATGAATTCCTTACTACTCGCTGCTGGCTCGCTTTCACCACCTCCGTCAAAAAGACCCAACTGAGCCGTATCCGCTTTCTTTATTTCATTTTCTTCTTGAAAGACCCGCCTCGCAATGGTTTTGAATTCTAGTTCGTCAAAAATGGGCTGAAGAATATCTGGATTTGGATCCCCGTACTTTAATGCGTTTTCATCGAACTCAATAGGTGAATCAATGTTGATGGTAGCCAGCTGCTTCGACATAATGCCTTGTTGGCCATGCTCCTGTACTCGTTTTTGCAAAGCGCCTTTTAGCTCGTCTACATGATCAATAATGCCTTGAACAGAACCGTATTCTTTCAAAAGTTTAGAAGCTGTCTTATCTCCTATTCCTGGAATTCCTGGAATATTATCTACTGCATCTCCTTTGAGTCCCAAGACATCTCTTACTTGATCTACATCATCAATATCGAACTTGGCAAGCACTTCAGGTATACCCATGATATCCACACCACTTCCCATCCTTCTTGGTTTGAAGAGTGAAATATTCTCATCCACCAATTGAGCAAAGTCTTTGTCTGGCGTCATCATAAAAACCTTGAACCCTTCCTTACCTGCTCTCTTCGCAATGGTACCAATCAGGTCGTCAGCTTCAAATCCATCTTTCATCAAAATAGGAATATTGAAACCCTCCACAATCTTGAGACAGTATGGAATGGCCACCTTAATTTCTTCAGGCTGCTCTTGTCTCGTCGCTTTATACTCCTTATATTCTTCATGTCTGAATGTCGGTGCATGTGTATCAAATGCTACACCTATATGAGTAGGATTTTCTTTAGTAATAATCTCTAAAAGCGAGTTAGTAAACCCCAAAATAGCCCCTGTGTTGATGCCATTGGTCGTGAGTCTGGGGTTTTGGCTCATCGCAAAATGAGCACGATAGATCAGTGCAAATGCATCGAGTAGGAAGAGTTTCTTTTCTGACATGAGGTAAAGGTAATTGAGGGGTTGGCAAAAACTTTCATCTGATTATATCTAAAAACCTAAACCAGGTTTAAAATTTTGCCTCAGTTTCAACTGATTACTAGTAGAAGAATTGAGAAATACATATTGGAGTATCAGGATATTTCAAGCGGAAATAATGAATTTCATACCAAAATCAGTCATTTTTTCTCACAAGCCCTGTTCACACCATCTTCGCCTCGAAAATTTATCAAAGGACTTGCCATTCATCTAAATTTTCAAAACGAATCCGTCGCAAACAGAACTTGCTGAGGCTAATATTTGTAAACCGGGTTTAGGCTAAAAATACTAATTTCAAGCAGTTTAGCTTTTATATGATACACCTATTGAAGAAAGGTTTAGCCCTTTTGGCTGTTCTGTCCATTTCTGTTGTTTTATTGGCTGCTTATATGAGTTCTAGCAATTTGTCTAAAGAATCACATACAGAAGTTATTGACTACTCAGAGTCGATAGAAAGTCGTGACTCAACACTTAAGGTAATGACATTTAATATTGGCTATCTATCCGGGATGACGAATAATCTTTCGATTCATAGGGAATCACAATTTTTCGCTGACCAGCTTATGCAAGCAAAAAATCTCATCAAAGTTGCGAATGCAAACGTTGTGAGCTTTCAAGAAATTGATTTCGGCGCTAGTCGATCTTTTCATGTAGATCAACTTGATTCCATCGCATCCGCTGGTAAATTTGTATCCGGATACAAATCCATTAATTGGGACAAAAAGTATGTGCCATTCCCATATTGGCCACCATCAAATCATTTTGGGCAAATGTTAAGTGGGCAAGCAATTCTTTCTCGATACCCGATTGAAACTGATACAACCATCATACTCAACCCCAATTTGAGTGCACCAGCCTACTATCGCGCATTCTATTTAAACCGTCTGCTCCAAATCGCCGAAATCAATTTTCGAGGCAGTCAAGTGAAAATCATGAATGTCCATCTGGAGGCATTTGATAAAAAGACGCGATTAAAACAGCTAGAAATAGTGAAACGTGAATTTGAAAAATACGCTTCACAACAGCCTGTTCTCCTGATGGGCGATTTCAATAGTGAAGTTCCAGACAGGTCAGCCGAAAGAGATGCTATTGATCTCCTGATGGAAGCAAAATGGATCACATCAGCAATACCTTTCGATCAGGAGCTTGAAAATAGGACGTTTTCAAGCGAGCATCCAGTAAGGATGATCGACTATATTTTCTACAACAAAAATTACTTCCGTTGTATTGACGCAAAAGTCTTAAATGAAGCAGGTCCAATTTCGGATCATTTGCCTCTTTGGGCAGAGTTGGAGACAAGATGAGCATCCTAAAAATCCATGTGCAAGGATGCCAAAGCCTGTTCATTTACCTAATAAGGCTTGGGGAATAGGATACTTCTCACTTTCCATCATCCAAAGCATAGAAAGAATCCAATACCTATTACCATCATAAAAATATTGATAGCTTGTGAAGCCGCGACCCTCTGCTGTTTTGTCCTCCATCCAGAATTTATATGTACTGATGGATTGCGTAATTGACCCATAAGATTCGTTTGATACATATAGTTCTTCTTCAAAGAATCCTTTTTTATCCAGATAATCAAGCTTTTCTATATAGCCTTCTATGCCCATAGGCATAAGCTTGTTTTTCTGTTCTTCTTCGGACCAGAAGCTATAGACAAGGTTGGCTTGTGGGTGAAACAGATTTCTTAATCTATCAAAATCTCGCTTCTGCCCTATGGGGCCTGATACAATTTCATAATATGCTTTTCCAATGCTTTCGATAGAAGTCACATCTTCTTTATAACCCTTCTTTTGAGCAACGGATGACATGGCGATCATGATAAATAGGGATGATAGTGTTTGCTTCATGTTAAAAGTGTTTAAGGAGCGATGAGCTCGATTGTATGATTGTTTTGATCAGAAATTGTATAATCCAGTACTTCTCCTAGCCCCGTAAACTTAATTCGTAGACCAACAAGGCTGCCCATCGTTTCATTATACGCTTTGCTATACACTTGTTTGTCATTAATAAGCACAAAAACTTGCTTGTCTTTTACCTGAATAGAAATGTCATTCGGTTCTGAAAAATCAGCACTCAAAGGGGAGAGATCATTCTCCTTGCCTCTCAGATACACATCGTTTAACATCAGGTTATTATCCGATACACAGCCAATCTTTGAAAAAGGGACGATCATTGCACCTGAGGTTCCAATGAAGTAAATGCGCAGTGACTGACACACTGCCCAACGATCATCGAACGTATTTCGAACAGTCGCAGTGAAACTAAAATCATCTCCAGAAACATCTCCCAGGTCATCTATAAAATGGAAAGTAGATTCCAAAGGATTTTCAGATGATTGCACTTCGTTGATAATTCTCTCAGGAAATCTGAGACTAGAGCTATCACCCAATTTTGGTTGAAAGTATTTAGGAATTGGATTGTATTCAATCAATCCCAACCAGCCATTACTTTTTAAAAAGAGATCATGAGCTTTGGCAACCTGACCATCCACCAGCAGTTTAGCTTCAAAGTAGCCTGGGAAATAGTAGATGCCAGTGGCCTGCGTTTGTTCCTTTGAAACGGCAATAGTCTTCGTTGGATCCCAATATTGTTGGATCTTCAAACTATCCGCTCTCAGGTTTGTGGGTACCTCAAAATCAAACACTACCGAGTTGGGATATTCATTGCTTAGCACTTTGCTTGAAAAAGTAAATTCCGCAGTATCTATAATCACTTCTGGACGCCTGTTCCCAATCAGACTGACCATCACCAATGCAAGTACAAAACCTATTGTCACATAGATCGATTTTCTTGGCTTTCTGATGGGCTTATGCAAGATTCTGCCACCAGTAAGTTTATACGCTCTCCAATTCTCTTTATCAACAAACCTGGATAAAGCATCTAGTGTAGTGATACTTGGTACACCTGTGTGCTTAACCACTCCAAAAAAACGCTTTAGCGTTGGCACACTTAGCATAACCTGTGTCGCTTCAAATACCTTTTCCGAAAGTTCATCAAACATAGAACTATGCCATGATGAAGCATTCCCCCATTCGAGTTTGCTTTCAATTTCGCCTTGAAGATGTTGTAAATCTTGCTCTGAAAACTTGGCAGTCATAATCAAATGTCTAAAAGATCTTTCTTCTGAACAACTCTGAATGAGTTTGAACGAAGATGAAACAGAATTGGATGGATCTAGCTATTTGATCCCCGTAAGGTTGTGGTATGAAAACACGAATCAATATCCTCGCATTGATGTTCTGGATGAGCTTCAATGTGCATGCTCAAGAAATTATCCCTATAGATACCACCAACTGGAATATAAGTGCACGTGCCTATATACTCGAAAACTATCGAGGGGCAGACGCCATCTATTTGCAAGGTGGGAGCATTACTTTGAAAGATGTCGAATTCCTAAATGGTACCATAGAGTATGATATTTTTCTAAAGGAAGAACAGGCTTTTCCTGGAGTATACTTCCGAGGAAGTTTAGAAAGTGGCAATGCCGAGCAATTCTACATTAGACCTCATCAATCAGGAAATCCAGATGCTAATCAAGCTGCCCCAACCACACAGGGGATCACAGCCTGGCAACTTTATTTTGGCCCTCGATATTCTTTTCCATACGAGTATACATATGATGATTGGACGCATGTTAAAATAGCGGTAAATAATGACCAGGCACAAGTGTTTTTAGATTACTCAGAAACTCCCAATCTATCATGGAACCTATTTCATGAATCAAAGAAAGGTTCATTGGCATTTACAGGGGGTAACAATTCAGGGATGCATATTGCAAATATTTCAATTGATCATACAACTCCAGAGCTAGTTGACTTTAAGCCTATTGAACGAAAGCCCATTGAAAACTTGATTGAAGAATGGGAAATATCTGACAAGTTTAGCGAAGAGATGCTGAATGATCCCAGTGATCTTGGATCTGTTATTCGAGAACGAAGGTGGCAAGGAGTAATTAATGCTGAAGAAGGAACTGCCGCCAATATTTCTAGAATCCAGAAACTACGAGACGGAGCTCCCGGAAATACAGTTCTCGCTAAAGTCACCATCGTTTCTGATTCAGATCAAATCAAACTTTTTGAGTTTGGTTACAGCGATAGAGTGGTAGCTATTCTCAACGACAAGCCCATCTATTGGGGGAATAATAGGTGGCGATCACGTGACTATAGGTATCTAGGTACCATTGGCTTGTTTGATGGAATTTACTTGGATCTCAAAAAGGGTAGAAACGAACTTATTATGGCTATATCAGAAGATTTTGGTGGGTGGCTGATTACCGGAAGGTTTAAAGATCAATCAGGTATCAAGATAAAATAATCTAAAAGGGTTGGCTCGATCCAACCCTTTTTCTTTTCTTACTACTCATATCTTAAAGCGCGAATTGGATTGGTTTTAGCAATCGACAGGGTCTTGTTGCCAACGGCAATCAATGCGATAAGTACAACCAGAAGGGCTGAAATAATGAATACAGAAACTCCGATTGCTATCCTACTAGTAAAGTTATTAAGCCATCCATCCATTATCAGATACACCAAAGGCCATGAAATAATATTAGCTATTGCAATGAGAATCAGGAATTCCCTTGAAAGGATCATAACTATTTGGGAAACATCGGCTCCCAATACTTTTCGAATCCCGATTTCCTTTGTTCGTTGAAGAGCTGTGAAAGATGTCAGCCCAAAGAGTCCAAGACAAGCAACAATGATTGCAAAAAATGCAAATAGCGTAAATGCTCGACTGAAGTTTTGTTCATTGGCATATTGCTTATTATAAAAGTCATCCAGAAAGAATGTATCAAACGGATTCCCCGGGAAGAAATTATCAAAAATGCTCTTACCATCTTCATAGGCCGCCTGGTATTCACCAGTCTTAAGTTTAACCGTAATGAAGGAGGATGAATTTTCAGCAAGTGGAAATACCAATGGATTGATGCTATTTTTTACCGACTGTTGGCGGTAATTATCAACAACACCAATGATGGTTCCTTTGTCTCCTGAAAGATTGATTTTCTTGCCTATCGCTTCTTCAGGAGATGATATTTTCAATGACTCCATAGTCGCCTTATTGATAATGATGTTAGCGGTATCGGCGCTAAAACTCTTATCATAATTTCTCCCAGCCAGAAACTCTATTCCGTAGGTTGGGAAGTAATCGTGATCCACTCCTACGAGATAAACAATAAAGTTTTTGTCTTGTGTATCCTCTTGATTCCTCATCCCCCTTGTCCAGAAGATCTCATCTCCCGGCACATTGGAGCTGTTAGTCACGCTTTCAACATTGGGATTGTTCTTCAACTCATTTTCAAAAGATGAGAGAGCTGAACCAAACAATGAGTCTACTGCAAATACCTGAGGACCTCTAATAACCATGGTATCTGTCATATCAAACCCTACGTCTAATTTTTTCATGTGACTTAGCTGCTGGTAAACGATGATGGTACCTGCAATCAACGTAATAGATGCTGCAAACTGGAAAACAACCAAGGCTCGTCTGAGCAAGATCCCTGACTTATTTGTAGTCATCTTCCCTTTCAATACCTGAATAGGTCGGAATGAGGAAAGAATAAATGCTGGATATAATCCGGAAAGGAACGAGCCAAGCACATAAATACCTGCTACAGCCAACCAAAAATTGGACTGAAGAAAAAACGCTCTACTGATTTGTGAATCAACTAGCTGACCAAAAAAAGGTGTAGTAATGATAACCACGATAACAGCGAGTAAAAGTGCAATTAGATTTAAGACGAAAGACTCTGTCAAAAACTGATTGACTAACTGTTTTTTATACGCACCCATTGATTTTCTAACACCAACTTCTTTTGCTCTTTCTAATGATTTTGCAGTAGATAAATTGATGTAGTTAATCCAGGCAATAATAAGAATGAAAGCGGCAATAATGCTTAGAAAAAACACTGTGTCACCGTCTCCTTGCTCTGCTGGTTCTGATTCCTGAAGTAAGTTTGAATAGAGGTGAATGTCTATGATTGGCTGGAGTGGAAACTCTGCTTTGAAGTCATATTTTTCAAAATCTTCTCCTCTTTCTTCGTATAATATTTCGGCAAATTTCTCATCGTAAGCTTTTGGATCTGTTCCCTCTTTAAGCAAAACATACGTATTGAAATCATACCATCCCCAAGCTGTTTCTGAAGATGCGGTTCCATCATCATTCCTGGTTTGGTTGTTTAATGTTTCGTATGAAATGAGAAAGTTGTATTTCAAGTGGGAATTGTTAGGAACATCGGCTGTAACTCCTGTTATCTCCAATTTGGCTTCAATCCATGTATATAGGTTTATGTCTTCACCTACTACATCCGTTCGTCCAAAGTACTTGTTGGCAATCGATTCAGTGATTACCACCTTATTGGGACCTTCCAAAGCGGTTTCTACATCCCCATGAATCAAGGGATAATCGAATATTTTTAGGAATGCTGGATCTGCAATCTGAACCCTTTTTTCACGAAATTGTCTATTGTCCTTCTCGAACACTCCGGATATAGGAAATGCACGTGCAAAATCCACAACCTCTGGCATATTTTCCTTCATGAATGGTCCTACTCGCGGAACGGCTGCTGCACAATCAATGTCCAATTCACCTCCACGGTAGACCATATATTTCACCCGATAGAGATTCTCATGGTTTGAGTGAAATTTGTCGTAGCTGTATTCGTAGCTAACATACTGTGCTATAAACAAGCACGCAGCAATACCTAAAGCTAAGCCGAAGATATTAAGTGCCGAATACACTTGGTTTTTTGCAAGCGTACGAAAAGTAGTTTTGATATAATTTTTGAACATAGCGATTGAGTTGTTTTGAATGACCTTTCTTTTTCTTCTTAAATCGTAATTACGGATGGAAAGAAATGCATCTTTGAAATAGTGCATACGTGCCCTAAATAGTCCTTTGCTTTGAGCACGATCTTGAAACATTTCCTGTAAATCTCCAAGGATATCATCGAGCATCTCATCATCATATATGAGTCGGAGTAGCTTCTCTGCTGCCCTGGGAGGAATGATATATTTTTGATGGGTTGACAACTTAAATGTGGATTATTGCTAATTGTGGTATGGTCTTGTAAAAGTCTTCTTTCAATTCTTTTGCTTCTCGCAAGACCACAAAACCTGCACTTGTTACCTGAAAAAAGCGCTTCTTCTTTCCTCCGCGCTTTTGAGTAGCTCCACCAAACTCGGAGATGAGAAAGCCTTTGTCCTCCAGTCTGTAGAGTGATGAATGAATAGCACTGATGTTTGTTACTCTCTTAGCTCTTGTTTCCAGCTCTTCCTTTACGGAAACAGCGTATGCGTCCTTTGCCAGTGATGCTACTGTTAGCAAAATGAGTTCCTCAAACTCACCTAAATTATTTCCTTTCATATTTTATAAGCTTAAATCTGAGCGATTTGGTACAACCACATTATAGAGAGCAGCATGATCTCTATGATTCGGTTGAACGTTTCGTTTATTATTCCTCATAAATGTAAATATTATATATGATAATACTCATGTTTGTAAATAAAATTTAAAGCCTATCTAATGATTGATGAATAAAATTCATGACAAACTATCATCATTTTCACTCATTCATAGTTATCATATAAGTCCTATTGCAGAGTTTTGACTTATTAAATTTTAACTCTTATGATTACTTGCTACGTCAACTATAAAATTGATCCTGACAAACTTGAGGAGTTTGAGGCCTACGCCAAAATGTGGATACCATTAGTCAATAAATTTGGAGGACAACACAATGGCTATTTTCTACCGCATGAAGGGGCAAACAATGTAGCTGTTGCGCTATTTAGCTTTAACTCCCTCGCTTCTTATGAACAGTATAGGACAGATAGCATGAATGATCCTGATTGTATAAAGGCTTATGAATATGCTAAAGAAACCAAGTGTATTGTTAGCTATGAGCGAAACTTTATGCGGCCGGTTTTTGGCGAATAATTAGTCATTTTTAATTCCTCTCACCATCTCTTTCTTACCCATGGCCCCTTGTAATGTTTCTACTTTGAATCCAACTTCAGCTAGGTTTCTTTTGAATTGCCCTTGAGCACAGTAGGTAGTTAAAATTCCTCCCTCTTCCAGAAGTGAATAGCATTTTTTCAGGTTTCCCAAGGACCAAACTTCTGGTTGCTTGCTTGGAGCAAACGCATCGAAGTAAATAATGTGGAACAGTTGAGAGGTGTTGAAGTGCTCGAGTTTTGTAGTTGTTTTATGTAGCTTGAATGTAGGCATCAAGTCAAGTTCTTTTTCCCAATCGCTTTCATGAATATTTAGAAGTAAATCCTTTTCCTCATCAGACTGATGAAAGTTGAGGTCTTCATAAATTTCTTTCCGAATTGGAAACGGCTCAAGTGAGGTAAACTGGATTTTTTGATTCTTTTCTTCAGCGAATTGTGCCGTCAAAAAAGCATTGAGTCCCGTGCCTAATCCTACTTCCAGAATCTTGATTTCCTCTGCCTGATTTTGAGACAGCCAAAACTCTAATCCTTCCTTAATAAACACATGCATGGACTCTCCTCTCGCCCCTCGAGTAGAGTGATAGGTTTCATTTAGCTCTTCGTTAAAGAGACTATGTGAACCATCCTCGGTGGTTATTATTTTAATTGGCATTAGTCTTTATAAATCAGAACAGTGGCATGAGCAGCTACTCCCTCTTCCTTACCTACAAACCCGAGTTTCTCCGTAGTAGTCGCTTTGATGGAAACGTCCTCCTCTTCAACCCCCATTACTTCAGCCAAACACTTTTTCATTTCTGGAATATGCGGATTGAGTTTCGGCATTTCCAAACATACGGTAGAGTCAACATTCCCTACCTTATACCCTTTCTCTCCTATGATTTGAATGACATCTTTTAACAAGATTTTACTGTCGATTCCTTTGAATTTTGGGTCTTTATCTGAAAAGTGAAAGCCTATATCTCGCATGTTTGCAGCTCCTAATAGGGCATCACATATGACATGAATGAGTACGTCTGCATCTGAGTGACCATAAGCACCATGTGTGTGTGGCACTTTGATTCCTCCAATCCAAAAGTCTACACCTTCTGCAAGGGCATGTACATCGTATCCGTATCCTATGCGTATGTTTGGTTTCATGCGATTATTTATTTGAATTGTTGCACGGAATTCGAAGTGTTTCTTTGTTGCATCAGGCAAAAGTAGGAAACATCCCCCTGCTATCACACCTCCCATCGCACCCCCTTATAAGGGGGAATTGCTTCTGGTTAGATTTCATTAGAATTTGATTTTTTCTTTGCTCTAATTCTTTGTACGACTTTAATAATGATAAATGCTAAAATCCCAAATGGCCATAGCGCCAATAGGTAAATCATGAAGGTCAAGAACCCTTGCCACCCTGCTGAGAGAGAGTTGAGCAAACGCTTCGCAAAGCCTGGTCTTTGTTCTCCATCTAATTCGTAAGGAAGAAGCTCGTAAAATGAAACGTCTAGATTACTGTAGCTTATTTTATGACTTAAGAGTTTAAATTGACCTTGAAGAGATTCAATTTCCACCCTTACTTGATTTAGATTTCGTTCTACTTCTAAGATGTCGCGAACATTGTCTGCTTTTTTCAGAATCTCTTGGTAACGTTCCTCCAGTTTCTTTTTGTTCTCAATGCGTGATTGAAGATCATAGTATCTCTCAGTCACATCATCGGTATTGACCCACCGATTTTCTACTTTCTTGTCTTTCGTAATATCCGCAATCAATGCATCAAAATGCTGTGGCGGAACTTTGATATTGATATTATAATTGATCCGATCGTATCCTTTGCTTTCATTCTCCGAACCTATGTACGCATCATACTTTTTTAGAAAATTGGAAAGCCGGCTATATTCTTCTTTAGTGCTTTCTACTCCATAAGAAATCCCTCCGGTTTTAATAACTTTTTTTTCAATTGCTTCTTGCTGTTGCTGAGAAGGGCTGGAGGCTTTTCGCATGGATGAACCCGAAATGTTGGAGTCTGCAAGCTCCTCTACCATTGGCGCAGGCTCATATTCTGCAACTGCTAAATCTGATCCAGATGTTCCTCCCCCACAGGCAGCCATTAGGAAGGTTATTAGTAGTGTTAGTGTTTTCATTCTTTTAAGAATTTTTCTTCATAATTAAAGAGTTAATTATTACTGAAGGTTGAAATAAGATTAATATAAGGGATATGCTTAATACATCTGATGCTGCAGTAAAGAATACTACAATAAAAATCAATACTTCCAGAGTTACTAGTCCGTGCCACCAATTGGACAATTTTAATTTTTTTTGTTTCAATCTAGCCCTTAAAACCAATGGCAGTGCAATTAGCAGGAAGAAAAAGAATGTAGAAAGCACATATATCTTTATACTTTTTAAAAAATCTATTTGATTAACAACATTTTCTGAAACAGAATATGATAAAAGGAAATCGATGATTCTATTGGCTACCAAAAAGCCCAAAAGCAATGATATTAATACTAATACAATTGGCTTTTTATCATTATTCATCACGCCAGAATTGATTTGGCAAAGGGTTTCATAACCCTAAATTTAGCGTGTAAGGAACAAGAATCTTACCAGTATTTCTTTATGGTGTCAAGCAGATTTTGATGGATCTTTCCTCCCGCCACCATCTCCCGCCCAAAAAGAAAGTCTCCTCCTCCTTTAAAGTCAGTAACTATACCTCCGGCTTCCTGCACAAGAATCACACCTGCACCAATGTCGTAGGAATTGAGATTGTACTCAAAATAGCCGCCATATCGTCCACAAGCAACATAGGCCATATCCGCGGCAGCACTCCCCATTCTCCTCAAGCCTTGTGTGTCTTTCATCAGCTGATTAAGAATTTTCAGGTATTCCTCAAGCCGCTCAAACTCATAGTAGGGGAAGCCTGTAGCAAGGACACATTCAGAGAAAGAGGGCGCTCCTGAAACCTGAATTTTACTTCCATTTAGATATGCTCCCCCTGCTTTCCAAGCATAAAAACATTCGTCATTTGCCACTTCATACACTACACCGGAAACAATCTTTCCTTCATGCATCAAACCAATACTTACACAGTAATTTGGTATGCCATGAACAAAATTTGTGGTTCCATCTAGTGGATCAATGATCCATGTATACTCTTTTTGACCTTGAATGGTCGTTTCTTCCTCGGTAATAAAACCTGCTGCTGGTAAAAGTTTCTGTAAACCTGAAATAATCTGTTTTTCTGACTCTTTATCTACATAAGACACTAAATCACTTTTCCCTCCTTTATACTCAACTTTATCATACGAAAAGGTTCGTCTTTCTTGCCTTATAAAAGAACCAACTGCCTTGGCCAATTCTGCAACTTGTAATGTTATGTTTTCCAGATTCACTTTTTACCTTCTAGTACTATGACAAATTCTCCTTTGATGGATTTACTTCCAAAGTACGTCAAAACATCATCTAGGCTACCTGTGACTGTTTCTTCGAACTTTTTAGTTAACTCTCTGGAAACCGAAACGTTTCGATCCCCCAAAATTTCTTTGAATTGTTGAAGTGCTTTTAGCAATCGATGTGGCGATTCGTAAAGCACTATTGTCCTAGACTCATCTTTTAATGTTTCAATCCTCGTCTGACGACCTTTCTTATGTGGCAAGAATCCTTCGTATACAAATCGCTCACATGGAAATCCAGATTTAACAAGTGCAGGCACAAAGGCTGTTGCTCCAGGTAATGAATCCACTACAATTTCATTAGCTAAAGCTTCTCGAACTAGTAAAAATCCTGGGTCAGAGATGCCTGGAGTACCTGCATCTGAGATTTGCGCAATGTTAGTTCCAGATTGAAGTTTATCAATGATCTCATTGATTCTCTTATGTTCATTGTGCGCATGAAAACTCTGAGCTGGTGTCCCAATTTCATAGTGCTTTAATAAATAGCCTGAAGTTCGGGTGTCTTCTGCCAGAATGAGATCTACTTCTTTCAATACTTCTACCGAACGGTAGGTCATATCCCCGAGGTTGCCGATGGGTGTGGGGACAAGGTAGAGTTTGCCAGTTTCGGTGGTCATGGGGCTAATTTAGAGATTTAACCACAGAGGACACAGAGAATGATCACAGAGGACACAAAGGTTCGGATCAAATAATTACCTTCATTGCGATCCCCCGATTGGCGGAGAAGCAATCTTTTAGAGTTAAGATTGCTTCGTTATTCCTCCTCGAATGACGGTTTAAACAAGAGCATCAATCGCTTCTGCGAGTTTATGATCTTTTTCAGTGACTATATCTCCAGCATCGTGGGTGTTCAGCTCAAAACTTACTTTGTTATAAACATTGCTCCAATTTGGATGATGGTTCATTTTTTCAGCAATAATGGCCACTTTGCTCATAAAGCCGAATGCCTCTACAAAATCGCTGAATTCAAATGTCTTTTTAAGCTTATTGTCTTCTTCTTTCCAACTCATATCTATTTGATTTTATAGCGCAATAATCCCCTCAATTGTATTGGCTTGTCTGTATACTTCTATCACTTCCTGACTAGATTTCATTTCTCTGATTAATGTTATGCTCACATATTTATTGCCAGAGCTTGGTTTTAGTTTAATAGTGGCCCCTGGAAGAAGGCTCTCAACCTTTAATTGATGCTCGGGTTTAACAATAAATTTAAATGTATAACTCTCTGGAAAGTGATGTGTTCCTTCCAGTTTTTCTAAAAAGGATGCTTCGTCCCAACTCATAACATTAATTTATTCGAATAATCTGACATTTATCAAATACAAATCTTAAATCAATTCCTTATAAATAAAAAAGCCATCCTGAAAATTCAGAATGGCTTCAAATATTCTCTATTTATTTTTTAGAAGAATTTATATCTCATGTCTTCAATATCCGCAAATTCCTTTATCGCGTCATCAATCTTTCTTGGTACAAAGATCCTGAAGTATGAAAGTGGAAAGTCTGATACTATCGCATTTTGACCTAGTCTCTGACGTGATACTTGCAATGCGAACGACGAATAATCATCAACATCAGCAGGAATATCTTTCGCGGAAAGCTTCACCACAATTACTCCGTCCTGGATATAGAAAGCTTGGGTAATCTCCTCTTCTTCCAAAGCAAATGAAAGTCCAATGGCCTCTGGTGCATACCCAACTCCTGTGATGCTATTAGAAAACATCTGAAAGTCTGCAGTACCTGTTTTAGCACCATCTCCGTACGCAATAGCTAAAGATTCTACATCTGACCCATCGAGTCCATTCAACTTACTGATAATTGACTCTGCCTTTTTCTGATTTCTTACTTTCCTTTCAACCTGATTTCTTACCTCATCAAGATTTGCAACTCCTTCTTCTTGTTCAGAAGTCATTGCCGCTACTACATATCTATCACCTACTTCACGAACATCAGAAACAGCTCCTGTAGAAGCATCATTGTATAGCCAAAGAACAAGGCTTCTTGCCTCGATCATAGGCCCAACTCGCTGAGCATTTTTCCCAATCCTATTTGCTTCTCTAACGGTTAATCCTTGCTCTGAAGCTAAGCGATTAAACTCTTCAATATTTCCGGCTGAAGCAGCAAAAAGATCTGCTTGCCTGTAAGTCTCATTGATTGTCTCATCCGAAACGAAAAACTCCTTCTTCATTTTAGCCACACGATATAGCACGCTATCAGAAGTGATTTCATCTCTTCTGGAAAGCTTGTAAAATTCATAGGATCCGTTTACAATTTCTGGTTCTGAGACAAATCCCATCTCCTGTTCTACTAATACCGAAGGAAGGTTGTCATCTGTGTAAGTTATGTATGGATATGGATCATCCGAATTGATGTTCACAAAGCTAGAATCGTTTGCAGCGTTACTCAGAGATAATTTCAGATCTACAACTTCGTCAGCCACAATTGCCGAATCAGCACTTGAAGGTGCTAAATCAAAAATCACATAGGATAAACTTCTTGTTTCTTCTCTTTGAAATTCCGACTTATGGCTTTTCAGATATGCCTGCAGCTCACTATCGCTTATGCTTACTGTAGAATCCGATACACTCAAGAAAGGTACATACATGTAATCGATTGTACTTGTTGCATTCTGACTCACATACTCATCCTTCGCTTCGTATTTGGTTACGTAATTCGTCTTTGTGAAGAGGTTAGCATACTTTTCAATTTTCCTACTGGGTACAAGTGATCGCTCAAAAGCAATCCACGAATCTCTTTGTTGCGGTTGTGCTTGTTGAAGGCTTCCAAGAAAAGCAGTCACATTTTCTTTTTGGAACTCTCCCGTTTGTGGATTTGCAAAAAACTGGCGGATTTGAGGGCTGATATTACTCCCTTGAACCATATCTACTAGCTCTGTATTTGTCACTGTAATGCCAAGTTGATCGAATTGCTCATCATAAGCTTCTTCAAGGATTAATGCATTCCAAGCTTGGTTTCTGATCTGATCTGTTTCCTGTTGAAGTGGATTCCTTCCAGAATTAATTGCGAAGTTGTACGACAACTCGTCTACTTTGTTTTGAAACTGAGCGTTCGTAATACTTGATCCGGCAATCTCACCTATCGCAGGATTATCTCCATCACCAAATAAGGTGGAATTTCCGATTAAGTCAGTGCCAATGAACGCGACCATAGTGACCATGATTGCTCCCACCACGATCTTACCCATCTTGTTTCTCAGTATGCCTATTAGTGCCATATTCTTCTAAATGCTCTTTTAATAAGGTCGGCAAAAATAAGGAAATAATTTGCTATTGACTATTTGCTAAAACAATTCAGGAAAGAATTGTATTCGTAGGTTAATCCGCTGATAATCAGATCACCATCTCAGGTTTAAAATTATCGTTTAGAATCTCCTACCTCTGCTGGAATCATCCGCTCACTTCTACTCCAAAAATATGACAAACAAAGACCCGAAATGATATGCCATATGCCCCACCATGCAGCGACAATCGCCATACCACCTAAGCCATCAAAAAAACTGAATATCAGGATCAATCCTAAGCCCGAATTTTGAATGCCTGTTTCGATAGCAATAGATCTTTTATCTGTTTGATCTAGTCTAAATAACACACCTATCTGATAGCCGGTGATCAAGGCAACTGCATTGTGGGCTAACACAAGCAAGATCACAAGATGAATGTATTCCAAAAACAAACTGAAGTTTGCGCTGAATGCCATGAGCACTATCACAGCAAAAATGAAAATAGATACATAGTGCATGATCGGATGCATTCGATCACAAAACTTTGGTTTAAATTTTCTTAACAACATCCCTGCTGCAATAGGCAGAAGAAGGAGCATGGTGATTGTTTTCAGCAATTGCCAAAAATCCAGGCTTACTTCGGTCAAAATATTAGCAGTAGGGGGATAGAGGCTTGCCCAAATGGTGAGATTAAGAGGAGTCATTATAATAGCCAATGAACTTGAAACAGCGGTTAGACTAACTGATAGCGCGGTGTTTCCTCTTGCCATTGCCGACATAAAATTTGAAATATTCCCCCCTGGACATGCTGCAACTAACATCATTCCAAGGGCAAAACTTGGACGTGGCTGGATCAGCATAATGAGCAGAAAAGTGAGCGCAGGAAGTACGAAAAATTGAGAAATTATCCCTGCGACAACTGATCTCGGATACTTTAGTATCCTTATGAAGTCCTCAAGTTTCAAGTTGATTGCTACACCGAACATAATCAGCCCGAGACTGATGTTTAGATAAAAGAGTTTTGCTTCGCTAAAGTTTAAGGTGACCTGATCTATGGTTTCCATCAGGTGAAAGATAAAAAAACTAGCTAACTACCAGAAGTGGCATACAAATAGGCACTTCTAAAGCTTGCTAACCATGGCAGCAAAATCACTATAAAAGTCGGTCTGGTAATTAAACCCCTCAGGATCTGCACACCGAACAGCTACTATTTGCTTCTCTGGAATGATCACTAAGAAATTTCCTCTATAGCCATTAGCATAATATGCAGTGATTTCATCACTAAAAATTCTTTTACTTGAATGTAAACCTGCCACATTGTTTTTTTGTAAAACACCAGACCAATCCTCACCTAAAATCTCTTTTAGTTTATCAAAAAAAACATACTTATTTTCAAATACCTGACCTTTTATTGGTTGGATACTTTCAATTAGTTCGTCACTAGCGCCTCTTTTTTTCCAGTTTATCAATGTCTCACCATCTATTACTCTATGCTCATAAGCGGGCAACCTCCACCAGAGTAACCCCCACATTGGAACATCTGGCTGTCCTTGTTGAAAAGAGAGGTCTATCCATTCTTTTGAGATCAGCCTATTATCTAAATATGTGCCCTCATTAAGCATCAAAGTACCAAACTTCAATAAGTCACTAGGTTTAATGATAAAGGATCCGTGGGCCGTCGGATTTCCTGATCTATCTCTAATCCAATCAACATCTGAAATATTCATTGGTTCAAAGAAGTATTTTTCAAAGAATTGATCCATTCTAAGCTCTGACGCTTTTTCAATGACGCCACCTAAAAGAGCAACAGCTTTGTTATTGTATGATACAACTTCACCTGGTTTATCATCTAATTCTGCTGCAAGTGCAAGACGAATAATGTTATCAACTTTATAGTCCGGTGCTGGCTCCAATTCAATACTTGCGTTCTGATGGTTTTGCAGTCCAGAAGTATGATTTAAAAGCATCTTAACAGTAATAAGGCTCTTATCTCCTTGCTTCCATTCTGGAAAGAAATAATGGATCGGTTGGTCCAAAGAATCTAAGAAACCTTCAGACAACAGCTTACCTACTCCTAGACTTACCAAAGATTTTCCTGCTGAAGCTATGTAGATAGGGTTATCTGTTCCCTTTTCTACTATTACCTGACCTGCTTTTTGAATGATTAGAGCATCTGAATGAGTCTGATTTGATTTTTCAATTATCCTTTGAAGTACAGAATTGTCAACATTCTGAGCTTGCGAAAACATCAATGATGAAAACATTAATGCTGCAGTTATGCATTTATGAAAACTCATATTATTTCTTTCTGATAATAATATCCCCGTGCATGTTTTTGAAAGTGTATTCCGGACCACCTCCATTGATATCTCCAAAGACCCACGAGTTTATTGACACTTTGTATTGACCTCTATCTGATTTTACTTCAGGTTTCGAACGATCAACTGTCATATCAAAGTCGGTGAAAATCTCCCCTTGATCTGAGCGCATCTTCGCTCTAGCCTTAATGCCTGGAGGAAAGGTCACATCCACATTGCCATGTAGCGTTACAAAAGACATGGGTTCATTTTCAATAACCGATTTGAAGTTGACAGTAATATCTCCGTGGACCGTATTGGAAACAATAGACCCACTCATATCTTTTAATGTCAATGGTCCGTGAACAGCAGATATTTCATGCGTCCCGCTGATGCCTGTTACATCTACTTTGCCATGTACTGTGGAAACTTCCAGGTCAAAATTAGCAGGGACTTTTATATTGAGGTTGATGGGCTTCTTCCACGAATTCGTTTCTATTTCTACCACATTGTTATCCTCCGAAGCACTTAGCTCTATCGGGCTTGAAGCAATTCTCTTCATTCCTGCGGGTGCTGATGATTTACTGTCGTTATGATCATCACAGCTGGCACAATCATCATCACTTGATTTTGTGCTTGCGGTAGCTTCTATAATTACTTCTTTCCCATCATAGGCTTCCACTTTAATGTTTCCTCTAACCAGCCCCACCTCCAGCTTACCTTTTGAATTTGGAGAACTTAGAGGTATGGCTATTTTTTCGTTGAAATCCTGTGCCCAAGCACTTGCTGTGGCTGCCAGGAATAATATGGTTACTATATTTTTCATGTTACTATATTTTGTACACGCTTGAATCGTGTAGTTATTCAGATTTATTTAAATAAACGTTTCCATTGATACTTCTAAAAGACAGTTCAGGTCCTCCAGAGCCAATTTCAACGCCAGTCTTAGTGCCTATTTTAAAGGTCCCATTTTCTTCGCTTTTCTCAATTTTTGGACTCATCCGCTTATAGTCAAAAGAAGTATATAAGTCTCCATGCATGGAATTGAAATAAACTTTAGCACTAAAATTTTTTGGGAGATCAAAGTTGAAGTCCCCATTCACCGTATTAAAGTCTACTGGCTCTGTTGGCACTTCTAAAAAGTTGATGGTTACATCTCCATTCACAGTGGATGCTTGAAGCACTTGTCTCGCATTCTGGATTTCCACTTCTCCATTGACATTGCAGGCTTTTACAGGACCATCAATGTTAATAACCAAAATGTCTCCTTTATTGATCGTTCTGGCCTCCAGTTTTACATTTTTGGGAACTTTTAACTTGTATTGATATTTGAATCCATATGCTGGCTCATCCCGCATGTCATAGCCCCATCCACCATTTCTCCAATCACATTTTTTTACAAATGGTGCTTTCGTATAAAAGACCAACGAGTCATCCGTCAATAATTGACCTAACTGCAACTCTTTCTTTGCTTTTTCAACAAGTTCGTCGCTGTATCCTGATATTTGGATTTCAAGATAGAGGTGCACGAGGTTATCTTCCGACTTTTCCACAACAACATCTCCGAAGATATTGTCTACAATCACAGTTGTATTGCTTGGATCTTCTAAAGGATATGTTTTGAATATAACAATCTTGTCCTCCTTGAGGGTTGGATTGATCAATGTTATAATTAATAGTAAAAAATTCATTAGTCCTTGATTTTAAGTGTTTTGCAGTGTCTGGATACTTTGGTTGAGCTTTTCTTTCACAAATTCATCTTGCGTACTTTCCTTGAGCTCTTCCATTGCTTCAACTGAAGATTTTTCCTGTATGTCTACCAATGCATCAGCTATAGCTACCAGCATCAAAGGAGAGTCTTGCATTTTTAAGGCATCTACAAGCGCGTGTCTAACCTCTGGTTGATTGGCATACCTAAGCAATGATTCGAGAGAGGCGAGGCGAACATTTAAATTTTCATCATGATTAAGTGTTGAGATCAACGCCTTAATTACTTTTTCATCGGCATTTGGAAGCTCTGCTGCAAGGTTTACCGCTCTTATTCTTTCCTGTGCCTTAGGTTGTTCAATAAGCGTTAGCATCATCATCTCTTTCATAGATTGTATTTCATTGCTGAGCTGAGCTATATCTTGCTTTTGATTTTGCGAGGGCAGCATCCACCACCCAATGAAGAGCCCCATGACCAATGATGCTAATCCAACTTGCCAACTTCGAGTCATCCGCTCGACAATCCAATCCATCACATTTGGTCTAGCAGTCTTTTGCTTCTCTGCATAGGCAGACATCATTCCTTCAAATCGAGCATCCATCTTCTCGGAAGGTTCTGGTCGTTCGATTTCTTCAAACAGATCCCATGTTTGCTCAAGGTCTTTCAATTCTGAAGCAACTTTAGGATTTGAATCCAGAAACTGTTTAAGCGCGACTTCCTCATTCTCACTGATATCGCCAGCGAGCTTATCTTGCCACAGTTCTTCCGCTTTTTTCTTTGTTAGTTTCATATCAAACGTCCAGTTTTAAGTAGGACTCTCGTAATTCTTTTAATATTCTGTGTACACGCACCTTTATAGCACTTTCTGTCACTCCTAGCATCTCAGCTACTTTGGCATATTTCACTTTCTGAAACCTTACCAACTCTATCAACTCTCTCTTTTCATCTGTTAGATTTGAAAGCGCCTTTTTTAAATAATTCAGTTCATCAGAGCGTTCCATATTCACCTCCGTATTTGTTGTTTCGCTTAGCTGCTCTTCATATGGATTCATATCTTCTTGAAAAGCATAGCGTTTGTTTTTTCGGTAATGATCGTGATGCACATTGCGCGCCATCTGAAACGCCCAAACCTCAAAATCTCCATTTTCTTTGTACGTATGCTTGTACTTCAAAATCCGCACGAATACGTTTTGAACTAGGTCTTCACTAGTTGCTCCATCGCTGGTCATTCCGTAGAAAAATCCAAAGAATCGGCGACTGTATCGTTTATAAAGAAGGTTGAGTTTTTCAACATCACCCTCTTTCACTTTCAGCATCAGGTTGTGGTCTTCCAGTAGGTTCATTTGGTGCATTCTATCGGGGAAACTCAAGTAAGTTCGGAAGGTTACATGGGGATTGGAAATTTCTTTTTTCAATGTCATTCTGAGAAAAGCGAAAAATCTTCATCATTATAAGATCCTTCACTACGTTCAGGATGACATTTTGTATTTAGGTTTGAACTATGAACTTCGACAGCCTTCAAAAGGAACTAAAAGGTGAACTCCATACTGGAGAAGCTATCAAACGTATCTATGCGACAGATGCGTCCGCCTATCGTGAAGTTCCTCAGGCAGTTGCTATTCCAAAAACGGATGAAGACATTCAAAAGCTCATCCAATTCGCGAAAGCAAATCAAACATCACTTATTCCTAGAACGGCAGGTACCTCTCTTGCCGGACAAGTTGTTGGTGGTGGAATTATCGTTGACGTATCGAAATACTTTACCAAGATCATTGAAATCAATACCGAAGAGGAGTACGTATGGGTTCAACCTGGAGTAGTACGAGATGAACTGAATCGCGAGCTAGCCAAACAAGGCTATTTCTTCGCTCCTGAAACTTCTACAGCAAACCGGGCCATGATTGGTGGGATGATTGGAAACAATAGTTGTGGTTCCAACTCTGTTGTTTATGGAGGTACTCGAGAGCATTTACTTGAGGTCAAAGCGTTCCTTTCAGACGGATATGAGGTTCTTTTCAAGGAAACTGAAGATTTAAGAGGATCAGCAGATCTGGAAACAGAACTATATGAAAATATTTCGGAGATTCTTTTGGATGAAACCAACATTAAACGGATTAAAAAAGAGTTTCCCAAGCCAAATATTCCAAGAAGAAACACAGGTTATGCCTTAGATATGTTGGCTAACATGCAGCCATTCAATTCCAAAGGAGGATCTTTCAATTTCTGTTCGCTAATTGCAGGATCAGAAGGAACACTGGCTTTTGTTACTGCGGCTAAATTAAAACTCACTAAAATTCCTGAAGGATATAAGCGACTGGTTTGTATTCATTGTAAAAGTGTGGATGATGCGCTCCAAGCAAACCTGATTGCACTCAACTATCAGCCTTATGCCTGTGAATTGATGGACCACTATATCCTCGAAGCGACTGCAAGAAATAAAGAACAAGCAGCAAATAGATTCTTTGTGGAAGGAGAACCTAAGGCTATTCTGGTGGTAGAATTAATAGGTGATACGGAAAAGGAAGTAGACATTCGCATTCTCAACTTTCTCACAGAGCTAGGCAAGCAACGACTGGGTTACGCATTCCCAATAATTCGTGGAGACGACATTGCAAAAGTGTGGAACTTACGCAAAGCCGGATTGGGTCTATTATCCAATATTCCAGGTGATACAAAGCCTGCACCAGTCATTGAAGACACGGCTGTAGATGTCAAAGATCTACCAAACTACATTGGAGACTTTAATAAAATTCTCCAAAAGCATGACCTCTACAGTGTGCATTATGCACATGCAGGATCGGGTGAATTACATCTCAGGCCCTACTTGAATCTTAAAACAGAAAAGGGTGTAAAACTCTTTCGAACTATAGCACAGAAGATTGCCACACTCGTAAAGAAATATGAAGGATCGCTCTCTGGAGAGCATGGGGATGGTCGCTTAAGGGGAGAGTTTATCCCTAAAATGATTGGGAAGGACAATTACCAATTATTGCAGAGGGTAAAAAAAGCGTGGGATCCCCATAACATTTTCAATCCAGGAAAGATTGTTGATACCGCTCCAATGGATACCTCATTAAGGTATGAAAAAAACCAAGTCACACCGGAATATGAGACAATGCTTGACTTTTCCAACGATCAAGGGGTTGTTCGTGCTTCTGAGTTATGCAATGGATCTGGAGACTGTCGAAAATCGGAGCTGACCGGAGGTACCATGTGCCCAAGTTATCAAGCTACTCGAGATGAGAAAGACACCACAAGAGCCCGTGCTAACATCCTTCGGGAAATGCTCACTCGACCAGAGACTGGAAATCCCTTTGCTCAACCAGAAATCAAAGAAGTGATGGATCTATGCCTTTCTTGCAAAGGCTGTAAAAGCGAGTGCCCTTCTAATGTAGACATGGGGAAGCTAAAGGCAGAGTGGCAATACCAAGCTATGAAGGAAGAGGGTGTTCTTTTTAGAACAAAGATGATCGCCAACTATGCTAAAAGTATGGAGCGATTTGAGAATGCTCCATGGGTATTTAACCTTACACGAAACCTTTCTAAACCTCTATTGGGATTTGCACCTCAGCGGTCTATTCCCAAAATGGCCTCTCAGACTTTAAGATCCTGGTTTGATAAGAAATTTCATTCGCTCCAGCGAAAACCAAAAAAAATTGTTTACTTCTTCTTTGATGAGTTTACTAATTATCTGGATGTAGAAATAGGCAAGAAAGCAATTATGCTTTTGGATCGCATGGGATATGAAGTGCGAGCGGCTAATCATGAAATTAGCGGTAGGGCTTATCTTTCTAAAGGGATGCTCAAGGAAGCTCGAGAGCTTGCAAAAGAAAATGTAACGCTTTTTCATTCGCTACTCAAAAAAGATATCTGCCTAATTGGCATTGAACCATCTGCTATTCTCACTTTCCGTGACGAATATGCTGATTTGCTAAGGGGGGAGGAAAAAAAACAAGCCTTGGAAGTTTCTAAAAAGACGTACACGATTGAAGAGTTTTTGGCAACCGAGTTAGGTTCAGGAAACTTAAAGCCGGGAGATCTTTCACATGAAAAAAAGAAAATCTTAGTTCATGGTCACTGCCACCAAAAAGCTCTTTCGTCCATGACACCCACAATGAAAGTATTGAAAGCAGCAGAGAACTTTAAAGTACAAATGATTCCAAGTGGATGCTGTGGAATGGCTGGTTCATTTGGTTATGAAAAGGAGCATTTCGAGGTATCCATGAAAGTTGGTGAATTGGTTTTATTTCCTAAAGTACGTGAAGCAGAGGAAGACACTATCATTCTTGCATCGGGCACTTCTTGTCGTCATCAGATTTGGGATGGAACAGGTAAAGTGGCGAAGCACATAGTGGAAATATTATAGTTTGGCTTTCCCAGCAATAAAGCCCTCAATCCTCCAGAGATACCAGAGCTTTCCATCCTTCTTTTTAGTAAACCCTGTGTGTCCCCCATATCTAGGAGTCTCAAGGCTCACATATTCATTTTTTTGACATTGCTTATATGGATAGCAGTACTCTGATAGCAGCGGGTCGTTCTGAGCGTTCACAATCAATAAGGGAATTTTGATCTTTGGAAGAAACTGGCTACTTGACCATTTTGAATAGTATTGATCTAAGTCGGAAAAGTCGTGATGCAGCAATACATATTCTTTGTAAAGCTTTTCTAAGGAGTCCATAGTTTTAAGCTTTTCCAAATCAAATAACTCAGGAAAAACAACTGCCTTTCGCTCAATCTTTCTTTTCAATTTCTTAATAAAGCTTTTCTCCACCAAATGATTCAATCCCTTCTTCAATTTCTTAGAGGCTGCTGATAAATCCATAGGGGTGGAAAACACTATACCACATTTCACTATATCACTTTGTATTTCACTACCCAGATAGTTTACTACGAAGTTGCCGCCCATCGAAAATCCAAGTAGAATTACTTGACTATAATTTCCTTCTTGTGCCGCGTGCGTAATAACCTCATGCAAATCCCGAATGTCTCCATGATCGTAAAAGCGAGGCAGTCTGTTAAGATCCTTGCTGCAACTTCGATAGTGCCACACCAAAACGTCAACACCCTTTTTTCCAAAATGGGAGGCTGATTCTTCGATAAAATGATCTTGAGAATTTCCTTCAAATCCATGCGAAATGATTATCAACGTTTCCGAGTCTTTTCTCACCCAATCAAGGTCCACAAAATCACCATCATGTAATTCCAACCGCTCACGCTCATAGACTACCTTGTGACTTTTTGCAGTAAAGTAAGGAACAAGCGTTTCCATCCAAGCATTAAAGTAGAGTGACGGTCTTTTTGAATAACTTGATTCCTTTATTATTGGCATTTAATTCTCATAGTCATCTGTGCTTCAATATACTTTCAAAACTTTCAATGCATTGCTTTATACAATTAGGCCTTCGGCTACCATTGGTGCATGCATGCTGACATTAGCTGCTTTTAATCCTCAAAAAAGTGAGATGAGCCTAGTGATTCCGCTCATGACAGCAGCCTTTTTTGGCAGTTCTTTTTGCTTCCTGGTTAATGATATTTACGACAAGGAAAAAGATCTTTTGAACAAAAAAACAAGACCTATAGCTACAGGAGTACTTTCCATAAAAGTTGCCGTTGGAAGCTCGATATTTTCCATGCTGGTTCTCCTGATATCTGCTTGGTTTCTGGGTGTTTACACATTCGTATTGTCATTTGGCTTTCTAGCTATTGCAATTACTTATTCATACTTAAATGCTAAAACAGGGCTTTTTGCAAACATGCTCGTGGCGCTTATCGTCTCCGGTACGCAATGGGGTGTAGCGATTATTAAGCCTGATGAGTACCTCTGGATAATTGCTTTCTTTCTGTTTTTCTTTACCATCCCAAGGGAAGTTTTATTGGATTGGCTGGACCTCCCCGGAGATCAAAAATCTGGTAAGAAATCATTCCCAATGAACTACTCACCAGCGAAAGTCAAGCTGCTAGTATGGATTAGTTTAATACTTTGTACCTCTTCCATTTTTTTCATTCTTGATCAAAATTCAAATGCATTATCACTTACTTTTTTCGTTTTAGCATTGATTACTTCATGGGCTTCATTCGTTCCTTTTTTTAGAAGCACTAATGATCGTGGAGCGTTGCTAAGCGTGAGGTGGTCTCACATGACGTTTGCTTTTCTTATCCTAGCTTTATTCTGCAGATGATCCAGCAAATGACTTTTTTAAGACTTCTAATCAGCGGAATACTCGCTATCCTTTATGTTCGGTGCTATTCTCAGTACTCAGAAGTTGAATTGGTACGCAAAATCGATTCTTTTCAAATTGAACAGGATGAATTCTATGACACTGGACTGTTTCCTTCAAAGCGTACATGGAGTTTTTCTAGCAAGCCGGTGGAAGACAATACTATATTTTTTACTGCTTCGATTATTTCTACGCTTCGGACACTTGGAGATAAGCTAGATAAAGAAAATCGCGAGACTGCAAACTCGATGATTTCAAAGGCTTCAATTGTTTATTCAAAGTATAAGAATCGGAACGGTGGAGTTACCTACAATTTTTGGCAAACAGTTTCTCCAGATCTTCCATTCCCTAACGGGAGCAAGCTTATTTCCAATGAAAGAATGCGACTGCCAGATGATTTTGATACAACCATTTTAATAGCACTTTCACAAGAAGAAAACGACAGTTCTGATATGCTGATTAGGGAACGAATGATAACCTATTCCGGCAGGAAAAATAGGGATGATACCAGATTGATTACGCTTAGCGAATACCAAGACCTGAAGGCTTATGAAACATGGTTTGGAAAAGATATGCCTCAAGCATTTGATCTATGTGTCATGTCTAATGTGCTTTTATATGTGATTGGCAGAGGTTTTGAGTTGAATGAATACGATAGTGCAACTGTTTCTTTGGTTAAGCAGATGATCATGAATAACGATCATATCTTGCGAACCTCGGACGTTTCATTTCATAGTAATTCTCCTGCACTAATACTGTATCATGTTGCTCGGTTAATCGCGGCTAATAGCCAAGGTCATTTTGATGAAATGAAAGAAAAGGTGATCGCTGATTTGATGAGTCTGATAGAAGAAGTGGAAAACGAAGTAGAGAAAGTGATGATACTGTCGTCGCTTCGTCGATTAGGCCATGAAACTCCTAATGAAATTAACTTCGAAAAACTTAAGGTAGATGTTAGGACGTTTAGCTTCTTTTCTGTCAATCCGTTTAATATGAGCAAAGGGGAAAGTAGATACCTTCCGTCTGTCAGCTGGGTGTGTGAAGCGTACAATTGGGCCTTAGTGCTGGAATTAATCGTCTTGAAAAAACAGTAGTTTTCTCCATAAGTTATTCTATCATAATTTCTCCCTTCAAGTAAGTCACCGCATTGCCCGCTATTAAAACTCGATCTCCTCTATTTGTACATTCCAGATAGCCCATGCGTTCTGAGAGCTGATAAGCAACCATTTTTTCTTTACCCATTTTTTCTGACCAATAGGGAATCATCGAGCAATGAGCAGATCCTGTCACAGGATCTTCAAAAACAGAAGCTCCGGGCAAGAAGAAACGTGAAACGAAATCTGCCTCATCTCCCTGTGCCGTGCAAATGATCCCTCCTTTTCCAAAGTCAGAGGCACTCAGCATACTCGAGTTTACAACCAGCTCACGTATCTCTATTTCAGACTCAAATACCAACATATAATCTCTAGATTTGTAAATTTCCTTTGGTTTGATGCTGAATGCTTTCAACATGGATTTTTCCATGATAGCTTCTTCCGGCATTCGAGATGGAAAGTCCAACTGGAGGAGTCCTTCTTTCTTTGTCACCACAAGTTCTCCACTCACCGTATCAAAATAGATCTTGTCCCCTTTGTCATGTAGTTCCGTAAAAATGATGTGAGCGGATGCCAACGTAGCGTGACCACACAGGTCAATTTCAAACTCAGGTGTGAACCATCTGAGTTGATACCGATTCTCTCTTTTTTGGAAAAACGCGGTTTCTGCCAAGTTGTTCTCAATGGCTATTTTCTGGAGGACATCATCTGTAGGCCACTGGTCTGAGATAAGAACCACAGCAGCGGGGTTTCCTCCAAAAAGATGATTCGAAAATGCATCAACCTGATAAATGGGAAGTTTCATGTCTGCAATATTACGTTTCTATACTAAGCCATTTTGAAAAACAGCTGAACTATTCTCATGGCATTGTCATCAAAGTCTAAGTCACCACTAATGATATTATTGAAAATGTCTTCTTCCTCTTTAAGTGGCACTGTATTGAATTGTACTCTATCAAAATCCTTGTATCCCATTTCCCAAGTTGGGAATACTCGCTCTTTGATAGACTCGAAATTTCGTTCATTCACTGTTGTGTGACGAGGGTCCTCTTTAATCAAGTTGAATAATGCTCTGATATCATCTTTTCCTCCTTCAAGGTACTGGATAAACCGACTATTGGAATGCAATAGAACCCCTGTGATCATGTTTTGAGAATTATTCCTTTTACAAGAGTTTAGGATATTTTCAATCTCCTTCTGGTCACAATGGGGCTTTCTGAAACTGGTATATACCAATCTATAAAGTGAGCTCATTACGTGGTTAGGTTAGAGTTTAATATCTAAATATAACTCCATCAGATGATATATAAAATAGTTATGTGAAACACAAAAAGGCCCGCTAAGGCCTTCTAATGGATTGTATCAAATTTCTAGTTTTCTGCAGATGCAAGCATTACTCTCTTCGTTCCAGTGGTTTCAATGACGTACTTATTCTTTATAGACTTAAAGTTTTCCTTGGTTACTTTTTCACCTGTCTTAGCATGATGCTCTACAGCTATGAAGTAATCTTGAATGAGTTTCTTAAACTTCCCTTTGGCCATCGGTCCCATAAACCCTGGCTTAGTACGATACTGCATATCAAATGAAAATTCACTTGTCCCATTTCCTAAATCTTTAATGCTGTAAACAGCTCTAGTATATTCAGGATCTACGGGAAATTTTCCTGCCTGGTAAACCGTGTTCGTAAATGACATCCCATCAGGAGAATAGTTGATCATCTTCTCTTTCAGAAATTGTGTCTGCTTTTCATTGAAGTAGCAAACTCGCTCAGCTCCTTCGCCTGCTTTTAATGTGCCATTGATATACTCCGATTCCACTATCTTTGGATGAGAGTAGGCGATTCTTCCATAATCTTCACCAACTACTTCCCACAGTTGTTCAGCAGGCAAATCAATCACTTTGCTTACCTGAAATTTCTGTACTTTCTTCTGCTTCTGCGCCATCGCGCTACCTGAGATAGCAACTAGTATTACCAGTGCTAAAACTTCCACTTTTTTTCTCATTTCTATACTATTTTTTGTTGATACCTATTAGATTACACATAATGAAATGTGTTACAGCTTTTAAAGAGTAAAACCGCAATAAGCAGCTATTGCTTTTCTTTCTCGTAAAGAGATTTTATCCAGGCCTCTCAAAATGGCAGGCCCTGCGACAAAGCGGAACATGAGGTAAAGTATGGGTTGAAGAATCTTATACTTAGGTACTATCTCCACATGCATATATGCGCTGCTTATTCTCTTATCAATCGATGAGACACCTAGTGTAGCCCGAGCAGATTTGATAGGCATAGTTGTTTCAAAAATTTCTACGGTATAAAATTTCCCTTCTTCCCACTCAATAATTCGTTCTTTGATATAAGATCCATCCAGCATAAAACACTCCCTTTCTGCACCTTTTCCTTCCATACAAGAGCCCTCGATAAATTTCGAATTCTTCAATAATGGGTGAAATTGGTAGATGTTAGAAAAATCAGCTAAGTATCTCCATAGTACCCCTGTTTGGGCTCTCATTTGTCGTTGAATATGGACTTTCATCGTTATTACTAATTCAGATTAAACAATCTGACTACCTTCTCATCGCTGATCACTTCATCTAAAAAAGTCTTGCGATCAAACTCTTTTTTGAATGGCAGTCTATCGTATAACTGACGATGCTGATCTTCTACAATGGACAACAACTCATCGGCATCTTTCGAAATATATTCTTGAAAATTGGAGTATTCTTCTCGGCTGAACAACAGGTTTTTACTGTCTATCCGTTTGCTTTCAATCATCACTGTGACTTTCTTATAACACCTACAAGGATTCGTTTTGTTGACTAACCCACATTTATTATTCATAAACTGAAAAAGATCTCTTCGAGCTCTGGACAGTCGTACTCGAAAGTTTTGTTTGCTGATTCCCAGAATTTCGGATCCTACTGTATGATCTGCATTGAATAGCTCACCAAGAATATAAACCATGCGTTGATCTCTGGTAAGGCATAGCAACATGCCAGACATACATGCCAGATTCATCTCTCTGATTTCAATTACTCGTTCTTCTTGCTCCAATTCTGTCAGTTCAATGTTATCAAAAGTATCAAGCACATTTCCGAACGTTTGGAAATCAGTAATCACTTCTTCACGACCTATCTTTCGCATTTTCAAAAAGTGATTGGCCACAATTCGATACAGCCAGGTTCGAAATTGCGATTCTCCTTTGAACTGGGATAGCTTAGTGGTAACCTTGATGAGGACTTCCTGAGTAATGTCTTGCGCATCATTGGGATTTTGCACCATCTTCCAGGCAATATTGAAAATAAAAGGCTGATGCTTTTTTAGTAGCGCTTCTAGCGCTTCCTTATTCCCTGTCAAAGCTTTCTGGATGAGACTTTTATCGTCTTCGTCTGTTTGATATTCCTGTTGAAATGGATTCATACTATTCATTATATACGCTTTGATCTTGAAAAAGTAAATGTGTTACAAGAGTCCGCCAATATTCTTTGAATTTCGACAGACTCTGTGTGTGTTTATATGGAAAGCTCTGCCAGTTTACTGGAAGAAGTTGAATAAATTTCTTCGATTCCGGGTTTCACTTGTTCGAAGGTCTCCTCATTTTCCACCTCAAATTCTACATTCCATTCTAATTTGGTCTCTCCATTCTTTCCTGAGAACTTCATTGTTCCAATTACATCAGAAATAGGCATGAAGGACTGTTTATCGATCCGATATTGAAAAAGCTTTTGCTCATCATCTGATTCCAAAATGGTTTCAAAAAGCTCATTACCATCATGCATTTGGCAGACACGCTTCGCTCCTTTTCCTTCCCCATTGATAGTGCTTCCTGAAAGTATAGGTAGCCATCTTTCCCATTCGGCCCCAGTTCTTACATTGTTCCATACTTGATCCAAGTTCGCATTCAAAGTATGAGTGGTTTCAATTCGTTTTTTCATATGCTCATTTTTTAAAATGTTTCCCTTTTGATCTGGATTCGAAAAATGTGTTACAGGATTTGGTTGAGAAAATTGTTCTTTACCGAACAGTTTCTTGTGCGTGGCTGAACAGATAACTCGTCGATTTTCAAATACGTTTAACTAACCTGAACAAAGACTAAAGACATGAAATTACTCCTTTGGCTCATTCTATTGGTTATCTGCTGGCCACTAGCCCTGGCAGTTTTGTTGTTTTATCCTGTTATCTGGTTAGTGCTGCTACCATTCAGGATTTTGGGTTTTGCCGTTGAGGGCGTATTTGGGTTTGTGAGGGCATTGTTTATGCTACCGGCGAGAGTGTTGAGTTAATTGTTCTAACCACTTTTGTTTTTTAGGAAATAGATTCCTTCGCTGCACTCAGGATTATACTCCGGTTAAACTAGTACGTAAAACTTAAATAGCTTTTCAATCTCATTTCTGGGCTTTATGCAGACGAGAGGAAGCATCTCTTGAGGAATCGCAAAAAAGAATAAGATTCTTCATTGCATTCAGAATGATAGCCCGACTATCCTCTTCGTGACAATTCAATCATTCCATAAATCTTTGTCATTCTATTGACGTGTACTTATGATTATGAAAACACTCACATCCATATTCTTTCTTCTTTTAACATTTGTAGTATCCGCTCAAAAGAGTCCAATCTACACCACGAAGGATGGAGCTATCAAAGGATATGATCCAGTTGCATATTTCAATCAGGGAGAACCGGTGAAAGGTAGTGAGGCATTTACTTACAAATGGAAAGAAGCCGATTGGTATTTTAGCTCGAAGGAAAACCTAGATGCTTTTAAAGCTAATCCTGAAAAACACGCACCTCAATTTGGAGGCTATTGTGCGTATGGTGTTTCAAAAGGAGCCCTGTACAAGATTGAGCCCGAAGCATGGAAGATCGTAGAAGGAAAGCTGTATCTGAATTTCAGCAAAGGCATTCAGAAAAAGTGGGAGGCTGATCAAGCCACATTTATCAAAGAAGCTAAAGTCAATTGGCCAAAAGTGATTGAATGATTTACTGACACCTTAAGTTTTATTAGGTAGAACTTTAGAAGTAAAATAAAACGTACCAAAAGGAACAATGGAAGCTATCAGTGCTATTAAAGTCACCTTATTGTTCCAACTTCGATCAATTCTAAATTGAACAGCCACAAATATGTATATCACGAATAATACTCCATGAGCCATGCCTATGATTTTATTCGGACCAGGCATTTCAAAATAATACTTTAGCGGCATGGTAATAAACAGAATCAATAAGAAGGACACTCCTTCAGCAAAAGCTAAAACCCTAAACCTATCTTCTTTTGTTTTAAGCATGCTTTTAAATTAATCAGAAAGCTATTGAGCAGCCCCTCGTTTTGATTCTACTTCTGCTATCGTCTTCTCTACTTGCGAGTTCATTTGATCAAACGTAGCATATCCATGTGCAATCATGAATAGCTGATCATTGTGTAGTAAAATCATTGTTGGATAACCCTGAACTCCCCATTGCCGGTTGAGTGTGAACTCATTATTCGTTTCATAGCGTACTTCCTCACTTTCAAAGCGCTCTGAAAACTTTTCAAAATCAATATCGAACTTATCACAAATGGTTTGATAGAACTCTACTTCCTTGGGATCTTCAGAATCGACATAGAACTTTCGCTGTACCTCCTCAAAAAACTCCATTTCCTGATCTTGTACCAAGGGCCGAGCAGCTATAATGGCTCTACAGCTAGGCTCAGTATCATAATTGAACTCATCTTTCTCCATCAACTTATAGCCGAAAGGTTGACCACTAGCTTGTGTCACATGCCCCCAATGTTCTTTGAGAAAATTCTTCATCTCGTCATTCCAGGGATCTCCTCCTCCTGGTCGCAATCCACCAACCATCACACGGTATCCGATTTCTTTGCTGCGATAGTGATCTCTAAGCTTGATCAGATCTGGTGAAATCCCCCAGCACCACGAGCACATTGGATCTCCAACGTAGATAATCTCTGTTTTTTCTGTTAGCTTATCTTGACCTATTGAATACAGATCATCTAAAGTTGACGGTGTACATATGCCGGTTTCAGGATCACAAAAAGGATTCATTCTTTTTTTTTGAATCACAACAGCATTATGAAAAGCTGAGTTCTCTGAAGGCCAATTATCTTAACCTATCTTTGTCAAGTTAAACAGCCTGTCACGTTGAGGCTCTCTAAAACGTATGATCAGAGGAGATTTCGACAGGCTCAATTGACATACGCTCTAGAGATTTCAAACCTGACAAAGTAGGATTAATGCTTTCTTGCAAACGAAGTAACGATTCCAAACTTTATTCCTGTCAGATTTACCCCATCTACCTGATAAAAAGGAATGGAAACAGCGGTAAACAACTTTAGGTTAACCGTGGAGTTTCGGTTGATCAGCAACCCTCCCCCCACATATGCTCCAATCCCACTGTCTGTAGCTCTGTAGTCCTGATCGAGGTAGGTGTCCTTCACGGTAGCATATCCATATTCCATTCCTCCGTTGATAAACAGGGTAGTTCTTTTTCTAGAAAGCGGATACATTACTCCTAAATTGACATTCCCGTTTTGCAGTCTTCTCCCTGATTGGTTATCAATAATCAAATTGGATGATGGGTAGAGTTCAAAGTCAAAATTGAAGAGTATGGTAGAAGCATCATATGTATAAGCAAGTCCAAAACCAGAAAGGACTCCTTCATTGAACACATGCTTTCCTCCTAGCATAATTCCCACAAAGTGATTGACCTTGATTTGTGCAAGTTCTACACCATTTTGGTCATACTCTGTAACTTCATCTATTTCTATGGCTGTTTTGGCTGAACTATTGGTTAAGAAAGATCTCCCAAGTCTAGACAATAGTGGATCCAAATCTTGCTCTGTTGAACCTTTCGCCATATCATGCCATACCTGTTCATTGGTTGGGGTCCTATAAATTCCTAGTGAGATAATATAAACGCCCTGCAAGTAATGAATCTCTCCTCGCATAATGTAAGGAGCGCTCATTTCAAGCGCCTTTTTAGTCGAAACAGTTATTCCCTCTTTTTCGGCATAGCCAGATGATCCTACCTGCTCATCCAAGATGATGGTATATTCATGATTGTTTTCAATGTAAGACTTTATCAATTTGGAGGTAGAGTATTGCAGCCCCGAAGTAGCATTCATATTTATCAACTCAAAGCCGGGGAAGTAGACAATCTTCTGAGCATTGGAATAGCTGAATGCGAATAATGCAATCAAAATAATTAAAGCTCTCATGTTGGTTAATGTTAGTTTTCCATTAGTATGGAGTAAAAAACACTTCCCCTAATCAACTGACCAATAATTGAAAATAAAGTAGAAAGCTTTGGGGGAGGATATCAGCTATTGTGCCTAAGGCAACTTTTAGAAATAACGTTCGAGTTTGTAGATTGAAGAAAATCCATTGAACCTTTTCCCCTTTCCATCGACTAAGGGTTAGCAAATGAAAACATCGGATCAAATAATAGAGGAATGGCTGGTAATTAATTGCCAGGCTGGCGATCGAAAAGCATTTGAATTGTTGGTGAAACGGTGGAATCCCAAAATGTTTGGTCGTGTTTACTACACAACAAAAGATGCCGTTGCATCAAAAGACATTGTGCAGGAAGCCTGGATTACCATTATCAAAAAAATAAAGACACTCAGAGATCCAAGAGCTTTTCAAGGATGGTCTTTAAGAATTGCCACTACTTTGGCTATAGATTGGATTCGATCCAATCAGGTCAACAGGAAAAGAGAAGCAATTCGAGAGCTTGTTCAAGCTGAATTTGCTGAAAAAAGCCTCGGTCCAAAAGAAGAAACACTCATCTCACTGAAGAAAGCCATTGATGAATTGCCTCCAGAACAGCGCACAGTAATTCAAATGTTCTATCAGGAAAATTTATCCATCCTTACCATAAGTGGAATACTGGACTTGCCAACAGGAACGATAAAATCGAGACTCTTTCGAGGGAGAGAATACTTAAAAAAAATGTTAGAAAATAAACTATATCAAGATGAAAAAGAATGATGAAATAGATCAGATGATCAAAGAAGCTTTGTCTGATGACGAAAGGGAATTATTTAATAATTACGAAGAGCAAGGCATGTTTGAAATGATTGGTGGACTGTTTCAAGGAAAAATGAAGTGGCTTAATGGATTAACAGCATTCATACAACTGATTATATTAGGGTTTGCTGTGTATTTTGGATATCGATTTTTTGGAACAGATCAGGTAACTGAAATGATTCGATTTGGCGGACTCTTTTTCTTATTCATGATTATGATGACCACCTTAAAAATCTTCCATATGATGGAGATGAATAAGAATGCCACTATTAGAGAAATCAAACGAATGGAACTTCAAATATCTGTTCTCACGAATAGCTTGAAAAAGAATTAGATCGGTGGTAATTCAGGATAGGGAATAATCGCTTCGATTAACAACATCACACCATCCTTTGTAAGAAGGGAGAGTGTGATTAAAATGCTACTGATAATCAGCGAAACACCTACATTGTTTTTTCTGATTTCCTCAAACTCGTCAATGGGTGTCAGCTTGCTGTATAAGAAGGTGCTTATCAATCCTATGAGAATAGTAGCAGTATAGGCAATTGCTATGTAAATAGCTCCGGTACCTATGTACTTGAAAGCCAGAATAAAACTGTTGGACTGTTGATTGAGCAACCTAAAAGATGAAATGAGGGGTTGCACAATTCCACTAATCATGATACCAACTGAAAGGATAATAGCGGAGACAAATATGCTGTAAGAGAGGTTATACTCTTGAATACGGTAGTACTTTCTACCTACCCATTGCACAATCTTATACGTCAAAGCCAGAATAAATATGCCAATCGTGATGGCGGATATAATTTCTATTAATGCAAGTAGTGCGATGTTAGTGTTCATTTACAAGAGCAATTTTCCAATAGTTAACATTATTTGTAGTAGGAGGTAAGATCCCGACAGGCCACCCTTTAGCAGTAGTTTCCCAAAAGTAATAGTTCTTGCCTCTGTATTTTAAATGGTCGCCTGCTGCTGGAATATTCAATGCTAGCATTGCATGAGCATATTCATTGCTAACGACAATCATTGGATCAAAAGCAAGTTCTTCGAGTATTGTATATATCAGTACTGCCCTGGTATCACAATCCCCATATAGGGAATGCAAAAACTCATAAGGAGAAAGCAACCCGAGGGCTATGTTTCCGATACACGGCTTTCCATTATTTTCACTTTTTTCACAATCTTCTGAGCGCACGTAACTGTAAGGAATGTCTTGAACAAATGTGACAATCATTTCTGCTAATTCACTTCGCGTAAGCTTTTGCTCGATTGAAATATCTATCAGTGAATCAACCATAAAATCAATATAGGATTTACTGTCTTTAATCAAACTTGAATAAACCGAGCCCCATATATCTGCATAGCTGGCCCTTTCATAGATGATTTCATTTCTACTCTTTCCTGCCTTTAAACTCAGCAATTCTGTTGATTGATAAGATGCGCAGAAAGATTTTGAGTAGTTCATCAGGTCCCAACTTCGCTCATGAAGTCGATCATTGTGAATGTTTACCTTTTCATAACTATCTACACATATATCTTCATCAAACTCTCCTGTTTTAAAAAGTCCGATAGCGCCAGTGATCATTGAATAAACCACCAACACGAAAAGTAAAAATCGAAGAACTGATTTCATTGGGCTAAAGATGCGATAAATCGAAGAAACTCATCACTAATTGTCAAATCGATCTTCCCTACTCAATAAATTTTCCTAATTTCCTTTTCTTCTAACTATCATATTTCTTTTATGCTTTTTTATACCATTTATACCAGCACTCCTCGAGATCAAGTGACGCTTGAAACGCTAAAGGAGATTAAGATAGTCTCTCAAAAAAACAATCCGGAGAAAGACATTACAGGTATTCTATTGGGTATGGAAAACAAATACCTACAATACCTCGAAGGTCCAGAGGACAATGTAAATGAGCTTTTCAGCAAGATATGGAAAGATTCTCGTCATCAGCATGTTACCCAATGGATTAAAGGATATTCTGAAGAACGTGTGTTTGGAGATTGGTCCATGGGCTCATGGATGCTAACGAATGATGAACTTAAAAACATGCCCTCCCTTTCTGATCTCAAAAAATTTCTGGAAGACCCACTAAAGAATGAATTGAAATCCACAAAATTCATTGCCATGATGAATAGTCTTTTGAAAACATGGATTGCACATGAGCCAGAAAGGTTGAAGAAAATGAGGGGCGGATTGTCCAATTAGATTTTCTTCGTACGTCATGAAAGAAAAAAACATGAAAAAGCTTCTTCTTCTCTTCTTTGTTATAATAAACCTATCAGCTATTGGTCAGGAGTCTGCACCTTATGCTTGGCTTGCCGGAAGCTGGACCGGCAATGGTTTCGGGGGCACTTCTGAAGAAATGTGGTCCCCACCTTCTACAGATGGTACTATGATGGGTGTTTTCCGTCATCATAACGAAGATGGAAGTCTCAATTTTTACGAATTTATGGTCTTAGACTCAACCGGACTCAAGTTGAAACACTTCAATCCGGATATGATGGCATGGGAAACCAAAGAAGACTTTGTTCATTTTAAAGCCATTGAATTCACAAAAAATAAAATCGCTTTGAAAGGACTTGTTTTTGAGCGAAAATCAGATACGTCTATGGAAATTCGATTAGACCTCAAAGACGGGGATAAGCAATGGACAGAGGTATTTCAAATGACAAAAAAATAAAAAAGGCCCACTTTCCAGTGGGCCTTTTTATTATCTGTCCTCTTTGGCAGGAGAAGCAGGTTTCCCTTGATAGTTTTTTAACTGTTCATTGATATAATCGATTGCCCGTTGCAGTTGTGCATCATTCCCTTGTGCCAGTTGCCCCGGATTTTCTTTTACTTCAATGTCAGGATCTACTCCATGTCCTTCTTTGAACCATTCTCCATCTGGATCATACATTCTAAATGTAGGTACTGTCACAGTTCCACCATCTATCAATGCTGGCGCTCCTGATATTCCAATTAATCCACCCCACGTACGTGACCCAATAAGTGGGCCCAAACCTGCCTTTCTGAAATAATCTGGAAATGCATCTCCTCCGGATCCACTCCAGCCATTAATCAGCATCGCTTTTGGACCAAAATTTCCGTTTGGCGGCCATGACCAAGTTTCTCCATCCCTCACAGCCCAATAGGCTAATGGTTTTCTATTGAGCAGTTCAATGAATCGATCTGGAATCTGCCCGCCACTATTAAATCGCTCATCAATAATTAAAGCATCTTTATGCATCTGACCAGCAAATTGTCGAATCAATTCATTCTGACCATCGATCCCAGTACTTCTCACATAGATGTATCCCGCTCTACCATTTGTTGCATCTTCTACTTTTTTGCGATTGGTTTCAATCCACTCCAAGTGTCGCAAGCGTGCTTCACTTCTCATGGTTTTAACTAACACTTTCTTTGCATTGGACATTGAAGTTGTTCCATTCACTGTCAACTCAACTGTTTCACCAGCTAAGTCTTGAAAAGCTGCATAAGGGTCTTTTGCACCATCCACAAGCATTCCATTGACGGCTAGAATGTAATCTCCCTCTTGCACCTCCACTCCAGCTTCATCCAATGGAGATCTTACTTCTGCATCCCAGGATGCGCCACGTATGATTCTTCCTACTTGATAGTAGCCGTTGTTTTTCTTCCAATCAATTCCTAAGTAACCAACATTTACATTGCTGGCTCTTTCCTGATCTCCTCCACCACGATAGGTGTGAGAAGCATTCAACTCGCCAATCAATTCGCCCAAAACATAGTTTACATCCCACCTGGTTACGGATTGCTCTATGAGCTTTTCATACTGAGCTCCCACTGCATTCCAGTCGAGTCCGTGCATATCTTTATCATAGAAGTAATCGCGCTCAAGCCTCCATGCTTCACGGAATATTTGTTTCCATTCATTCATAGGGTCAACGGTCATTTTGACATTTGACAAGTCTACTGCTTTATCAATTTTTTGTCCTTCATCAATGGATACCACTCCAACTTTACCTCCACTGGAAACGACTATTTTTTCGCCATTGGCTGCTATTTCAAATCCATTGGCATTATCCATTATAGTCTTCACCTTTCGGTCTTCTATGTCGTAGAATTTTATTGCTGAACTCCTATCTGCGGAGCCAGAATTAGGGAACTGCATAAACACCACTTTTCCTGAGACTGCTTCTAGCGACCCATAATTGCCTGCATCTACAGCAAGAAGTATAATTCTACTTTCAAAACCATCAATATCTATCTTCACAGGTGGATCAGACTCTTTATTATCCCCTTTCTTCTTGTCTTTTTTCTTATCATCCTCTGCCTCTGTTTTTTCTTCCTTTTTGATCTCTACTTCATCATTTTTAGGTTTTAGCAAATGGTCTGTATCCCTAGTCAGAGGTACCGCTGCTAGCATAGTGCTATTTGGGTAAATGAAGGTATTGTCCAAATCAGAATAGACTGGACTTATATTTCTATTGGTCAAGAAGAATAGGTATTTATTATCCGGGGCGAATGTGGGCGCAAAATCATTATAAAACTCACTCGTAACCTGATAACCTTGCTTGGCTTTCGTGTCATATAAATGAATCGTATTGTTATAGTTCTTATTGTCTTTGGAGTATGCTACCCACTTACTATCGGATGACCAAGAAAAAGAAAAATTATTCAATGCACCATGAAACATGAACAGCCCCTCATCCATTTTAGTGGTCTGCTTTGATGTCAAATCGAAGTAATTGAATTCCATTGCCTGATTCACAAACGCTAGCTTCTTACTATCCGGTGACCAAAAAAGTTGGTACCTAAAGCCATCTGTATATTCAGTTAGCTTCTCTTTAGTTCCAGACTCGACATTGTGGATCATGAGCTGATATTCCCCTGTCTTATCACTCCAAAAGGCAATCTTTTTTCCATCAGGAGACCAACTTGGAGTTCGGTCATGCGCATCATCACTGCTGGTAAGGTTACGAGTAACTCCGTTTTCAGCAGGAACTGAAAACACATCTCCTCTGGCAGATATGATTAGGCGTTTTCCATCTGGAGATACATCATACCAGTTCATGCTATTCCTCGCATTTACCATCTTTTCTGCTAATGAAAGTTGGTCAGTGATTACATTAACACTGACTTCACGTGTTTCCTGACTGGATAACTCCATCAGGTAAAGCTTCCCTTCATTTTCATACACAATATCACTAGGGCCTAAAGACGGATAGTGAATATCAAAATTCTCATAATTAGTAATCTGAGAATTTGTGCCAGAAGCCAAGTCGTATGCCCACAGATTGTATCTGCTGTTTGGGCCGCTATCTGAAGAATAAAATATTTTTCCATCTCCCCACATCGGGAATTCGTCACTGGAGGCATTATTGGTAATGTTAGTAGACGTATTCGTTGCTAAATCATAGGTCCAAATATCTGGTGCCCATCCTCCTTTATATCGTTTCCAGGTTCTGTTTACCCTTGATTTAAAATTGAATGCAACCTTAGTGCCCTCTGGAGAATACGAACCCAAGCTACCATACGGCATAGCTAGCTTTTGAGGCAGTCCGCCATTGATATTAACTTCAAAAAATTGGGAAAACCGCTGGCGACCACTTTCTCGTGATGAGGCAAACAAGATTTTTGTCCCATCAGGGTGCCAATCCAATACCTGGTCGTATCCACCATGGGTGGTTAATCTTTTCGGTACGCCTCCCTTAGTAGGGATCACGTAAACATCCCAGTTTCCATCGTAATTAGCCGTAAAAGCTATTTGACTTCCGTCTGGAGAAAATTTAGGAGATTTTTCCTCCCCTGCAGGGGAGCTAAGTTTATTTGCAGTACCTCCTTCTTTAGGTACCAGCCATATATCCCCTGCATAAACAAAAGTTATGCTATTTTGAGATACATCTGGCTCACGAAGCATTCTGGCGCTGATTTGAGCACTAAGCTCACTACCAAAAAAACATAGCAATAGTGTGATAATTAGGATTTTCTTCATAGTGTATTAAGTTGGTTATCGATACAGATACTCCTACGAGGAAAAAGGTTACATGTTCAAGGCGACTATCTTTGGTGCGTTAAGAACTACAGAATCTAAAAGAATCTCGCTGCTTTTTTGGCTGTAATGATCTCTGTATTCATCCCTACCCAATGAAGATTACCATTGTATCGGCCATGTTCCATCTTGATGCAACGATCCATAATCACTTGCAGTCCATTCTTAATTGCCAATTCTCCAGCATCTCTGTTGGCGATAGTCAGTTGCATCCAAACTGCTTTCGCGCCTACTTCGATAGCCTCTTCGACTATCCCATAACAGTCTTGTGGCTTTCTAAAAATATCAACGATATCAATTTTCTCTGGAACACTTTTCAAATCAGGATAACACTTCTCTCCTAGAATTTCTTGCTTCATAGGATTGACCGGAATGATATTATATCCTTCCGACTTGAGATATGACCCTACAAAATTACTTGCTCTCTCAGGTTTATCTGATAGCCCTACTATCGCAATATTCTTTGAAAAATGAAGCAATTGACGAATTACTCCAGGGTTTTGATATTTCTGACGCTCTTCCTCATTGAGGTTGGTGTTCATTGAGATATCGCATGAAAGGCTTGTTCCAAGTCCCATATTAAATCTTCTGTTGTTTCTAATCCTACTGATAATCTGATAAGTCCAGGTGAGATACCTGCCTGATTTAACTCTGTCTCCGTGAGTTGCTGGTGTGTGGTGGATGCAGGATGTAAAATCATACTTTTTGCATCTCCCAAGTTTGCTACATGGCTGAAGAGCTCTACTTCTTCCAATAATCTTTTCCCTGTTTCTCTTTCATTGGAACCTTTCGCTGATTTGATTCCAAATGAGAAAACAGATCCAGGTCCTTTGGGTAGATACTTTTTAGCCAAATCATAATGATGATGACTCTCCAAGCCAGAAAAATTGACCCATTCGACTTGCGGATGTTCTTCAAGAAATTTTGCTACTTCAATTGCATTTTTCACATGACGATCCATGCGCACGGATAATGTTTCCAAACCGCTGACCAACTGGAATGCCTCATGAGGTGACATGGAAGCCCCAACATCTCTCAGTGTTTCAACTCTCGCTTTCATCAAAAAACCATAGTGCCCAAAAGTCTCATAAAACTTGAGCCCATGGTACGGTACTGATGGCTCTGCAATCGTTGGGTAATTACTGTAATCGAATGCTCCTGAATCTACGATAACCCCGGCTATTCCCGTGCCGTGCCCGTTGATGAATTTAGTTGCGGAGTGTACAACGATATCTGCTCCATGTTCAAGTGGTCTGCAGAGGTAAGGTGAAGCCAGCGTATTGTCAACGATGAATGGAATTCCATTTGCTTTCGCCAGTTTGCTTATCCCTTCAAAATCGAGAATTGTCCCTTGAGGGTTTCCGATTGTTTCACCATACAAAGCCTTGGTTTTGCTAGTTATTTTTTCTTCCCACAGGGTAAGATCGGAAGGGTCAACAAAGTGAACCTTAACAGAGAGTTTTTTTAATGTATGCTCAAATTGGGTATAAGTACCTCCATATAAATGTGAGGATGCAACCACCTCATCGCCAGGTTGAAGTAGCGTCATAAGCGTAACAAACTGTGCCGCCATGCCACTTGCCACTCCTATCGCTCCTGTTCCCCCTTCCAGGCTAGCCATTCTTTCCTCAAATACTGCAACGGTCGGATTCATTAATCGCGAATAAATGTTACCGTACTGCTTCAACTCAAAAAGTGCTGCAGCTTTGTCAGGGCTATCAAAAACGAACCCCGCAGTAGAGTATATCGGTACAGCTCGAGAACCGGTATGAGGATCAGGAATGTGTCCCGCGTGTAACATTCTGGTTTCAAAACCAAATTTCTTCTGACTCATTAATTATGATTTAGATCTCAAATAAACTGTGACTATCTAGATTAAGTTGCTTTTCTATTCACTTTATTATTAAGTATCAGTTACAGCTGACAAATGGTCTATTTTTTATCTGCGGCTTTATCTTCTCTGCTAAGGGCGTATAATCCCAAAGCAGGCCCCAGTGCCAAAATTATCCACACATACTCAAAAGGAACATACTTCAATAGAATACTAACCAGCTGGATACTTAAAATCGTAATGGTAAATCCTATACTATTGGTAATTGTCAGTGCTGTTCCTCGTATTTCTGGATTAACATGATAAGCGACTAACGCGGAGAGCAAAGGAGAATCTACTATCACAGTACATCCCCAAAAGATCAAAAAGCCGAGGAATAGGTAAATAGGAGCATGAAACATGAATGGAAAAAGCAAGCAACAAAGACCAGAAGATATCAGCGCAATAACGATCACTCTTTTCTCACCAAATCTGATACTCAAAAGCCCTCCAATAATACATGCCAGGCTTCCAATAGCTATAATTAAAAAAGCCCAAATTGAAACATTAAACTCTATTTGTTGAGCTGTAGCATATGATAGAAGCATCATTGGGACAAAAGCCCAAAACGTGTACAGCTCCCACATGTGACCAAAATAGCTAAGAGTAGCTGCTTTGAAATTTGAATTCTTAAAGGCCTTAAAAATGCTCCTGAAATCTCCTTTCTTTCCTGGTCTTCTGTAGGGTCCAGGTTTTACAAAGAGGAAAATTAGACTACCTCCAACAAGAGTAAGAAAAGAAGTAGCATAGAATACTGATTTCCAAGAGAAAGAAGAAAGGAATTCATTAATCAGATGAGGAAAAGCTGTCCCTAAAACTAACGCTCCTACTAACAGGCTTAAAGCTTTGCCAAGCCCTCTGGCAAAATAATCCGAAGCGATCTTCATACCAACAGGGTAAATCCCCGCCAGAAAAAATCCGGTAAAGAACCGAAATCCCAAAAGCATCGAAAAGCTGATCCCATCAATAACGATCAACATATTAAATACAGACCCGAGAAGAGCACTTATAAAAAACACCAACGAAGGATTATAGCGATCTGAAATTGTCCAAAATGAATAAGACAGTGTACCAACAATAAATCCAAACTGCACGGAAGAAATGATGTAACCAATGTCAGCGTCTTCCAGCCCACACGACTTCATTAGGTCGGGCATCACAGCATTTCCTGCAAACCAAAGAGTCGTACACAAAAATTGAGAAAGAACAATGATGGGTAATATCCAGGCTTGTTTCTTCATTTTTTACGCAAAAAACCAGTAGTCCTCGACAGGCTTTTTCTCCCAGTCTTTCAATTGATTTTGAATATCTTTTTTATCGTCAGGAGAGGCAACTACAATGAGAATCTGTGGATCTCTAATAGAAGAAATATCTTCAAAGTGTTGCATGATAATACCATAAACATCTTTTCCTATCTTTCTTTGATTGTCACAAACCCAATGAAACTCATCTTCCTCTTCCAGAAGAAGCTTTGCTAAGTCTTTTCCATTTCTACCTGCTCCCCAAAGTACAAGCGGACGATCTTTGTTTCGGTCAATCTGATAAAAGTACTTCACCTTCATCTCAAAATACCTGTTGTCTTTATACTCTTCCCAAGTCCTTGAAATTCTATTTGAGCGATCTCTCCAATAATGTAGGATTTTGTCAATTCCATGAACTTTAAGGTCATTCTTATAAAACCTAAAGCATAGATCATAATCTTCCGGGTATACCTCAGGATTAAATCCATCTACCAATTCAAAATCATCTTTGTGGATAATCCAGCAATGTGAAGGAATCACGCACTCTCTATAAATCTCCTGATAGTGCTTTTCATTTTTTGCAACATCATTGAGCCACTCCTCATATCTGCGAAAGCCTCCACCTACTTCTCCTTCATCTACAAAATGTTCTGTTCCTCCAGCTATGATGTGACCCATGCCATATTTCTGCCATTCTCTCACTAAGACCTCCAGTTTATCATGAGGCATTTTATCATCCGAATCCATTCGATTAATAAGTTCTCCTTTGACATGCGAGTAGCCTTCTTTCAGCGTGGGAATGAGTTTGTGTCGTTGACTATGAAAAACTCGAATTCGTGCGTCTTTTTCTGCGTATGCTTTAAGGATTTCCGGGGTTTGATCAGAAGAGTGATCGTTGATAGCAATGAGCTCCCAGTTTTTATATGTCTGTGTCAAAATAGAGTCCAGGCAGGTTGGTAAATACGGAGCTGTATCTTTTACTGCCATAATGATAGAAACAAGGGGCTGCTTCATTTTAATTAGTTAGATTTTTGCTCCAATACTTTTCTGCATACTTAGAAACCGGAAGGCCTAAATTAAAGCGAAAGAACATATTGATATCAAACCAGGTAACACGGAAGAAACCATATTCTGTAAATCTCCTCGAAGACGTTTTTATTGGTTCTTTGATTAAGGCTAACCGCCCTTTTCGCTTTAAAGCTCTACACAAATACGCTGCTTCCATTAAAGGTTCTTTTGGTATTCCTCCAATACTTTTCAATGCTTCCTTTCTTGCAAAAATGGCTTGATCTCCATAGTAAGTCTTCGTTATTCGATAACGCACGCCATTAATCAAGGTCAAAATCATCAATTTTAAATCGGGGTTTAAAAAGGAAAACTCAAATGCTCCCGCGATCACATTTTTCTTAGAAAGCATTTTTCGAATCAGTAAGTCAAAATCTTTGGGAAGAATGGTATCAGCATCTAAAAAAACAACAATATCTCCTGAACTCTCCGATAGTCCAAAATCCAAGCTCATGAATTTTTTTAAGGCAAATTCTGGTTTGGAAAAACTCAGAATCCCTAGTTCATTGACAATATCTAATGTGCCATCTGAGCTACCAGCATCAACTACAATGATTTCCAAAATTTCCCGCTCAAAAGCATTATCCAACGTCTGCTGGATTGTGGATTTTATGAATCCTTCCTCGTTCAATGTTGGGATAACAATGGAGATCATTTAAGCCTGTTTTTAGAATAGTGCTCTTCTAGTCATTCGACTTTCCTATAACTCACAGGTTTCCTAAATGTGTATGCTTAAAATTATCATCAAACTTTAAACCATATCCGAGAATTCGATCTATACTCGCATGTCCAAACAATATGATGCCCGCTAACTGCATCTCTGGAAGCTGCCACCAGAAACCGGCAAATCCTATCAAAATAGCAATCCCTTTGTGATGAAAAAGATTGTAGGCAGTTGCCCCAACCTTGGTATTGACTGAATAGCCAAGCATGCCAATATCTGGTGTCAAAATGAACACCAAATAAACCCACCAAGCGTAATCCAGAAGGCTAAATAGATACATTGATAACAGGAACATTGCCAATTCCTCTACCTTAATAAGATTCTTCATAAAGTAAGTCCTGTTTATGCTATTGACTTAATCCCATCTAGAAGTATGTCTAGTTCTTCAGTAAGGTTGTACAAACTAGGAGTTACCCGTACAACTTCCAGATCTTCCAAATCACGAATGACTGTAAAAATTTTTGACCCCTCATAAAGTTTCGAAATGACTTCTTTCGTCTCCATTCCTTCGATCCTAAAACTTGCTATTGCACAGCTCCTATTGGGATCTGTGGGCGTGGTAATAACTACATTCGGAATTCCCTTTGCTTCAGATGTCCAATAGTTTTGGAGATGTCTGAGTCGTTTTTCTTTGACTTGCAGCGTTACTGTTTCATTAAAAGACTGAGCTTCTGGTATGGTAAGTATGGTAGGCACAGATAAAGTACCGAAATGACCTAGCTTTTTAATGCTGTTTTCGTCTTTGGATTTATCTCCATACATCGGTTTTAAGTCTTTGATTCTTTCTTTTTTAACATAGAGCAAGCCTGCTCCAAGAGGGTTCCCAAACCACTTGTGAAGATTCACTCCGACAAAATCAGCACCCAAGTCTTTTAAACTGAAATCTAGCTGAGCAAAGCTGTGAGCAGCATCAACAATAACATCAATTCCTTTTGGTCTAAATGCATCTGCGATTTTCTTTACCGGCATGATCTGGCCTGTCAGGTGAATCATGTGTGTCAATAGAATACATTTTGTACGAGTAGTTACAGCCTCTTGATAAGAACTGATAATCTCAGAATCGTTGGAAGGCAGTATAGGAATCTGAATTCGTTTTATTCTTATCTCCTTTTGTTTTTCAAGCATTTCGAAAGTCTCGATCATGCTGTAATAGTCTTGATCTGAGAGAATGACTTCATCTCCCTTTTCCCAGTTTAAGCCTTGAATTGCAATGTTCAATGCCTCCGTAGCATTTCTTGTAATCAATGCTTCATCTGGTTCAATGCCCGCGAAATCAGACAAGCTTGAAACAATACCACGAAAATCCTTTCCATATTGGGTCCTCAGATATCTGGATGAGTTAATGTTTAGTTTCTCTACATTTTTTAAATAAGCATCAAAAACAGGTATTGGTTGCACACCAAAATATCCATTTTCGAGATTGACAAAATCTTTTGGGACGTCATAAAATTCTTTTCTAAACTTCTTCCAGAATTTTTCATCCGTGGTTTTATCAGAATTAAATTCATCTCCGTAAACGGAAATATTAGGGGAAGTAGCTTTTACTCCTATGAAAGGAAGGCTAGCAACACCAAATCCTAGCCCTTTTAATAGTTGTCGACGGTCCATAGCTGTATCTTAAATGAATAACCATCTAAAGATAAGCCTACTTCCCAAATAGCTCTTCAAGTACCTTTACCCTGTATTCAAAAATACCTCTGAGCTGCTTTTTAATTAGAAGTGATTGCGCAATGTGTCCTAAAAAACCAAATGGAATTTTATACGATACTTTATCAATCATAAAAACTCCTTTCTCATTTTCTTCAAAATGATGTTCATGATGCCACATACTGTAGGGCCCAAACCTCTGTTCATCCACAAAAAACTTATCCTCAACCACATGTGTGATTTCAGTTACCCAATTGGTTTTAATTCCGGGTAATGGAGATACTATATAGCTTATTATTTGCCCAGGATACATCTTATCCGGTACTTCCGATGTAATCTTGAAGCCCATGTGAGAAGGAGTAATTTTTGCGAGGTTTTTCGGCGATGAAAAAAATTCCCATGCCTCAGCCAACCCCATAGGCAATTGTTGCATTACCCTTAATGTATAAATACCTGAATGTCTTGAAAACTCTACCATACCGATAAAACTTGATTTCTATAGAAATGTTAAATAATACTAATTCAAACATTCGTGTTTATTTAAAAAGGATATTTGAGTAGTGAAAGTTGTTATCTACATATCGCTTCTATGTAGCTGTTTGCTATCATTCTCACAGCGGAATTACGCATATGGAGTTGTTCGTGATAGTATTTCTAACGATGTATTAATCGGAGCTCACATCAGGAATATTGATGCAGGTAGCCTTACTTCTACCAACGAATACGGAAAATTCAAAATGCCTGTCAAAGTTGGTGACACACTTGTGTTTTCTAGCGTCGGATATCAAACACTGGCCTGGATTGCTGATTCAAGCTGGTTCGAATTGGACCAAGTCGAGTTCTTGCTTCCCTTAAAAACCATTTACCTTGATGAAGTGGTTGTCGGAGATTTTCCAGAGTATGATCGATTCAAAGAGCTAATTATTGAAGCGCAACCTGAAGACACTACTCTTAGGATTTTTGGCGTTCCTCAAGTAGTCATGGATCCTTATCCACAGCTCGAAAAGAGTGAGTACCTAAATCCCATCTATGCATTCTTTCATCCCATATCTGCTATTCATCACTCTGTGAGTAAGAAAGAAAAAGAGAAGAGGAAAATGCAACACATTCGGAAAACTAAGTTTATTACTGAAAAAGCACGACTAAATTTCACTCGAGAATGGGTAAGTGAAAACACAAAACTAGAAGGAGATAAGTTGACTAGTTTCATTGCCTACTGTAATTTTTCAGATGCTTACCTAGCAACCTCATCTCAGTTTGCTATCTATGAGTTAATGATGGACTTACTCCCAAAGTTTTTGGAAGAGTATGAGGACAGTTAATCTTTTTGACTTTCTATGTAAGCATCTACTCTTTGCTCCACATTTTCTCTAATATTCATGTAAAAGAGATTATAATCCACCACATGATAACGATCCCAGTTCAGTAAAATATTTCCAAAGAAACGTGGTTTGTTAATCCATAACATTCCATCCACGTTTTGAGCATCTGCTAATCCCGGTCTAATTTTTTTAAAGTTCTTAAGCACTCCTCCTCTATTCGCTCCCCACGAAATGCGAGAAGTATCGGTTTTCCAGGAGAGGGGGTTCACATTCAATGCATCATAGTATAAAAAGTTATGGTTTGGCGGATAATAATCTTGAATGTAGGTGTTCCAAGTAAGCCAGCATCCAATCTCTGATGGTTCGTCACATATAGGAATATCTGAAAAAGTTCCTTTGCTTAATGGCATACCTACTATGTAAGCAGCAACTAGCTTATTCATCAAGGGTCTATTTTCAAAAAATTCTCTCAATAAGTTAACAGCATGAGTAGTCCCCTGACTATGCGAAGCAATGATTATTGGGCGATCTTGATTCCAATTTTCAAGGTAGTATTCAAATGCTCTTTTTACATCCATATAAGCATACTCTAAGGCTTCTACCTTGAGTGGAAGGTTATCTATATAATACACTCCGATATGGGCTTGCCTGTACAGTGGTGCATAAACTTTTGCCGCTGAGTTGAATACTGTGGCTTGATTCTTAATAGTAGATTTTGCAATCTTTTCATTCAGGTTTTCATCATCCACGTCAGCAAACCATGGGTGATCAGGGTTTTGCTTTTTAGTATAAATCGTGGGGTAAATAAAGAAAACATCCACATCAGCAGAGTCTTGATATTCCGCCAATTCTCCTTTACCCGGAACCAAATCTGCCATATCCTTAATATTTGGATGAGCAATCCAATAATTCATTTGGGCATAGTCTGGAGCTTTTGGTACCATTTCCAAATCATCCCTTGTGTACTTGGTCTTAAATTTTTTTTGCGATTGTGATAATCCAATAAAACAGGTAAATACCAAAATAATACCTAAGACTGGCTTTGTATAAGCTGAACTTATGACCATATAAAATTTATAAATTATCTTAATACTAGATTTACGTAAGTAAAGTATTAAACCCGTAGAAATTATGACTAATCATTCATCCAATAATAATGGTGACGCTAGCCAATGTCCTTTTTTAAGTGGTACACAAAATACTGCCGGTGGTGGTGGTGTTAAAAACCGAGACTGGTGGCCAAACGAATTAAAACTCAACATCCTTAGACAGCACGCTACAAAATCAAATCCAATGGGTGAAGATTTTGATTATGCCAAAGCATTTAGCAGTGTGAATTTCTCAGAGCTGAAACAAGATGTCCTTGACTTAATGACAAATTCTCAGGATTGGTGGCCAGCCGATTATGGTCATTATGGTGGTTTTATGATCAGAATGGCATGGCATAGTGCAGGTACATATCGAGTAGGAGATGGACGTGGCGGTGCTGGCACTGGAAACCAACGATTTGCACCAATAAACAGTTGGCCTGACAATGGAAATTTGGATAAAGCAAGATTACTGCTATGGCCAATTAAAAAGAAATATGGTAATAAGGTCTCTTGGGCAGACCTTATGATCCTAGCTGGAAACTGTGCGTTAGAATCGATGGGATTCCCAACATTTGGTTTTGCAGGAGGCCGAGAAGATATATGGGAGCCAGAGCAAGATGTGTACTGGGGAAGCGAAACAGAATGGGGCGCAAATGAAGATAGATATGCAGCGGGTGATCTGGAAGATCCCTTAGCAGCAGTAATGATGGGATGGATCTATGTAAATCCAGAGGGTCCTAATGGAAACCCTGATCCGATGGGTTCTGCCAAAGACGTAAGAGAGACTTTTGGTAGAATGGCAATGAATGATGAAGAAACAGTAGCACTTGTTGCAGGAGGTCACACGTTTGGTAAAGCACATGGAGCCGCTGATCCTGGCCAATATGTAGGTGCAGAACCTCATGGTGCATCTATTGAGCAAATGAGTACTGGCTGGAAAAATACATATAAAAGTGGCGTTTTAGAAGATACAATTACCAGCGGTATTGAAGGTGCCTGGACACCAAATCCAACTCAGTGGGATGCCGATTATTTTGATGTATTGTTAAATTATGATTGGGAACTGACGAAAAGTCCGGCTGGTGCGCATCAGTGGACGCCAACTGCTGAATCAAAAGCTAAAATGGCACCAATGCCGAATGATTCAAACGGGACGCAGGCTTTAATGATGACTACTGCAGATATTGCTTTGAAAACAGATCATGCATACCTGGAAATCTCAAAGAAATTTCATGAAGACCACAAAGCCTTTGAAGATGCATTTGCAAGAGCCTGGTTTAAATTGACGCACAGAGACATGGGTCCTATTGATCGCTATTTGGGTCCTGAGGTACCTGGCGAAGAACTTATCTGGCAAGATCCTATTCCTAAAGTTGATTACACCTTGAGCAATAGTGATATAGAGTCTTTGAAGAAAATGATTTTAGCTTCTGGACTGACCATATCAGAAATAGTCAAAACAGCATGGGCTTCAGCTTCTACCTATAGAGATTCTGATAAGAGAGGAGGTGCTAACGGTGCTAGAATTAGGTTAGAACCACAACGAAGTTGGAAAGTAAATAATCCTGAAGAATTAGATAAAGTACTCAACGTGCTAGAAGGAATTCAAAAGGAATTCAAAGGAGAAATCTCCATGGCAGACTTAATTGTCTTAGCTGGAAATGCAGGAGTAGAAGAAGCTGCAAGAAATGCAGGTCATAATACAAATGTCCCATTTAGTTCAGGCAGAGGAGATGCTACTCAAGAACAGACAGATATCGAGCAATTCAATTATTTAAAACCAGTCGGTGATGGTTTCAGAAACTATCAAAATGCGAATCTGGATATAGCTGCAGAGGATCTATTAGTAGATAAGGCTAATTTATTGTCGCTTTCTATTCCAGAGATGGCTGTATTAGTTGGAGGTATGAGGGTACTAGGTGCAAACTTTGACAACTCTAACCATGGTGTCTTTACTGATAATGCAGGTCATTTAACTAATGATTTCTTCAAAAATTTAATAGATATGACTTTCACATGGAGTGCTACTTCTGAAGATGATAAATTCTTTGAAGGCAAAGACAGAAAGACCGGATCTGTTGTTTTTACAGGAACCAGAGCCGACCTAATTTTTGGTTCTAACACTGAGCTAAGAGCAATTGCAGAGGTGTATGCAACTGAGGATGCTGAAGAAAAATTTGTGAACGATTTTGTTACAGCATGGACCAAAGTGATGAACCTTGACAGGTACGACCTTACTTAACACTAAAACTCAGATACTCACTCTATAAGGGTGAGTATCTTTTCTTTATTACAAATACTATTTATTTATGTCTATGGAACTCGTAAACTTGATTCGTACAGGGGAAATCAACTCAATCAAGGAAATAATTAAGTCTAATCCAGCACTTGTGAATGCATGTGATCAAAGAGGCTTTACCCCCCTGATTTTGGCAACTTACATGGGACAGAAAGAAATTGCAAAACTGCTTATAGAAAATGGAGCAGAAATAGATGCACAAGATGCAGTAGGAAACACAGCGTTGATGGGTGTTTGCTTCAAAGGCTCACCTGAACTAGCTGAAATTCTCATTACAAAAGGAGCAAATATTGACATTGCCAACAATGAAGGGGAGACCGCACTTTCATTTGCCCAGAACTATGGACAGAATGCAATCGAACAATTACTCATTGCTGCTGATGCCAATCAAACACTTGAAGAAAATAGCTAATCAATCTAAAAAAAATGCTTCATTACATTCACATTCAAGGGAAGGAAGCACCCCAATTTAGTTTTAGAAATAAGACAGCACAAAACTTTAAGTCACTCATTCAATCAATGACTGATGGGTCTTCTTTAGTTATTTCCTCTCTTTACAGGACAGACGTTTTTTACACTGCCAATCAAGATCATTCAGAACAAATTCTCAAACTTTGGGCTCTTCAAGAAGACGCTTTTGACTCAACGAAACTCACGATAGTGAGTGGAAGAGATAATGCTTTAGAGCTATTCTTTACTTCGCTTGTTTCTTTCAGCTCTGCAAATAAATGGTATCAAGCCCACCTTAAAGAGTTTCGCCATGCTTGCTCAATGGATCAAAACAACCCGATATTAAAAGATTTGAAGCTTTGTGAGCAATACCTACAAAAGTCTCATCAAACAATTTCACGGCCTATCTCAGGATCTCAATCGGGAGATTTGTTACCTAGCAAAGAAGTCTTCGAAGATCTGTTACAACACATAAACGACTTTCTGAATTGATTCATACATTTTCTGCCTGAACGTATCATTCATGGTATTTTTCGTTGACCCTCTTTTTTTTGATCAAGCCATTTTTACTGTTTGTAGAATATTTGAGAGTGATCATCTATTCTCTGATTTCCCTATTAATTATTTATTTAGATTACTTTATAATCTCTACATTCCCCTAATGGATTAATTAGCAGCACTTTAGCGAATTATCCATTCGGTGAAAAAACTGTATTTATGAAATCCTTTATTCTAAGTATCAGGCAGAAAATGCTTCTGCTTATCCTTGGCATCACTATCATCATCTATTTAATAACGGTAGGATATATAGCATTCTCTCTCAGAAAAAATGCGATCGATGAAGCAAAAAAATTGGCTGACACTTCTGCAATTCAGAAAGCCAATTTGATCAATTCCAAATTTGAGCGATTTCTGAGTATCTCGCGTACTATAGAAGCGTTGATTAAAAATAAGAACGTTTTAAATCCAAGCGAAAGGCTTTCCTATCAGAACAACATACTACAGAATATATTAAGGTATACTCCAGGCCTGGAAACGATCTGGATTAGTTGGGACATGGAATCTATTGATCCTGAATGGCCTCACGAGCATGGAAGAGAACGGCATGTCTATGTAAACACCCCAGCTGGTGAGAAAATGGTACATGATACTACCGATATTGAAAGCTATGATCCGAATAACTTTTATTACATCATCAAAGGAGAAGGAAAAGAAGGGCTTGCCGAACCATATGACTTTGATGCGAATAACGTGCTTTCTAATGATGTTGTTTTAGGGACTTCTGCTGTGGTCCCAATCATGCAAAATGGAAAACATCTAGGTCAAGTTGGCGTGGATATAGGGCTCGGAGATTATACAGCTATGACCAGCTATGATGCTTTTGAAAACAGTTATGCTTTTGTGCTTTCTGCAAAAGGATTGTTGGTGGCTTTTCCTGACTCAGAATTTATCTTCAAATACATTGATCAGGTTTCATTTATGAAAGATCAAAATATTCTTTCTGCCAAAGAAAAGATTGAGTCTGGACAATCTTTTTCATTTGTTGCTTACGATAGCAATGTTTCCAATGAATCCGTTTATGTCACAATGGCTCCAGTAAGCGCTGGTAACAAATTTTGGGCTGTGGGTACGGTGGTGCCTTTTTCTGAAATTGTAAGAACCTTTAATTCTATTTTTATTACAACCATTGTTGTTGGCCTCATTGGCTTAGTGCTTTTAACAACTTTGATCATAAGAATGTCTTCCAACATATCCAACGCATTTGAAAGCTTCAATGATGTTCTTAAAAGACTGGCTAGAGGCGAATCCATCACCACCAAAAAAATGGAAGTCGCTCGCACAAAAGAGCTTTTACAAATGTCCGCCTCGATAAATGTTTTAGCAACCGAGCTTGATAAAAAGGCCAATTTTTCCCAACAAATTGGAATCGGAAATTTGGATTCTGATTTTGTGGCTGCTAGCGACGAAGACCTTTTGGGCAACTCACTTCTAAAAATGAGAGAAAATTTAACTTCGATCGTCAATAATGCAAAAGATGTAGTACTTGAAGCAGGTGAAAACGGAAACTTCTCAAAGAGAATACATGCAGAAGATAATTTTGGAACATGGACGGAGCTCATTCAGACAATCAATAATCTACTCGATTCAATTTCAGAACCAGTAAGCAACATAAATGAGGTAATTGGCAGTATGTCAAATGGCGATTTGGCAGTAAGGTATTCTCGGGAAGAAAAAGGAGAAATGAAGAAATTGACGGATAATCTAAACATTGCATTGGACAGTTTAAACTCAATTCTTGTAAGAGTCTCAGAAAAAACCGACTCTGTGAGAGAGTTTACACAGGAAATAATGATTACCAATCAAGAAATGAAGTCAACTTCATCTGAAATTGCTGCTGCAATGGCACAAATAAGCAATGGAAGTGGAGTACAGGTTCAAAAGGTTGATCAGTCATCAACACTTGTTGAAAAAGTCCTTCAGTCTTCTTCAGTCATGAATGAGCAGATGACCGCCATCAATCAGGCTGCTGAGAATGGAAAGGAAAATAGTGATGCTGGCCTTAAATTGATCAAAGAAGTAGGAGAGAGTATGAGCGAGATCAAGCGAGTTGCTACCGAGACTGGCGAGTCGATCACTATTCTAGACGATAGGTCTAAGGAAATTGGAAGAGTCATGAGTGTAATCACTGATATTGCAGCACAAACAAACCTACTTGCACTTAATGCAGCTATAGAAGCTGCTCAAGCTGGAGATGCAGGAAGAGGCTTTGCCGTAGTAGCAGAAGAGATACGTAAACTGGCCGAAGACTCTCGAAACTCTGCCAAGGATATTGAGAAGTTAATTGGTGATGTACAGAACGATACTCAAACAGCAGTTGAGAAAATACAGCACATGAACCAAACGATTGAAGGGGGAACAAGTGCCTCCTCTAATGCTTCTAACGCATTTCAAGAAATCACAAAAAGTTCTAGTCATACACTAGGGCTCTCTGAAGAGATCCTTGAGTCCACCAAGCTTCAGATGGACAGCATAAAAGAAGTGGTTTCAATCATGGAAGGAGTAGTGGTGATTGCTGAGCAAACTGCTGCTGGTGCAGAAGAAGTAGCCAGTTCCTCTTCTGAATTATCTGCTGGCATGATTAACTATGCCGAAAAATCGGAACAGGTCACAAACATAGTTGATGAACTAAAAGAGGGAATGGAGGCTTTCCGTCTGCTTCAAAAGAATTAAGCTGCTCCCCCCCTTTCTAAACAGGCATGATTCATGCTTTTATTTCAATCAAATGATTGAAAACCTGATAAAGCCTTGAATTATGGAAGTTAAGAAAAACAAAAAGTATGATCTAGAAGCCAAGAAGCCTTTATTCTTTGGAATAGGGATGATTATTTCACTCTCATTAACGCTTGTTGCTTTTGAATGGAAGTCACCAATAGATCCAATAGTTGATTTTATACCTATAGAAAATGACACCTATGACGAAATACTGATCCCACCAACCGTACATACTCCACCTCCGCCTCCACCACAGTCCATTCCAATTATTAAATCAACAAACGAAGAATCGAAAGAGGAACCGGATATCATTATCGATATTGATATCTTAGATGAAGATCCCATTGTAATCCTTATCCCGACAGAAGTTCCTGATGAAAAACCCGATGAGGTTATACGTTCATATGCAGAGGTGATGCCTTCCTTTGAAGGTGGAATTCAAAAATTTTATTCGTTCATTAGTGATCGCATGAAATACCCTCGAGCAGCATCTAAATTGGGAATTGAGGGAAAGGTATTTGTGCAGTTTATTGTAGGAAAAGATGGCTTACTTTCCGACATCCATGTAGTAAAAGGGATTGGTTCTGGTTGTGACGAAGAGGCATTGCGAGTAATGAACCTTGTACCAAAATTTATACCTGCTAAGCAGGGTGACGTTCGAGTACCAATCAAAATGATTGTCCCTATCACATTTAAATTGCAATAACTAAAACTGTACAGTTGGGGCTTCTTCAGCTCCTTCTGTTGCTTCGTAAAGTGGCTTACGCTCAAAACCAAACATTCCAGCTAGCATCGTGTTCGGAAATTTTCTGATGTAGGTATTATACGATTTCGTTTTCTCATTGTAGCGTGTTCTCGCGACTGAAATTCTATTTTCAGTTCCTTCCAATTGTGCTTGAAGCTCCAAAAAGTTTTGATTGGATTTAATATCCGGATAGCGCTCCACTGTAACTAGTAATCTTGAAAGGGCGGAATTCAAATTAGACTGTGCATTAGCGAAATTCTGCATAGCCTGTGCATCGAGATTAGAAGGGTCTATTTGAATACTTGATGCTTTAGAGCGTGCTTCAGTCACCTGCGTCAGTACCTCTTTCTCTTGCTCAGCAAAACCTTTTACAGTATTTACCAGATTAGGAATAAGGTCATATCTTCTCTGATACTGTGTTTCTACATTCGCCCACTCGGTATTTACCTCCTCGTCTAAAACCACCATCTGATTGTACTTACCTGCAAAAAAGTTGTAAACCAGAAATAGAACTACAACAATGATCAGAATCGTAATTAGTCGCTTATTCATCTTATTTTGTTATTTTGATCGAAGATATGAAATCATACCTAAAATCAATAGTCTTGGTAGTGTGCACTACCGTCTTTACTCTTCCACTTTGGAGTCAAGAGCAACCCATTCCTAAACTCAACGAACGGGTTACTGATTTGGCTGAACTCTTAAATGAATCTGAAGAAAGCTTTCTAATCAATCAGTTGAAAAGCCTTGAAGAACGAAAAGGTAGTCAAATAGCCATTCTTACTATTGGAACAACCAAACCAGAAACCATCGAACAGTTTTCTATTCGCGTAGTAGATCAATGGAAAATAGGCAGAGAAGATATAGACGATGGAATATTGCTCATCATTGCTAAAAATGATCGTAAGGTGAGAATTGAAGTAGGCTATGGATTAGAAGGAGCAATCACTGATGCATACGCCAAGCGAATTATTAACAATATCATCGTTCCGCACTTTCGTGATGGAGACTACTATTTAGGAATAGAAGAAGGTGTGGAATCAATTATCTCTTTGATTGACGGAGAAGAATTACCGGAAGTAACAAGTAGCAGCTCCGCTTCTGGAAATCAAAAAAGCCTTGGGCTTCTCTCTTTTATTGGTATCATCATTCTCATATTTACTGCTGTGATTTTAAAAGTTGTTTTGACCAAAAAGCTTGGTAACGCTAAAAGCAATTTGATTATCATTCCTGTTGTTTTCCTGATCTTTTGGATAATGGTAAGTTTATCAACCGCCATTTTCGTCTCATTATTCTCATTGGTTTTTCTGAATATGAAAAGTAATGGAGGACGCAGAGGTGGTGGCGGATTTTATGGTGGCTACTCAGGAGGGTTTTCTGGAGGTGGCTTCTCGGGAGGTGGAGGTTTCTCCGGTGGTGGAGGTGGTTTTGGTGGAGGTGGTGCTTCTGGCGGCTGGTAAACATTGAAGTTATGAAAAAATACATATTTACAGAAGCAGAAAAGCATCAGATAAAACAGGCAGTAGAATCACTCGAAAAAGAATCTTGTGGTGAGATTGTTCCCTTCTTTGCAAGAAAGAGTGACGATTATACTGAAGCATCTTGGTATGTCTCTACTTTACTTGGTGTTGCTGGATTAGCTGTTATTGCACTGCTATCTTATACATGGAGTCTACCGAACCTCTCCTTTTTAGAATCTTTTGTCATCATTATTGGACTGATGATTATTGGCTACTTACTGCCACTAGCATTTCCTATTTTAAAAAGAGCATTCGTATCTCAAGAACGTATCATGGAGATGGTTTCTCTGCGTGCTAAAGAAGCCTTTTTAAATGAGAAAGTTTATGATACGAAAGAGCATGTTGGTATTCTTATATACATCAGTCGACTGGAACATATTGTGCTAGTTATTGGAGATGAAGGAATCAATCAAAAAGTGCCAAATGAAGAATGGGAAAAGGTTGTTTCTCTCATAACAAGTGGTTTGAAGAATAAGCAAATAGGAAGTGGGTTAGTAAACGGCATCAATCATTGCAAAGAACTACTTCTGAAAAATAATTTCACTAGAAAAAAAACGGATACGAATGAGCTCTCGGATGAGTTAAGAATTAAAGACTAGCATCTGAACGACTCTTCGTACTTACATTTATCCTAAAAACACCTGACTATGAAATTTAAATCTATTTACACATTACTGATTGCGGCAATCACATTTTCTTGCTCAGCACCTGAAAAGGAGGAAGCAAGTGAAAGCATTGAAACGCCTGAAATGAACGTGCTCGGAAAGGTAACTTCCTACACAAGCGATACAACCAATATGGTTGGTTACCTTTCATTGGACATTAATGACTCTTCCAAACGTCCTGGAATTCTTGTCGTACATGAGTGGTGGGGCCACAACGAATACTCCAGATTAAGAGCTGACATGCTCGCTGAGCTCGGCTATGTAGCTCTCGCCGTAGATATGTACGGTGACGGAAAGCAAGCAGCCCATCCAGATGAGGCGGGCACTTTTTCGGGTATGGTTCTGGGAAACTTTGATGAAGCAAAAGCTAGGTTTGAAGCAGCTTTAGAAACTTTAAAAAATCACCCCAATGTAGACAGTGAAAAGATTGGTGCCATTGGGTATTGCTTTGGAGGAAGTACTGTTTTGAGTATGGCAAATGCTGGATATGAGCTAGATGCAGTGGCGGCTTTTCATGCTGGACTTGGGCTTCCAGTAATGCCAGATGCAGGATCGGTAAAAGGAAAGGTTCTGGTTGCAAATGGGGCTGCAGACAAGTTTATAACTGAGCAACAAATTACTGACTATAAAGCGGCTATGGATGCAGCAGGAGCAGATTACAAATTCATCAACTATGAAGGTGCCTTGCATTCATTTACCAGTAAGGCTGCTGATTCATTAGCAACAAAGTTCGAAATGCCAATTGCCTACAATGCTGCTGCAGATAGTGCTAGCTGGGAAGAAATGAAGCTTCTTTTTAAAAACGCCTTCTAATAAGAAAAGAATTATTGAATGTAGCCTCTTAGTATTTCTAGGAGGCTTTTTATTTTATAATAAGTCGTCTCTTTTGTTGAAAGGTCCCATTATCTGCTTCGAGAAGGTAAATTCCAGATTTCAAATTAAGATCTAATACTACAGCATTAGTTTCCACCCATAAATTTTTGCTTAAGACAACTTCTCCCGAAATAGTAAATAGACTAAGTTTTGAAGTCGTATTCACAAATTGATTACCAAAAAGTATCGTTACTTTCTCAGTGGTCGGGTTTGGATAGATATTAAAGATATCAGCAGTATTGGAGAAAGCACGAATGATTCCAAGATCTTCGCTTTTTCCATCAAAATCTCGCTGAATCAGGCGATAGTAATTAGTTCCTGAAACGGGTGTTTGGTCCCTATAATCATAATTAAGTATCGTGTTGCTGTTTCCTCCGCCTTGAATAAATGCTATGCGGGCAAAGTCTGTTCCGTTCGTGGATTTGTACAAATCAAACCCCTCGTTGTTAAGCTCACTAGCAGTGGCCCAGTGAAGCGAGATATATGAAATTTCATCCTCCCAGTCAAATGAAAGCAACTCCACGGGTAAAACTGCTGGCGGTGATGCTGAACCATCTCCAGGAGAAATCTCTCCGTCTCCTGCCCCTGCATCTGTACTTATATCAGTGTCACATTCTCCACCGCAGCAATCACCATCAGCACAGGTCACAGTAGTGTTTGAGCAAATTTGATCAGTAGTTGTATTATCAGTGGAATTAAAATGTCTTACAGAATTATTACGAGCACCGCCAAAGTAACTAGGCCCATCTAAGTCGAGCGTCCCTGCACCACAGACAAATGTATTGTCCCCATCCAGGTAAAGGTCATCGCCCACACCTGCTACTGCAGTTGATTCTACGTTAATTATGGCGTCTCCTGAAATCGTAAGGTTTTGATTTGTAATTAATGAACCGCCATCTCTAACATCCACTCTGCCGATAAGGAAGAGCGTTGAGTTTGCATTTAGCCTAAAAGAGCCCGTGTTTTGAATCTCTACATCTCCTTCAAAAACAGTGGCCACCGTACTTGTAAAAGCACCACCACCTGTCACCATTATGGTTCCCTTATGATAAAAGGCATTTGTATTACAGATAGTAGGGCTGTCAACACATCCAGTTGTACCAGTGCCAGTACAACCACAAACACCAGCTACCGCTTCATCATTCGGTTGAGTTTCGTTGGCAGAGTTGTCCAATGTGTTATTTACGGAGACTGCATGACCAATACTTACATTATCATTTCTTCCTGGATAATCAGTGCCTATAGTGGTCCCTGGACAGGTACCCCATGTAGCACAGTCGTCCCAATCACCCGCTTGAACCGATGTGAATTGAGCTATTAAAACGTTTATTGCGAATAAAAATAAAAAGGCGGTAACTAAGGCTTTCATATTGTAAAAATGCCTTAATAACTGATTTTCAGCAAATTACAGTAGTTGATTACGATGAAATTGATCGTTTTTACCACAAGATTGACATATTCTAAGTTATTCTACCTAGATGCTTATTATTAATCTTCATGACACTATACATCAATATATTAATTCATTACACGTGTATGAGTCTACTTCCAAACGTGAATATTCCCTCGACTGTCTAACATGATTTTTTTATGATCTAATGGCACAACAACTTCAAAATCACTGCTTAGCACTCCCAATTTCCATGTTTTCTTACTTTTGATAATGGCGTAATTTCCTGTAAAATCACTGATCCAATATTTCTTCACAGAACCTAAATTTCCGATATGTGTCCCTTTGGAATTAAAATGATCACTCAGTTCATGAAAGCTTTTGCTTAGATCGTCGAGTTCGACAGGCACTATTACTTTTCCTGCTTTATCAATAAAGCCAAACTTACCGTTCTTCTCTACCAAAGACCAGTTCGAATTTTGTCTGTCAAAGCTGCTTATTCTATCATAAATAGGTGGGACAACTTCATTGCCTTGCTTGTCAATAAACCCAAATAGCCCAGACTTTCTTACAAGAGCTAAATGTGATGCTCCTTTATTTCCAAAGCTGTAAATCCGTTCATATTGCGGTGCAATAACCTCTTTACCTGATCGATCTATGAAGCCATAAAGACCATTCTTTTCTACTCGCGACCATCGGCTTGTGATTGTTCCGAAAGAGGAAATGGAAGTATACTGAACGGGGACGATTAGTTTTCCAGAACGATCTAGGAATCCAACTAAACCGGATTTTTCTACTTTGGCCCAGTCTGTTCCTATTGATCCAAAGCTCCCGATTCTCTGGTATACAGGTGGGACAATTTCTTTCCCATTCCTATCAATGAAGCCATACTGGCCTGCCTTCTCTATTTTAGCCCATGTGCTCCCATTGGTGCTAAAGGAATAAATATTTGAATATGCAGTTGGCACAACCTCCTCACCTGATCTATTGATAAAACCGTACTGCCCATTTTTTAAGACCAGCGCCCAGTTGACATTCTTTTCTCCAAAAGAATAAATACGATCATAGATTGGCTTTATCGCCACCTTTCCATCTCGATCTACAAAGCCATAACGTCCGGATTGCCGAACCTTCGCCCAGTTTGTGCTGGATTCGCCGAAGGAAAAAATTTTCTCATAAACTAGCGGCAGGACTTCCTTCCCCTGTCGGTCTATCATTCCGTATTGCTCTTGCTTCCGCACCACAGCAAATCCGCTGTGACCATGCTCACCAAAACTGGCGATATAATCATACTTGGATTCCTCCTGAGCGTAGGATGTAAGTACAGAAATGGAAAAGAATAAAAAAATAGCCTGAGTAACTTTCATATGTATAAGTCTTTCAAGCTAATGACACATTCTGCCAACGATGGTTTCTTCAATTAGCTACCACAACCCACGCACTCGATCTCAGAGTTCATTGGTCGAGTCCCATTAACCTTCATTTTAAGGTTATGAATCTTGTCTTTGATCTCCATGTCGTTAAACATGTCTCCTGTCAATTTTGATTCTAGCTCTGTAATTTGCGATTGGATTTCTTCTGTAGTCATGGCAAAGTTGTTACGGGTATTATCTAAAGATAATTATGGATCGTAAGAAATGGTTCAAAAAAGAATAAATTCTTTCACTCCTTTCTAATATGAAGGATTGAGAGATCACCTATTCATATACTCCCCATGGCTTAAGCTTTCGCTACCATATATCAACCAAGAGCTTTAATCATCATATTGAGAGACTAGTTCTATACTACAAAAACCTTACTGATCCTTCTTCAAGGAACCACCTTTTAATTAGATCGATGGTTCGCATGCTAATATTCAAAACTTTGATGACTTGTTTGTTGGTTACCTTAGAATATTCACCTTCATCACCATTCAGCAATACGACGGCATACAATAGGTGTAGGGAGCTATGAGCTCCCTTATTAATAATAAGTTAGCAGTACATTTTCCTAATCAAAATGTACAGATCTATTTCTTCTACTAACTCTCAAAGTTCACCTTCTTCACCACCATCGCCACCGCCACCACCAATACTACAATCCACATATTCTACCTCTGTACCTATCCATTGAGAGGTGCCGCAGGCATTGGTTGCTCTCGCTTGAAAAATGTACCAACCTGCCGGTGGGGTGTAAGTCGCAGTACCAGATCTTCCCGTTCTAATTGATGAAGTATATAAGACCGTTCCCGAGAGATTTTTAAGGCGGTATTGATGAGAAGATATTTCAAAAGCATCGGGAAATGAGTAGGTGTTACCGTAATGAGAAGAACAGAAATAGCCTGTGCTACCATAAGGATCATTGGAGAACTGGGCATCAGGTCCCACGTCTGGCTTTCCTACCCATATGTCCTTGGTAGAATTAAAGGTGACTCCATTTATCACTACGCTGAAAGTAAGTGTAGCTTCCGTACTGACCAAGTTAGAGGCTGGAGTTAAAACAGCAGTTGTGCCATTTCCGGTATTTTGATTCAAAATATTAGCTGGGGTTACCTGCCATGTGACTGTACCTCCCTGAGGAACATGAGTCAGTGTAAAAGTATTATTGCCTGAACATACAAAGGTATTTCCATTTATTACCAACCCAGCATAAGTATCAATAAGAGCGATTTGATCAGCATTAGTAAAAGGCCTGTTGGTATTATTACTACAAGCCAGCATCCAGGATCCCGCTTCCGGCCCTACAGGTGTATTAGGTATATGGTTTGCACCCACTCCAGCATCGCCTTCATCATTATTTAGCTCGACAACACCGCAACTGAACGCCCTGTTCATAAAGTCTGTATGCCTAAATCCAACAGCGTGCCCAATTTCATGGGCAATTGTGGTAGCAGCATCCGGGCGGGCGGCAACATCGCTGTAGTAAAGTGTATTCAGCCCAATATTTCTGGCTGGGTTGCCCCCAGAAGGAGATCCAGCACTAAAACCAAGCGTAATACTGTTTTCAAAAAACGCCTCAATGGAAATATCACTATTGTTCTGATTAAGCGTCCTCACAAAAGTAAGACGGAGGTTCAACGCATTGTATCGGGCCAGTGCATCATCAAAAGCATTTTGCATGAAATTTCCGAAATCTGGATCCATAAATACTCGAATTGTTCTGAATCCACTAACCAGGTTATTGGTTCGATACTGCTCTGTAGTCGGATGACCTTCTTCATTTGGAACTAGTACTTCGATCTGATCTCTGGTTAGATAAATATCTGTTTCAACCAGATAACCATCTCTGAACTCTCTCAATCCTTCCTCGGTGGCAAAGCCAGCCTTTTCAAGACTTGCAATGATCTCTTGAGGAATTTCATTTGTATAAACAACCTCTGAATCCGTACATGAAAATGTAAAGAACAGTAATGTTGAAATAATTGTGGTCCTCACAATTAATTTCAGGTGAGTTTTTTTCTTCATAGCTTTAAAATGAGGTTATTATAAATAACTGAATTAAAGTTAACAATTATTTATGAACGCTTTTTTGTAAACTTGGAATAGTTTCTCTAGGCTGGCTTTCATAGCCCAGGCATTCAATCTCAGAATTACTACAGTCATTCTGTAGTTAATTTGAGTACTAAGAAAGCTGGGGCACACATCCAAACAATCTTTTACTTCATTTCACCGCATACTTCAATAGCTTCACTCTTCCTCATCCTCCTCTACGATTTCATGCTTAACATCATCTAAGGACTTGAATTCCTGATTGTAGGTGTTGTGGAAAGCGATCATTGTCCCAATGATCGCCACCCAAAACGTTCTTTTAATAAGTTTCCAAAGCTTACTCAAGCTCCACTGTATCCAAGTTCAGAAATTCCACTTGTCCATTATCAGAAAGTGTTACACCTATCACTGAATCCTTGGCAATTTTTCCAGCTAAAATTTCCTTAGAAAGCTCATTTAGAATCTCACGTTGTAGTACTCTCTTCAGGGGTCTCGCTCCAAACTGAGGATCAAATCCTACTCTTCCTAAATGCTGTAATACTTTTTCATCTGCCTCAATCTTAATTCCATTTTCCTCAAGCCTTTGCTGAATTAATTTAAACTGGATTCCAACAATTTTCTGAAGATCCGCCTGGCTCAATGGCCTGAACATAATTGTTTCGTCTACTCTATTTAAAAACTCTGGCCTCACAGATTTCTTCAATAATTCAAATACTTGATTCTTGGTCTCCTCAATCACAGGTTCTGGGTTTTTTTCATCTAGTTTCTCAAAGTTTTCCTGAATAAGGCTAGAACCAATGTTGGTCGTCATGATGATAATGGTGTTTTTAAAATTCGCAACACGTCCCTTATTATCTGTTAACCTTCCATCATCTAGAACCTGAAGCAAAATATTGAACACGTCAGGGTGTGCTTTTTCAATCTCATCCAAAAGAATAACACTATACGGCTTTCTACGTACTGCTTCAGTCAATTGTCCTCCTTCATCGTAACCAACATAACCCGGAGGCGCTCCTATCAATCTACTTACGGCATGGCGCTCTTGATACTCAGACATATCTATCCTCACCATGGAATTCTCATCATTGAATAAGTATTCAGCCAATGTTTTTGCGAGCTCCGTCTTTCCTACTCCAGTTGTTCCTAAGAAAATAAAGGATCCTATTGGGCGCTTTGGATCATGCAAGCCTGCTCTACTTCTTCGCACTGCATCCGAAATTGCTTGAATGGCTTCACTCTGACCCGCTACTCTTTGACCTAATTCGTCCTCTAAATGAATGAGCTTTTCTCTATCACTTTGGAGCATTTTAGAGACAGGAATACCCGTCCATTTTGCTACTACCTCTGCAATATCTTCTGACTCAACCTCCTCTTTCAAAAGGCTTTTTTCTCCTTGCATCTCTACTAGCTGGTTCCGATACTCCTCAAGTTTTTTTTCAGATTCGACAATTTTTCCATATCGAATCTCTGCTACTTTTTCATATTCGCCTGCACGTTCAGCTTGCTCTGCTTCCGTTTTATACTGTTCAATATTTTCTTTCTCCTCCCTCAAGCCTTGAATGACCGATTTTTCATTGTCCCATTTTGCTTTCAGCTCATTGCGATCTGCCTCTAGATCAGCTAACTCTTTGTTTAACTGCTTCTCTTTATCTCTATTTTTTTCACGACGAATTGCCTCACGCTCAATTTCCAGTTGCATGATTTTTCGGTTCAACTCATCTAACTCTTCAGGCAGTGAGTCAATCTCAATTCTTAGTTTTGAAGCCGCCTCGTCCATCAAATCAATAGCCTTATCAGGTAAAAAGCGATCAGCGATGTATCTATTTGAAAGCTCTACCGCGGCAATCACCGCATCATCCTTCACTCGAACACCGTGATGAATCTCATATTTATCTTTTATTCCTCGAAGAATAGAAATTGCATCTGTAACACTTGGTTCGTCTACTACAATTGACTGAAATCTTCGCTCTAGTGCCTTATCCTTTTCAATGTATTTCTGATACTCTTGTAGCGTAGTAGCACCTATTGCATGAAGCTCTCCTCGAGCCAAAGCTGGTTTTAGCAGATTGGCAGCATCCATGGCCCCTTCTCCACCGCCTCCTGCTCCTATCAATGTATGTATTTCGTCAATGAAGAGAATAATTTCGCCATCACTATCCGTTACTTCTTTGATCACCGCCTTCAACCTTTCCTCAAATTCTCCCTTATACTTTGCTCCCGCAACGAGTAATCCCATATCAAGAGAAATGATGGTCTTGGATTTTAAGTTTTCTGGAACGTCTCCATCAACAATTCGTTGAGCCATTCCTTCTACAATTGCCGTTTTGCCTACACCGGGTTCTCCTAGCAGAATTGGGTTATTTTTTGTTCTTCTGGCGAGAATTTGTAGGATCCTTCGAATCTCTTCATCCCTACCAATTACAGGGTCTATTTTGCCCTTTTTTGCAAGTTCATTTAGGTTTTTTGAGTAACGTTCTAAAGAACGATACTTTGATTCTGCATTCTGATCTGTCACCCTTTCACCTCCCCGAAGCTCCTTTACTGCAGAAATCAATTGTTTTTCCTGAAAGCCAGCATCTTTTAGTATTTGACTTGTTTTGTCACCACCAGCCAAAATTCCCAGAATGATATGTTCTACTGCCACATATTCATCCTCAAAATCTTTTAAGTATTTTTCTGCTTTCTGTAGGGCCTTAGCTGCATCATTAGATAGGTATGGCTGACCTCCAGAGACTTGTGGATAATTAGCCACCAACTCATCTAGAGGTGCTTGTATCATTTGGTTGGTGGTTCCTATTTTCTTTATTAAAAAAGAAATAAGGTTCTCATCAGACAATAAAATTGCCTTTAATAGGTGCCCACTTTCAATAACTTGATGACCTCCTCCCGAAGCAATTTCAGTTCCCTTTTGAAGTGCTTCTTGTGCTTTGATTGTATAATTATTGAAATTCATTCGTAATCGTTTAATTGTACAATTGGATGAAGTCAATAATTATTCCAGTAATATTTTAGGATTATTTCAAGACACAATGTCATATATTTTAAGATTTGAAGTAAAAAACAAGACAAGGCGTCATGCAGAAAAAATCAGAAGTAATTCTCGGAATCATAGATTTTTCTTTTGGAAGATTTACGAAATACACTCAATCATTTGTTTATGACGGCTAAAACCTTCTAGTTTTGTAGCTATAAACTTAAACCTGACTATAAAAATGAAAAAGATTTTAGTACTATTAACGATGGTTGCATTCCTAGGTGCTTGCAGTTCATCTTCTTCTGAATCTAAAGCAGAAGATGCCGTAGAAGAAGCTACTGATGCCGTTGAGGATGCAGCAGAAGATGCTGGAGACGCAGCAGAAGATGCTATGGATGAGATGGAAGAAAGTATCGAAAACGAAATGGATTCTGTTGAAGTAGCTGCTGAAGAAATGGAAGAGGAAGCTACTGAGGAATAAGTATTATTCTTTCAAATAATAAAAAGCCCCGAATGGGGCTTTTTTTATTTAAAGTCGCTCATTTTCCGATCTTGTCTATAGACCCAAATCATAAGAATAAATCCTGCCAGTGTCAAAGGAATACTGAGAATTTGTCCCATATTCAAGACTAGATCTTCTTCAAAAGCTTCTTGATTCATTTTAAAAAACTCATCTACAAACCTCAAAGACCACATCACTATCATGAAAAGTGCGAAATTGAAACCTTGTGGAAGAACTTCTCTTTTCTTCTTCCATAGCCAGTATAGAACAATCATTAAGATACAGCTGTATAATGTCTCATACAATTGAGCCGCATGTCTGACCTTCCCTAAAGCAGAAATCTCAAGAATTTCCTTACCCTCCTTTTGATAATTCTTATAGATCAAAGGCCCTGAACCAAAATCCACATGCTCCCTAACTTCAGAATATCGACTAAGGGTGCTTTTTAATTGATTTTCCACAAAGAGCTTATCCTTCATCTCAAATTTTACTCCTCTACGATACTCAATAATCGCAGTAATTGGAACAATGCCCGCCTGGTCACTTACCATTTCTCCTCCCTTCTGAAAACTTACAGAAGATACATCCTCAGAGTAGGTAAGTACGTCTAGTGTTGCTCTAGCATACACTATTCCAGTAGTAGAATTTGTTAGCGTTCCCTCCATTTCAGAATTAAACAAATTTCCTGTTCGTATCAAAGCGGCTGTAAGTGCCGCCACAATAACTAATCTATCTAGAACCCAGAGGTACCTGTACTTATACTTTTTGCAGAAAAGATAAATAGCTATTAAAATACCGAGTGTCCCTCCATGACTTGCCAATCCTCCTTCCCACACCATCAGAATCTTCAGCGGATTAGATAGGTAATACTCTGGATTATAAAAAAGACAATGCCCCAATCTTGCTCCAACGATGGTTGCCAATACCATATATCCGGTTATTCTTTCTACATCTTTTTCTGGCCTACCTTCTGTTTTGAATATCCTAAAAAAGACTTGTTGAGAAAGTAGAAAGCCAAGTGCGAAAAGAACTCCATACCATCTTGGAGAATAATCAATCCCAGGGATTGTAAAAATCGATGGATCTACTGTCCAAATTATATAGCTCAATGTGTTCATTACCAGATTTTAACGTGGCTCCAAAGATGTCTTAAACTCATGAAAGACCTTAAACTTTTCTCCAGAAATAAGGAGTAAAAAGAATTAACACTGTAAATAGTTCCAACCTACCCATCAGCATCATAAAAGATAAAATCCATTTTACTCCAGTAGGCAAGTGTGCAAAGTTGTCGACAGGACCAACTTCTCCAATGCCCGGGCCGATGTTTCCTAAAGTAGTAGCAACAGCGCCAAGCGAAGTATTGAAATCAATCCCAAATGACGAAACTGCAATGGCTCCAAAACACATCACCAATATGTAGATCATGATAAATGCCAAGACATTAAATGTGATATCACGATTTACTGACTTCCCATTAAATCTCACTGGAATGATGGCGGAGGGATGTAGAATTCTTTTCAATTCTTGAAGGCTATTCTTAATCAAAAGAATATGTCTTACAAGTTTCACTCCTCCAGCTGTTGATCCAGCTGATCCTCCTGCAAACATCAGTAGGAAGAAAATAACGGTCAAGAATGACGTCCAAGCAGTATAATCATGCGTTACATATCCTGTAGTTGTCACTACGGATACTACTTGAAAAAGAGCATCTCGTATTGATTTTTCAAATGTATCATGACCGAGATTGAAAATAATCAGCCCAACAATCAGGGAAACAAAAACACAAAATATTAGATAAAACCTGAATTCTTCATTTCTAAGTACTTTTTTGAAGTTTCCATGTAATCCAAAGTAAGTCATCGTAAAGTTGGTGCCAGCTAAGAACATGAATCCAATGATTACATATTGAATAAATGGATCTTGAAAATGTGCTATACTGGCATTTTTAGTAGAAAAACCTCCGGTAGCCATGGTAGTTAGGCTATGATTTATTGAGTCATAAAAAGTCATGCCCCCAGCCCATAATAAAATCATTTCTGTCAAGGTGAGGCCACAATAGATTATCCATAATCGCTTAGCCGTTTCTTTAATCCGTGGTTGAAGTTTATCTGGAGAAATACCAGGAGCCTCGGCCACAAACAATTGCATACCACCAATGCCCAAAAGAGGTAAAATTGCTACAGTAAGTACAATAATCCCCATTCCACCTATCCACTGAGTAAGGCTCCTCCAAAAAAGAATTCCCTTAGGAACAGATTCAATATCTGCTAAAACTGTAGCTCCTGTTGTGGAAAAACCAGAAAGTGTCTCAAAAAAGGCGTTTGTAAGATCGGGTATTGAGCCGCTGAAAATGTAGGGAAGTGAACCAAAAAAAGACATAGAGAGCCAACCCATAGTTACAATTAAGTAACCATCTTTTTTTCGCATATCATTGCTCTGAAGGTTTCTTGTTAAGAAAAACAACAACGCACCAAAGCCCATTGCGATTGAAGAAGCTCCAATCAAAGCAAAATGATCTCCGTCATTGTAATAGAAACTAAAAGGGAGGCAAGTCAACATAAATGCTCCATTAATGAGGAGCAGAATGCCAATTACCTTAAAAATTACCTTGTAGTTAAACTGCATGCTTTACTTAAAGAAGCTCTCCACTTTTTTGATGCATTCTGGCTTAGATAAAACTACAACTCTGTCTTTAGGTTCAAATTCAAAGTTTCCTCGCACCGCAATTCCTTTTCCATCTCGAATTACTCCACCAACAATTGCCGTTCGCGGAAAATCCAGATCCTTAAGTTGTTTGTCCATAATCTTGCACTTACCACTTATTTCAAACTCCAGTATCTCCGCATCAACTCCATGAATACCTGCAATGTTTAACACTTCTCCTTTTCTAATGTACCTGAAAATGAAGCTCGCAGCGATCAGTTTTTTGTTTATCAAGGTATCAATACCAATACTCTGAGAAAGATGTATATAATCAACATTTTCAACCAAGGCGATTGTCTTTCGAACTCCCTGATTTTTTGCAACCAAAGAAGCCATGATGTTGGTTTCAGAATTTTCTGTAAGAGCCACAAAGGCATCCATCCGATCGATGCTTTCCTCTTTCAATAAATTAATATCTCTTCCATCTCCATTGATGATCATGGTATCAGGAAGCTCATCAACCAAGTGCAAACACTTCTCTTTGTCTGCTTCTATCATTTTGATATTGTACTTCTTGCTTAAAAGCTTTGCCGTATTAATCCCTACTTTACTAGCTCCAAGGATCATTACATTTTTGATTTCAAAACTTTCCTTACCTGCAAGGGCTGTAACTCGATCTATACCATCTGGCTGTGCGATGAAGTATGCATGATCTCCATCTTGAAACTTGTTTTCTCCGTAAGGTATAATTGTCTTGTTGTCTCTTAGAATAGCAACCGTGGTGAAATTATGATCAGGGTTTAAGTATGCCGTTTCAGTTAATGTTTTACCATAAAGCTGAGACCCCTCATCTACCGTAATTCCAACAAGGGAAAGGGTCCCCTTTTCAAATTCAAAGGTATCTGTGAGGGCAGATTGCTTTAGAAGCCTTTTAATCTCTCGAGCTGCCAAAGATGCAGGCGAGATTACTTCATCTATTCCTACATTACTTAAATTCAATTCATCTCTGGAATGCAACAGCTCTGTATTGGAAATACGGGCTATTGTCCTCTTTGCTCCAAGGCTTTTACCCAGAAGACATGTTGTGATGTTTGTTTCTTGAATAGACGTAACAGCTATTAAAAGATCTGCTTTGCCGATATTTGCTTCTTTTAAAGTTCGCGGGGATGTAGAACTACCTCGAACTGTGCTCACATCCAAATGTTGTGACACATATTCCAGCACTGAGGAATTGGAATCAATGATTACAATATCTTGCTCTTCCGCGGTTAAAAGCTTTGCAAGATGAAAGCCCATCTCACCAGCTCCAGCTATTACGATTCTCATTCTATCTTAAACGATAATGGCTGCAAAGATATCACATCTTATAAGCAGCATTCCAAACATTTACTCCGATACTTCGTCGAAATAGCGTTTAGCAGCCTTCATTACTTTAGGTGCTAGTGATATTGCGGATATCATTGTAGGTATTGCCATCAATCCATAGCCTACAAAAACAAGGTTGATCACAATATCAAGACTCGACACAGACCCAAAAACAACAAGCGCTATATAGTAATAATGGAAATACTTGGTATACTTAGCTCCAATCATGAATGAAAAGCATTTTTGGCCATAATAAGCCAGACCAAATATGGTCGTTATGGCAAAGATCATCACACAAATTACCAGTATATAAGGTCCCACTCCTGGCAAACTAGCTTCAAAGGCTTTTGATGTCAGAACAATCCCATCTACCTCCCCACTATTCCAGACACCTGTTATCAAAATACATAATCCTGTCATTGTGCAAACCACAATGGTATCAATTGCTGGACCTAGCATAGCTACTAGGCCTTCTCGTACAGGTTCTTTTGTTTTTGCCGCTCCATGCATCATAGGAGCTGTACCTATACCAGCTTCGTTCGAAAAGGCTGCCCTCTTTGCTCCTTCAATTACAATTGCTCCTACAGCTCCACCAAGTACTGCTTTGGCTGAAAAAGCATCCTCCAGGATGAACATAAAGGATGGAATTATCTCTCCGATATTCATAATCAAAATGACCAATACACTGCCTACGAAAAGTATTACCATTGACGGGACCAACTTCGAGGCTACATTTCCTATTCGCTTAATCCCGCCTAGAATGACTAGTCCCACGATCACCGCAAGCACTATACCTATGACTAGGTCAACGCCGAATGAATCCTGAACTCCCGCCGGGATAAGCACTACATCTTTAAATACAGCAACCATTTGATTGGCCTGAAATACAGGAGTAGCTCCTATGAAACATGCCACACAAAAGAAGAATGCAAGAAACATCCATTTCTTACCCATTCCTTCTCGAATCACATACATGGGCCCGCCTTGTAAATCCCCTTCTGAGTCCTTCCCTCTGTAGAGTACCGCTAGTGTACAAGTAAAAAACTTGGTAGCCATTCCAAAAAATGCACTGATCCACATCCAAAACAAAGCTCCCGGTCCACCTGCTGCTATTGCCAGCGCCACACCACTCACATTTCCCATACCTATGGTAGCTGCTAATGCTCCTGATAATGCTTGAAAATGATTGATATCTCCCGGATCATCCGGATCGTCATATTTTCCCCGAAGGACATTTATTGCATGTCCAAAAAATCTAAATGGAAGAAATCTTGAATAGATAAGAAAAAAAAGACCTCCACCTACAAGCAAAATAAGCAATGGCGGCCCCCATAAAAAGTTTACCGCATCAGATAAAAACGAACTAATTGATTCCATAAAGCGCGTGAAGGTAATATGTATCTTTGAGTGAAATAGTTTTTAGGAGCAGTGAAATTACATTTTAGAACATTAGGAGCAGGCGAACCCCTCATTATAATGCATGGGGTATTTGGGTCGTCAGACAACTGGCAGACACTTGGAAAGGTTTTTTCAAAAGAATACAAGGTGTATCTCGTGGATTTAAGAAATCATGGCAATTCCCCTCATAGCGAGGACTTTGATTATGATTTTATGGTTGGTGATGTTGTTGAACTCATGAGTGATGAAGGTCTGAGTAAATCTCATATACTAGGCCATTCCATGGGGGGGAAAGTGGCTATGCATCTTGCCACGAAGCATTCGGAAATGGTTGATAAGCTTATCGTTGTGGACATTGCTCCCAAATACTACCCTCCTCATCACCATCAAATATTCGAAGGCTTTCACGCTGTAGATTTTAAAAATCTTCAAAATAGAAAAGATGCAGACAAACAAATGTCAGCAGTAATCTCAAACATTGGTGTCCGACAATTCATCCTCAAAAATCTCGATCGAAAAAAAGATGGAAGCTTTGAATGGAAACTTAATATAGCTGCGATAGAAAATGCCATTGAAAAAGTAGGTGCAAGAATTGAAGGTGACGTTAGTTTCGATGGTGCAACCTTGTTTATTGCAGGAGGCACGTCTGATTACATAGATAACGAAGACCATGACCTTATTCGTTCGTATTTTTCGAAAGCCGATATAGTACCTGTGGAAGGAGCTGGTCATTGGATTCATGCTGAAAAGCCTGAAGAGTTGGGTCAAATAGTCATCAAATTTTTAGCATCATGAGTCAAGGCAAACTTTTTCTTATTCCGACTTACTTATCATCAGATAACGATGCTTCTTTCATGTCTCCAATGGTGTCAGAGGTACTGAAAAACACAGGACACTACTTTGTTGAGAATGTTCGCACTGCCAGAAGGTTCATTAGTAGTTTGAAAGCGGGGATTACTATTGAAGAGCTTGAATTTCAAATTCTAGATAAAAAATCAAATTGGGACCAGATGTATCCTCTATTTGAACCAATCCGAAATGGTAAAGATATGGGTGTAATTTCAGAGGCGGGTGTTCCATGCCTAGCAGACCCAGGAAACCTTGCGGTTAGTTTTGCTCACCAAACCAGAATACAAGTTGTGCCAATGCCGGGTACTTCCTCCATTCAAATGGCTTTAATAGCATCTGGCTTCAATGGACAAAAATTTACTTTTCACGGATATCTCCCTATCGACAAAAGTCCTCGACAGCAAAAAATAAGCGAACTAGAAAAGCTTAGTCAGTCGGGATATACGCAACTTTTTATGGAAACTCCCTACCGGAATCAACAATTAATAAAGGACATTCTGAAGATCTGCAGACCAGATACTTTATTAAGTATTAGTGCAGATATTTCAGGTTCAACTGAAAAGATCCTTACTCAGCCAGTTTCTAAATGGCAGAAAACAGACATTCAAATACATAAAATTCCGGCTATTTTTAGTTTTGGTCAATTTCCCTAAGCTATTTCACTGAATCTTATAAATTTGCCGTCCCAATTCAAAATTGAATATACATGCCATATTTGTTTACCTCTGAGTCCGTAAGTGAAGGACATCCTGATAAAATTGCCGATCAAATTTCAGATGCTTTAGTAGATCATTTTCTAGCATTTGATCCGGATAGCAAAGTGGCTTGTGAGACCATGGTAACAACCGGGCTTGTAGCTTTAGCTGGAGAAGTAAAAACAAAGGCATATATCGATGTACAAAACATCGCCCGTGAGGTCATTAATAAAATAGGCTATACTAAAGGTGAGTACATGTTTGATGGAAATTCTTGTGGCGTAATTTCGGCCATCCACGAGCAGTCTCCTGATATTAATCAGGGTGTTGAAAGAGCATCCGAAGATGAGCAAGGGGCCGGAGATCAAGGAATGATGTTTGGCTATGCTACCAAAGAGACAGATAATTATATGCCTTTGGCGTTGAATCTATCTCATCGGATTTTAATGGAGCTTGCAGATATCCGTAAGGAAGGCAAAGAAATGACTTACCTAAGACCAGATGCCAAATCTCAGGTGACCATCGAATATGATGACAACAATCAACCAATAAGAATTGATGCAATCGTAGTTTCTACTCAGCATGATGATTTTGACAATGAAGACAACATGCTCAAAAAGATTAAAGAAGATGTAATTAGTATTCTTATCCCACGAGTAAAGTCAAAACTTAACGATCAAAACCAAGGACTCTTTAACGATCAAATAAACTATCATATTAATCCAACTGGGAAATTTGTCATTGGCGGCCCTCATGGAGATGCAGGTCTGACAGGACGGAAAATAATTGTTGATACTTATGGTGGTAAGGGAGCGCATGGCGGGGGAGCTTTCTCAGGAAAAGACCCTTCAAAAGTAGACCGATCAGCGGCGTATGCTACTCGACATATTGCAAAGAACCTTATAGCTGCTGGAGTAGCTAATGAAATTCTTGTTCAAGTATCATATGCAATTGGAGTTGCTCAGCCAATGGGTATTTATGTCAACACATACGGCACTGCTAATGTGGATATGAATGATGGTGAGATTGCGAAAATTGTAGAAAATATTTTTGATATGCGTCCTGCATATATCATTAAAAGATTAAAACTTAAAGAACCGATCTATTCCGAGTCTGCTGCATACGGACATATGGGTAGAACACCTGAAGTAAAACAAGTTAATTTCATAGGAAACGGAGGAGAAGAAGTGAAAAAAGTGGTTGAAACATTTACTTGGGAAAAACTTGACTATTTAGATCAAGTAAAAGAGGCCTTCAATTTATCATGAGAAAGATTGCTGTCGTCTCAATAGTTCTTTTTTCACTCTGTTCTCAACCCAAAAAAGAGCAGACAGAAAAAGTAACTATTGAACCGATAGCAACGGGAAAATCTTTCAATGCAGCATTTCTAATGATTGATGGGGTGTATAACTCGGAGCTCATGGCTCCTTATGATATTTTTCAGCACACCATTTTTCATACAGAGGGAGGTATCAATGTATTCACCGTGAATGAGACAATGGATACAGTCACAACCTTCGAAGGGCTTAAACTTATTCCGCATTATTCATTTGATAGCCCTGATCTTCCAAAGATAGACATATTGGTAGTACCCAGTGCGGAACACAACATGAGTTCTGACCTACAAAATGAAGTCCTTATTAATTGGGTTTCTGAAATCGGAGGTAAAGCTGATTATGTGATGTCGTTGTGTGATGGAGCATTTGTCTTAGCAAAGGCAGGATTGGTAAAGGGTAAAGAATCCACTACGTTTCCTACTGATATCAATAAATATCGTGAAGCATTCTCCGATCTAACAGTGCATGAAGATGTTTCCTTTGTTCATCATAGCGACTTACTCACATCAGCTGGCGGAGCTAAATCTTATGACGTTGCTCTTTACCTCGTTCATCATCTCTATGGTGAACAAGTAGCTAAAGGAGTAGGCCGAGGTTTAGTTATCGATTGGGACCTCAATGATTACGACTTCATTATCGTTGAATAAAAATAATTTCAGTCTTTAGCTACTTCATTTTCATTAGTGGAACACCACATGTAATCCGATAGACAATTAGTGCTTTTATATTTGACCCAGAGGTAAACAAACCCTTCTGACATAGAGAATCTAACACATAGGTTTTAGTTAGAGGAACTCTAAAAGTTTACTAACGCCATATTCTATTCAAAAGAATACCACTAACTAGTGGTATTCTTTAAATCAATCATTTACCATTCCATTCTGCATGTATTACACTCACCAGAATCACAATATTCTCCAATAATTTTCTTTTTATAATCACAACCAGAAGAGCCTGAAGTACATGAACAAGTAGTCTCTGCAACAGCTTCAACTCTTGAAGAATAGGTTAAAGGAGTATATACATTTATTACAGTACCATAAACATCGAATGGAACTAATTGAGAATTATCAGGATCAATTTGATCCATCCCTCCCCATAGATCATTTACGAATTCCTCTATACCTGCTTTAGCAATTGGATGCTTAATAAGTGTTTCCCAATTAGGTTGACTTAAAGGCACATAGGAATCTTTATCTGCTAACACAATACCACGATTTAGATCAATAAACCCTCCGCCATTTATATCAAAAGAACCATCACAACTATCTCCTGTACATTTTGTAATAAAACCTGTTTCACATGCGGAACATCCAACACCACCCCCTGCACTAACAACATTACAACCTTTTGTACAAGAGCTAGTGCATTCATAGCAACCAAGACTGTACTGAACCAACTCATTATCAATGATACCCACATATACAATTCCCTCCGGAAGTTCAAATTGTACTGATGATCTGTCATTAGAAATTTTTGTTCTAGTCCCTGCAGGAAGTATTACATTTCCAAACTCCAAACCACCCGCATCCATAGGTAGTTGAAGGTCTAAATCTGATTCATCCATTGACAGATTTTCCTCTTTAGAGCAAGAGGCCATTAGCAAAACACCAAAAAGAATAATTAGAATTTTTAAATTTTTCATACTGAAAATAGTTTAATGTTTTATTAAAATTAACTGATTTAGTTACAAACAAGTTAATGATTATTAATTTATCTAACAACGGCATGCTGTTTCATTAAGATTGGCGTCTTATATTAAAACAACCTAAATCTGTACAGAAGTCGAGTCATACTTATTTTCAGTATTTCAATATGAACGTTGACTAATCTTTCATAACAAGCCATTCAAGCCAATTGATCAATTAGCTATTTTGGTGTTACAAGCGAAAAATAGAATACTCATCAACTTAGGAGCTCTGCAAATGGTCGGGGGGATTCCACATTGGGAATAATTAATGACTGTCGGTCTTTCATCAAAAAAAGGAGAACTATTCGAATTACAAAAGAAGACTCGTTATATCATTCATAAAGTATTATAAATGATATTGACAAAACCCTTGAGAATAATAATATTGAACAGCGAAGTTTTGTTTTCAAAATCTCTTCTCACCTATATGGATTAGTGTGTTTATTTGTGGAAAAGTCCTCCATGCAAATACTTGAAGTCAACGATCAGAAAAAAGCCAGTCAGTTTTCACGATTCCCGGTAGAGCTGTATAAAGACGAACCTCATTGGATCCGACCGCTAGACAAAGACATCAATGGTGTCTTTGATCCTGAAGTCAATAAGTTTTTCAGAAATGGGGAGTGCGCTCGCTGGATTCTAGCAGATGAGAAAGGAAAAACCGTCGGTCGCATCGCTGCTTTTGTAAACAAAAAGACAGTCAATAAAGACAATGATCAACCAACAGGAGGAGTAGGTTTCTTCGAATGTATCGATAATCAGGAAGCAGCAAATATTTTATTTGATACAAGCAAAAAATGGTTAGAGGAAAGAGAGATAGAAGCCATGGATGGGCCCATCAATTTTGGAGACCGTGATACCTGGTGGGGGCTATTGATTGATGGATTTGATAGACCTCCTAATTATCAGTGCAATTACAATTTTCCGTATTACAAACAGCTGTTCGAAAACTATGGATTCGAAGTTTATTTCAAACAATTTACGTTTGGGCGACTTGTCATGGATCCTCTTAGTGACAGACTTTATGAGAAAGCTGAAAAGGCGAAGAGAGATCCAGACTATTCCTTTAAACACATTGAAAAGAAAAATTTAAAAAAGTATGCGGAAGATTTTAGAACCGTCTATAATGACGCATGGGCTCGGCATCCTGGTGTAGCCAAAATGCCTTCTGTTCAGGCGAATGCTATAATGAAAAAAATGAAACCCATTATGGATGAAAAAATTATGTGGTTTGCCTATCATAAAGATCAACCAGTAGGTTTTTACATTAATATTCCAGAGTTGAATCAAGTCTTTAAGCACGTTGATGGAAAACTAAACCTCATAGGAAAATTCAAATTCTTGTACCATAAGCTAATGAAGACCAACAAGAAAATGGTTGGGCTAGTCTTTGGAATTTCTCCTGCTCATCAGGGCAAAGGGGTAGATGGTGCAATAATCACAGCAATAAGAGATGTAATTCAGGAAACATACACACGATACGAACAATTGGAAATGAACTGGATTGGTGATTTTAATCCCAAAATGATCCAAGTGGTGCAGCAGGTAGGCGGTGGTGTGGTGAAGACGCATCACACTTATCGATACTTATTTGACCGCACGAAGGAGTTTAAGAGAATGCCCATTAAGAAGTAGTCTTCTTATTTCTCTTCTCTTTGTAGTACGCCTTATCAGCTACATAAATGGTCTTTTCAATCTCGCAGAACAGCTTCCCCTCTTTACTTTTAAGGTGAACATTTTTTACCAGATCAATTTCTTTTTTATCAGCAACATCAAGCTTTATTTGTTCAACTTCTTCTTGTGTAAATTCAAATACAGCATATGCATCTGAACTAGCTGGACGTCTGAACTTTACATCAGATGATTTATCCCAGACTACAAAATCCCTTCCTAATAGTTGAATTAGCTGAACCATGTAAATAGGATCTGTAGCAGCAAAAAGACTACCTCCGAATATCGTTCCAACATAGTTCTTATTCTTGTACGAAATAGAAATCTTGATTTCTACACGACTGAAATCCTTACTTACAGAAGTTACTCTTCCTGTGGTTCTCCTATACATAGGAGAAATATTGAAAAACCACTTAAACAAATTATGCGAATGACTTTTAAAGTATCGATGGGAAACGCTTGAGAGAAACTGATACATTCTTCAAAATTGACACAAAATGTTAGCAAAACATAGTTAATCAATAGCGGACTAGTCCAATCTGAAGAAACGTTTTTTATCACTTCGCTTTTCCAGACCATTGCCCTTTAAGTAAGGATGCCTTTTACAACCTTCAGGATTGACTCAAATTTGGAATCGTCGGATATCTCTTTCTGTGTAAGTATCAAAATATTCGACTTCCGTTCAAAAGATTCCAATTTAACCTCATCTAAAGAAACAAGCTCAAATGGTATTTCATATTGCTGAATATGAGTCCCTGCAGTGATCTTTGTGCTTCTTACAGAGGAATAAGAAGCAAGAAATATAGGCTTGTCAGGAAAGATTTGCATAGCTTTTTTGATCACCTCCCAGTACTTTTCCTTCACAGTTGACGATAAGGCAGTGGATATGACGATCCCAGCAACATCCTCTGGAGAAAAATTTGCTAATTCTTCAATTCCGGCTAAAGGTTTGGGTTCACATCCTGTTGAGGAAATTAATTTCCTCATATCATTTACAATCAAAGAGCTAGGTCTAGCTAAAAGAACATATTTCATAATGCTTTCCTTTCTTTTTCTAGTACTTAATTAAATTCATAATAGCGTACACTAGATTGGTGCTCGTATATTAAGAATTAAATAAGCTAGTCATTCAAATATTGTCAATTGATAATAATGTTCACTCAAAGATTCGACGAACTACGGAAAAAAGCTCCTAAGGCGCTTGTTTAATGTCACTCTATTTATCGTCTACAGTCACTTTTCATAAAAATGAATTGAAAACGGCAGTTATTTCTAAAACAGACGATAACCGCTTCAAGGTTGAAGTTTCAATTGACCATCAAAAAGAGGTTCTCTCAAATAAAGTAGAGTCAACTGCAGATTGTGATTTATTGCAAATCGGATTATATGATAAATCTGACAAATTAATCATCATTGAAAACGCATGCCTCAAAAAAGGTATTAATCAACTTTCCTTTGCAACCGATCAACAAATATCAAAAGCTGTATTAGATCCTAATATGATAACAATAGAGAAGAATTTGGACGACAATGAATTACTCATTGAGGAGGAGTAACAGTCCATCCCTCTAAATCAACAGTTCAGTCAGTCTGGTTTCCTTAAAACAATAATCCATGATTAATTGCCTTCAAAAGCAGTTAATCATGGAAAAATTTCTAATCATATCTCATATAGTTTGCGGCGGAACCGTACTAACCATAGGCCTCATTCAGATGCTCAATCGCAAGGGAGGAAAAAATCACATCATTCTTGGAAAAATTTATGTGGGAGCTATGTGGTGGATTTGTCTGAGTGCTCTTAGCATCATTACGTTTTACAGATTCAGCGCCTTTTTGATGGTTATTGCTGTACTTACTTTTCACACCTCATTTGTTGGTGTGAGAGTGCTGAAAAGAAAGAAAATTGGGACAGAAAAATGGTATGATTGGGCCGTGGCTATTGCAACAATTCTGTTTGGAATTGGTCTTGTAAGCTATGGTGGATATCTATATTTCCATACTACTCAAACTATCTTAGCTATTCTATGTGCGGTATTTGGAATACTTACATTAAAGAATGGATCCGATGATCTACGCTTTTTTATGAAACCTAAAACTGTTGATAAGCATTGGTGGCTTTATCAGCATATTGGCGCTATGGGAGGGTCATATATAGCTGCAATCACGGCCTTTGCAGTTCAAAACCCAAATATTTTTCTACCTAACAGTTCCAATCAATGGCTCCTATGGATACTCCCAGGAATAGTCGGAACACCTATTATTTCAATAGCAACTAAGCGGTGGAGAAAAAAACTTAATCCAGCTAGTGCAACTATGTAGTAGGCATTGTCATCATTGATGCAGATTCTGAAGATGTAAAAAGAAATAATTGGCTCATCAACCCGTTTGTTGGATAACCAATTTAACACTGTCACCAAGTATGAAGAACACCCTAATCATCATAGCGATGCTTTTAAGCATTGCTGCAATTTCGCAATCGAAGACAATAAAAGGAACCGTTTTTTATGAGGAAACAAAAGAACCCGTCCCTTTTGCCTATGTCAAACTCAAGGATGTTGCTTATGGTACCGTAACTGAGTATAATGGTACATTTTCGCTGAAAATCCCAGAGAAGTATTTTGATAGTATTCTTGAATTCTCCTATGTGGGGCTCAAACCTTACGAGCTTCCGCTCTTCAATTATAAGGAACCTGTCAAAATTTATATGGAGACAGATATCACCGAACTCTACACGGTCATTGTAAGTACCAAGCGTGATATCAATCCAAAAAGCATTCTCAAAAAGGCTTTGAAAGCGATTCCTGATAATTACGTGAATGAAGAATTCAACCTGGAAGGGTACTATCGTGAACATGTAAAAGAAAATGACAATCCAGTTAAATATGCTGATGCCGCCTTTGTATTAGATCTCAAGCCTTATACGGGCAAAAGCGAAAAGAGAAAGAAATTTGAAAATCCTGTAGACCTCTCAGGCGTAACAACCATTGGGAGTTGGGTCTCACGTTCTTCATCGCTGCATAGATGGCATTTTCATCAAAGTGTACTAAAAGGCGAAAAGGCAAAGATTATTGAAGCAAAGTCCAGCGATGATCTAAACACCACAAGACTCTACTCCAATATCCAGGGAGGACCTTTAAGTGCTCTTACAAAGGATAGATTAAAGTATCCAAAAAACTTTCTCACAAACTTTGGTAAATATGAATACACGTTGCTGGAGGTAGAGAAAAATAACGAGGGCTATTATTTGATCAATTTTAAGCCGGAAATGTCCGCGGAAAAAATGGGGGACAAAAGACGATCATTTAATTACGAATACAAGCTAGGCGGGAGCATCCTTATACGAAAAGAGGACCTGGCCATTACGGAAATAAACTACTCAGTGCCTCCGGAGTACAAACAGTATATATGTGGATATCGAGGATGGTCTGTGCGCCACTTTGATTTCTCGGTAGAAAGTAAATATGCAAAAAGAGGTGATCGCTATGTTCTTGAGTATTTGAAGCATTCCGATGAGTTTATTGTAGAAGATACAGCCACTGATAGACGAGTTCCATATGCTGCTATTTCTGAGTTTTTCACTCATGATGTAAAAGTCCAGGACAAGCTAGCTGTCAAAAAAGACGAAAACTTCAGCAATTCCGACTACAATTATCTATTCGACTTACCCGAAGGATACAACACTGAGTTTTGGGCTAAGTATGGTTTAGAGCATCCGGAAGCAAAAGTGCCAGAGCCTATTTATGTTGCCTTAAGTGCTGAAACCAAATTAGAAAAACAGTTCGCAAACAAACTAACCAGAGATACAACACTGGTTCCTCCAATAGCAAAAAAGAAACCTGAAGTACTACAAATTCATGGGCAGAAAATTCAAGATGACTATGCTTGGCTCAAAGACACTAAAAACCCATTGGGCAATGAGGAAGTCATGCAGCATCTCAGCCAGGAAAATGGATATACTAACAACTACTTCAAACCCCTGAAACCACTCCAGAGAGAATTATTCAAGGAGGTAAAGTCATATGTTCAAGATAATTATAAGTCCTTACCCAAAGAAGAGGGTGGCTATAAGTATTACTATAAATATGCCCCTGAAGAGGAATATGCTAGATATTACAGAATTTCAAAAGAGAAGAATAGCAAAGAAGAACTCCTATTTGATGTAAACAAAATGGCAGAAGACAAAGGATTCTACTCCTTTGGCGGTCTTATCGTAAGTCCGAATGATCAGATTGTTGCATACTCAGAAAACACCACTGGAAATGATAAGTGGGTATTAAAATTTAAAGACTTCAGTAGGGACAAATTACTGCCTCATCAAATTGAATATGTGGGCGGAATGATTTGGCTTACAGATTCAACCCTTCTCTATGTAAATCTTGAAGAGAAAACATTTCGTTCTTCAAAGGTCTTCAGGTTTGATTTGAAGACCGGAGAAAAGAAGTTGGTCTATGAAGAAAAAGACAAGAAATTCTCTGTTGGAATAGGAAAATCTAGAAGTAAGCAATTTGCTTTTATAAGTTCCTCTGCAAGCAATCAGAATGAAGTAAGGTTACTGAACTTAAACAATCCCGATGGTGAATTTAGAATAGTTACACCAAGGAGAGAAAAGCATATATATGGTCTCTCTCATTATGAAGACAAATTTTACATTCTAACGAATCATAAGGCTATAAATAATAAGCTGATGGTCACCGATACTTCCAGTTTTGAGGAAAAGTATTGGAAAGAAGAGATTGCAGAGAACTCGGAAATTGAAATTACGGGTGTGCTTCCATTCAAAAATTGGATGGTATTTCAAGAAAGACATGGACTACTACACAAAGTGAAAGTGGTAAGTAAACTGGATGGCAAAGAACACTACATAAAGCAAGGGAATGATCGTGCAGTCTATTTAGGCAAAAACAATGACTTTGATACTGATACTTTAAGAATAAGCAAAGTAAACTACCACAGACCTCTTCGCATTCTTAACTATGACATGGAGAAGAAGAAGTTTAAGCAACTTAAATCTGTTGGAGGAATTTCGCCTATGTTTTTTGCTAGTGTAGAAACCGTGTATGCAGAAGCAAAAGATGGTACTAAAATTCCAATCACATTAATCTACAATAAAAGAATCGTGAAAGACTTGAAAAAAGCCGGGAAAACCCCTTCACTGTATATCACGGGGTATGGCTCTTATGGCTCAAGTTATTCTGCTGGGTATAATCCCAACGTTTCACCTCTTTTACAAAAGGGATTTGTATATGCCATAGCTCACGTAAGAGGAGGAGGAGACCTTGGAGAAGAATGGTATCAGGAAGGAAAAATGCTGAAGAAGAAAAATACATTTACCGACTTTATCTCGTGTACTGAGTTTCTGATTTCTGAAGGGTATGGCGAAGAAGGGAAAGTTATTGCGGAAGGTGGAAGTGCCGGAGGTCTACTCATGGGAGCAATTGCCAATATGCGACCTGATCTTTACAAACTGCTTATCCTGAATGTACCATTTGTAGATGTAATCAATACGATGATGGATGAGAAACTTCCACTCACAAGCCTTGAGTACGACGAGTGGGGAAACCCAAATGAAAAGAAATATTTCAAATACATTAGATCGTATTCTCCATACGAAAACGTAGAAGCCAAAGACTATCCAAATATGCTATTCTTGACAGCCATCAATGACTCTAGGGTAGGATACTGGGAGCCTGCAAAAATGGTAGCCAAACTACGTGAGATGAAAACCGATGATAATGAAGTGCTTCTAAGAACAGATTTTTCTTCTGGACATGGAGGAGCTTCAGGACGATACGCTTCGCTAGCAGAAACGGCTTTCAAATACGCTTTGATTTTGGAAATGATAAGATAATTTTGGTGTAGAATATCAAAATGTATGGGAAAAAGAAAGTCTCGGAAAATAGATTGGGGGAAAATAGCGGTAGAGATGATCTCTGTGATCTTTGCTGTTTTGCTGGCGTTGCTCCTAAATGAATGGCGTAACAATATCAAGCAAAACCACCAACTGGATAAAGCAAGAGCCAATCTAAAAGAGGAGTTGCTTTATAATCTCGAAGAAGCAAAAACAAAACTGAATCAACATAATATTCAGCTCACACAGCTAGAAAAATTGGCTGACAGCATTCCAGAATTGGATCAACCGTTCTATCAATACAACATGTCTGTTGGCTTCCTCAATTTAAAAAAGGCTGTTTGGGAATCCATCATCCTCACCGATGTGGTGAACCAACTCGAGTTTTCAGAGCTCAGTGACTACTCCGAATTATACAGAGATTTTGAATTGATAGATGAGCTTCAAAACGCTTATCTGCGTGAAGTTTTTTCTCTTGAATTCAATAAAATCGAAAATGCTCAACAAGGTTATCTAGTGACTAAAAACCACCTTCTGCAAATGACTATGTGGGAGGGTGAACTTATCAGTGAGATTGATGGGAGATTAGAGAACTAAAGAACAGAAGTATTTTCACCAAAAGTATTGGTCTTAAGGCAGTTAATTTTAAAAAAGATTGGCTCATCATTTTTGGCATTATTTGATTTTTCCTGATTAAATGTTTTAATAAACCCCATAGGCCAAAAAACGACCTATGGGATGAAGAGAACTAGTCCTTACTAAACAAAAGAGTATTGTTTCCATCATCTAACTCTAGCTCATCAGCAGTTAGCATTTCTACATCCAATTCCCAATCGGATATATTCTGATCATAATCTATAGCTATTTCATCCTGATCATTATTCCATTCCCATTCACCTGTGAATCGTTCTAACTCACCGTTTTCGTTTATCTCCTCTTCATAATCACCATTGGCTTCAAACGTGACTTCAACTTGAAGGGACGAGTTGAGATTCACTCCATTTATCTCTTCCAAATTCCATTTCCCGATCAAAAGATCTGTTTGCGATGGCCCAGCATCATCTTTACTACATGAAAATAGCATTACAAAGCATATAAACAAGTACGATAGCATAATAGAGGATTTCCAACTATTCCTCTCTTTTCTTCTTGATAGTGTTTTCATAACTGTGATAGTTTTTATTTGATGGCAGCAATCTAGAATTGTAGTCAGTGGACTCATACCACCCATGTTTCAACCTTTGGTAGTGAGGTAACATTTGTACTTTTTCTTACTTTTATAGACTTTTAACGCGCAAAAGAGGTTTGTCTTTATTCACCAATCTCACCGATTATGAAGTACAGACTCTGTTTTCTAGTTCTGCTAAACTGGTGGCACGCCACTAGTCAGGACAATAAGAGCTTCAAGAATTTTAATGTTGAGGATGGGCTTTCCTACAGCTTGGTTTTTGAAATTATCAAGGACCAATACGGTTTCATGTGGTTTGGAACCACTGATGGGCTGAATAAGTTTGATGGCTATGAATTCACGGTCTATCAAAACATTCCAGGTGATACGACCAGCCTTCCTGACAATAGCATATGGGGACTTTTAGAGGATTCAAAAGGTAACATTTGGATCGGAACCGATGGGGGTGGCCTATCCTTTTTCAATAGGGAAAAAGAAACCTTTTATACATATAAGCATGATGCGGACAACCCTAATAGTCTTGTACATAATTCTGTTAATTCGATAATTGAAGACAGAACCGGGGCACTATGGATCGGGACTTTTGGAGGAGGAATCTCACATGAGTCGAGTCCGGGTGTTTTTGAAAATTTTGTCCACAACGAAGAAGATACGACATCCCTCAGTCACAACTTTGTACATCAGATTTTTGAAGATCAAGATGGCCAAATATGGGCTGGAACGAAGAGTGGCCTAAATTTATTTGATCCCATCACCCGGAGTTTTAAACGAATTACCAGAGATAAATATGATTTGGAAAATGATAATGTCTTGTCAATCGCACAAGACAAAAACGGTCTTCTTTGGCTGGGTACCTGGGAAGCAGGGCTTATTTCATTTAATAAAGAAAGCGACATCTTCACCAGTTATACACTGACCGAAGAGTTGAATAATCGAGTGGCATACGTCACCGTAGATTCTGATAATACCGTTTGGGCTGGCTATGTAGGTGGCGGATTAATCTCCATTGATGAATCAAATACACTATCCACTAGCATAAATGATCCTCAAAACTCTTCGAGTATTGCGAATAATAGTGTTTGGATGATTTATGAAGACGATCTAAAAAACATCTGGGTTGGAACGGAAGGAGGGGTCTCCGTTTTTAACCTTAATCAAAAACCTATTAATGCTCTAACTGCATCTGATCTCAGTCCAGCATTTAGAAGTAATGTCATTACAAGTTTTAGTGAGACACAGGAAGGAATTTTATTTTCAACTGAAGCAGAAGTCGGTCTACAAACTAAAGAATCAGTAAAAAAGATTATTGAAGTACCTGATATCTGGTCAATGTTACATTCAACAGGAAATGAAATTTGGGTTTCATCTTATGGACATGGGGTTTTTCGATATGATGCTAATTACAAATTAATTCACAACTACCTAAATCCGATAAATAAATCTATTGAAAATGCTACTTATCTATTTGAAGACAAAAGTGGGATAGTCTGGATAGGTACCTTTGGAGAAGGTTTGTTTTCATACGATCCTAAGGCAGACTACTTTATGTTTTATGCTCTTCTCGATTCCGGAAATCATGATTCTCCTCCTGTATTGAATATGATAGACGAGTCAAATGGCACCTTATGGATTGGCACATATAATAAAGGACTAATCAAGCTAAATGTAGAGAAAGGATTAATCGAAAGAATCGACACTGAAAGTAAAACTCCAATAAGTCACAACACCGTTCTAAGCTTGCACTTAGATCAAGAAGGCTTTCTCTGGATCGGTACGGATGGAGGTGGACTTAACTGCCTGAACACTAAAACTGGAATGGTTACTCTGAAAACCACACATGATGGATTACCTAGCAACGTAATTCTTGGAATTCTAGAAGATGATGACAAAAATCTTTGGTTGAGCACAAATTCGGGCATATCAAAATTCAACACGCAGCTTAGCTCCTTTGTAAATTATGATCAATCCCATGGGTTAGCTTCAAAAGGGTTCAATCCTGATGCTTTTTTCAAAGATTCTTCTGGCCAATTTTTTTTTGGCTCGGGTAATGGTTTCAATTTTTTTCATCCAGATAGTATCCGACCATCAACATACTTTCCTCCTGTTTTTTTTAGTGACTTCAAAGTTCTTAATAAGTCCGTTCATTTAGCAGAAGGGCTATTAAACAAACATATAAATCTGGTAGAAACGATCTCACTAAATTATAAGCAGAATTTTTTCACCTTAAACTTTGCGGCATTAGAATATTTCGCACCTGAAAAAATCGACTATGCGTATCAGCTAGATGGTTTTAGCTCAGATTGGATTTATACGCCTGCTTCCAACCGACAAGCAACTTTCACTAATTTGGATCATGGCGAATACACCTTAAACGTCAAGGCATCTAATAGTGATGGGTTTTGGGGTGATAATATCAAATCAACAAGACTAGTAATTCTACCTCCACCTTGGAAAACATGGTGGGCTTATGCGCTTTACGGAGTATCATTCATCGCTGTTTCCTTTGCAATGGTACGGATGATAAACGTTAGGCAACAGTTGAAATCCTCGTTGAGGCTTGAACAGCTGGAGAGAAAAAAAATGGAAGAAATAGATCATTTAAAATCCCGATTCTTTGCTGGAATTTCTCATGAATTTCGTACGCCCCTTACGTTAATCTCTTCTCCAATTGATCAGTTAATCAGAAAATTCAAAAGCAACCACGAAGTACGCTGGCCTCTAGAATTAGTCAAGAGAAATGCAGACCGCCTTCTAAGACAAATAAATCAGCTTTTAGATCTCTCAAAGATTGAAGCAGGTAAGCTAAGACTACAGGTAAGCAAAAGTGACATAATTAACTGGGTTAAAATCACTGCATCTTCGTTTGAGTCAAAGGCTGCAAATGAAGACATTGATTTTTCTGTATCCCTACCAGAAGAACCTATAGTCATGTTTTATGATAAAAATAAAGTTGAGCAAGTACTAATCAACCTGCTATCTAATGCTTTCAAACACACGAATCCTGGAGGGAACATACGATTATCTGTTGCACACAGCAATAGTAATATTGCTCTAGAAGTAGCTAATGATGGCCTTGAAATACCTAAAGAATATCAGGAGAAAATATTTGGTCGATTCTACCAGATCGGGCAAACAAAAAGGCCGGTTGAAGGCAGTGGAATTGGTTTGGCTTTAGTAAAAGAGTTTATAGAATTACATCACGGTTCTGTTGAAGTTCGTCGCGTCGATCCATGGACAGTATTTGCACTATCCATCCCTTCTTCAGATTCTGCATATGTTGAAGATGATCGTGTAACTATTGAGGACACAGAAGTATTCAAGGCAATACGACAGCAGGATGAAGAAAATGAACCTCTAGGCAAACAAATTGAAGGCACTGAAGAGCTGCCTACTCTACTCATTGTTGAAGATAATTTGGATTTGAGATCTTACATGGCATTGCAGTTAGCAAAAGAGTATGAAGTTATACAGGCAGTAAATGGTCAGGAAGGCCTGGAAGTAGCCAACTCTCAAATACCTGATTTAATAATAACCGATCTAATGATGCCAGAGATGGATGGCATTGAAATGCTGCAAAAAATAAGAATTGACCACAAAACAAATCACATCCCCATCATCATGCTCACAGCAAAAGCAGAAAAAGAATCTAGATTAGAAGGATTGGAAAAAGGTGCAGACCACTACTTGAATAAACCATTTGATGTTGAAGAGTTAATAATAAGGTGCAGAAGTCTCCTTCATCAACGAAGAAGAATTAGAGAGCACTATCATAGCGAATTTCTCATCAACCCAAAAGCTGAAGATATCCCATCGATGAATGATCTTTTTTTAGAACAGGCAGTTGATGTCATCGAAAGTCACCTTAGCAACCATGAATTTTCTGTAGATCAATTTGCAAAAGAATTAGCCATGAGCCGCGTCCAACTTCACCGCAAAATGAAAGCGATAATTGGATGCTCCGCTTCTGAATTCTTGAGACACTATCGCCTAAAAAAAGCATTCCGCCTTTTGAAAAAAAAGACAGGATCAGTTTCTCAAATTGCCTATTCTGTAGGTTTTAATAATCTTTCTTATTTCACCAAAGCATTCAAAGAAGTCTATCATAAGAACCCTTCACAAATTGGAGATTAACTCATCAAATACTTTACTGCTTCTCTCAAAACAGATGTAACATCTGTACTAAACCTTGAAACACTTGTGGCAAACATTCCTCTCATTGGACTCTAGCTTGGTATCTGAAATAAAATCAGAATATCATGAAAAAATTACTCCTTCTTTTCTTAGTCATTCTTACCCAGAAAATAACCGCTCAAGATGTTATTGTAATGAAAAATGGGGATGAAATGAATGTAATTGTACTTGAGGTTGCTTCTGAAGCAATCAAGTATAAAAAACACGAAAATCAACAAGGACCTACCTATACTGTTGAGAAAGTTGACGTCTTTATGATTCGATATGAAAATGGTACCAAAGATGTTTTCAATTCTCAAGAAAAAGCTCCCGTTCATCCTGCAAAAAGCTCCTCTTCATTTCCGAAAAGTTCATTCAATATCAACCCTCTTGGACTATTACAATTTGGACCAATTTTTCAGTATGAGACCAAAATCGGATCTTCTAGCTATCTGGTTCCTTATTTCCGCTATGCATATGCTGGCCTTGCCACGCATGCCGTTTGGACCGGTTTTGAAGAAGATAGTGAGCTTTCAGCATCCTCAGCCGCGGTTGGTATAGGAATTAAAATTTTACATCAAGTAATAACTCCTGGTATTATGGAGGAATACTGGATTACAGCTGGACCACTGCCCGATATGATGTAGGTGAATCCGACGCAACTGAAGAAAAAGCCACCAATATGGGGGTTGTTTCTAATCTCGGATATCGATGGAGATCTTCCCGTGACACCTACATAAACCTCGGTCTTCTGGCCGGAGCTGCTTTTACATTAAAAGATGAGGAACGTTTCATTTCAGATGGATCTCTATATGAAGAATATGATGGTGTCACCATCTTCGCTATGATTGAATTGTCATTTGGATGGGACTTCCGATGAACATAAGAAAGTTGCTTATCATACTTCTAAGCATATCATTTATGGTCTCCGCTGCTCAAGACATTATTACTAAAAGAGATGGTAATGATATTAAATCGATTGTTATTGAAATTTTGCCTAATGCCGTAAAATACAGAAACCACGATAATCAGAAAGGCCCAATATATACACTAAATAAAAGCGAGGTATTTATGATTAAATATGAAAATGGATCCAAAGACATATTCGCTTCGCAAACAGCCAGTGATTTGATAGGGTCTAAGTCAGCAACCATCTATTTCTATAGACCTAAGAAATTTGCCAGTGGCAGGACTAAAATCATCGTTGGGACAGTTGAACCTGATGAAGTAGTTGTCACTCTCAAGAATGGGAGTTGGTACAAAATGACTTATGAGCATTTAGGAGAACGAAATTTCGTCGCAGGTGTTTTTTCGCTAAATACAGAAACTTATAAACTGAACATAATTGGAGATAAAACTTATTACATCAAATGTTCTGTTTTAACAAAAGGTTTACTAGTAATGGCAGAGCTTGAATTTATTGACAAAACAATTGCGTTAAAAGAAATGGAAGGGCTAAGGAAACAGAAAGTACCTTGATTTTGAAAACTATTTTCTCCCATTCTCATGACCACCATTATGTGGCCTAATTCTATTGCTCAGATTACTCGATTGGCCTTTATAATATTTATCTAGAGACGAAGAGTAAAGTATATACACGAAGTAGGCCATAAAATAAAAACCCTAACAGAGATAATTCTGTCAGGGTAAATTAAAAACTAATTTTGGGTGGAAGATGGGGTGCTGACGCTCTGGTCAGCATCGAGATAAGAGCATAGCTCTTCGTCTCGTCTCGAACTTCAGCTATATTTTTTGATAAATGATTCTAATTTATCTCTGTTCATATTTTTGAGCTTTCGCTCAAGTATGATGGCCTCTGAGCGTGTCCGTTTTTCAACGTTCCATACCAGCCTCCAAGGAACTCCTGATTTGGTGTATTTCTCATGACCACTATTATGTCGTCTAATCCTATCGTTCAGATCATTCGTTTGACCTTTATAATATTTATCTAGAGACGAAGAGTAAAGTATATACACGAAATAGATCATAAAATGAAAAGCCCTGACATTATTGCCAAGGCTTTTGGGTGGAAGATGGGGCTCGAACCCACGACCCTCGGTACCACAAACCGATGCTCTAACCAACTGAGCTACAACCACCGTATACTTTCAGGAATCCTGAAAAGGACTGCAAAAATAACATGAGTCATCCATACTACAAATGCTTTTGTCTTATTGAACGATACTATTTCTGCATTCAACGACTAATGTTGACTCTATCTAGCTCATCGCTATAAATTGTGATCTAATATTCGCCTAAAATCGTCCTAAAATGAAAGGTTTATCTATTCTCATGAAGCTTGGCTTTTTGATTGTTGGTTTAATTAGCTCCTTTACACTTTATTCTCAATCCAAAAAAGATAATTCGTATACCGTTGAAAAAGGATACATCGATTTGTCAAACTATAATCCACACGAAAATGACCCAATAGCCTTAAATGGAGATTGGGAGTTTTACTGGGAAACACTACTAGATCCTGCTGATTCAACTTACCAATCAGACTTGCTGGAGGCTACTTATTACACCGTGCCAGAAGGTTGGTCTGAAAAGAATGATGTCTATAATATAGGCATCAACAATTATGGGTATGGCTCCTACAGGCTAAACATACATTTTGGGAAACCTCAATTTAACTTGGGTCTCAAGGTTAGGTCATGGGGCCTAGCAAACAAGATTTTCATTAATGGAGAGGTTCTGGGACAATCGGGGCAAGTAGGAACTTCAACCACTAGCTGTGTGCCGGAATCTAAAGTAGAGGCTATTTCTTTTGACGCACCAGAAGGCACAGCGGAGATTATTATTCATTCCAGCAATTTTCATAACAGGGCAGGAGGGTTAGCCGCAGAAATTGTTTTAGGCGATGGAGATGTTATTCAAGCTTCGAGACGAAACCTGGAATGGTTAGATCTATTTTTAGTAGGCTCCATTTTTATCATGGGTGTTTATCATATTGGTCTTTTCTTCGTAAGGAAGAAAACGTTCTCTCCTTTACTATTCGCTCTTTTTTGTTTCACGATAGCACTCAGAATTATCACCAATGAGAATTTCGGAACAGACATCATAACGATGAACGGCTTTCTACATCGTAAGATTGACTACTTAACCTATTATCTGGCTTTTGGTCTCTTCTTTTTTTACAGTACTCGGCTTTTTCACAAAGATGTTATTCCATGGGTAGTAAAAATTGCTCTAGGCTTCATCTTAATCTTTTCAATAGGAGTAGCAATTCTCCCAATGAAAGTTTACACGATGGGACTCATTGCGTTTCAGCTCTTCACATTCGTAGCAATGTTGTATCTCACTTTTGTAATGATCCTAGCTACAATACGGAAAAGAGATGGTGCAAGAATCTATCTTATTGGTTGGATTTTACTTTTCACCACAGGCATAAATGACTTACTTCATTTTTCTGGACTTATTGAAACCACTTCTCTTTCTCACATTGGAATTCTTCTATTTATTCTTTCACAGGCTTTGTTGCTTATGTTCAGATACGAGAGATCCTTCAAACGAAGTTTTTATCTTGGAAGAAAGCTCAATCACGTAAACAAGAATCTTGAAAAAATTGTAGCAAAGAGAACTAAGGATTTAGCGGAAAAGAATAAGAGCATAACAGAAAGTATCAGTTACGCAGAAAAAATTCAGACCGCTTTACTTCCACGAGAATCTGACATCAAAAAAATATTCCCCAATTCATTCATCGTATTAAAACCTAAGGATGTAGTCAGTGGTGATTTCTACTGGTTTGCACACCTTGAAGAAACAAAAAGAGGTGCCGTTTCAATTATTGTTGCTGCTGATTGTACTGGTCATGGTCTTTCGGGAGCGCTAATGACCATGTCTGGGTCTACTTCGTTGGATCAAATTGTAAACCTACAAGGGATAACTTCTCCAGATTCCATCGCTGCATCATTAAATAATTCCATTAGAAATCTCCTTCATCAAACTGACTTACAGAACAGCAATCAAGATGGGATAGATGCTGCTATTTGCACCATATATCATGATGAAAAAATTGTAGAATATGCTGGAGCTAATGGTCCGTTAATTTTTGTCAATGATGATGAAATAGAGACTATCTCTCCAACAAAAATCTCTTTGGGAGGTAATTCAATGCAAGTGGATAATAGTGTATTTCAAAAACATAGCTTTTCATTCGAGCAAAATGATGTTTCCATTTACTTATTTTCAGATGGGTACATCAATCAAGTCGGAAGCCCTAAAAACGAAGCATTTGGCATAACTCGTCTTAAAAAATTGATATTGAAAAATTCAAAAAGCAACCCAAGGGATAAAGCATTAGAATTTGATACCACCTTGGAAAATTGGATAATACAAGGAAAAGCAAATCAATCTGATGATATGCTGATAATGGGGATCAACTTATCAAACACCTAATATTAGACTAACGATCAAATGCAAGACGCTGACCCATCTTGCTTTCATTCAGCTCACCATTGTCATAAGCCAAGTGACCGGAAACAAAAGTCTTTTCTACACTTGACTTAAACCTGTGTCCCTCAAACGGAGACCAATTGCATTTTGCCAAAATATTTTCTTTAGTTACTTCCCAGGGCTTTTTCAAATTCACTAATGCAAAATCTGCGTAGTACCCTTCTCTGATATATCCTCGCTCTTTCACATCGAAACATTCAGCCACCGCATGACTCGTTTTTTCTGCAATTCGCTCCAGCGAAATTTTACCTTGATGATAAAAATCTAGCATCGCCGTTAAAGTATGTTGAATGAGCGGGCCTCCTGAAGGTGCTTTTAGGTACTTATTATCTTTTTCTTGAATGGTATGGGGTGCATGATCCGTAGCGATTACATCGATCCTATTATCAAGCAATGCTTCCCAAATTTCATCTCGATCTTGAGCCGTTTTCACTGCAGGATTCCATTTGATATAGGCGCCTTTCTCATCATAATCCTGATCCGAAAACCAGAGGTGATGAATACAGGCTTCAGATGTGATTCGCTTTTTACCTAGAGGTTCATCATTTGAAAAAAGATGTGTCTCCTTTCCAGTCGATATATGAAGAATATGTAGACGAGCATTATTCTTCTTCGCCAATTCAACAGCTTTGGAAGAGGATAAATAGCAAGCCTCCTCGTTTCGGATAAGAGGATGGCACTTAAACGGAATATCTTCTCCGTACTTTTCTATATATGCCTCCGTATTTGCACGAATAGTTGCTTCGTCCTCACAATGGGTCGCGATTAAAATAGGTGCATTTCTAAAGATATTCTCAAGTGTTTCAGGGTCATCAACCAGCATATTTCCTGTCGAAGAACCCATAAAAATTTTAATGCCACAAACAGACGCTGGATCTGTTTTTAGGACCTCATCCAAATTATCATTCGTGCTGCCCATGTAAAAGGAATAGTTAGCCAAAGAATTCTTAGCCCCTATTTCATACTTCTTAGACAATAGCTCTTGGGTAATAGTTTGTGGGTTCACGTTCGGCATTTCCATGAATGATGTGACTCCACCAGCAACAGCCGCTCTGGATTCCGTGAAAATATTCCCTTTATGAGTTAATCCTGGCTCTCTGAAATGTACTTGATCATCAATCACCCCAGGAAATAGGTGAAGCCCTTCACCATCTATTAATTGATGATTTTCTGATAAAGTCAGCTGGCTTCCAATTTTCTCTATTCGATCATTCTTAATCAGAACATCTCCATGAGCGATTTTTCCTTCATTTACAATTGCTACATTTTTAATCAAGTACATATCACTATTTTGTTATTTGATTTGAATATTCTGGAAACTCAGATGAAGAAGCGTTTTTTGCAAAATTTGTTTCAAAAAAAATGAAAGCTCAAAGAAAAAGTGAAAACCTTCGAAATACGATAAAAAGAGCTAATTATTAGTTTCTGGCTGCTTAAAATTTTTCCCTTGCCTTTTTTTGCTGCAATTATTTAAAGGAAACCGTATTTAATAATTATACTTGTGTCAGAAAGATGGATATTTTATCTTTCTTTCCATAGCTGGTTGAAAAGATCTTGTGGGGCAAATGCCCCACAATGATCGATTCTCACAACTTCTTCCAGTCTTCTCATTTATCTACCTTAACTCTTTCTGATCGATTTGCTACTTCCCAACCTGTGTGGAACACAAGTCTTGCTCTTTTTTCCATTGTTTCAAACTCAATCTTTTCTATCGTATCAGTCGATTTGTGATAATCAGGGTGTGTTCCATTAAAATAGAAAATGATTGGAATGTTATTCTTAGCAAAGTTGTAATGATCTGATCGGTAGTAGAATCTATTCGGATCATTCTCATCATTATATGTGTAGTCCAGATTCAGATTTGTATATGTCTTGTTTACCTTTTCTGAAAGCTCATGTAACTCTGTAGACAGCTTATCAGAGCCAATCAAATAGATATAATCTGAAGCATCAGAATGCGCATCATCTACTCGACCCACCATATCAATGTTTAAGTTAGCAACGGTATTCTCCAATGGAAAAATCGGATCAGTATCCGTATAGTATCTAGACCCAAGTAATCCCTTTTCTTCACCTGTTACAGTCATAAATAGAATACTCCTTTTCGGTCCTTTTTTCTTCTTTGCTGCTGTAGCAAAAGCTTCAGCGATTTCTAAAACCGTTACCGTTCCTGAACCATCATCATCAGCACCATTGTAAACTTCCCCATCGATGATACCAACATGATCATAATGGGAGGTGATGATAAGAACCTCATCAGGCTTTTCTGTTCCTTTCATGAATCCAAGAACATTTTCCGTTCCAACTGGCTTGTCCAAATAGTCTGCATTGAGAATTACTTGCGTATTGTCTCCTGCTTTGATCTCTTCGAAATCTTTATCAAACATCCATGCTGCTAGAGACTTATCTGCGATAATCATTTTATCTGCAGTGTTATCTCTTGCATCAATTCCTAAGCTTGCGCGTTTCAAAAATGGACCAAATCTGCTTAATGTTGAGCTATACTCATCATCGTTTGTTACAACAATGATGAAGCCAATGGCTCCTGCTTCTTTTGCCTTATCAATTGTTTCTTGAAGTCCACCTAACTTTTCTGTTACATAAACCACATAAGATCCATCAAAGCCTTTCATTTCATCATCATCTTCTGATGCCATGACCACATTGATATACTCTTCTCCCATGGTCTCAGATCTGGAGTAATAAACAAAATCTTCAAATCCAACCATCTTATCATCTCCTCTTTTCATATATACAGACCCTATAGAAGACTGTGTCAGGTTGAATTTCTGAAAGTACGATCCATCTACAGGTGGTTCCAAGCCCAGAGATTTAAAATGATTAGCAATGTACTCAGCAGCCATCTTCTGTCCTTTTGTTCCTGTTTCCCTTCCTTCGTACTCGTCAGATGCCAAGATTGAGAGGTGCTCTTTCAGGTCTTCGGAGGTAATTGTCTTAGCGTACTTAATGGCTGTTTTATCCTGTGCCAACAGTCCAAAGGCCACTATCAGGCCCAAAACGTAACTTATCTTTCTCATTGTGATTAATGTGTTAAAATCAGAACCTAAAACTAAGAAAAATAGATTCTGTCAAACCAATTAATTACACAAATGGTTAAGGTCTAAATCCTTTCTGTACTCAAAGTCCTGACGTAAATTTGCGGCCTTAAAACAGTAGCCCCTGATGAAATTAAATCTTAATGATCGTGTAGCATTCGAAAGAAGACATAATGGTCCTTCTAATGAGGAAGTTTCCAATATGTTGGAAGTGATTGGTTTAAAATCAGTTGATCAATTGATTTCTGAAGCAATTCCAGCTCCAATACTCAAGAAGGAATTAATGGACCTTCCTCCTGCATTAAATGAGTTCGAGTATTTAAATCATCTGCAAGAGGTCGCGGATAAAAATAAGGTTTTCAACTCTTTCATAGGACAGGGGTATTACAATTGTGTAGTCCCTACGGTTATCCAGCGTAATATTTTGGAAAACCCAGGCTGGTATACTGCTTATACACCTTATCAGGCGGAAATAGCTCAGGGTAGACTTGAAGCACTGATCAATTTCCAAACAATGGTTATCGACCTGACAGGAATGGAAATAGCTAATGCTTCTCTACTTGATGAAGGTACTGCAGCCGCTGAAGCAATGTCTATGCTATATGGCTTGCGAAAAGGAGACAAAAAATCATCAAACAAATTTTTAGTCGATAATCAAGTGTTTCCTCAGACGCTGGATGTCTTAAAAACACGCGCCCTTCCTTTCGGAATAGAGCTAGAGATCGTAGATCTTGCCAATGTAGATGTTACATCTCCTGAAATTTTTGGGGTATTTTTTCAATATCCAAATAACTCCGGATCTGTCAGAGACTGGTCTGCCATTGTAGCGGCTGCTAAAGAAAACGGGGTTTTCACAGCATGTTCTTCAGATTTATTGGCACTGACTTTACTAACAGCACCAGGAGAGTGGGGAACCGATGTTGTAGTAGGAACGAGCCAACGCTTTGGGGTGCCAATGGGCTATGGAGGACCTCATGCTGCTTTCTTTGCTACAAGAGAGGCCTACAAAAGATCAATCCCTGGTAGGATAATTGGCGCTTCAAAAGATGCCCATGGAAATGATGCCTATCGAATGGCGCTCCAAACAAGAGAGCAGCACATTAAACGAGAAAGAGCCACTTCCAACATTTGTACTGCACAAGTCCTTCTAGCTGTAATGGCTGGAATGTATGCGGTGTACCATGGTTCGGAAGGGTTAAAAAATATTGGTGCAAGAACTCACGGACTAGCAAAAGAAACTGCAAATAACATTGCTCAATATGGCTTTGAAAATCAAAATACTTTCTTTTTCGATACGCTAAGAATTCCGCTAAGTCCAGAGCATCTAACAACAATCAAGCAGTTAAGCGAGGAAAGTCAAATTAACTTTCGCTACTTCGAAGATGGTGTTGGTGTTTCCTTTGACGAATCTCACACTGTTGAGGATGCCAATAAGGTCGCTAAAATATTTGCCCGACTTGGAAATGCTTTTGAGTCTCCAATCGTTGAGGATTTTGAGGTTGAGTATCCTTCTTCACTTACAAGAAATACTCCATACCTTCAGCATCCCATTTTCAATCAGTATCATTCAGAACATGAGCTTCTTCGGTACATGAAGAGGTTAGAGAACAAAGATCTTTCATTGGTTCATTCAATGATTTCGTTGGGCTCGTGTACCATGAAGTTGAATGCAACTTCAGAAATGATTCCCGTAACATGGCCTGAGTTTGGAAATATTCATCCGTTTGCTCCAAAGGATCAGGCTGAAGGATACGGCATACTAATCAATGAACTTCATGATTGGCTGGTAGAGATTACAGGGTTTCATTCTGTATCATTTCAACCAAATTCAGGTGCGCAAGGTGAATATGCCGGTCTGATGGTAATCAAATCATACTTGGAAGGTACAGGCCAGCCAAATAGAAATGTAGCGCTTATTCCATCATCAGCACACGGTACTAACCCAGCAAGTGCCGTTATGGCTGGCATGAGAGTTGTCATCGTAAAATGTGATGAGAATGGAAATATTGATGTTGATGATTTAAGAGAAAAGGCTGAAGCCAATAGCAACGAACTTGCTGCACTAATGGTGACCTATCCTTCTACTCATGGGGTGTTTGAGGAAGAGATCATTGAAATATGTAAAATCATGCATGACAATGGTGGGCAGGTCTATATGGATGGAGCTAACATGAATGCTCAGGTAGGGCTTACTTCTCCTGGGATCATTGGTGCAGATGTATGTCACCTTAACCTTCATAAGACATTTTGTATTCCTCACGGAGGAGGCGGTCCTGGTATGGGTCCGATTGGCGTTGCAGAGCACCTTACTCCGTATCTTCCAGGTCACTTTACGGAACATAGTAACAACCCTTCCGTATCAGCAGCACCTTATGGAAGTGCCAGCATTCTTCCTATTTCTCATGGATACATCGCCATGATGGGAGCTCAAGGTTTAACTAATGCGACAAAAATTGCTATTCTAAATGCTAACTACATAGCAGCGAGATTAAAAGATCACTATCCTGTTTTATATGCAAATGACAAAGGAAGAAACGCTCATGAATTGATTATTGACTGTCGTCAATTCAAAAAATCTGGTGTTGAAGTTGAAGATATTGCAAAAAGGCTCATAGACTATGGATTTCATGCTCCTACCGTTTCTTTCCCCGTTCCTGGAACGATGATGATTGAGCCTACCGAAAGTGAAGTTCAAGAAGAGCTAGATCGATTCTGCGATGCGATGATTGCAGTTAGAGCAGAGGTTCAGGAAGTGATTGATGGAGTGGCGGATGCAAAAGACAACCCTCTGAAAAATGCACCGCATTCATACAAAGTTTTGATGTCAGATGAGTGGAAGTACCCTTACTCAAGAGAAAAAGCTGGATTCCCGGCACCTTATGTGAGGGAGAATAAATTCTGGCCGGCAGTTAGTCGTGTCGACAGTGCATATGGTGATAGAAACCTTATGTGCAGCTGTCTCCCGTTGGATGCGTATGAAGAAGAGGTAGAAGCTTGATAAAAAAGATTTTAATCTGGCTAATTATAGCTTGTCTTTTCTTAGCTTTTTCCCTGTTTGGTGTGATGCTTTGGATGTATCAAATCATAGAAAAGGGATCGGTTTCTTTTGAGTCTGACTGGATAGAAATCCCTTATGAGTACACTTCTTCAGGGCATATAAAGATCTATTTAGAAGTAGATGGAACAAAATATCCTTTTATAGTAGACTCAGGGGCAAGCAATATTCTTTTTGGTGATAGCCAAGGTTTATCCAATGAGTTCAAAGGATTTAGTTTTTCCGTAGATAGTAATGATAAGCCCTCTTTTGTCAAAATAAGATCCGTCGAATCAATAACCATAGGTACGCTTACCGGTAATGATCTTCGATTTAAGATTATAGAATACTCCGCTGACTGTGAAGGTGAAGCGATTGGTATCATAGGGAAAGAAGCTATGAGACATCATGTTTGGCAATTTCTTCCAGAAAGAAATATGATTCGAATTGCAAAAAGCCAGGATCATATCACTCACTTTCCTAATGAAGATACAATCAAATTGAGGCGCAATAAGTACAGCCACCATCTGTATGCCCGCATTTCAATAGATGGTCGCAAAAGCAATTCTTATTTTGTTGATACTGGGTCTAACGGAAAGATTACTACCCCACTTGATTCAACCTGGAAGGTACAAGAGGCGAGTAAAGTTTTTGGGCGAACGAGCAAAGGATTAGGCGGTATTGATAAAACGGCAAGCTATATTTTTAGAATTGATAGTCTGAATTTTAAAAACGGAGGAGGGACTAAAGGACCTATGGATATCTCAGTGAGTGATCGAAAATTCAAAGCTCTGGGATCAGCGTTTTTAAGAAATTTCAATTTTACTCTTGATTGGAAAAACAAGCAAATGATACTTGCCCCTCTTGAGAAACAACGATTCATTTATCGTGACTTTGGTGCTCGGCTAAATGTGGATGAAGACGGAGTTTTTGTAACTACAATCATAGAAAACTCTTCTGCTTATCAAGCTCAATTAGAGGTGGGTCAACGAATAGATAAGGTCAATGGAGTATTAGCTTCAGAATTGGATGGTTGTACACTGGTAGAAAAGGTGAATGAAAGCGATACACTGAAACTCACCTTTAAGAAAGAAGATGAAATCAATTCTGTAAATCTGCTGAGGGAGAATTTATTCAACTAATTGCAAAGTCTTATCTCAAAAGATCCTTCAACTGTATTGTCATCATCAAGAACTGCTTGCAAGTATCCTATCACTACTTGTCCGTCGATTGCAAATATTTCCATAAATCCACTTGAAGCTATAAGATTTTTTGAAGGTGATATTTCGAATGAAACTTGCACCTGATTGTTATCGAGAACTTGCGGAGAAACAAAAAAACTTCCTTCCGAAGGTCTAAAGATTGCCTTTATATGCTCAATAGAAGGACTAGGTAAAGTACAGGGATCATTTACAGATTCCTCACTGGAAAGAAACCGGATACGGTATTGGAAGTCGGATGATACCAGATATCCATTAGCAGATGAATAGCTCCAAGCCTCACCGTTAATCTTTCCTTCAAGTATCTGATCCGGAAGTTGAATTTCATCCTTTCCACAGCTTGTGAATAACAGCATTAAGGCACTGAGAATGAAAGATTCTCTAGATTTAAGGATTGTCCATTTAAGCGCTATGAAGAAATTTTTACTCACACTCCTGATCATTGTAATCCTTTTATTGGCTTTTGTCCTTTACACATTCACGTCAACAGGATATTTCCGTGAAATTAATAACACTGAAAACTATGAGGTTATTGCAGAAATCCCCTTGAAAGGTGCAGAAGATTTTACAATAAACTATGAAGATAGATTTATGATCATCTCTCAGGATGATCGTGCAGGGCGAAGAGATGGGACTAAATCAAAAGGACATCTCTATTATCTTGATCTGGACTCAGGTGAATTCCGACCTAAAAAACTAACGGCTAACTACAAGCTGCCTTTCTATCCTCATGGCATTAGCTTGTTAAAATTGGATTCTGCTCACTATCAAATACTTGCTGTGAATCATGCGAGAGGTCATACGATTGAAAAATTTGAATTGTTTGGAGATAGCCTGGTTTACATGGCCACTTTCAGAGATAAGAGTATGATTAGCCCCAATGACGTAGTTATCCTTGATGAAGAGTCTTTCTATTTTACAAATGATCATGGATATTCAGGAAAATGGGGAAGACTTGCTGAGGATTATTTGGGAGTGGCTGCTTCGAATGTGATGTACTATGACGGAAATTACAAAGAAGTCGCTTCCGGAATAAAATATGCGAATGGCATCAATATCTCGAAAGATAGAAGTCAGCTGCTTCTGGCCTCTCCACGCGGGTTTAAGCTAAAATACTTCGATATTCAGCAAGATGGCTCTCTGGAGCTAGATAAAGATTTGGATGTGGGAACGGGCATAGACAACATTGAGCTGGATGAAAATGGAGACCTATGGATCGGATCACACCCAAACTTGCTCGCTTTCGCAGCGTACGCTGCAGGTAAAAAAGAAAAAGCACCCTCAGAGGTAATTAAAATTTCAAATGGTAAGGCAGAGAGCTTGTATGAAGATGATGGTTCCTTCATATCCGCGAGTAGTGTTGCGGCTCCTTATAACGGTTTACTTTTTGTTGGTACAGTGATGGATGATAAGCTAGTTGTGCTGAAGAAAAAATAGACGTCTGGAGAATATGAATAAACGAAGCAATCTTATAGTGAGATTGCTTCGCTCATGTTGCAGTGGCTTTCTTATCCTTTTCTGAGATAAATGTTTCCACTAATAGTCTCAAAGTTGGATTCGATTCCTCCACTACTAACCCTGCCTCGAATATCTTGGCCCACAATCTGATTCAACCCTTTTTTACCATAAGGATATTTGATTTCGATATCAGAGTAGATCTCTCCAGATATTGTCTTTGCTTTGAAATCCATCCCTTGCTTTTCGGAGATCGTCACATCAATTACTCCAGAAATTGTTTTTAATTTCATCTCTGCGCCAAAGTACTCGAACTCATAGTCTCCTGATATGGTATTGGATTTCACATTCAGCTTCTTTGGAAGATATACGGTATAGTGGATAGTCGATGTATTACAATTCTTCCGCTTCCCATTTTCATCCTTTATTCTTTTCCACATGTCTTCATCCATCTCTACATAAATAGTAGAGCTTGATTTATTGGTTTTTAATGAGAATACATCATTGTCTTTACCATTGTTGATCTCTACCATCACCTCTACATACACTTCATTCTTATCCCATGTCTTAAAGATGATGTCATCAGCATATGCAAACTCTAGATCTAACAGCTCCTGACCAGATACAGGAACAGATGCTGTTACTTTTTTTGGCTGTGCAGACAACCCTAGATTTGCCATGCACAATATGATTATAAGGACTCTCATCTTATTCTGGTTTTCTTACGTAGATATCTCCGCTAACCGTCTTCAATGAAACTTCCACTCCTCCTCCATTTAGTTTCCCAGTTGCATTTTGACCTCCAATTCTTCTGATTTTTGCATCCTCACCAAAGTCAAAATCAAATGCAGTGTAAACTCCTCCCGAAACGGTGGCCATTTTGAATGTCCCTTTGGTGGATTCTGGTAACGTCACATCTATATCTCCACTTGTAGAGCTCAAAGAAGATGGTGATGTACTAGAAAGAGAAGTGAATGTGACCTCAAGATCTGAACTTAGTGTATGTGCTACAATAGGTCCTGTTACATCTATAAACTCTAAATCACCTACTTGACTTTTTGCCTCTACTTCGCCGGCCATTCCTTTGATTACTACATCACCAGCCTGCCATGAGTTATAGTTGACTTTAAGTTTTAGGTTTTTCGGTAAGTACATGATATAATCTGCATTATCTGCTTCTCTGTGAGCTCCGGAAAGCGTAATAGTGTTGCCTTCCTGCTTCATACTCAACCCTATTCCTGTATTTTCCGGTCCTGAAGCTGAAAGTGGCTTAAGTCCTTGGGCTTTATCTGGAAGGCCTCTATAATTTTTGCTTTCAATTTTTATGTCTGACCCTGAGGTTCCTTCTATTTTCAAGTCGGAGCTAAGGTTATCTATTACCAGCCATGTCTCAGCTGCATTTCCTTTTACCGAAATGGTAAAACTGCTCTTTTTATCGTTTTGCGCCATTCCACTGACACATGTCAATAGTATTAGGCCTGCTATAATCGTTTTCATTTTATTGTTATTTGAATTTTTAGTCATTTGAATAAGTACCGGTATGTTTTTTACGTCAAAACCTGAATAGCAACTTCTGCTTGCTGCTTCACCTCAGGTGATGTATTTTCTTTTTCTATCATATCTCTCAATGGTGCAATAGCACTTCGTTCTTCCGCTTCTACCAAAATGGTAATCAGCGAAATCTGAATGAGAGGATCTATTTGTGACTCAAGCGACTTAACTAACTCCGCTCGAACATCTGCTTCGCCAATAAACTTTTCAAGAGCTTGTAGCGCAGCGTATCTCACATTCGGGCTTTCATCCGAATTAAGTGTGGTGATCAGCGTTGAGATCAGCTCAGTATTAAGTGTCGATTTCTCTTCAATTTGATTAACCGCCATGATGCGCTCACTTGCCGAATGGCGCTGTAGCGCGCTCGTTAGCGTTACTTCTCTAAGCGACTGTATTTCACCTTTTAATAGTGCCAATTCCTGTGACGAGTCATTAGTAGAGAATTTACCCATTCCGAAACCGACAATCAGCAATGCCACAGCCGCTGCTACTTGCATCCACGACCAATGATTCCCCTTTCTGTTGATCTTTTCATTGATTAATGCTTGCTGAAAGCCTGTCTGAATATGTACAGGCACCTCAACTTCGCTGGAGGTCTCAATTGCTAGCATTATCTCTTTCAAGTCATTGTAGCGCTTCTTCAAGTCAGTTTCCGTATTAATTTTGGATTCCAACTCTGCATTCGCCTCTCCCTCAAGGAGTGCAATTAATTGTTCATCTGTGATTGTTTCTTTCATCACGCTTATTTTTTAATCTTCTGCTAATTCAAAATAGATATCTCTCAGCTCTTTAATCGTCCGGTGTACTTGCACCTTTACATTACTGACTGACGTATCCCGCATAGTCGCTATTTGTTCATATTTCATTCCCTGAAATTTGCTAAGAACCAATAGCTCCCTTTTTTCATCTGAAAGTGATTTCATTGCCTCATGAAGTTTCCTTTCTCTTTCAAACTCTTCTTCCCCATTTTCGTCAGTTACTTCTGGAATTACTTCCAAAGGGTTGAATTGATCTTTGTGCACCTTCATCTTTCGAAAGTGGTCTTTCACCATATTTCTGGCTATTTGAAAAATCCAGAATTGAACAGAGTGACCATCCTTATAAGAATTGCGATACTTCATCACTCGGATAAAAAGATCTTGTGTTAGATCATCGCTATCGGATCGCTCGAGTGTGGACTTTAGAAAGTAGTTATAAATACGCTTACTATAGCGATTAAAAACTTCATTCAAATAATCCAGTTGTCCCGCCTTCACCAGCGACATTAACTGTTCGTCTGTTACTTCCAAATTCTAACCAGGTTAGTCCCGAATCATCGGGTGGTGTTGTTAATCAGATAAGTTACAAGAAAAGGGAAGGAAGGTTACAGATGAAAATAATTTTTATTGAACGCCGATCTTTTGCATGAGTTTTTTGAATCTATCCTGATTCCTTAGCGGTTTCCAAATAGGGCTAACATGCATTAGGAGAACTGCTCCGATTCGATTGATCAACTACTTTGCTAGATCCTATTTCTATACTTTCTTCTTTTCAACCATAAAAAAAGCAATGCCAGCTGATAGAAATGAAAGAGCAGCGCCTATCTGGCATACCATCTGGTATACCGCAATGAAGCTATTATCAAAAATAGAGTTGATTGAGGCTTGCAGACCTGAATCATATGCTGTTGGTGCAATGGCCTCACCCAGCTTGGATGCTTCCTGCATCACCTGTTCTTTGATTGTTTCTGAAATGGATAATGTTTCCATCGATTCCAGTACATAATTTCCAAAGACAAGTATCACAACCGCACCCAATATTGCGTTCATAAATGTTCCGGAAATACGTGTAACACTATTGTTGATGCCTGATGCTATCCCACTTTTGCTGTCTTCAACACACGCCATTACTGCTGTTGTAAGTGGCACTACGGTGATCGCTATTCCTACTGCAAACAATAAAAATGGTGGAAAAAAAGTAGTCCAATAGGCTGAGGGACCATCTGTCATACCAATGAAGGAAAACCATACCATACCCAACCCTGTAAGTGTTGGACCAAGAATTAAAAATCGTCTAGCTCCATGTTTACTAGTAAGCTCTCCCATCTTACGTGCAGCCAGCACCATAATGAAAGAAAAGGGGAGAAATGTCAAACCAGCTTGAAACTGAGAGTACCCTTGAACCTGAATAATGTTTAATGAGAGGAAGAGCATCATAGCACCCATGCCTGCATACAAGAAGAAACTCAGAAGATTGACACCAGAGAATGTCTTATTGGTAAACATATCGAGAGGTACCATTGGATCGTTCACTTTTTTTTCAATAATGACAAAAAGGATCAGAAAAAACGTACCAAGCGCAAGGCTCAAAATAACCACAGGATGCTGATAGCCCAACTCTGGCATTTCCAGGAAACCAAACGTAAGTGCTGCTAGACTCAAAACAAGTGTTGTTGCTCCTTTCCAATCAATTTTGGAAACTTTTGGTTGCTTGCTCTCAGGCACTTTGAAATGCAACGCCCAAATTGATAATAGTCCAAATGGTATATTAATGAAAAATATGAGCCTCCAAAGTCCGGCATCTGCAAGGGCTCCACCCAATACTGGTCCACATATAGTAACGATTGTGGTAGTAGCGGACCATGTACCTATGGCTTTTCCTTTCTCTTCTTTACTAAATACGGCAGAAATAATCGATAAGCTTCCAGGGATCATGAATGCCCCACCTATTCCCTGAATTGTTCTAAACGCGATCAACTGAGTAATGTCTTGAGAGAAACCACAAAGAGCTGAACCAAGAGTAAAAACAAGGATTCCGATTTTAAATACTTTTACCCTCCCTAATTTATCTCCGAGACTGCCACCGACAATTATCAGTGCGGCTAACATGAGTAGGTAGCTATTGAGCACCCAAAATAAGTCAACACCTCCTGCAGATAAGTCTTGCTGGAGTGAAGGCAAGATTACGTTCAGAGCCGAACCATCTATAAACGCCATGCTGGTAGCCAAAATAGTCGAAAACATGGTCCATCGACCTGTTGGACAGTTGAGAGGGTTGTGATGTTGTGATGTTGTCATACGAAATACAAGATAAGTAATTCATCGCGGTAGAAGTACAACTGAAGCAGTCTCGAAATCGCGCACTACATAATGACCGTCATTAGGAATGAAGGCATGACCGACGCAATCTCATTATAATAAATCCAGAGTATTGATAACCTTATCAATCTTGAGATCGCTTCATTGCATTCGCGATGACATTCGCAATTTTAACCGTCATTACGAAGGAAGTATGACTGAAGTAATCTCATATTTTCAGAATAGCGCATTTAATCAATATTGAACAAACCTTATTTTAATGAGATTGCTTCACTGCGTTCGCAATGACGCATTGCATATCGCGATGACGTTACGGGATCTGATGCTGCCATTCGAAATACAAGACAAGTAATCACTTAAATTAACCAATCAAAAATTGGCAATCTTACTTGTTCATAGATGAATATTTGTTATTGTGGAATTAATACAATTCATTATAAAAAAAATGATATGATCAAAATTTGTTGTAATTTCGCCGCTACATTTTATTACTACCATTTTAAAACATTTAAAAAATGAAAAAATCGATTATTGCAAGTTTATTTGTGATAGTATTACTATCCGCTTGTAAGGAAACAGAAACAACAACTGTAGATATTACAGGTACTGCGACAATTACAGGTACTGTAAGCGCAGATGTAGACCAAACAGATGGTCAATCACAGTCAGAGATTTTACGAGGAGTACCTGTAAGAATTTTCTGGAGCACAGAGGATATAGACATATACGATGATGGAGAAGACGACAGAACACAATCAATTACGGTAACAACTGATTCCACTGGTGTCTATACAGCAGAGGTTCCTACTACTGAGGATGGAATTGATTTTACTCTTGAATTTGATGAAGTCGAATTAGATGTCACATTCGATAATGGAACTGGTACTTCGACTGAATCTGTAGTTTTCGAATCTGATGATGCCACTGCTACCGTAAGAATTGGTGAAACAGTTACCGTAGATTTCGATTACGAAAGCAATTTCAAAGGCGGTCTTGTATTAGAGAAATTTGGTACCATCTCAGGAACAGTAGTGGCTGATACCGAGCAAATTACAACTGAAGGTATTCCAGAAGTTGCTGTAGGAGCAACTGTAACTGTAAAATGGGAAGATGGAAGCGGAAATGATAGGTCTCTTTCTACAACTACCGATGCTTCTGGAGCATACAGTTTTCAGGTTCCTACAGAAGATGTAGATGACGACTTTACTGTCGTATTCGAAGAATTTACGACAGGCGTTGACTACAACGATGGATTCAATAACGTAACAGGTTTCAGTGCAACCTTCGAAGAAGGTGAAGAAGACGATGTAGAGTTAAATGCTGGAGATACAGAAGAAGTAAACTTTAGCTACGAAGATAATCTAGTAGATAATCTTCCAATTTTTGCTACAATAGAAGGTGAAGTAGAGGTAAGAGTGAACGCTATCGCTGGTAGCGAAGATGAAAACCCTGTAATCGGACTTGTTATCCGTTTTACTTGGAATGACAAAGACAATATCCAGCGAGGTGCAACAGCTACCACTGACAACAATGGTAGATATTCCATTCAAGTTCCTCTTACAGATGACAGCACAATTGACGTAGTAGTTCCGGAAATAGTTATTACGAATTACCAATTCACGAATGGCGGTGGTGATGATGTTACAGGTACGGCTACTTACGATGAAGTAAACGCAACCAGAAATTTGAGTAAAGGGCAAGAAGATACATTTGATATTTCTGATACAACGCCTAATTCAGTAGTTGAAAACTAATATTTGAGCGAAATAATTTATGAAAAATATATTATCAATAGTTTTAGTACTCTTTGCCATTGCAGGATTTGCACAAGATGCGAGTCAGACAGGGACAAGAGTAACTAAACTAAAAATATTCAAATCCTCAGGAGAGGAGAATGAATTGCTATCTAAGAATGGTCATCAGATCCTTCCGAAGAAAGGTGACTGGTCATTAGGTATAAATGCCTCTTCTGTATTGCAATACTTTGGTAATGCTGCAAACGGAGAAAACCTTAATGTTTCACCAGCTTTTAACCAAGTAAGTAAAGGTCTTCCAAATGCTACAATTTGGGGTAAATATTTTATTGCTGATGATCTTGCATGGAGAGGTGGAGCTCATATTTTTGCTAATGCAAATAGAACGAAGTTTAGAGTAGATGATGATGCCAGTACTAATCCTGATGAAGTTGTCTTTGATATTCGAGATATTGAGCAGTTTGGACTTACATTGAGTCTTGGACTTGAAAAACGTAAAGGTAAATCAAGAGTACAAGGAGTATATGGTGCAGATGTATATGTTCATTATACTACCGAAAACACTTCGAAATTTCAGTACGGAAATGAAATTACTGCGACTAACCAGACACCAACTGGTACTGGTTTCGGGAATCCAACAGGTGTTACCGACCCTGCTTTAGGTTTTAGAATCACTGAAGGTAACTTAGGTAACAACTTGCAATTCGGTCTAAGAGGGTTTGTTGGCGTAGAATATTTCTTTGCTCCTAAAATGTCCCTTGGAGGTGAATTTTACTGGGGAGTAAGCTATTCTACTTTCGGAGATACCTCTGTGACTTTCGAAGGATATGAAGGATCTCAAGATGCCGTAATCGAGACAAGTACATTTACTGAAGGTGATAGAACTTTTGAAATGGGTTTTGATAATACTTCAGCTGCAATCAACTTATTCTTCTATTTCTAATAGTTAGAAAATATTTTCAAAAAAGGCTCTCAGTAATGGGAGCCTTTTTTTTGTTACATATAAAAGATCAGTGCTGCTGCACCGCTGAAGATGATCATGGCAGAAACCACATACATGATGTTTACCATCAGTAGCTTGAAAAATGTAGTAAGCCACTTTTGATCATAGACTCTTTTCAGGGCAATTAACAAATAGAGCTGAAGAAGAAACATCGTGATAATCAAAGACCATTGACTTAGAAAGACACTACTCGGAAAGATATAATCAATCAAGACCACCATAAGTGTCAAGAGAACAAAGATGAATGCATGCAAATGAATTGAGAAAATAAAGTGTGTGAGATAGAATCTTCCTGGCTTCCGAAAAAGCATGTAAAGAAACAGGGCAAACAGTGGTAAAAGCAGAAAAAAGAGCCTTGGAAACCACACATTGAAAAAATTATCCAGAAATTCTGCCTCCTCATTTCTTTCCAGTGCTACCGTTTTTTCTACAGGCCCCAAAATCAAAAAGAAGATAATGCTGATAAAGATAAAGAGCCTCAGCGGAGGAATGTATCGAACTCTGCGGCCTACAATAAATTCGTTTGTGAGAAAGCCCGGTTTTATTAAAAGGGGCTTTACACTACGTATGATTAATGAGTCGAAAGTAAAATAGTCTCCTAGAAAGTCAAGGATGAATTGCTTAAAATGAACTACTTTGTCTTTGTGTTCCTGTCCGCAAGAAGGACAGTATTTAAACTCGTTATCGAGTTTTTTCTCACAGTTTTTACAAATTCTTTCCAATATTCTCTCTTTATACTAATATTGATGATAATCGAAAATACTTCGTTGCATTGAGTTATAAACTATTCATCACCGGACTTTTATTCTTCGCCGTAGTTTTTTCTGCTGCTTCCCAGAAGATTGTGGTGGATACTAGCTCTACAAGTAGGTACTTGATTAAGCCTGAAAACGTAGCTAAACCAGAAGTTAAAGCTCCTTCTAAGGAACCAGCTGAAGAATTGACTTTTAGTGATCGAGCGCTATCAATTGGTAAAGGGATCTTAAATCGCCTAAAAGCGCGATTAAATCTTGAGGAAGCTTCTGAAAGCTTGAAAGAAAAGAAAAATAAGATTTTAGGCAAGCCAGAAGAGGAAGAAAAAAAGGAAGAGGATGGATAGGTTTAAGAGCCGTTGGTACTTTTCAGAGAGTCTTCTATCTCCTTCCGATCAAATGGTTTTGTAAAAAACTTCTTTATGGTCTTTTGCCTAAGTGCCTGATCTATTTCATCGTTGAAAGCGTATCCACTTAAAATGAAATACGGAATGTCATTATTTTTTTCCTGTGCTTTTTGGATGAATTGAACCCCATTCATTTGTGGCATATGCATATCGCTAATGACTGCCTTTATTCTCGCACGATTCTCATCAAGTTTTCTCAATCCTTCTTCCGGGGTACTGGCTACAAGCACATCTCTTTCTCCTTCAAATGATACTCGAAAGAGAAGTAAGTTGGCTTCTTCATCGTCTATATAAAGGATCGCTGGTCTATCGTTCATTTTTATAAAGGTAAGGTTATAATAAACTTAGTTCCCTCATCAATGTTTGATTTTACGTCGATATGACCATTGTGTTCTTCAATAATGGAAAATGTAATAAATAGACCAAGTCCCGTGCCCTCTCCAGGGGCCTTCGTTGTAAAAAAAGGATCGCTAATTTTTATTAAATTTTCTTCCGGAATCCCTTCGCCATCATCCTCAATGCATATTTCTACATGTTTATTTAAGCGCTTTGTTGTGATTTGAATTGAGCCTTCTTCATCAATTGCCTGTTCTGCATTAGCGATGATGTTGATCATTGCTTGATGCAGCCTCCCTTCATTGCCTCTCAAATCAACGCCTTCCTTTGTGAAGTCTGTGATGATTCTTACTCTGTTTCTGATCTTGCTGTGAAGGATAAGTAGGCAGTTTTCAATAATCTCGTGAATATTGCAGTGCTCTACCACATCCGGAGCTGCCTTTCTGCTGAAGTGACTCAGGCTTTTTACAATATTGGTGGCTCTATCCACACCTTCATTGATGATCTTGAAATACGTTTTTAATTCTTCATCATCAATAGATTTATCCTTTTGAATTTTCTGGGCTAGTGCTTCAATTCCGTTTTTAATAAAATTGAGCGGGTTGTTAATCTCATGGCCTACACCTGCTGCTAAAACTCCCAAAGAAGCCATTTTTTCTGACGTAACTAAGAGTTTCTGTGTCTTTCTAAGCTCCTCATTGTTTTGCTGAAGCTTCTCATTTTTTTTATGATTTTTTCTCAACAAAATAATCATCACCACCAAAAGTGGGATAGTCACAATGATGATAAAAGTAAAAAGCCGATTCGCAATCTCCTGATTTTTGATTTCTACCTGTTGAGAAGCCATCGTAAACCGATCTTCTTCCTCTTTCAACTTCAGAGGAATAAAGTGTAGATTCCGAGAAACAACCTCTTGAAAAAGAGAATCTTTCAGTTTTATGTACTTGCGTAGGTATTCGTGTTCTTTTTCTTCATCTTTTTTCGCGGCATAAATGTCTGAATATAGATTGAGGTTGTCAAGTAGTTGCTGTCTCAATCGTATTTTTCGAGTCCATTCATCAGAATTATCCAAATAGTAAATTGCATTATCAATAGTGCCCTTTCTTAAGGCGTTTTTTGACATTAGAAAATACGCTTCTGCCATCCCCTTTTTGTCATCGATGGACTGACTAGTATTAAGTGACTTTTGAAAAAAGTATTGAACTGAGTCACCCACCCCTTTAAGCATGAGCGTTTCTCCAACACCTCTCATCGAAACTGAACCCCAATTAAAGTTTTTAATCTCATCAGCTAACTTCAGTCCTTCTCGGAAATATATTAAAGCAGAATCCAATTTATTTTCTTTCAAATAAGTCGTTCCAATATTATTGATAGCATAAAGCTTACTATCCAAATCTTGGATTTCTATCGCTAACTCAAATGCCTCTTCAAAATAACTTCTCGCCTCTTCATAATCCTTTACTCGATCAAACACCAACCCAATATTATTTATGACCGTGGCTAATCCATATGTTTCTCCAATTTTTTCCTTCAAGGCTTTCCCTTTTAGGAGGTATTCAAAGGCGGTTTGGTAGTCTCCAAGGTTATAGTAGAGTAAGCCAATGTTGTTATAACCATTATTGATAAGCGAAGTATCTGCTAGTGAAATAGCAATGCTTAAAGCCTTCTGATTATAATCTAAAGATTCATCATAATCCCCTTTATAGTAATAAACCCCAGCAATAAATCTTAGTGATTTAGAAATCAACAATGAATCACCCATTTCTTCTGATAGTGAAAGTGCTTCGCCACCATACTCCATTGCTCGAGCCGGGTAATTGAGCCATAGGCTTATGACAATATTATGTAAAGTCCCAACACGCTCTTCTCCTGATTGATTACCCAATGAAGTAATCAAGCTATCTGCCTGACCAAATGATTGGAAAATAAAAAACAGAAACGTAAGTGTCAGGATAGCCTTTTTCACACCATTAAACTCAGTGAAATAATAAGTTAGTAAGAAATGAGAAGAATAGAGGGGTCAGTTTTTTTCAATTCGTTCAAATGCTCCGATATCTGGACTACTGTCTCTGTCACGTCCTAAGATGTCAATATCCACTCCAATAGAAACACCATTATCCTTAGCAACGGACAGTGTGTCCAGCGAATAATCATTGGCAAACGAACTTACAAAGCCTGGAAAGTTAAGTTCCTGAGAGGTTAAGTTGTTTTCAATCTCAAGCGAGGATCGTATAATGTTGTTGGTTAAAGTCGCAGTAACTATTGCTCCTCCTCCATTGTTGATCAAAAGTTCCTCGTCAGCAGGACCCCAAATGATACAATTGGTTAATTCAAGATTTAAATCTGATGTAAGTAGCTCATTTTCTGCAATAACGATGTTATCTGAAAATTGTACAGTAGACTCATCCTGAATAAATAGTGCCGGTTCATTGGAAAAAGTACAGTGTCTATATTGATAGTTGCCTCCTGCAAATCCACCAACAATGTAGGTTCCACAATTATAAATGAGTGTGTTACTAGCTTCAACATCTGAAGTGAAGGCTAGAATACCCGCCAAACTCATATTATAGATCTCAGTATTCTTAACAATCAGGTCGGGCAAATCATCCTCGTCTGGTGTACCTATTCTTAGCCCAACTTGTCCATTGAAAATCTCAGCAAATTCTATTTCGTTTTCGGAGCTTCCTTCTAAAAAATAAATGCCATTCCACTGTCCTGGGACATCATCATAAATACCGTCGAACCTAGCATTTCTGAAAACTATATGATTGGCAGAGTCGCCTATCGCTTTTAAGGTGCCTTGAACAAACATCACAGCATCGTTTTCGAAATAAATGGTCGTTCCTTTTTCAATATCTAATAGACATCCTGTGGGAATTAAAACAGTATCAGATACGATATAAGGTCGATTGCTACTCCAAGTTTCATTGCAAATACTGACATTATTTAGCGGTGTTACATCCTGACCAAAGGAAACAAGCTTAACATGTTCATCATTTGTATTCCAGCGAAAAATCAAGGAGTCTTTTACGATGTAAGGTAGATTTTCATCTCGAGGATCAATGTTTACCTCTACTAAAATGATGATGCTATCTCCACCGAAAATCTGCTCATTCAGCACCGAATTGGTTTGCTTACCATTTATAATGACTTGATAATCAGAGTTTGTTCCTTTCCCAAGAACTATTTCATCAAATTGAATTGCTTCTTTGTTTGGATTATAAATAGTCAGTCTCCTCGTACTACTTCTCCTCTCTGACAAAAGGGTATCGAAAGCTACAGTATCGTTACTGAAAATTAAAGTCAGGTCAGGGTCAAATGAAATAGACTCCTCTGGAGCTGAACACCCAACCCAAATCAAAAAAATTGAGAAAACAAGAAATAGATTTCGCATCTGAATTAAGAACGGATTATTCTACAGCTTCTTTCATGATCTCAGCATTTTCTGCGATCCTTAGCTGCTCTACAAACTCTTCAATATCTCCATTCATAACATTAGGGAGATTAAAAACCGAAAGACCTATCCTATGATCTGTGACACGTCCTTGAGGATAATTATATGTTCTTATTTTATCTGATCTGTCCCCAGAACCGACCATGCTTTTACGTTGACTGCTTATTTCCGCATTATGTTTTTTCAGTTCAATCTCGTAAAGTCTTGATCGGAGTACTTTTAGCGCTTTATCATAGTTGGCGTGCTGCGAGCGTCCATCTTGACACTCAACAACTAAGCCTGAGGGAGCATGGGTTAGCCTCACGGCAGATTCCGTTTTATTGATATGCTGACCACCAGCTCCAGATGCTCTAAAAGTATCTTTTCTGATGTCTCCCATATTTAATTCTACATCAACTTCCTCAGCCTCCGGTAGTACCGCTACAGTCGCCGCTGATGTGTGTACTCGTCCTTGAGATTCTGTAGCAGGTACTCGCTGCACACGATGAACTCCCGATTCGAATTTAAGTTTTGCATAGACATCTTCTCCTTCAACTGAAGCTACGATCTCTTTATAGCCCCCCGAGCTTCCATTGTTAAAATCAAGCACAGAAAAATTCCATTTTTGACCTTCTGCATAAGACTTATAAAGTCTGAAAAGATCTCCTGCAAATATGGAAGCTTCATCACCGCCAGTTCCTGCACGAATTTCCAAAATCACATTTTTGCTGTCATTAGGATCTTTCGGGATCAGCATGAATTTAAGTTCCTCCTCTAGGGACTCTATCTGTGGCTGAAGTTCATCGATCTCCGCTTTAGCCATTTCACGAAATTCAGGATCTTTCTCTGTGCCTAAAACCTCTTTTGCATTGTCCAAGTTGCTTGTAGCTTCTGTAAACTCTTTATACTTAACTACAATTTTTTCCAGATCCTTATATTCTTTATTCAGCTTTCCGTACTTCTCCATATCTGTAACGATATCTGGTTGCACGATCAACTGACCTACTTCTTCAAACCGATGTTTTATTTCCTCCAGTTTATCAATCATCCTCTAAACTATTATGAAGGTAAAGTTACGTTGAATATCGATTTTACAGTTAGACTATTTTTTGACAATCTTGATTGTCTCTTTTTTGCCTTGCTTAGTAACGGTCTTCAAGAAGTATACACCCTGATTTAAAGAAGAAAGGCTAAGCCTATTGTCCACTACTTCTATAGAATAAAGCTTCTGCCCATTTATGGAGAAAATTTCTACTTGAGATACTTGGCTGCTAAAAGTGACTTCATCCGAGGTTGGATTAGGATAGACAGTAATTCGTTCATCCAATTTATTATCTATTCCTAATACGTCTTCTCCCTGATCAAATTTTCCTAAGAAAACACCTCTTCCATGGGTTGCTAACGCAATTGTTTTATCCGAAGCTCTTAACTGAAACATGTCTACCCTTACATTTGGAAGTCCGTCGTTGTATGCTTGCCATTGCTCTTCTTCATCCTCAATACTTTCCAAACCCCAAATTCCAATTTCAGTTGCAATTATCACCTTGTCACGATTCAATGGATTGAACTTAGCATCTCTAACGGGTATATCTGGTAGATTTCGTTCAATATTTTTCCAGGTTTCGCCACCATCGCTTGTGTACCACACAGAGGTTACTCCGTAATTGGAAAAGCTGACCACAAGCTCTTCATTAGTTTCCCCAATATCAATGGAAGAAATGTATCCAACAGGAAGTTGATCATTATCAATTTTTGTAGAAGACGGAGAATAGGGAAGTCCCTTTACGAAAAACACATCACCAAGTTGATTACCCAAGACCACTGTTGCGTCTAGTTCCGTATCATGTGGTGAAACCTTCACTGCGGAAAAAGAGGTTGTCGAGTTAGTTCCTAGCTTCACATATGTTAATGTATCTAGCCCTAAATCATCCTTGTTCAAAAAGGGATTCACATTAAGAATCGCTAAAGAATCCAAATACCTTCCTTTCAATCCGGTGGAAAGAGCTTCAAACCCACCATCAACAGCTAGGTTTGAATAAATTAGATTCGACCGATCATCGTAATCAGCGGGGTTAATAAATGTACCACCACCTACACCATAGAAATAGGCATCATCTCCTACGAAGAAATTATAGTTGCCTACTTGGGATGAGGTAATTCTTAAGTCAGAATCGTCAGAGTCAAAAAAGCAGTATGCTCCATCTCCTCCTCCAATCATGCTACCATAGGTAATTGCTCCTGTCTCGGATGTATGAGTACTATTATCCTGAGACCCTGCCAACACCTCACTATTACCCAAATTAGGATGTAGAGCTATCGTATAATATTGTGTGGTAGCCAGTGAGTTATTGATATGTCCAAATGTGGGATATGAATCGAGCCTTTCTCCCTCAAGCGTTACAAAGCCTTTGCTTAGATCACTTGTATATTGAACGCCTCCATCAGTAGAAGCAATCAATTCATTGGAAGATCCCGCAAAAACAAGTGAATGAACGTCCGCATGTACAAAGTGATTTTTAACACTGTCAATATCCTGCAAACCGAAAAAAGGTATCAAGTAATCTGAGAAATAATACATAGAGGACCAGTCACTTAGTCCAACCCAACTTAAAGACCCTGCTTCTCGTGCGTTCGAAAGTGCGTGTACATTCAACCCTCCAACTACAAGACGATTGTCATCATTTGGATCTACTCCCATTGCCAGAGCGTGCCAAGGGATGGAGGCCCAGCTTGAAGATGGCCCTGCTAAATCTTGCCATTCTCCTGATCCATCTTTAAGCATAATTCTTGTAAAGAATCCAAAGTCTCTTATTTGATCAAAATCATTCAGAAGTCCAGCCGTCCCTACAGCATATACCATTGATCCTGATGAGGCAAAGCGAACTCTTCCTGGAATGACATCAAGTTCTAAGTCTACGCCTTCTTGTTCAATGCTTGTGGCATACCTATCTTCAACTTCCCAGTCTGTTCCATTCGAAGAGAATAACATCATTCCTCCTCCTTTAACTTCCAGGTTTCGCATGGTTCCGACATATAGATCGCCAGTAGGGGTTAACTCGATATCACTCACAGTATAAGGCACGGAAGATCCATTAATGTTGGGAAGAACCTGTGTCCAAGAATTTCCACCATCTTCCGATCTGTAGAGCCCATCAGAAGGTGAGGATCCGAATACATTTCCTTGATACAGGCCTGAGGCAACTCCTGCATAAATAACGCTTGTTCCATCCTCATCTCTAACAACAATATCATTTACGTATTGAAATGCTGACGTAGAAGGAAGCAATGACCATGTTGCTCCTCCATCTGTTGTTTTGTAGATACCAACCCCAGATGATGTGGATTCTCTATAGATATTTACTGAGGTGAAAGATTCTCCTGTTCCAACATAGAAGATATTCGAATTGTTAGGGTCATATGTAATGCTTGAAATCGAAAGAGTTTCCCAATCATCAGAAACAGGAACCCACTTTGCATTATTTCTAAAATCAGGGTTGTACCATAATCCCCCTGTAACAGCCCCAAGCCAAAGTTTTTTTAAATCATTCGGATCTATCATGATCGCCCGCGACCTTCCTGCTATTTCGGTATTTATTTGTTCCCATTGAAAATCTCTTTCTTCAGCTATTCTTCCTCTGCGATTTCTAATCGTTTGCCTTACATTTTCAACCGGGATTTCTCCAGTTTTGGGATTCATGGTCATCAAAACATCTCTAAAAGTGGATTTTTCGGGACCATCCAGTTTTGTGATGCCTAATTCTGCAATGTTTTTTAGGTAGATCTCTTCTTGACTTTTTCCCTTGTCCAGAACAATCAAGAAAGCAATGATCGATAATGCTGTTGCTGAAATGAGAAGCTTCTTCATACTTAAATTCAATGGTGAGACACAGATTAAAGTTACTGGTTTATTTCCTGATGTCGAAAACAGTCAATGGTGTGGTCGTTTACTAAACCTATTGCTTGCATATGTGCATACATCGTCGTGGACCCAACAAATTTGAACCCTCGCTTTTTCAGATCTTTTGATAGTGCATCAGACTGATCTGTGGTTACAGGTACCTCATCCATTGATTTCCATTGATTGACTATTGGTTTTCCGTTTACAAACTTCCATACATACAAATTAAAAGACCCAAACTCCTTCTGTACCTCAATGAATCTTTTCGCATTGTTAATTGCCGCTTCAATTTTCAGCCTATTTCGGATAATGGATGAGTCCTGAAGGAGTTCTTCTACCATTCCATCACCATACTGAGCTACCGTATTTACGTCAAAGTCAGCAAAAGCATTTCTGTAACCGTCTCTTTTTTTTAAAATAGTTGCCCAACTGAGTCCTGCTTGAGCGCTTTCTAAGATTAAAAACTCAAAATGTTTTTTATCATCGTGTACAGGAACTCCCCATTCTTCATCATGATATTTCACATATTCTTCAAAAGAGTTGGCACACCAGGTACATCGTGTTTTCATATGTATATAGTTAGTTTTCAATTGTAAACATCGGTCCACCGAAGTGGGAATTCGCATCAAATATTCATCAGGCGATTGGTATAAATTTGCCCTTGGATATTTATGCTCATTTCATAGTTATACTAAATTGTGCCGAATATGAGTTGATCTATAAAATTACGTATTTAGTACTCAGATATGCGAATAGCTTTTTACTCTTCTTTGATCCTAGCTACTATCATTTTAAATGGACAAATTCCTGTTTATGAATATGTGTCCTTTAATAAATCTTTATCTGTTCCAGAAAGTATAAATAGTGAAAGAAGTGCAGTCATTTTTGATATCCCTGATAAAAATGGAGAGTTCAAACAATTAGGTGACTATAAAAAAATGCTTTCACAAGTACATAAAGGGTTTGTCACGATGGGAATAGATGCTGTGTTCTATCTAAATCATCAAGATTTGGTTGCAAGCAATAGTTCATTTAACTCTTACGTAGAACTTTTCAATCGTCGAAAAGTGAAATTTCTAATCTTCATTACCAAGAACAACACGGGTTACGCATTGGCTATGTCAGCTTTTAACGGCAACAGAAAAATGATAGAAAGTAACGCTGATGTTTTTTATTTAGAAGGAACGGATCTTTTCAGTATTCTACTAAACATGGGTAAGGAGATAAGGAGGGCTGATTATCCTTTGAACAACTTTTTAATTCCTGAAAAACCTAACTATTTGCAAGGTCTTTCAACTGTAGAAAACACATTACTTAAAAATTATCCTGGTCAGCTCAGGAGAAGCATATTGGCTGTAGAAAGATTTGCTCTATTGGATTCAACAAAAACTTTAGATTCAAAAGTTTTAGCTAAAATCAAAGCGTACAATAAGAACATCTTTAAAAAGAACATGGAACTGGAAAAAATTATGACAGCTTATCCGTATGAGTATGTCTTGATTGACCCCATGTCTGATGACGAGCTCAAGCGCAACAGGTATCAATTTTTACTTCGATCAGTTCATTCATCCGCCAGATCAGTGAGACAAATGCTTGATTATGATGTACTCCCGTCTGAGACAGGATTTGTGTCAATTATACCTATCATGCCTGACCAAACTAAAGTGAAGACTATTCCAAGTGATGCTTTGGTATACAAATTTTACGTACGTCAAAATATTTCTAAAAATGTTCATGTAGGTGAGTGGGATGCAGATGTAACTTGGCAAAGTGCGCTTAAAAATATGATTGGAAATCTGACACAAAAATTGAACATCAAAAATTGAAGAAGCTTAATTTTTTTCAAAATAAACCAAAAGCTTTAAAGATTGATGTTCATTCATATTTAAATAGAATTGGTCTAAAACGAGAAGAGCCTGCGCTTAAGTATCTAAAAAAACTTCAAAAGGCACATCTTTTAACTATTCCGTTCGAAAACTTAGATATTCATTACGGAAGTAAAATCGTACTAGATTATCAGAAAATATTCGAAAAAATCGTACTTCAAAAAAGAGGTGGGTTTTGCCATGAATTAAATGGGCTCTTTTATCATTTGCTATATCACCTTGGCTTTGATTGCTATATCATTTCTGCAAAATTTTGGAAAGAGGATAAAAACCAGTTCGGAAAACCCTTCGAACATATGGTAATCATTGTTGATATTAATGATGAAAAATGGTTAGTAGACGTTGGCTTTGGTGATGGTCCTATATCTCCTATAAAAGTAAAAAAGGGGGATATTCAGATGGATTATACACGGTATTGGAAAATTGACACTGATCCGGATGAAAACTTTATTTTAAAGGTATCCGACAATGCAACTCAATTTTTCTCACGAATACTTTTTACAACTGAAGAAAAGCAGTTAATTCAGTTTATGGAAATCTGCGAGTTTCAGCAAACATCTATCGAATCTCCCTTCACTAAAAAAAAGATTATCACTATTCTTACACCAACAGGAAGAGTGACATTGACTGATAGAAAATTGAAGATTTCAAATCTCGCAGAGATTGATGAAATAGAAATAATGCATGAAGATGAATTTTTATCAAAGCTCCAACATCATTTTGGCATTACTTACCGGCAGCTAATCCCAAAAAGAGTATAAAAAAATCCGCTTCCGCGGATTTTTCTATTTTCTTAATTTTAGTTCATGTACTTTTTCACGGCTCTCTTCAATGAAGAAGCATCTGATGTTATACTTGGATCGCTATAAATTCGTGAAGAAAGTTCAGAAATTACACTTCGCTTGAAGCCTAGCTTTTCCGCTAATTCTTCGCAGAATTTTATTTCAGAAAGGTAAACCTGACTGTCTATTTTCATAAGTTGCACTAAGTGAAATAGGTATTCAAACCTATCATCTTCAGACATAGTACTTAGCGGCGGAATAGGTTCTGGGTTTTCAACCATGGCGTTAATTTCATCCTCACCAATTCCATTGGCTTTGCCAATCATATATATCAGGTCTTTTTCCTCACCAGCAAATTCACCATCGATATTTGCTAGCTGAACCAGCACACTTAGTTTCGACTTGATGCTCATATATTTCTCTTTACTATTAAATTATTTTTTTAAATGCTTATTCGCTTCCTTCATAATAGCCTCTCTGTTACCCGTGATTGAAGGATCACCATAGATGCGGGAAGACATGCTCTTCACTACTTTTTTATCGTAACCAAGCTTTTCTGCAACCTCTTCACAATACTTGATCTCTGTAAGGAAAACTTCTCCATCAATTTTCATCAACTGAATAACATCATAGAGATAGTCAAATCGTTCTTCTGACAAAAGTCCGTCAAAGTTTACATCTGTATTTTCTTTACTGTTTAAAACTTCATCAACCAATCCATCAATTTCTTTTTCTGTTACTCTATTCGCTTTCCCGATAGTATAAACATAAGATTTTTCAGGCTGACCAAAATCACGATCTATGATCGATAATTGAATTAGGGCTCTTAAGTGATTTTTTATGTTACTTTCCATTATGCTGCATTGTTTTTCGGTCTTCTAATTTAGGAATTAATTCATTAATGTAAATAGCTTCCGGCATTGACATCAAAAGTCGCTCCCGTAGCATGGTCCGCCATTCCACTTGCGATAAAAGTAACAAGCGGTGCAATATCTTTTGGCTCTGTTAGACGCTCCAGAGCTAAATCTCCTTTCGTGTGATCTTCCCCATATTGCTGCATGAATTCCTGAGACATGTCCGTCCTTACAAAGCCGGGAGCAATAACAAAGGCTTTTACACCCTCCTTTCCATAGGATCTGGCAATTGAGCGTGTGAGCGAAACCAATCCTGCCTTTGATGCTGCGTATGAGATATATTCGGCCTCTTCACCCCTAAAAGCAGCCCTTGAAGCAATATTAATAATCCTACCTGCCGCTTTTCTGCTAACAAAGTGTTGAACCGCTTTCTTACAAATGATCGCTGCTGAATTTAAGTTCACCATCATTGTCTCATTCCATGCTACCATCCAGTCGTCATCCTTAGCATCAATACTTGCTGGTTTAGCAATTCCAGCGTTATTTATCACTATTTCGACGCTACCCATTTCTAGACTTACCCGTTCAAATAGTTTTGCTGCTTCATCCGGTTTTGAAAAGTCCGCTTGAAAAGCCTTGGATTCGTTTCCTAGGATATGTGCCAAGTTTTCTGCTTCACGTACATTTTTATTATAATGAACAGCAATAGTGGCCCCCGCTTCTGCCAGCTTAGTTGCAAGTGCTTTTCCAATTCCTCGACTCGCTCCCGTAACCAGAATGTTAAGACCTGAAAGGTTGATATACATGATTAAAATCCTTATTTCAAGCGAAAAATTAGACAAATCCTTTTTGAAGTTGACTTATCTTAATGATAAAAGATGAAGGAACTTGTTTTACAGAGTGAAAACTTTGTTAATTTAGGCCATTCCAGCTTAGAGGTCACCACTTTAAACACACACTTGAACGTAATAATTTATTCATGGGCATTATAATCCCCCTACTGCTAATCACGTTTTGTTGCATTATTATTTGGAGAGCTGGAGATGGTTTCATGACTGCCTCAGAATATATAGGTAGAAATCTTTCTGATGGAGTAAGAGGAGCAACAATCAACGCCATTGCCAGCTCAATGCCGGAAGTATTCACTTCACTCTTTTTCCTTTTTGTTCTTTCTGATGCTGAAGGATTTTCTGGAGGTATTGGAACCACTGCTGGTAGTGCAATATTTAATGGAATGGTAATTCCTGCCGTAGCTGTACTTGCAGTTATTGGAATGAAAATGACCAAAAAGGTTCATGTATCCAGAAAAGTATTACTTCGAGATGGAATTGCGCTGATCATTGCAGAGCTTATTTTCCTCATACTAATTAGCGGATCTTCTTTGCATTGGTATCATGGAATGTTATTGATGTTAGTTTATGTGGTATACATCATCTACATGTTTGCTTCAATGAAAAAGTCTCAACGTGCGGCTTTACTTGAAACCGAAGAAGAGGCTGAGGAAAATGTTTTTGAAAGTAGTGAAGAACCGCAAGGTCCATTCTTCAAAGGGCTAGTAACCTTTGATCTGGAGCGTATTTTTATAGGTAATAATAAAATCAGTGGAATGAGAGCATGGTCCTTATTGCTGTTTTCAACTCTCTCTATTGCTATGGTGTGTTATTTTCTAGTGTTAGCTTGTGAATGGATTGGTGCAGATACATATTCTGTGGCCGGGTTAGGAGAATTTAATGGATTGAATATTCCTGTAATGTTCGTTGCACTGATTCTCGCTTCTGCAGCCTCTAGTTTTCCTGATACTATTATTTCAGTAAAAGATGCCAAAAGAGGACAATATGATGATGCTATATCAAATGCATTAGGTAGCAATATTTTTGATATCTGCTTCGCTCTAGGGCTTCCTCTTTTCATATTTACCATTATTAACGGGCCTATATATATGCCCCCTGAGCTTGTAGATCTCAGTAGTGAGCTACGTTTCTTATTATGGATACTCACCATTGTGGCCGTTGTAATTTTTACAACTGGAAGTTATTTTGGAAAGAGTAAATCTTATCTTCTATTGACAATGTACGTTCTTTTCGTTCTTTATATAGTGGGTAGAGGATCAGGAAACGAAATCGCACAAAGCATTGCCGATTTCCTTGTTTCTGTTGTGAAATTTTTCAGGATAGGATAAGATTAATCAACATCAATATACACTCCGTCGTTTGACTGAATGATAGGGTAGATTTTTAGTGGATTGCATCTACTTTCTGATTCTTCCCCTGTAGTCATATTGAATCTATATGTATGAAGAGGGCAGACAATTTCATTTAAGTGGTTAATGTTTCCTTGGTTCAGAGAAGCGCCCATGTGTGTACACAAATTCTGAAAGGCAAAGAGCTGGTCATTCTTCCTTACGATACAAATTTCCATATTCTTAACAAGGACTTGTCTTGGCTTACCTTCTTCTAATACCTGTTTTGCTTTATCTTCCGATTCAAAAAGTAGAAACTTCATTTTTCAATGATACACATGAAATGTCAACGTCAAAAATTTCAGCTTCAGCGTAAGCAAGCCTACTTCAACTGCGCTTACATGTCTCCGCTTTTGAAGAAAGTAGAAAAAGCGGGAATAGAAGGAATCAAAAAGAAACGAAAACCATTTCATATTTCACCTGACGATTTTTTTCATGAAGCTGATACACTAAGATTACTCTACAGCAAGCTCATCGATAATCCCGAGCCCGATAGAACAGTAATTATTCCTTCCGTTTCTTATGGTTTGGCCAATGTTGCAAATAACCTTCCCTTCAAGGATGGAGAAATTTTAGTTTGCGATGAACAGTTTCCTAGCAACATGTATCCATGGATGAAATTAGAGGAGCGAGGCTTTGAACTGAAAGTAATTACCCCTTCGGATAGCCCAAAAAGAGGTGAGAGTTGGAATGAAAAGATACTCGGTGCAATCAATGAAAAAACACGACTTGTTTCCATTGGACATATTCATTGGTCTGACGGAACACTATTCCAGCTTGAGCTAATACGAAAAAAGCTTGACGAATACGGTGGTCTCCTAGCGGTTGATGGCACTCAGTCAATCGGCGCGCTTCCATTTAGCATTTCCAAAATCAGACCGGACGCACTGATTTGTGCAGGCTATAAATGGTTAATGGGCCCATACTCAATCGGAATGGCGTATTACGGACCTGCTTTTGATAAGGGCACTCCCATCGAAGAGAATTGGATTAATCGGTCAAATAGTGATGATTTTACTCAACTAGTGAACTATCAGCCAAATTACCGTGATCAAGCTATCAGGTATGAAGTTGGCGAGCATAGCAATTTTATCCTTGTTCCCATGCTGAAACAAGCTATAAAGCAATTGCTGAAATGGGCGCCTGAAAACATACAATCCTACACACAAGAATTGCTACAGAATGCTATTCTGGAAATGAGAGATTTAGGTTTCAGAATTGAAGAGGAGGCGTATAGAAGTCACCACTTATTTGGTATTAGACTACCCAATTCAATCAAAATGGAATCTGTCCAGTCTGCCTTAAAAGGAAATCGTGTAAGTGTCAGCTTTCGTGGTGACGCGATACGTGTTGCGCCGAATGTGTATAATGATGAAATGGATGTAAGAAAATTGCTCAAAGCAATGAAAGAGCCTATCTTAGCCGTCAATTAGATACAAAAATATCTTTTAAACTAGAGTAGCTTAATAATGGAACTTACAAACCCAGCAGTAACAGAAGGAGTTAATATTTTCGTAAATATTGTCATATTCCTTGTCGCCTTTGCTCATGCACTTGCTTTCGTAAATGCTAGAAAAGAGAAGCAGAAAAAGAACTAATTTCTTAGTCTACCTCGTGATCTCTTCCGTGCTTGCTAACCATTTTGTTAGGAAGAATCATTGGGCAAATAATTGCTAGCACAAACAGTCCGATTATTATTCCGAGCATTGCCATTTTTCTAGTTGTTTAAAGTGGAAGGCAAATATATACGGTTCTTCCATTTTCGATCAAAATCTTTGCCTTCCTTTTCGTTTTCGACGAAATCGCTACCCATTTTAGGGTATTTTGATGCTGATTTCTAGTACAACTCTTTGATTAAAAGGATGCTAGCACTAGCATTGTCCTCAAACCAACTAAACCTTATTGAAACATGATAGAAAAAAAACGTAAAGACGTGAAAGTCATTGGCAGAAGGATGAAAAAAGCCAAAGCCAAAGATTGGGTTAAGAAGTATCAAAAGGAAAATCCTGATGCCACATTTGGTTGGCTTTATGGACGCGATATTATTGAAAGCTTATGCAGCAATAAATCCCTCGAGGGGATATGGTTTTTCAAAGGCATTAATGAAGATGGCAAAGAAAGACTTGTTTTGTTTCCAGCAGATAAAGAAGGAAATATTTTAGACACTAAAATGAAGTCTTTAGGTGCTGCAGTAACTAAAGACGGAGGCCTGGATGATAATCCAGCAGATGATGGCGACACTTGTCCACCTAAATGCCCCGAAGGGTTAGGTTAATTGGAAGAGTTTTATAATTGGCTCTTAAGTCTGAACAGATTTTCAGCATTAGCTGGATGTCTTTATTTCGTATATATAATGCGATCCTGGAAAAGTATATCCGGGATCGTTTTTTATATGCTTTTGTTTTCTTTTTTGGCCGATACATTCAACTTCTTTTTTATCCGATTTATTTATCCGAATAGTTTCATCATCGGGAATACCTGGTACATACTTAACTATTTTATCACTATACTACTATTCCTCAAAATCTTAGATCAATACAAAAAAGCCATATTCACCCTATTGGCTATCTTCTTGTTTGGATGTGTTCTATCATTCCTATTCTTATTTGACTTTACAGAATCAAATGTGTTTGTTCGGCTTTTTAGTAATGTTTCTTTTATATTCTTATCGCTATTGATCTATTTCAATTTGCTTAAAAAGCCAAACCTTCAGTTACGTTTAAACCCTGTTTTCTGGATTGCTACTTCACTTTTTATATACAATAGTCTCATTCTTTTACAAGGTATTTTTAATAACTATTTAATATTTGATCTAAAGATATCAGGTGAAGCTTACACGTGGATTTCAATCATTAAGCTCTTCGCCAATTCGTGCAAGAACTTTATTCTATTTTACGTTCTCATTTTAATTAGTAAGGGATATCAAGACTCTCTAAATCCTCGACAAATATCGTGATAGAAATTATCGTAAATATTGTAGTTTATGGATCGCTTCTAATTTTGGGAGGAGTCGTCTGGTTCCTTGTTAGCTATTCAAAAGCTTACCAGTCAAAAAAATCCTGATTCCTGATTTATATTTTAATTTACCTTCTGTGGAGGGACAAGTAATCTTACTCGTAATTGTTGGGACAATAGCAGTCATGCTAATGGCTTTTTCCGTTGTATTCTTTGTTCTTCTATACCGAAGAAAAATGCTTCAAAGTCAATTGGAGATGCAAGAAATAAAAACCAAGCATCAAGAAGAAATGCTCAACGCCACTTTGAGATCGCAGGAAGCAGAACGAAACCGCTTAGGAACTGAGCTTCACGATAGTGTGGGAGCTATGCTTTCTTCAATAAAATTGAATGTTGAGGTAGCTAAAAGAAAAGAAGGCCTAATATCTCTGGATCCTGTTTTAGGTCACCTGGATGAGACCATATCTCAAGTTAGAAGTATTTCACATCAGATGATGCCAATCATTTTGAAGAAATATGGACTAAAGCATGCGATTGAAGATCTTTTCGAAAAATTATTGTCAGAAAATTTGAAGGTTTCTATTAAGCAATGGGATGATCCTTCACTGACAGAACAGGACTCTCTTATGTTATTTAGGATAGTTCAAGAACTGCTCAATAATTCTATTAAACACTCCAGTGCTTCCGAAATTGATTTTTCAGTTTCTAAATCATCAGATACAATCAAAATAGAATATCGAGACAATGGAATTGGTTTCCCTCAAGATGTTTTAGAAAACAGTGATGGTATGGGGTTATTAAATATTAAAAATCGATCTCAGGTTATCCAGGCTAAGTGCTTTTTCAGCAACGATAAAGAAGGAGGAGCTAAAGTTAATTTGGTATTACCCACTTCGATTGGTTAATTTGAAGTAGTGAGCGAGAGAAATCAACCAGAGAAGCTAAATATTTTGGTCACTGATGACCATACTCTTTTTCGTCGAGGAACAATGATGCTACTTGAATCCTTTGATGAGGTAGGGGTAGTTGATGATGCAGAAAACGGAAAACAAGCAATCGAAAAACTTAGCGAAAATAATTTTGACTTGGTTCTTTTAGACCTGGAAATGCCAATAATGGACGGGTGGGAAACATCTAAAAAGATAGTATCGAAGTTTCCCGAAGTGAAGATCGTCATGATCTCGATGCACGATTCTCTTCAGATTATTTCCGACCTCATAGAAATTGGCGTTCATAGTTACTTGTTGAAGAATGCAGATCCAGATGAAGTCCACAAAGCAATCATTTCTGTCATAAATAATGACTTCTACTACAATCAACTGGTTTCAAAGGCACTTCACAAGAAAATACAAAAAGACGGATTAGATAAGGGTGTAGCTAGAAGAGCTGATATCAGTCCTAGAGAAATTGAGATACTCCAACTCATTTGTCAAGAACTTACCATGAGAGAAATCGGCGAGAAACTTTTTGTAAGTGAGCAGACTGTTCATACTCACCGTAAGAATCTAATGAAAAAAACAAAAGCTAAAAACGCTGTTGGCCTTGTAAAATTCGCTTTTCAAAACGGAATAGCCACCATTTAAGCACTACCCTTTTTTAGGTATTCTTCTACCTTTTTTAGGGTAAAAAACATAACCAAGACTAATTTAATATGTTGAAAATCAGAGTTTTATGTTTTACTCTGTTTTGATTTATGTTTTTCCAGAAATAAGATAGAGCTCCCTTTCGTAATTTCATATTGTCATTTATTTATAACAATAGATGATATGCTCTTAGGTTGATGGTTAATCTAGAAAATACTGGGGGTCCAAGGTTTTCGCTTAATCCTTTGGTTTACCAACTATCTCACTTACATAGTGGGCTCCCCGGTGTTTTCATTTAAGAATTTTTAGTAAAATCCACCACTAATTCCTCTAAATCAAAAAGGCCCTTATGGGCCTTTTCTATTTTTTACTTGTAAAGCTCTTTTCCCGCTTCATAGTATTTATCTCCTTTAATCCAGAATGGTGACTTCTTAGCATTACCAATCATACGACATGCATACACATAACTTCTAAAGAATTTTTCGAGATAAACATAATCTAGCGTATTTGGATTATCTCCAGCTTGATGATAGTATTTAGTTATCTCATCATCGAACGCAGTAAATCCCATACTAAATGTCGGTGCTGGAATTCCTTTTGCAGCAAACCTCACATTATCAGACCTGTCAAACAACCCTTGTTCTGGTGCAGGGTCTTCAATTGCATCCAGTCCAAAAGCCTCACAAGCCTCTATGATCATTTCCTCTGCAGTGGTTCTTGTTAAACCAATAATTGTTGCTTTAGAAGTATCATTATAGCCTCCATTATCAGAGTTAAAACAATAAACGATTTTACTCAAGTCTACTGGTGAATTATCAACAAAGGCTTTGCTTCCAAGTAGTCCTTTTTCTTCTCCAGTAAATAAAACAAACATAGCAGATCTTTTTGTTGGGGTTTTCGCAAAGTTTTGAGCGGCTGATAGCACCGTAACTGTACCCACAGCATTGTCTCTCGACCCATTATAAATGCTGTCACCATTTGCATCTGCTTGTCCTATTCCTACATGGTCATAGTGAGCTGAGTACACGATAATTTCGTCTTTCAACTTATTATCTGAACCTTCTACAAACCCAACAATATTCTGCGAGTTGAATTTTTCGATATTCGACCCTGAAATTGAAATAGATGCATTTTTTTCTCCTGAAGCATTAAAATCTTCTCCAGACCTGTTCATCCACAGGTGGGTCATTGTTTTTTCATCTTCTCCTCCTTCATCTAAAACAACTTGATCTCCAGAAAAATACCTTACAAGGAAGTTCCATGGAATCTGAGGTGAATTGTATAGCTCTACCAATGCGAGACCCCCAAGCTCAGATACCTTAGCTCGTTTTTCAGCTGACTGGCCAAACCATTCTTGTGGGCTATCACTTTCTCCATCTCCACAGATAGCAACAACGATCTTTCCCTCTATTTCCGTTTTTTCTAAATCCTCATCAGAGCCATAGTTCACAAAAACAAAATCTCCTGAAATATTCGAGTTATCTCCTTCCAGCATAAAAAAATCGTCCTGAAACTTATATTCAGAATTGCCCAAAATTAAAGTACCTGTATTGGCTGGGCTTACTTTTTTCATGGCCACTGGCTGAAAATAGCTCTCCATGCCAGGAGCCATTTGGACTCCATACTCAATGAAACGACTTTCAAGATATTTTGCAGCTACTTTTAATCCGCGAGAAGGAGTATCTCTTCCTTCCAACTCATCAGAGGCTAGAAAACCAATATGACTTTTTATAATATTTTGATCAACAGATTGTTCAGCCAGATCTTTATCCGTTTGGGAAAATGATAAGAGCGTACTGAGAATAAATGTAAGTGATAGAATTTTTTTCATCGTAGGTAAATTTTGAACAAGATAACTACAAATAAAAAAAGGACGGCCTTCACTCGAAAGACCGTCCTATTCATTTATCAATTAATTATTTCTAGTTGAGGAATTCATAGATTCCAGCAACTCCTTGGCCTCCTCCAACACAGGCTGTCACCATACCATATTTTCCGTTTCTTCTTCTCATCTCGTTGAAAAGCGAAATGGAAAGTTTTGCTCCTGTACATCCAAGTGGATGACCAAGTGCTATTGCTCCTCCATTCACATTCAATTTACTCGTATCTAAATCTAGCCCGCGAATAACACCGAGCGATTGAGCCGCAAAAGCCTCATTTAATTCGATTAGGTCTAGGTCATTTTGTTTAATTCCTGCTTGCTTAAGTGCTTTTGGTACGGCTTCAACAGGACCTATGCCCATTATTCTTGGATCAACACCAGCAGCGGTATAGCTCACCATGCGTGCAATAGGCTCAAGATTATGTTCTTTCACCATTTTCTCACTCATCACCATAACAAATGCTGCTCCATCTGAAGTGGGCGAGGAGTTTCCAGCCGTCACTTGCCCTCCTTGTTTAAAAGCAGGTCGAAGTTTTGCAAGTGTATCCATATTTGTTTCTTGCCTAACACACTCATCTGTATCTACGACAAATTCCTTTTTATGACGTTTTCCATCTTCACCAACGTAAGTCTCTTCTACCGTAATAGGAACAATTTCATCTTTAAATTTCCCGTCCTTAATCGCTTTTGCCGCTTTCTGATGAGATTCCATAGCAAATTGATTAGAATCTTCTGCCGAGATATCAAAATCATTGGCAACTTCCTCAGCAGTTAAACCCATGTTCAAATAATATTCTGGATGTTTCTCTGCTATTTTCCAGTTGAGCGCGGCTTTGTATCCCATCATCGGAACAAGAGACATTGATTCGGTTCCTCCTGCGATAATACAATCTGCTGTACCAGAATGTACTCTTGCACATGCCAAGTGGATCGCTTCTAATCCTGATCCACAGTATCTGTTGATAATCATTCCCGGAACAGAAATAGGTAAAGACAATAAGGAAATGTATCGTCCCATTTGAAGTCCTTGCTCTGCTTCTGGAATGGCATTGCCAACAATTAAATCATCCACTCGTGTGGCATCAAAATCTTTAACTGATCCAACCAGATGCTTGATAACATCTGCTGCTAAATCATCTGGGCGATAGAAGCGAAAGCCTCCTTTTTTGGCTCTGCCCACAGCCGATCTATATCCTGCTACTATATATGCGTTCATGTTTTTTCAATTTTTAATTATCAATTACGGAGTGGTTTACCCTTGAAAAGTATACTTTGAATTCTTTCTAATGTTTTCGGTTCTCCGCAAAGGCTTAAAAACGCTTCACGTTCTAGGTCCAGCAAGTATTGCTCTGAAACTTTCGTTGGAGCAGATAAATCTCCTCCTGCCATAATCCAAGCTAGTTTTTGCCCAATTTTTTGATCATGTTCAGAAATGTAGCTTCCATATTTCATTCCTCCTATGCCTGCATGAAACATCGCAAGCGCTGATTTACCTTGAACTTTGATATTATCTCTTTCTACAGGTTGGGTATAGCCTGCATCCGCAAGTGCTACTACTTTATCCTTGGCATCCGTCAATAACCTTTTCCTATTTAAAGTGATTTCATCACCTCCTTTCAAAATATGCATTTTTCTAGCTTCAGCAGCGGATGTCGCAACTTTAGCCGTAGCAATATTCATGAAATATTCTTGTAATGTATTTAACTCAGGGTCTCCTGGCGTATAATCATCTGCAGCGCGGAGTGTCATTTCCTTTGTTCCTCCTCCTCCAGGAATTAAGCCCACACCAACTTCTACCAAACCTACATACGATTCTGCATGTGCTTGGATAGCGTCACAGTGTAAGGAAAGTTCACAGCCTCCTCCAAGCACAAGGCCAGAAGTAGCTGCCACTACGGGAACACTCGAAAACCGAGCTTTGGTCATGGTATTTTGGAACGTACGAATCATCAAGTCTATTTCGTCAAATTCTTGATCAACTGCATACATAAATAACATAGCAAGATTTGCTCCTGCTGAAAAATTCTGTCCTTCATTTCCGATTACCACTCCTCGAAAATCTTTTTCCGCCATGGTAATGGCAGTGTTTATTCCCTCAATCACATCGGCATCTACAGAATTCATCTTAGTATGAAACTCAAGATTCAGCACACCATCTCCAATATCGTAAATGGTAGCGCCAGGCTTGTCCCATACTTTTTTGTTTGCTTTAAATGCATCCAAAAAGATCAGCCCTTCTGTTCCCGGAATTACTTTGTATGATTTTGATGGAATATCATAATAGTGCTTTTTTCCATTTTCAAAATTGTAGAAAGACTTGTGTCCAGCATCTAGCATTTCTTGTACCCAACTTGCTGGCTCCATTCCAGCTTCTTTCATTTTGGTAACTGTTTCTTCAACTCCAAGAACATCCCAAGATTCAAACGGGCCTAGCTCCCATGCAAACCCTGCTGCCACAGCCTGATCAATTCTATACAATTCATCTGCAATCTCAGGAATTCTATTCGTGCAATATTTGAAAAGATCGTAAAAGGTTTTTCTATAAAAGTCACCTGCTTTTCCTTCATCCTTTAAAAGAATCGGTAAACGCTCCCTAACATCTTCAATATTCTTAGTTGTATCCATCACATCGAACTTGGCCTTTGATTTTGGCTCATATTCAAGTGTTTTTAGATTTAACTCCAGAATTTCAGATTTTCCATCCTTTTTAACTTTCTTATAGAAACCTTGGCCCGTTTTATCACCTAGCCATTTATTCTCCGATAGAGATTTTACGACTTTAGGAAGTTTAAACTTCTCTCTAGACTCGTCTTTTTCGAGTGCAGCATAGAGATTATTTGAAACATTTACCAATGTATCAAGACCAACAAGATCTGATGTCCGAAAGGTTGCCGATTTAGCATGTCCAATAACTGGCCCTGTAAGTTTGTCAACTTCATTCACTGTTAATCCAAGTTCATCTACAACATGAATGGTGGACATCATGCCATAGACTCCAATTCGGTTAGCAATAAACGCTGGTGTGTCTTTGCAGAGCACTGTTTCTTTTCCTAGATATAGATCTCCGTAGTGCATGAAGAAATCAATAATCTCAGGATCTGTTTTAGTGGTAGGGATGATCTCCAATAGTCGAAGATATCTTGGAGGATTGAAGAAGTGAGTTCCGCAGAAATGCTTCTGAAAATCATCGCTTCTTCCGTCTAGCATAAGATGAATAGGAATGCCTGATGTATTTGAAGTAATAAGGGTTCCAGAAATTCGATGCTGTTCTACTTTCTCGAATAGAGATTTCTTGATATCTAAATTCTCTACAACTACTTCAATGATCCAATCAACTTCTTTGATTCGCTGTAAATCATCATCAAAATTTCCTGTCTCAATCAGACTCGCCTTAGACTTATCGTAGAGCGGAGAAGGGTTTGATTTAATAGCTGTTTGCAATGCATCGTTTACCAGTTTATTCCTAGCTGAAAGATTATCTGTGTCTTTCTCGGATAAATCCCGAGGAACGATATCAAGCAATATCACCTCTACGCCAATATTGGCGAAGTGACAGGCAATACGTGATCCCATTATTCCGGATCCAAGAACTGCTGCTTTCTTAATGGTTCGTTTCATTTATCTATTTTCTTTATTAATTAGCTTATTGATTCTGTAAAAGTCCGCTACTAGCAAACTCATTTGAGATTTCTTCCGCGATCTTATTGAAGAGAGATGGTTCATCAATGATTGCATTAATCTGTTGAACAACAGTGAAGAAATCATTAAGTCTTTCTTGTGGAATAAGTGTTTGAATTTTCGTGTTAAACTCCCTCACAGCTCTTCGAGATAATTCTCGCTTTTCCTGACCTAGATCTGAAAGAAAAATTCGAACTGAGCGACCATCGGTTGGATCTTTTTCGCGATAAACCCATCCCTTTTCTTCCATCGCTTTCAACATACGGGTCAAACTTCTTGACTCCATGCCTAATAAGGGAGCTATCTTAGTAGCAGGGGTTCCATTTTCTACATCTATGTTTAATAAAACAAAGCCAGTAGAAGCAGTCACATCATATTTCGCGCCGAATTGATTGTACATGCGAGAGATGCTGTGCCATAATCCCTTAATGTTATAGTCTACCGTTTCTTCTCTTTTCATCTTATTAATGCTCTAGTATTCAAATATAGCAAAATTTGTTATGCATGCATACTATTTTTCCTTCTGCCTGCTTTTCATCTTAGCTTTGACGATATGGAAGAAAAAGGTATCCCGAAAGAGTTCCATTCGTTTGAGACAAATGCTCCTTTTGAACAGTGCATTGAATGTGAGAAATATCTGCTTGATGATGATACTGAATACATTATTGAAAAGGCTGTCAAAAATTATGAAGGATATTCTGCTAAGGATATTGTCTTTGATTATGCAATTTGTATGGATTGTGCCGAAACCATGCGTAAAGAAATATCGAAAGAGTCATGGGAAAGTATGATGAGATACTTTCAGGAGAATATTGATATTCAATCCAGATTAGAAATGCATAATCAGTCACCAGAAGAGGGTCTCAAATCCTGCATGATTAAAAAGACTCAACTCAATGATTGCGGGGAATACCAAATTTATGCTCATTGTAAAGGCAACAAAATTAATATGGAAAACCCTCCTTACATGATTTCAGGAGAGGTAATGGAAGAGCTTCTGCCCCTTCTGTCTGATAAAACCATTGATGAAATGAATGGCTTTCTGGATAAGCATTTTTCACCAGATCCTTCTTTGATGGAGCCTACTCCACCTAGATTGATTTTGGTTTGAGAGTTTTTAGTTAAAAGTGTATCAATTCACATCAAGTCTCTGTAAAAGATAAATTTTACCTTTTTCATTGACGTAAGACTCGAATTCCTTTTTCTTAAACAATCTTTGAAACGTTGATAAGCTTCTTTCCTCCTCAGGTTCTACTACTTTTAGCTTTTCAACAAAGGCTTTAAGGTTTGTATCAAAAAACACAACTTTTCCTTCATAAATTGCTACATATATTTTTTTTAAACTACTATTCAATTTGAATATATAAGTAATATATGTTCAAAACGACCATATATTTGTATATTTGTTCAACGCTAAGTTAAGCAAAAGCTTGTACTATAGGGCTTGTGCGGAAAACCTCTTAATAGGAGCAATAGAATATAGTTTACAAAAAACCGTTATTAAAGGCATGCTATACTCCAAATCACATTCATCAGAAAGCTTTAGTTTATTTACCCTATTTATAAGCCAGTATTTGAATGGACAAGCTAAATACAAAGACATAATTGACAATGTGATTGTTGAAGCTCATTCGTTAGCAATCGGAGAAAAGCAAATCTTTCAAGTCGATAGAGATAAATTAAAAATCATAGTTCATCTAAAAAACGCTGATACGAAGTTTTTTCAAAGAATTGACCCTGATCAGTTAAAAATAGATGATTACAGAAAGTTAAAGACTCTTTTAAGCCAAGAATCGATAGATGCTTAAACTTCTAGAACTGCATTTTGCACAACTAGAAAAAGCATGGAGTAAATCTAAATTCAATGTCTATTCCGATCCTAAAAAAGGAGATTACCATAACCTTCTTGAAAGACTCTTTAACAAAATAAAAGTTGAAGATTTTACTTCTTTGGATGAAGAAGAGATTAGAGAGTTAAAAGTATTAATAGACTTTTTCTTTAAGAATTTAGAATATCTTAATTCAACGACTTTAAATAATATCCCATTTGAGATTATAAAATCTTTAGAAATCGTTCTAAGGAGTTGGGTTAAAGATTCTGAAAAATATATTATTGTTACTTCGCTACTAGATCAAATGGACTTTTATTTTGATCCAACATTATACACAGTACAGTATTATTATGATGTAATTAAAGAAAGATATAGTATTGATTTTGAAAATCGCTTAATACAAATATCTCTGCCTAAACTCTTATCAAATGATTACTTAGCTGCCTCCGTCCTGTATCACGAGTTGGGGCATTTTATTGATAAACATTTCCGAATCTCTGAAACGATAGTTTTAGAAATGGATGAAAATCCCAAAATCAAAGAACGTTTAATTAGCGAAGAATATATTCCAGATTTTATAGCAGATGAAAACGACTATCTTGAAAGCCACCTAATGGAATATTTTGCGGACATATTTGCTGCAACATACCTAGGTAACTCTTGTATTAAATACTTAGAGTTTTTAGACATTGAAAGATATAATGAAGTTTCCTATACTCATCCTTCAACATTGAACAGAAGTAAAATTGTTGACTCATATTTACAAAACGATAAAAATACACTCCTGGATCTAATAAATAAGTATACTAAGCTTATTACTGAGCAGGAATTTATACCTATAATAAATAATCTGAGTATTGATTCTTTTAATCATCTAATTCCTGAAGAGATTGATTCTGAAATCAATATTCACATGGTTTATGAAAAAATATGGGGTTTATGGTCAGGCGACTGGAATGAAATTTCAGAAAAAAACAACTTTCAATTCACGGTTGATCCAGTATTTAAATATGAAATCATCAACAATCTTACCGAGAAGACGATAAGTAACTATATTATATCATCAAATTGGAAAGATGTATCTAACAAGAAGTGACGTTTTAAAAAGGTATAATAAAGATCTGTTTATTCGGCCTTTATTAGAGGAGAGTCAAATAGGAGAAATCACAACAGATTTTCGTTTAGGGTATGATTTTCATATTTCTTCACAGGGAAGAAATTCAACGTTAAATGCTTCTCTTATCAACAATGAAAATCAATCAATTGATGATTCGTTTACTCAAACAAGGAGAAGACCGGGTGAGACCTTTGTTTTATATCCCAATCAAACAGTGCTCGCAATTAGTCTAGAGTATTTAAAACTTCCAAACGATATTTCATTGTTACTAGGATTAAGAAGCTCTTATTCAAGATTAGGATTACACTCTTCATCAATGTTTCAACCAGGATATGTTGGTTGCTTGTCGATTGAAATCACGAATGTGAACAAAATACCAATAAATGTAACTGTTGGCTCAAGGCTTTTCCAAGGTCGATTTGTTTCAATGAATGAAAAATCAAATTATTTTCACAAAAAAAGAAAGTATTCGTGCCAAACTAGACCTAAAGTTTCGGCTCTTCACGAAGATTCAGATTTAATTTTTCTGAAAAAATACTTTGACTCACTTCAGTCTAGTTAAAACAGAGTTTAATCTCAAGCGGGTTAAAATTAAACCAGAGTTGACCCCAATAAAGCACTTGAATTTTCCTTTGAAGAAACTTCAATTTCTGATAATGCTTCTTCAATATCCCAAACAAGATCTTTTGGATTTTCGACACCAACAGAAATTCGCACCAAGTTGTTAGTGATTCCGTACTTCAATTTTTCTTCTGGATCTACTCCCGCATGTGTCATTGATGCAGGGTGTTGTGCCAAAGACTCAGTACTTCCCAAGCTGACTGCCAATTTGATTAATTTCAGATTATTCAAAAACTGAAAGGATTCTTTTTCTCCGCCCTCGAGAATAAATGACAGCATCGCTCCAGCTGAAGAAAATTGTCTTTTGAAAATTTCGTGCTGTTTCGTTCCCTCCTTTAGAGCTCCTAGATAATGAATGGTTTTTACTTTTGGATGGTTGATTAATGCATTGAATACGTAAGCCGCATTTTCTGCCTGACGCTCCATTCGGATTTTTAGGGTTTCAAGGCTCCTTAACAACAGCCAGCCTGTCCAAGGTCCAGCCATATTTCCAAGAAAGGTTCTCATTCCCTTTACCTGAGCAATTAGCTCTTTACTGCCGAGGCATGCGCCAGCTATCACATCACTATGACCACCAATGTATTTCGTTGCTGAATATAAAACTAAATCCGCTCCATGCTCCAAAGGGTGCTGCCAGATAGGACCCATGTAGGTATTATCAACAGCAATTATCGGACGCTTGTTTTTAGTAAATTTCTCTGCAATTGATCTACATATCTGTAGATCTACAAGGTGGTTAGTCGGGTTAGCCGGGGTTTCAACATAGATCATTTTTAATGAATGACCACTATTAATAATTATCTGCTCAATTTCTTCTTGGGTCTGACCTGGATCAAAGCCTATCACATTTATACCAAATTTTGGAAGTACATGCTTCACGAAGTGGTCTGTTCCTCCATAAATTGGATTACTATGTAGTAATAGATCCCCTGGCTCTAAGAATTGAAGTAGCGCAGTAGTGATGGCTCCCATACCGCTTTCAAAGACTGCCGCCTCTTCCGCTTGATCCCAAAGACAAAGTCGATTTTCTAAGATTTCTAAATCTGGGTTGTTAAGCCGACTATAGATCAACCCTAACTCTTCTTCATCTTCCTTTTCTCTCAGTCCATAAGCTTGTTCAAAAAAAGCCTTCCCGTCTTCCGCACTTTCAAATACGAAAGTAGAAGTTTGAAAAATGGGCGGTTTGATCGCTCCTTCCGAAAGGGATGGTTTAAAACCATAAGACATCATCAAACTTTCTGGACTTAGATTTTTCATAAGGAATTCTTTAATCCGAAAATGAATGAAAAATCTAAAAAATAAAATATGAATAGAAAATATTACCTTTATTAAATAATTAACTATATGTTTTTTCTAAAAGATTAACATCTAATAGATTGAAATAGAAAAATGGATTTAATTGATAAGAAACTGGTTTCGCTTTTACAGGCAAATGGAAAGCTTACGATGAAAGAGTTGAGCAGTGAACTAGGCCTTAGCATTACGCCAATTTATGAACGATTACGTCGATTAGAGAGAAGTGGAATCATTGAGGGTTATCATGCTTCTGTAAATCACAAAAAAGCTGGTTTCGGTTTTGAAGTGTTTTCTTCGGTTACACTTGAATCGCACAAGGCGGAGTTTTTAAGAGAATTTGAAATCGAGATTTCAAAATTTTCAGAAGTAATGGAATGTTTTCATTTAGCTGGATCTTTTGATTTTCTTCTGAAGGTTTTAGTAAAAGACATGGAAGAATATGCCGAGTTTGTCAATAAAAAGCTAGCCAGGCTCAACAATATCAGATTAGTACAAAGTATGATGGTCTTAAAGAAAATTAAGAAAACTTCCGTATTACCTTTAATTGATAAAGTCTCCTCTTAGCCTACGGAATCTTTTCCGTGCTTCTGCAGCAAACATACTTCCTGGATAGTCAATAAGGAATTGTTGATAGTAAGTCTTCGCTTGTTCTATGTCTTCTAAATGCCGTTCAAAAATTTCTGCTTTTTTAAATGCTGCATCATCTGCAAGAATGTCATAAGAATACGAAGCTAAAATTTTATTGAGATAATCAATCGCATTTTCTGCGTTACCTGCTTCGAGTTCCAATTTTGATTTTAACCAAAAAACTTCGTCTGTGATTGAGTGATGCATATAATCGGTGAGCATCTGAGAAAGTCGTGCATTCGCTTCCGTTTTCTTATTTTGAAAAATTAGAAGTTCTATATCTGCAAATTCCTTCATTACCAAATCGGTGGTATCTAAAGCTGTATTATCAGTGATGAGCATTCCTAACGAAATTGCATCATTAGAAATTTCTCTAGTTGTATTTTTTTTCAGAATATCTAAATGTCCTTTAGCAAGAGAAAAATTTCCGGTGAAATAGTGCAGCCTCGCATTTCTCAATTTCGCATCATATCCTAACGGGTGACTTTTATACGTTTTCTCAACTTGTGAATAAAGTAAGGTGGCTTCCCAAGGCTCTCCTTTTAAGAGGTAAATATCCCCAAGATCCAGTTTACTCTGAGAAATCAGTTGTATTCCTGCTCGTGGATTAGTTACCAACTGATTTAGTAGCCCTGCAGCTATATTGATTTCATCTAAATAAAAGGCATGAAGTAGCGCTTTACTTCTTAAAGCATTAAACGAGGTTTGTGATGGATACAATTCATCATGTAATGATTGATACTGACTTGCAAGCTCACGTATTTCTTCATTTTTGATAGGATATGTATTTTTTATTTTTTGCTCCTTTGATTCCATCCAGAGTCTTTTAGCATACTGATAATTTCTTGAGCCAGCGTATTGACTCGCCACATATTCAAAAATCTCTTCTGCATCTTCATATGCTTCATTTTCAAGAGCGATCCGACCAATATCCATAGAGCGATCACCTGGTTTTTCATTTCGCTTATCAATTGCACGTGCTTGAACAAAAGCTCCGTAAAAATTTTTCCTTTGCAATTCAACCCAAAGAAGAAGCTCTGCAAACTTCGTGTCTTCCGGATTTTCTTGCATTTTCCTAATCAATGTGTTTTCCAACTCATCTAGCTCCTCTTCTTCTTGTATAAAACTTTGCAATAAGTTTTTAATATAGCTCAAGCGATTTGGACTATCAGATGCATAGTTAAGATACTCTTCAATCATTGAAGGTTTGTCATCTACCATACGATAGATAGAAGCAAGTTCTAGTGCATGTACTGTTGGGTTGTCTCTAACTTTCCTTGAATCCTTGAGAAATAAGATTGCTTCACTGTATAACTGTTCGTTGGCCAGATACTGTGCCAGAATACTTAATTGGAAAGGATTAGAACCAGAAATCTTCCTTAAGTTTTTGATATAGTTATCTAATTTGTCTAGTTGATCAGACTCTTGATAAATTCCCGCCAATTGAGCTTGAAATTGCATATTGGCGGGAAAAGATCGAATCGATTTTTTAAGAAAATTTTCTGCTTGTTCATATCCTCCTATTGTTTTTAGCAGCGTGAGGTAATTACCAGCGATCAATTGAACGTTGTAAGGATTCTCCGCAAGCTCATCGTAAAGTGATTTGGCTTTTTCCGTATCACCTTGTTGATAGTATTCATTGGCTAAACGTATTTGATCTTGATTTTGGGCAAAGATCAAATTGAAAGGGAAAACGATGAATAAAAGAAATTTTTTGTACATATCAATTAGCTACTTATATACATACCTATATTATATATATATAGTTTAATTAAATACTATTCTTATTATTAGGACTGTGGATACGTGGATAAGATTATAAAAATTAATTTGGTATTTCTATTTGTTTATAAGCAAGCTATAAGATTTGTTTGAATAACAAGGTATCAACATGTAAGTACTTAGAATATAGAGTTTTAATGTTTTGTTGTGGACAAGTAAAATTATTGAATGTGAGTAATAAGAGGTGATTGGACCAATGTATTAATTGTCGATAAGTGAACACTTGTTATAAGTTATATTATGACGGGTAACTTATGTCGCAAGGTTCTGTGATAAAGTAAAAGTTTTCCACTTATGAGAACGAACTTATGCACAGAGATTAAAAGGTTATCCCCAAGGTATTTTCCCAGTTTTCTCTTATTGAATACTTTTCTTCGTATAAAAATACTTTTTCTGGTTCTTGATTTTTGAGAAGATTTCCATATGACCATTGGCCATCTTGGTTTGAGTCAATAAGTATTCGAATAGAATAAGTAGCAGGTTTTAGTGAAGTAAAATTGGTGAAAATTTGATTTGCGATTTCATATGCGACTTCTCCTTGAGCGTTTATTAGCTGTACGATAAAGTTGGTATGATCAGTTGTTAGAGAGATTTGAAGCGAACCTGATGGTTTTTTTTGTTCTTCACGTATGGAGATAGATTTGGTGTCAGTAGTATCATTATCTATCGATATGAAAGTACCTGCATCGAAGAATAATGATATAGATGAGATTTCTGGTTCTGGTTTTGATTGACTTGCAGAATCAGATTGTGCAGTATCTGTTGGTATTGATTTTACATAAGCTTCAAAAAGTGAATCACGATTAACGGTAAATTTTACATTAGCCGTAGTTTTATTATCATTCCAACCAATGCTTTTTTGGATACGATAGCTGAATAATGAATCTGCTTTAAAAAATATATTATTAGGATTAGTATGCTTGATTGGTTTATTAAAGTTGAAGGTTACTTGTGTGGTATCCTTAAGTAGTAGGTTTCTTTTATCTGATGAGTAAGAAAATGATGAAGGTTTGCGATTCGATTCTAGAAATACAAAATCGATTGTATCTATTGTGGTGTTGAGCAAACTGTCTTGTGCATATATAATGACACTTGTACTGTCTCGATAATTAATATGCTCTGGTTTATAAATTCTAATAATATCTTTATTCTCACCAACAATATTATGATCTAAGTCGGCTAATTCAATTTTGTATGAATCTATCATCTTATTGAATTTCGCTTCTACATATGGCCCAACTGGTCTAGCATTGATGAGTTTTATGGGTTTTACGTTTTGCAATACACAACGAATATGTGGAATGTATATAGGACTGTCCAGTAATAAAGTTTCTTGTATAAATCCATGAGATTCTGTCTCAGGATCGAGTATATAATTTTTGTTATCGTCGTTAAATGCCAGAATTTTGTACTCACCCTTTTTAATATATTCTAATTTAAAATCACCAGAATCATTTGCTGATGTGAAATACATCGGATTTTGAGAAAAATAATCCAATGTATCAGTGTTTGGATATAGTCCAATGACATAGGATTTTCCCGGTTCTTTAGTAAGTAATTCTTCTACTGTACCATTGACTATCATACTGTCAATGTAAGGACCCGTACTAAACGCTAATGATAGATTTACCACGGGATTCTTTTCAGTAATGTCTGTAACTCCGTTAGCAAAGTTGAAGTTATATGTAGTCGAGTCTTCTAATTTTCCTTCAAGCTTAAAGATTAGTCTGTTTCTTTTAATTATCGATTTATAGTTAATGTCAGACTTGGGAGTGATAATAAGTTGTTGTTTTAATTTATCAGCATTGATATATTCTGAGAATTCTAATGTTATCTCGTTTCCAGAAAAACGTGTTGTACCTGTAATTGGTGAGGCATAAATAAGTGTAGGTGGAATAGTGTCTTTAGGTCCTCCTGTAGGTCTACCAGGATTCGCACACTTATGGAATGAGAGATCAATTAAAACAACGAAAAGGGAAAGATATAGAAGGCGTCTCATTTCTTAAGTATGTAGATTAGACTCGAATACTCAGATGTCTTTTTTGCTTTTTGATTTGACTGATATCCTGTTTTTAAAGCTCTCAATAGACCACCATCTTTTCTGTATTTCTCACTTAGTAGAGATACATAGTAGGAGTCAAATTTCATTGGGATTATGTTTACAAGTTTAAGTTTAAACTGTATAATAAATGTTTTCATTGATTCTTGATCAAAGTGGTAAAGATGTCTAGGCACATCGTATGCGGCCCATTTTTCTTGGTAGTGGTTTGCATCGTATGATTTATTATTAGGTAATGCTATAATCAAATGACCACCATCTTTAAGTCTCTTTTTCAACAATTTAATAGTTTCTCTTAGTGATGATATATGTTCTACCACATGCCAAGCTGAAATGATGTCGAACTTATTTTTAATCTGTTCTAAATCAGTATAGATAGAATTGGTGATTTTTTTCTGTGCAACACCTCTTGCTCCATTATCTGGTTCAAAGCCAAAAGCTTGCCAACCTGAATTTTGACATGAGTTTAGGAAGTCACCAGTGCCACAGCCAAAATCTAATATTGATCCTTTTTTACTGTACTTGGAAAGCAGATTAACTTTTCTTTTAAGCGTATATAGTCTTACAATCTTGTAGAGGATGTTTAGTAGTGAATTACCATTATTAGTGTGGGAAATGTAATCTTCACTATTGTAGTAGCGAGATAGTTCACTTTCAAGTGGTCTTGGATTGGTAAATATCAGTTGACACTTTGAGCACTTGACAAGAGCAAAACTTTCCTCTGTAACAGTGTGATCATCACAAATCATGTAATTATCAAACTTGGTATTCTTACATAATGGGCAGGAATCGAGTTTCTCGTACATTATCTTCCGAGGTAGACCATTAAGACAGATACATCAGATGGGGATACTCCACTAATTCTAGATGCTTGTCCTAAAGTTTCTGGTTTGACTTTTAGCAATTTTTCTTTGGCTTCTGCAGATAGTGATGAAAGTTGATTGTAATCAAATGTTTTCTTGATTTTTAGATTCTCAAGATTGTTCATTTTTTCTGAATTGAGAAGCTCTCTTTCAATATAGGTTTGATATTTTATTTGGATTTCGGTTTGTTCTATCACTTCTGGAGAGAATAGCTCTATTGCTTTTTCTGCTTCCCCTGAGAATATTTTGAAGTCGTAAATTGATATTTCAGGACGCTTTAAGATTGTCTCTAGCGATGACCTATCCTTTATAGGAGCAGAAGAAAGTTGAGCTAATTTCTCTTCTGCTTCATTTGGTTTAAACTGTATGGTTTGGAGAAGCTTCTTTAGTTGTGCTGTTTGATCTTCTTTTTTTTCAACTTCTGATAATCGCTGATCGGATGCGAGACCTATTTTGTGACTCTTCTCAGTTAACCTTATATCAGCATTATCTTGTCTAAGCAGTAGTCTAAATTCGGCACGGGAGGTGAACATCCTATATGGCTCTTCTGTACCCTTGTTTATTAAATCGTCAATTAGCACACCAATGTATGCTTCATTTCTCTTGAGGATGAATGCTTCATTTTCATGTATTTTCTGATGAGCATTTATTCCAGCAATCATCCCTTGACAAGCAGCTTCTTCATAACCTGTGGTACCGTTGATCTGACCAGCGAAGTACAAGTTCTCAATAACATTAGTCTCCAGTGTATTTGATAGTTGAGTAGGTGGAAAAAAATCGTACTCAATTGCATAGCCAGGACGAAACATTTTAACATTTTCAAAACCTTGGATCATGCGGAGTGCCTTGTATTGCACATCTTCTGGGAGTGATGTAGAAAATCCATTTACGTATATTTCTACTGTATTCCACCCTTCTGGCTCAACGAATATTTGATGTCTATCTCTTTCGGAGAACCTATTGATTTTGTCCTCAATTGATGGACAGTATCTTGGGCCTAAGCCTTGAATCCTACCATTAAACATAGGAGATTGTTCAAAACCAGTTTGTAGGATCTCATGAACTTTGGGGTTGGTATATGTGATATGGCAACTTCTTTGATGAGTTAATGGTCTAGAAGATTCAAGGTATGAAAACTTACCTGGCATTTCATCTCCTTGTTGTTCTTCCATAAGAGAATAGTTTAGTGAACGACCATCAACTCTTGGTGGAGTTCCTGTTTTCATTCTGCCAGACTCAAAACCAAGACTAACTAATTGTTCTGTGATTCCGGTGGAAGCTCTCTCTCCAGATCGCCCTCCCCCAAATTGTTTTTCGCCAATATGAATGAGACCATTTAAAAAGGTACCGTTTGTAAGAATAACTGACTTAGCTTTAATTTCGATCCCAATGCCCGTTTTGACACCAACAACACGTCCATCTTTAACAAGTAGTTCGCTTACCATTTCTTGCCAAAAATCTAAATTAGGGATGGCTTCTAAGGCTAATCTCCATTCTTCGGCAAACCTCATTCTATCGGATTGGACTCTTGGACTCCACATTGCTGGGCCTTTTGAGCGATTGAGCATCCTGAATTGAATCATGGATTTATCTGTGACTATTCCCGAATAGCCACCTAATGCATCTATTTCACGGATGATTTGCCCTTTTGCAATACCACCCATCGCGGGGTTGCAAGACATATGAGCGATTGTGTTCATGTTCATAGTGACAAGAAGCACCTTTGAGCCCATGTTAGCAGCGGCGGCAGCAGCTTCGCATCCTGCATGTCCGGCACCCACAACTATAATATCGTAATCCTGAAGCATATATCTTAATGTTTCACGTGGAACTTGTAGTGGTTAATGACTATGTTTCACGTGGAACCTCTAAATTTTCAGCAAAGATAAGCACGTGTCTTCTTTTTCTCTCATGACTTTTTTTTCTTCATCAGTCTTGTCTTGGAATCCCAAAAGATGTAGTACGCCGTGGATGATTACCCGACTAAGTTCTTTTTGGCTATTGGTGTTTTGTTTGGTAGCATTTTCGTTTACACGATCTATACTAATAAAGATGTCGGATTCGATTACGGTTTCTTGATCAGAATTATCAAAGGTGATGATATCGGTGTAATAATCATGATTTAAATGCTTCCGGTTTATTTCAAGTAAATATCTATCTGAACAAAAAATATAATTGAGCTCGTTCAATTTGAAACCGTGGGATTGAATGATCTTGACAATCCAAGATGAAATTTCTGTTTGATGGGAGAGCTGAAAATTAATACCTTCTGAGAAGTATTGAATGTTTTTCAAGAGAGATAGAAACTTAACTCAGCGATTCTTCCGTCTTTTTTGAAGGATACTTCATCGCAAAGATTCTTCATTAGGAATATGCCACGTCCTCCAGGTTTACTTAGGTTTTCTGGTAAGGTAGGGTCAGGAAGATTACTGTAATCAAAACCTGTGCCCTCATCTTCTACAGTAAACCGGATAAGTGAATCCTCTAGTGCCAATTGCAGGTGTACGCTTTTTTTACTGTTTGATTGATTGCCGTGAACAATAGCATTGTTTACTGATTCAGTCACAGCTATCATGATGTTTCCATAGATATCATCATTAAGCTTATACTGATCTTTTGCATTATCAATGAAGCTTTCAACAATCCTGATATTTTCAGGAAGTGAGGGTATTTGTATTTGAATGTTATCAATCATTCTTTTTCTTCTGTACTTAGACGTCTAAAATAGTCGTTTACTTCTTTTTTATAAAATTGATTGAACTCTAGAGGAATTGTTTTTAATAATTCAATCTCTTTTTTTCTTAATTCTAAATATTTTTCAAAGCCGGGTGGCATTTCACGCGAGATAATAGAAGGCTTTTGAGCTTCGCGCTCTTCTTCCATTTCTTGATTTCTTTGTGCTTTTTCAGCTTCGAGCATCCTGGTCATTATCTGTTTCTGTCTGTTGATCAACTGTCGAGTGAGTCTTTTGTTTACTAGATCGACTTCATTCTGCTCCATCATATCTATAGCTTTTTTTAATTCATCACCACCTAATCCACCTCCTGGTTTTCCATCTTGAGATTCTTTGAGCATTTGCATCTGCTGTCTGATCATTTCCTGCTCAGCCGCAAGTCTTGCCAAATCTTCTGAAAGTTGACGTCCAGATTTCCCAGAACCTTTGAGTTCATTGATTTTTTCACCTAATTGGTTCTGCATTTCTTGAAGGTCAGGCATGCCTTGAGGTTTCTGCTTTTGACCACTTGAATTACCCATAGATTCTGACATGGACATTTGCATTTGTTGCATGGTGTCATCAAGCAGTAAGGCCAGGTTATTTATGGAGGTCATTGCAAATTGTTGGCTTGAAAGTGCACGACCCCTGTTTCTATCTTTGAGATAGTCTATAGCTTCGTCAATATTATCATTGATAGAGCCTACTTCACGAGTGACAAAGGAAGATATCTGAACAACCTTGGATGCTAATGATAGGAGACTGTCTTGAATCACCTTTGCATCATCTTTAAGTTTAAGTTGGTTTTGTGATAGTTCGAGGAACCTAGGGTCTGATTGATTGACTTGTCTCATTTCAAGCATTATCTCTTCTTGATTAAAAGAGAGCTTTATTAGATTATCAAGAATGTCTCTTAATTCATCCAGATTGGCTTGCATCATTTCCATTTGCATTCCTCCTTGCATTTTGGATAGCTTTTTACTCAGTTTTTTCATTTTCTGAGAAGCATTTTTCTGTTTTTGTTGTGTATTGTTGGACTTTTGATTTTTCTGAGATTTTTCTTGTTGCTCTTCTCCCTGATTTTCATCGGAATTTTCTTGACTTCCTTCGTTCTCGTCAGATTCTTCATTTTTCTTCATTTCGTCCATAATTTCTCTTAACTCTTTCGCTATCTGACGTTCCTCGAGTTCGAAATCTTCCATTGCCTCAGGACGTTTAAGATCTTGATTAAGGTCTTGTATTTCATCCATTTTTTCACGGAATTCATCAAACTCATCATTAATCTTTTCTTGAGCATCCTTATCTAACTCTTTTTCAGAGGCATTTTCTTGCTTTTGACTTAAAGTATCAAGTTCTTGCAAGTTTTGTTCTAATGCAGTTTCCATTTTAAGTCGTTTGAAAAGCTCAAGTGTACGTTCTAGATCTCTCTCTAGGTTTTGTTCGTTCTTTTTTAATTCATTCACTTGTTGACTGATTTCATCGGAAGATGAATTTTCTTTCATTAACTCCTTTAACTTTTCATAAAGTTTTCGAGTTTCTTCGTCCATCAATTGATCTATCAATTCCTGAAGCTTTTCGCTTTTGTTTTGAAGCTGACTGCTCTGCTTGTTAAATTGCTTATTTGATTTAAGAAGGTCTTCATGCTTCTTTTTAAGCTCTTCTATTTGCTTATTAAGTGCCTCGCGATCTTCAATAATATCATTCAACACTTTTTTCTCTTGCCAATCAAATTTTTGCTCAGACTTTAATCTTTCTTCAATTTCTTCTAACCTATCGGCTATTTCTTCGGCTTTTTCTTTATTCGCTCCTAATTGATCTTCAACATCACTTTCTTTTTCAGAAATGATGGCATTGATGTCCTCTAGACTTGGTGCTTTTAAAATGAAAGAATTGGCTTTTGTCTCTTTTGCCCCATGCACACCATCATTATCTTTTACACTTATATACATTTCAATGGATTGACCGGGATTGATGTTTAGTGTATCCAGACTCCAGTTTACGTAGTAGCTTTGACTCCTAACTTTTTTATTTATTTCAAGGGGAATCTTTGTGTAATTCTTCTCATTCTGTTTGCGATAATTAATAAATAAGCCAGTGAAACCATAGTCATCTGAAACTGATCCAGCTATCGAGATTGATTCATATGTTATAGAATCAGGAAAATATTGAGCAATTATGTCAGGGTATTCGTCTTTTATAACATCAATGGAATATGTTAGCTCAGATTTATTTTGACTAAATCGATTAAAAAGATCGATTTGATAGCTTCCATCGTTCATTACTCTCTCATCAATAGCAAACCAGGATTCGCTGGTTCTGCTAACATTCGCTTTTTCACCATTAATAGTGAAATGAGCACTGTCCGTTGCAAGAGTATTGAATTCCCACAAAATTTGTGAACCCTCTAAAACAGTCAAATCACCCGTGTTTTCTACCGTTCGACTTAACCCTCCTGCATATGGCGGTTCAGATATCCTGATGAGAAGTGAAACTAAATCGGGTCGATCATGTACTTCAATGTTGTATGTTTTTGATTGAAATCCAGCACCTTCAAAATAGATATCCTTTTGCGATTGAATCTTTTGAAATGTGTAAGAGAATTGAGCATTCGTAATTTTGATTTGTTTGGTGCTTTTCCCGTTGATGAAGATATTGACATATTCAGGAATCAGATCCCCCTCAATATCCACATTTAATGAGAAATCTTCTCCTCTAAAGGCTTTGAGTTTTTCATTCTTGATTTTAAAGGAAAAAGGAGCTTCAGGGATAAACTCTTTTTTAAAATTGACGATCCTATTTGAGCTATCCGTTATGAGTGATGGATTGATAAATGAAACCAGTACAAATGCAGTTGCAATCAGAAGTAACAGTAAACCATATTTTTTTGTGATTCTAAAGTCAACGGCTTGAATGAACACTAACTTTTTAAACTCAGCGGACTTTTTTTCTATAGCTGCGTTAAGCAATGCTTGATTTTCTTGTTTACTTAACTGCAGTGCATTGATGAGTTTGTCTTCTATTTCTGGGAAATGCTTTGAAATCTCTACAGCGGCCTGTTCATCACTTAATCCTTTCCTAAGTTTGGTGAACATTAAGATGGGCTGAGCTAGTAGCAAGTAAGCGGAGACAATAAGAAATAGTAAAAATCCGAAGAATAAAATGGACCTACCTACAACGCCTAACCAAAATTGATGTTCAAGTGTGCTTAGCAAGAAAAAAACTGAAGAATTGAGGATAAGAAATCCTAAGACACCAAGAATCGTTTGACGTAAATAAAAACGTCTTTTAAAGGATGCAATCTTACTTTTAATTTCTTCTAACCCACTCATTGTTCGAATGTAAACGGACAACCTGAATCAAAGGTGCACTTTACCATCCAATTTCTTCCTTGAAGTATTCTAAAATTTGAATTTTTAACAACTTTTCTTGCTCTAATAAGTCAAAACGAGGCAACTTTTTGGTTAATTTCCAATGAGGCCACCCGTCTTTGTCGTTACCTTCAAGTTCATAATACCCTGCCAAAGAAAGCACTTTGCAGATAGCAATATGCATAATGTCTTGCTTTTCTTCTTTTGAAAAGCTTTTTGTACCAGCGCCAAGTTCCTGAATGCCAATTAGAAATAAGACAGCATTCAGGTCAGAAGGTCTTTTACCAGTCACTTCCTTAAGCTTATATAGAAGTGATACCCAATCCTTTTGTAGCTCAAGATCTTTTTTGTAAACCATTATTCATGATTAATTTCATCATTATGTTAAATGATTTTATTTCGTTGATTTTCCCTCAAAACTGCATCAACTGTGAACAGTCCCTTAATTCAGCGGAAAGATATCTATGTACATCTTGTAAAATAGACCTACCGATTACAAATGATCAACAAAATCCAGAAAATGAGCTTTTTCAAAAGTTTGCTTTTGAACCAAAGATAAAGTCAGCTAGTGCTTTTCTTTATTTTAACAAAAAAAGTGTTGTACAAAAATTACTTCACGAGCTTAAGTATAAGGGTAAGAAAGACCTTGGTGTGACATTGGGAAAATGGTTTGCTCCTTCTTTGGCAGATATAAAGGCGGATTATATTATTCCGGTACCTCTTCACAAATCAAAAGAGCGAAGAAGAACATTTAATCAAAGCGAATTGATTGCTCAGGGAATTTCTGAAATATTGGAAATACCTCTCAAAACAGATCTATTGAAAAGAATCATAGCAACGAAGACACAGACGAAAAAGACCAAAGTAGAGCGCTGGCAAAATTTAGAAAATGTTTACTCCGAAGTGAAAGAGGACTTATCCGGTAAGTCCTTAATTATCGTCGATGATGTTATAACAACGGGAGCTACTGTAGGCATGCTTGCTAAAAGAATAGCAGAAGCTAAGGCCGATAATATACATGTATTGGCAGTAGCGCGTGGAAATTGATTTTATGCGGCATAAAAAAAGGCTGTTCTAGAAGAACAGCCTTAGGAAAATCTGTGAGATTAATTTTTTAGAAATTAGATCCAGCTCTAATCATAGCACATCTAAATCCAATGGTAGATGTAGCTGAATCTTCGAACAAGAATCTTCTAGTTCCTGGAGACATCCAATAAGCAACATCTTGCCAAGATCCTCCTTTATAGACTCTTACTCTTTTCGTAGGTGGATTATCAGCATTATAAGACTTTTGAAGACCAGATGTTTCAACCCAATCAGCTTCAGTATATGCGCTCTCATTTCCTATAAATGAGTAATTCCCATCATATCCCGTCTCTGAGTCTAGGATTGCATCTCTTCGTGCAGGGTTTAAATCATCCATATCTTGGAAAGATAATGGTCTATATACATCTTGAACCCACTCGTTCACATTTCCAGCCATATTATAAAGGCCAAAATCATTTGGAGGATAATCATATATGTATGTAGTGATCATTGCTCCATCATTTAATTTTCCCGCGATACCTGCATAATCACCATTACCTCTTTTGAAGTTGGCCAGAAAGTATCCCATACTTTTTCCGTAAGGATTTCTTAACGCATGACCATCCCAAGGGTATAACCTTCTATGCGTTTGATTTTCATCTTGCCATTGTGTTCCGATCAATGCTTGTGCAGCAAATTCCCATTCTGCTTCCGTAGGAAGTCTGTATCCGGGAAGTACTACTCCTGAAGTTAGCCCTGGAACAGTTCCAGCAGATGAGGATAGATCTCCACCCTCTGCACCAGCAAAAGCATCGTCACCACTCGCAACAGGATCTAAATACCCAGCATCTTCTGCAAGCTTTAGGTTAACGACTGTGGTTCTCCACTTGCAATAGTTGACAGCTTGTCTCCAGTTTACGCCCACAACAGGGAAATATCTGAATCCAGGATATCTGTAATAGTTATTTACATAAGGATCATTGAAAGCAAGATCTTTTGCCCATACAGCGGTATCCGGCATGTTATTTCTCCAATAATACTCGTCTGAATCTTGTTTGATATAATACTCATACTCTAACCAGTGAATATTTGCTACTTCTGTTTCATCCATATAGAATGAAGCAACAGTCACAGCTCTCTCCAAGTTATCGTGAGCATAAATAACATCTTCTTCAAATGATCCAAGTACAGTTCGACCACCTTCTATAAATATAAGGTTGGGGCCATCTGGTTGTCCCTGAAAATCATTTACTTGAAAACCACCTTCTTCGTTAAATTCCAGGCCGGTGGCTGAACTAGCAAAACCTGGGTTTTCAGCAGAGGGGGCTCCTCCACTACCTTTAATAAAGTTACAAGCGCTTAAAAAAGCTGCAGCAATAGCAAAGTAACCAATGCCTTTGGCTGCTCTCACATAATTTTTCATAACACCGTTTGAATTTGTCTTGAAACGTTTCAACGTACTAATAAACACAAATATTTCAAAAAAGCCATCGTAAGTTGATGGATTTTAGATTAAACCTACTGATCTAATGCTAGATAACCCTATTTATTGTATCATTTCATAAAATAATCACACTGGAGTCATAGGAGCATGCATTTGATCTATTACCTGACGAGCATTTTCTATTGAACCAATATTTTCCACACTTATGAGCAGTTTGTTTTTAACCTCTTTCATCTTACTATCATGGGGGTTGGATTTAATGAAGCTTAAAACATTACCAAATCGCTCTGATTGAAAATACTCCTGCGGCTTTTTATCTGAGACATAACATCTCATTTTATTTCCTTTTATGGTAACCTTCTCAAAACCTATGTGCATAGCTTTCCATCTTAGCCTTACAGTTTCAGTAAGATTGGTAACACCATTTGGAAGTGGACCAAACCTGTCTTTCATCATCTTAATAAAGTCTACTAATTCCTCTTCAGATTTCAAGTCGTCAAGTTTGGTGTATAACCCAAGCCTTTCAGAAATATTACGTACATAACTTTCAGGAATTAATGCCTCGAAATCAGTTTCAATATTGCAGTCTTCTGTCATCTTATCGAGTACTTCTTTGTTTTTGAGTAGATCAGATTCAAACAACTGCTTGTATTCACCGTCTTTCAGCTCCTGAACAGCTTCATCAAGAATCTTATGATACATATCAAAACCTATGTCATTGATAAAACCACTCTGTTCTGCTCCGAGTAAGTCGCCAGCTCCTCGTATGTCGAGATCTCGCATGGCAACTTTGAAACCGTCACCTAATTCTGAAAACTCCTCTAATGTGTTGAGTCTCTTCCGAGCATCACTTGTAAGAGCAGAAACCGGAGGCGTGAGCATAAAGCAGTATGCCTTTGTGTTGGATCTTCCAACTCGACCTCTCATTTGGTGTAGGTCTGAGAGACCAAACATATGTGCATTGTTAATGATGATTGTATTTGCGTTTGGAATATCAAGACCACTTTCAATGATGTTTGTAGAGACAAGTACATCATAGTCTCCTTCAATAAACTTCATCATTGCCTTTTCAAGTTGAGGCCCCTCCATCTGTCCATGTGCTATACCGATTCTAGAGTCGGGGACGAGCTTATAAATCATGTTTCCAATCTGCTCTATATCACTCACTCGATTGTGAACCATGAAAACCTGCCCACCCCTTCTTATTTCATGACTTACAGCATCTCGAATGACTTCTTCATTGAATTCATGCAACTCTGTTGTCACGGGTCTTCTATTTGGCGGAGGCGTAGAAATGATAGATAAATCTCTTGCTCCCATCAAAGAGAAATGAAGTGTTCTAGGAATTGGGGTAGCAGTAAGTGTTAATGCATCAACATTGACTCTCATTTCTTTGAGTCGCTCTTTTACTTTGACACCAAACTTTTGCTCTTCATCAATGATCATCAATCCAAGATCTTTAAACTCAATGTCTTTGTTTACAATACGATGTGTACCAATGAGAATATCGATTTTCCCTTCTTTAATCTTCTTTTTGATTTCAGTTATTTGCTTAGTGGTTTTAAACCTGTTTATATAATCGATATTGACGGGCATATTTTCCAAGCGTGAGGAAAATGTCCGATGATGCTGCATGGCAAGAATGGTTGTTGGGACTAATACTGCTGCTTGCTTACCAGAGTTAACAGCTTTAAATGCAGCACGAATTGCAATTTCTGTTTTTCCAAACCCAACATCGCCACAAACCAACCTATCCATAGGATGTTCTAGCTCCATATCAGCTTTTACATCTGATGTTGCCAGAGATTGATCTGGAGTATCCTGGTACATGAATGATGACTCTAACTCAGCTTGTAGATAATCGTCAGGAGGAAAAGCATAACCACGGGCGGACTTTCTTTTTGCATACAATTCGATTAAGTCTTTTGCTATATCCTTAACTTTCCGCTTAATCTTCTTCTTCTTGTTTTCCCAGTCAGGAGATCCGAGTTTATTAATTGAAGGGGGCTCACCTTCTTTGCCAGAATATTTAGAAATCTTGTGGAGTGAATGCAAGCTGACGTAAAGCAAATCATCATCACGGTAAACCAAACGAATAGCTTCTTGCTTATTGGAGCCCACATCCACGGTATCTAACCCGGCAAAACGCCCAACTCCGTGATCAATATGTGTGACAAAATCTCCTGGTTGAAGTGTTTTAAGCTCCTTAAGAGTTAGTGCTTTACTTTTTGTAAACTTTTCTTTGCCTTTATATCGATGAAACCGATCGAAGATTTGATGATCTGTATAAACACAAATTTCCTCATGATCATCAATAAACCCTTCTCTTAGTGAAGCCGTTAATCCATCAAACCTGATTTCGTGATCTATTTCTTCGAAAATGGTTTCTAATCTTTCTATCTGCTTGAAAGATTCAGCGGCAATGAATTTTTGATAATTGTTTTGTTGAAGCTCCCTTAGGTTATCGGCTAATAAAGCAAAGTTTTTGTGAAAAGAAGGCTGAGGTCTGGTCGCTAAGGTTAATTCTTCTTCTGGTTGGAGGTAAAAACGCTTTCCAAACTCAACTTTGGTAAAACCATCTAGTGAGCTAGTGAAAGAAGCCTGAGTTTCGAATAGCTGATCTGGGGAAGTAATAAGCGTAGAGTTCCCGCTCATTTCACGGATCATATGAAATTGCTCTTCTACCTTATGAAAAGATTTATCAATAATATCTAATGACTGCTGATAATCTTTAAGCCATATAGTGGTCTCTTTTGGAATATAATCTAGGAATGACTGGCGTTCTTCGCTTATCAATTTTGTTTGAACATTAGGAATGAGAGAAATATGATCCAAGTCTTTTGTTGAGAGCTGGCTTTCAGGATCAAATTCACGTATTGATTCTATTTCATCTCCAAACAATTCTAAACGATAGGGCCTTTCATGTGCATACGAAAACACATCTACGATACCGCCACGAACGGAGAACTGACCTGGTTCATAAACAAAATCAGTTTTTTCGAAATCGTAGGTGAGTAGCAAGTCACTAATAAATTCTACATCTAATTGTTCACCAGGCTTAGTGGTGAATGTATTTGAAACAAGCGATCGTTTGTTAATTACTTTTTCTGATAATGCTTCCGGATACGTAATTATGACAATGTTTTCTTTGTCATTGAGGTCATTTAGTACCTCTGCGCGTTGAAGAATATTGGCATTTTCTATTTCTTCGTATTGATAGGCCTTTTTGTAAGACGAAGGGAATGCCACAAACTCGTCCTCCAGAAAATTTGAAAGATCGGTCTGAAAATAGGAGGCTTCTTCATGATCATGTAAAACAATCAAGTGTATACCACCAATTGATTTTGAAATAGCGGCCACCAAAAAAGCATCATAACTTCCAGCTATTCCCTTTAAACGAAGTTGCTTTCTGTTTTCAATGCTTTCTGCTATTGCTTTAACATTCGTACTTTCCTGGTATTTGCTTATTAATTCTTTCGTATTCAACTTATTGATCCTCTTTATAAGATGGCAAAAGTAAACCCTTACTTAATACACTGATCCATGGAAATAGTTTTGACAAATTATTTACATCAACACTATATGATGTATTGATAGATCATATTGACTAGTTCATCTAAAAAATGAACTATTTCAAGATACAATTGCAACATTTAAGGGAAATCACGGGTTTATACAATCAAGAAACGGACAATAAAAAAAAGTTACTCCGTTTACTTAAAGACTTTCTTTTAGGTTAGGTTGGTGATTAGGCGTGTACCTTTTTAGGGCACGCCTTCTCTTTTTTAGCAAAAGCTTAATCTCTTTTTAACGCTAACATGTTTTTGATTCTTCTAACTTTATTGCATGAAGAAATATTCAATTATCATAATCTCACTTGTCATTGCTGTTAAATCTTTTGGATGGGGAGCTACGGGACATAGAATTGTGGGCCTTATTGCAGAAAGACATTTGACGAAAAAAGCCAAAAAGAATATTGCTTTTGTGCTGGGAAATGAAACCCTTGCTGAAGTAAGTAATTATATGGATTTTATCAAATCGGATGCTACGTATAAGCACATGTCTCCCTGGCATTATGCTACAATTCAGGATGGAAAATCTTATGAAGAGTCTGGAACGCCAGACGAAGGAGATATCATAGTGACAATTCAACGACTTATGGCTGAGTTGGAATCAAAAACGTTTACAGACGAAGATGAGGCTTTCGCCTTGAAGTGCCTTATACACCTGATAGGCGACATTCATCAACCGCTACATGTAGGGAACGGGGAAGATAGAGGGGGGAATGATATAAAACTGGAATATTTTTGGCAAAACTCTAACCTGCATCGAGTTTGGGATAGTGAGATGATTGATGGCCAGAAATATAGTTATACAGAATATGCAGACTGGATTGATCACCCGAGTAGTAATCAGCTTTCACTGTGGTCTTCACTTGAGGTGCTAGATTGGGCGAACGAATCTAAAAGCTACCGAAATCAATGTTATTTAAATATCCCTGAAGATAATAAGCTTAGCTATCGCTATAATTATGAAAAAATTGAATTGTTAAATCAACGCCTACTTCAAGCTGGGATTAGATTAGCCAATGTATTGAATGAAATTTACGGTTAGAGTATCGTCAAGCGTAGCTTATTTGCGGCATGTTCTAAGTCAACTAAAGCTTCAATGGACATAACAGCTTCGTTGGATACTCTTAAGATTTGCGCGGCGCGATAAACTTGCTCTCTTTCATCTTCTGCATATTCTCCATCAGCGCTGGACATTCTAATTGCATCATAGATCAATAGCTTATTGAAATTTGAAAACGATTTGATGTTGAATGAATTGAAAATTTCTTCTAAGGAGACTTCTTCAAAATCATATTCCTCCCAGTCGGCAATGATCTCATCATCAATACCAACTGCCTTGGCGCATTCTACGGTCAACCATTCAAGTTCTGGATCGGAGACTTCACCGTCGGATCCGGCAATTATTAAAAGAGCGTATCCGTAATCTCTCCACCCCGATGGAGGAACCATTGTTATTCCATAAAAAGTGGGTGCTATTCTGTGAAGTTCTGAGTTCATATTTTTAGGTGATTATTTATTGACCCAAATTAATTTGTTTTCTTTTGAAATTAAACAACTTCACCCTTCGATTTGATTGTATTTCGAATAATAAGCGATATGTTTAGAAAAAGCGACCAAGAATATATATCTGAAAAGGGACTTAGCCTAGAACAAGTTCAAAATCAGCTTAAAAAATTTGAAGAAGGCTTTCCTTCAATCAAACTTTCTTCACCAGCAATAATTGATGATGGTATCATTCAATTAGCAAATATTGAAAAGGATATTCAGAGGTATGAGAATTGCGATGCTTCAGTCATAAAGTTTGTTCCTGCTTCAGGAGCAGCGACCAGAATGTTCAAGGCTCTCTTCTCTTTCCTGGATACATATGATAAGACGGAAGAATCTTTTAAAGAGCTTAAATCCGAGGATAAGAAATTGGATGTGTTTTTTTCAGATTTGAAAGAGTTTGCTTTTTACAACGACTTATTAGCTGCATTTGAATCTATCCACGGATTTTCCGTGGAGGAAGCGTTAAAACGAAATGCATATGATCTAGTTGTGGAATGTTTACTTAAATCTCAAGGGTTGGACTATGGGAATCTTCCTAAGGGGTTGCTGAAATTTCATTCATACAAATCATTTGAAAGAACTCCGGTGGAAGAACATATGACCGAAGGTAAACGATATGCAACAAAAGCAGGTGTTACTAAGATTCATTTCACCGTTTCAAAAGAACACTTAAAAGGCTTTCAAAATCATGTTAATGGAGTCGCTGAGCATTCAAATGATTTGTTTGAAATTTCATTCAGCGTTCAAAAGGAGAAAACAGATACTATAGCTTCAACATTGAACTTTGAACCATTTCGGGATGAAAATGAAAAATTATTGTTTCGTCCTGCAGGACATGGAGCCTTGCTTGAAAATCTTAATGAACTAGAGGCTGATATCGTATTTGTCAAGAATATTGATAATGTGGTCTCCGATAGGTTGAAGGAAGAAACTATTGATTTTAAAAAAGCACTTGCTGGAGTTTTGATCCTATTTCAAGAAAAAATCTTTGATTTATTGGAACGTCATGATTTAGGTGAGGATATCGTGCGAGAGTCGAATGAACTGCTTAATCAAATAGGTTTAAAAGGAAATTTTTCGAGCGAAGAGGTTCCAAAACTTTTGAATCGCCCTATTAGAGTTTGTGGGATGGTAAAAAATGAAGGTGAACCAGGAGGAGGCCCTTTTTGGATTAAGAATGAGGGTTTTGAAAGTCTTCAAATCATAGAGTCTGCGCAAATCAATAAAAGCGAAAAAAGACAAATAGAAATTTTCAATAGAGGGACGCATTTTAATCCGGTAGACCTGGTTCTTGGAATTAGGAACTACAAAGGGAAAAAGTTTGATTTATTAGCATATCGAGACTCAGAAGCAGGCTTTATTTCCGAAAAATCATATAACGGGGAACAGCTTTTGGCTATGGAACTAGCTGGTTTATGGAATGGTGGAATGGCTTATTGGAATACCATATTTGTCGAAGTTCCATTGAGTACGTTCAGTCCTGTGAAGACCGTAACCGATTTGCTAAAAGAAGCTCATCGTTAAATCATTTCTTTTAGCTTCTGATCTATTTCGTTGTAGTCAAATGGCTTTTTGAATAGATGTGATATCTTATTTTCTTTTAAGGCTTCCTCAATTTGCTCATTGAAATCATAGCCGGTTAGCAGGAAGCAAGGTAAGTTTGGTAATTGCTCTTTTGCCTTTCCTATCAATTCAAGTCCATCCATTTGAGGCATTCGCAAATCGCTAATTATTGCATTGAGAGATGCTCCGTTTAAAGAAATTTTTTCTAGGGCTTCTTCACCTGACTGAGCGGTAAGGACATTATACTGTTCTTCAAACCTTCTTTCAAGTACAAAAAGGTTGATTACTTCATCATCTACAAAAAGGACTGTGTTTTTCAATTTAGATTGAATGATATGGCAAATTTAGAACCTTTACCGATTTTAGAAGAAACTTTAATTTCCCCATTATGTTCCCGAATGATTTTATAGGTAATAGAAAGGCCTAAACCAGTTCCCATTCCTACTGGCTTAGTAGTAAAGAAGGGATCACTTATTTTATTCAGGTTTTCCTTACTTATCCCTTCTCCATCATCTATTATTTCTATTCCAATTTTCTTTTTTAATTTCTTTGTTTTGATGGTGATATTACCCTTGCTATTAATTGATTGTTCAGCATTTGATATTAGATTCAAAAATGCTTGATGCAGTTTTCCTTCATTGCCTTGAATAATGAGAGACTCCTCAGCATATTCCTTAAAAACCTTGCCTTTGTACTTGATTTTAGGCTGTAACATGACTAGGCTATTTTCTAAGATTTCATGAATATCGCACTGTTCGTTCATACCCTCAGAGCTTCTGCTAAAGTGATTTAAACTATTTACAATTACTGTGGCTCTATTAAGACCTTCTTTCACCACATGGATACAAGGATCAGCGTCGAATTCCAGTTTTTTCTCTTTTTGAAGTCCTTGCTCTAACACTTCTATTCCACCCTTAATAAAATTTAGAGGATTGTTGATTTCATGTGCGACACCAGCTGAAAGCATTCCTAAGGAAGCCATTTTTTCTGACTGGATTAATTTATGAGTAGTCTCCTGTAATTGTTTCATAGAATCACCGATTTGTTGATTCTTAATGACCAGAGCATTGCGAAATAAGAAGGTATAAATAGAAACAATTGTAAAGACGAATATTGAACAAAATACACCATGAGTAATATGAAGTTCTTCTGGCAACAAGTTTTGAGTGAAACCCAATTGCGTTAATGGCCACATGACGATCATACAGATAGCTGAAAAGGCCATAAAAAAATAACGATCGCTAATTGGCCGATAGAAAAAAGCTAAAAGAGGAGGAATTAAAAATTCTACGACTCCTGATGATAGCATTCCTCCTGTGAAATAGACTTGATTAAAAAATGCTGCTAAAGCAGTGAGAATTGAAAGTCTAAAAAGTGTAACCAACCCTACGGAATAGAATGATAGAATCCCATATAGTACGAATAAAAAGAAAGCCCCAAAGGTGGGAAAATATAATTCCCTTGCCCCAGCGACCCAATAGAATATTCCGAAAATCAGTGTAGATGCGTACGCAGAAATCATCAGAAAGAGGTAAAATCCTTGCTCTTTCTTTAAATACTTTAGGCCTTTCACGATTAGCGGTAATTGTTTGTAGCCAAGATATAAATGAAAAAAAATAAAACTTTAGATAAAGCGACAAATGAAAGGTTTATCCCGATGAAAAAATAGAAACCATAAAAGGGAGGCCATAAATATGCAAAGGCATGGTTGAAATATTTTTTACAAGCATGCAGTGTGATTGGATAAAGCTGATTTCAGGATATAGGTTTAGACTAAATCGACTTGGTTGTCTTTACTATATCTTCGATTAAACTGTAAACTTCATTGATTTCTGCTGAGGGCTCTGCTTGATCCGATTTAAAATGAAATAGTGTAATTTCTTCTTTTGTGATTAATTGAATCGTAATTGATATCAAGTGTTCTTCCACAGAGTTTCTTGCTGCAGTGGTGTACTCATCAATAAATTTTGAATTTAGCTTAATAGCGGAAATCATTTTTAATGACTGATCTTCCTGGTGATATGTTCCAACAATTGCTGTAAAAGTCTTTGCATTTAAATCAAGTAGTAGTGATGATCGGTGAGTAAAGAAGATTTTTCGAATGACTATAGCGCCCACTACGGCTGCAATAAGTATTACCCCATAAATAGCACCAGCTGAAAAAACAGGAATAGAGAGAAAGAGTGTTACAAAAAGAAGGACTACCGCGCCCATATAACTATTGGTGCGCTTGATAGCGATTCTGCCATCTTTCTTTTTGAAAGAATAACCGTTTTCTTGAAGAAGGTGGATGGCCTTCTTGCTCAGGTTGGATGATTCCATGATTAGGTGGTTTTAATAAGTCCAAAGACCTATTGCTTTCACAATTAATATTAACTGAAAAAATCAAGAATGCCTCTTTTTTCAATTAATACCGGACGAAGAATCTCGCTGAGTCTAAGAGATTAATGACTTTATATAATCATGCACTTCATTCATTTCCTTCGAAGGCTTGGCATGATCCGATATCAACTTGAAGATCGGGATCAGTTTCTTATTATCCATTTCCAACCCAATGGTTATTCTATGCTCTTCGCTCGTACTTTTGAAAGCGCTGGAATACTCATCAACAAACTTGGAGTGAATGAAAATACTATCGATGAATTGAAATGATTTAGAAATAGTGGAATCATTTTCTTTGACACTTAAAGACTTATTCTTCTTGTCAATGATTAATCGAAACTTTCCTTTACTTCTTTTGACTATTGGAAGGAATATCAAGAAAGCCAATACAGCGACTCCTAAACCAACGAATAGCTGAACAGAAACTAGAAATACGACAACAGCAAATGTCAGAATAAGTACAATCATTAACCCAATCATATCAGTAGAAGAATGATTGAATGAAATTTGAGATTCATCATTTTTCATGGAGTATCCATTATACTCCAACATGTCTAGTGCTTTTTTGCTTAGCATAATCAGGGTCTCTTATCAAGACATTTAATTCCTAACTCTTGCATAAAAATAGCTAATCGTTCATAAACGGCTGCTTGGCTTATTCTTGAGGTTGATTCAACTTCAATAAAATAATTGGATTTAGTCGTTTTCATTTACCAACTCCAAATCAATCGTCCTTCTATCAATATCTGTTTTGGCAACAAGGACTTTTAGTTTATCTCCGAGGGTGATGATTCTTTTATTGTTTCTTCCGATGACTCTCATTTGCTTTTCATCAAACTCATAAAAATCGTCATCTAGATCAGCCATTCTGATCATCCCTTCACACTTAGTTTGGATGATCTCAACAAAAATTCCCCACTCTGTTACTCCAGAAACAATTCCTTCAAAATCCTGCCCGAGCATAGTTTCCATGAACTCCACCTGTTTGTATTTGATGGAAGCACGCTCTGCGTCTGCCGCGCGTTTTTCACGCTCAGAAGAATGCATACAAAGAGGTTCATGTTCTTCATCACCCACGTTTTTACCTCCCTGCAGATAATGTTCGAGGAGGCGATGGACCATCACATCCGGATATCTACGAATAGGGGAAGTAAAATGAGTGTAATGATCAAAAGCCAAACCAAAATGATGTCTTGGATCAGTAGTGTATTTCGCTTTAGCCATAGATCTGATAGCCAAAGATTCCAATACATTTTGCTCAGGCTTGCCTTCAATATTTTCTATGAGCTTGTTCAAGCCATGTGAAATATTTCCGCCAGTATCCACTTTATGACCAAAGCGTGCTGCGAATGAGGCAAACGTGCTTAGCTTCTCTGGATCCGGATTATCATGTACCCGATATACGAAGGTTTTACTTCCTTCTTCTTTGCCCTTCTCTCTCCACTTGAAAATATGAGTTGCTACTTCTTTATTCGCAAGAAGCATAAACTCTTCGATCATTTTATGCGCGTCTTTTCGCTCTTTGGGGATTACCTCCAAAGGTTTTCCATCTTCAGCAAGTTTGAACTTGACTTCTACTGTTTCAAAATTCACTGCGCCATGTTGAAAGCGTTTCTCCCTAAGCTGCTTTGCTATATTGTTAAGCGTGACAACCTCCTTGGTGAAATCGCTATCCAACCCCTCAATTCTTTCTTGCGCCTCTTCATAGGTAAAGCGTCGATCAGAATTGATAATCGTTCTTCCAAACCATTTTTTAGAAACCGATCCTTTGGCATCTATATCGAAAACAGCAGAGAAGGTGAGCTTTTCCTCTTTAGGCCTTAGAGAGCAAAGACCGTTGGACAGTCTTTCGGGAAGCATTGGGATGGTTCGATCGACTAGATAAACAGAAGTAGCTCTATCTACAGCTTCTTTATCAAGCTCACTTCCTTCCTCAACATAGTGCGATACATCTGCTATGTGAATCCCTATTTCGTACTTTCCATCTTCTAGCTCTTTTATCGATAGCGCATCATCAAAATCTTTTGCATCGTGTGGATCCACGGTAAACGTGGTAATGTCTCTGAAATCTCTTCTTTTCTTAATTTCTTCTGTTGAGATCAGGTCAGAAATAACATCTGCCGCTTTTTCGATTTTCTTAGGAAAGCGAAAAGGCAGGCCAAACTCTGCCATAATCGAATGAATTTCAGCATCATTTTCTCCAGCTTGTCCAAGAACTTCAGTTACTGTCCCTAGTGGACTTCTGTTTTTTGAGTCATGCCATTTATCAATTTTGACTAAAACTTTATCATTTGGTTTGGCTTTCCCAATTTTTTCTGGATAAACCATGATATCAAAATGGATGTTTCGACTGTCAGAAATAACAAAAGAGAACTTTTCCGATATTTCTATTTTTCCTACAAACTCATCTCGATTTCGATTGAGAATATTGACGACCTTTCCTTCGGGTCTAAAACCCTTTTTGGCAGGTCTAGTTAGCACGACACTTACCAGGTCTCCATGGATAGCAAAGTTTAGATCTAAGGTTTTCACCCAAATATCCTCTTCACCTTCTGGGGTTACTATATAGCCAAAGTTGGGATTTACGTGATCCACAATCCCCTGAATGTATTCTGATTCTTTGTTGCTTACATATCTACCATCACTAAGCCGTCTGATTTGTTCTCTACTCTCAAGGCTAAAAAGTTGATTCTTTAAATAGTCTTTTGATTTCTTATCACGCAATTGAAGCTTTCTGATAAGATCTCTATATCCGTATGATTTTCCGTCGTTTAAGGAAAAGATCGAGTGTAGTTCACTCTTGATGTTTTTTACGTGATTTGGTGTTTGGTTTTTGGATCTTGATCCTAATTTTTTTCGTTTTTTACTCATTGTTTGTTCGACCGTGCGGTCATGTTACGATGTTAATCTGATCTTGGGCGATCAGTGGTAAGTTGTTGAGGCGGAGATAAAGTTGAGCGGTTGCTACAACATCTTTTCTGCAATATTCCTCAATTCTCTTTAACCCATCATTTTCTTCATAATATGTTTTTGTCACCATTGACCCATCCAAGTCTTTTTTGCTGGAGGGGATATCAAAAATGGCGGTTAGTAAATCCAGCGAGGTAAAACTTTTCCAGTCGCCAAATTTCCATAGCTCCATAGTATCAATATGATTGACTTCCCATGGTTTTTTCCCTGTAATATTTAATGACCAGGGAATCTTAATATCGTTGATCAGCATTCTTCTGCACAAGTAAGGAAAGTCAAATTCTTTTCCATTGTGTGCACATAATTTGAGATTATCCTGATCAAATTTTGATTCTATAAAATTTTTAAATTCTGTTAATAATTCTTTTTCGTCATGCGAAGCGATTGATTTTACTCGCAAAGCTTGCTTTCCTTTAACCTCATGATAAAACCCTATTCCAATGACGATGATTTTCCCAAACTCTGCATAAATAGCTGAACGATCAAAGTACAGTTCTTCGGGTGTTTTATCATCTGGGTTTCGAATGAAACCGGCTTTTCGTTCCCAGTGCTTTTTTAATGCTGGCGATAGTTTTTCAATGTCTTCGTTTCCAGACACTGTTTCAATATCAATGATGAGAAAGTCTTGAAAGTGATTATGCAAACTTTGTTTGTTTTAATACTCTGACATTTCTGAATCTTATTGCGCTGAAAGTGATGTAAAATCAACTTTTAAGATTAGTCAGGTATTTAATCATGAAAGATACCTTTCATTTCCAACTCTTCAATGAAGATCAGGTTTTCTTCAATGATTGAGTCTGGCACAAAGATAAACTTTTTATCATATACCTGCCCATCAATAAAATAGCTCACCCAGTATTCATTATTTAAGTGAAAAACAGATTCGTCAATTGGCTCAATCAATGCATACATTCCAGATTCAATGTATGGAATCATGTGACGAAGAACAGTGGTCTGCTGTTTTTCAGTTTTTGTTTCTCCATATCCTCGGGAAGTGACCATTACGTTTTCAAGTTTAGCTTGATTTCTATTGATGATAAACACCTTCCAGGCTTCATCATTTTTGGCAATGACCACATGTACATTTTTGACTGGGGAGAAATCAATATCTTTTTTCACAAGCGGTGCTTGATTTTGTGTTTTGAAAATTCATGTAATCAATTCCTTAGTCATCGGCCGTTAGAATATTTAGCAATCTTGATCACAATTACTATTTTAGGCAAATGAATCAAAACAACCCTCAAAAGGAAAGGATTTTTCCTTTTGTATGGCCATGGAAGGGAGTTAACAATGAACTAATCTCTCTAAAAGAGGTTATTGTTCACAAGCGTTTTTCGATAGCATATCTTATTATTATTTGGTCTATCATAGGCTTCCTTGGCTTTGCTTCAACAAGAAACTGCGAAGGAACCTGGCAACTAGCTCTGCAATGCGAATATGCCTTTTGGGTAAAGAATCTTACAGAATCTCCGTTAATTTTCATCCGAAACCTTTTTACTACACTCTTTCTTCACAATGGATTAGATCATATTCTGTTTGTATCAGTTCTTGGGATTTTAATAATTGTTCAATCTCATGAAGCAATCTTTGGAGCTAAGATGACAGCCTTAATTTTCATTTCAGCATATTTTACTGTTGCGCCTTTTTATGGAATTTTTTATACAGTAGGTTTAGATTATTTTCCGGAAAGTGAGTTTTTTCAATTCGCCTTTGAAAGAAACTGGATGGGAGGATCTATCGGTATGTTTCAGGTTTATGGCGCCTTATCTACCAAAAGCCGAAAGCCCTGGTTGATGCTAAGTATTCCTGTGATTTTCGAAATGTTTAACTTATCTGTTTTAGGAATTGATTTACACATTTCTCTTATGCACTTGATGGCAACATTTCTTGGGTATGGGATTTCCAGATTAACTTCTAAGGAGCGTCGACCAAGTCCATTTCAAAAAGTGTAGCAAGCTGGATTTTTAGTTTCTCCTCTACTTCTTGGATATCAAGCTTTCTGCCCAATTCCTTTTGCAATGAAGTAACGGCTTTATCCTGAATTCCACACGGAACGATATAATTGAAATAATCGAGGTTGGTATTTACATTAAATGCAAATCCATGCATGGTTACCCATCTGCTACTCTTTACACCAAGTGCACAGATTTTGCGTGCTTTTTTGTCATCTTCCCAATCAAGCCATACACCAGTGAGTCCATTTATTCTTCCAGACTCAATGCCATACTCTTTTAACGTTAGAATGACTGCTTCCTCTAAGTAGCGTAGATATTTGTGAATATCCGTAAAAAAATGATCTAGATCGAGAATGGGATACCCTACGATCTGTCCAGGTCCATGATAGGTAATATCTCCTCCTCGGTTGATTTTATAGAAAGTTGCCTCTTTCTCTTTTAAGAATGCCTCGTTGGCGAGAAGATGATTTTCATCACCGCTTTTTCCAAGGGTAAACACGTGTGGATGTTCACAGAAAATGAGGTAGTTTTTGGTTTCTACGTTTTCTTCTTGAGTAAGCTTTCTGTTGGCAATTTTTAAATCAACAGTTTCTTTGAAAAGCTGTTCTTGATAATCCCAAGCTTCTTGATAGTCTTTTAATCCTAAGTGAATGAATTGCGTCTGTTTTGTCATGCTTTCTAGGCATCAATGTAAGTCTCTAACAATTCTAGCTTTCCTTCTGGTTCTATTGTATAGTTTTTCATGGAAGCTGGAACAAGTATTACCTCACCAAGTTTGATACTTTCACCGGCAATTTCTCCTGAACCACTAACTCCGATATAAATTTTGAAACAATCAATATTACTTCTATCGATTTTTAGATTTTTATCAGCATTTAGTTTATTGGTTGTGAAATATGGCGATGAAACGGCTGTGTTCGTTTGATTAACGGTTTCGCTATACTCGCTTTTTAGGTCATTTGGTTTTGAATAGTCCAAAGCATCTAAGGCCATATCTGTATGTAAATCTCTTTTGTTGCCTTCTTTGTCTACACGGTCAAAGTCATAAATTCTGTAAGTAATGTCTGAGGTTTGCTGTATTTCGGCTATAAAAAGCCCTTTCCCAATGGTATGAACACGGCCTGCAGGCAGATAATATACATCTCCCTTTTTCACTTTTTCAGAATGAAGAAGCTCCATTATTCTTCCTGAATGGAAGTGGTCTAAATATTCTACTTTATTAGTTTCTTTAACAAATCCATTGATAAGAGAGGCATTTTCATCAGCTTGGATGATGTACCACATTTCTGATTTCCCAGGACAATTGTGTCTTTTTTGAGCTAGTTCATCATTGGGATGCACTTGCACAGAAAGATCCTCTGCAGCATCTATGTATTTTATCAGCAGTGGGAACTCATCGCTAAACCTTTGGTAAATTTTTTCGCCAACTAATTTGTCTTTCCACTGTGAAACAAGATCGCTGAGAAGACTACCGGCCATCGATCCATTTTCTACTTCAGAAATATTTCCAGACACACCGGAAAGCTCCCAAGTTTCACCGCAATTCTCAAGCTCACCAAAATCTTTTTCAAGAATCGTTTTAATTTTCTGGCCGCCCCAAAGCTTTTCTTTAAAGATGGTTTTGAATTTAAGTGGGTATAGTTCTGACATTAACTTTCTTAATTTCGTCTAACAATGGATCGCAAAACTAAAGGTATTGAAGGTGAAGCAATAGCGAAACGCTACTATGAAAAAGAAGGTTGCGAGATTTTAGAAACCAACTATCGCTTTGGCCGAGCAGAGATTGATCTTATTGCATTACTGAGTGATAAGCTTTTGATCTTTATTGAAGTGAAAAACCGAAGCAGAACGGACTTTGGCGAGGCAGAAACGTTTGTTTCAAATTCTCAGCAAGAACGAATCAAAGAAGCTGCTGAAGACTACATCTATGGGATCAATTGGAAAAAGGATGTTCGGTTTGATATTGCCTGTGTTGATACAGCCGGTAATATCGACGTTTTTGAAGATGCGTTCTAGTTAGCTTTGCAACGTGGATAAGAAAATAAACCTAGCCATTTTTGCCTCTGGCAGTGGGAGTAATGCAGAGAATATTGCAAAATATTTCGCAAAGCATCCAAACATTCAAGTCAACGAGATTCTCTCAAATAAATTAGATGCCTTTGTTCATGAGCGAGCCAAAAAATTAGCTATCCCTTCTTTCACTTTTTCAAAAGAGGAGTTTAGAGACTCTTCCTTTCTGAAGCGACTGGAAGGCATTGATTATATCATATTGGCTGGCTTCCTCTGGTTGATTCCCGATTATTTAGTGCGTGCATTTTCTAATCGAATCATTAACATTCATCCTGCCTTGCTCCCAAAATTTGGAGGAAAAGGGATGTACGGTTCCCAAGTCCACAAGGCGGTAATTGAATCTTATGAAGCTGAGTCGGGAATTACCATTCACTTAGTTAATGAAGAATACGATAAAGGGGAAGTTTTATTTCAAGCAAAGTGCAAAGTAGAACCGAAAGATACCCCTGATTCATTAGCTCAAAAAATTCATGCTTTAGAGTATGAGCATTTTCCTCGAGTAATTGGCGAGTATATCAAAGCTCATAATTGATAAAACCATCTACGATGGTACCTTTGCAACCTTTGATATAAACCGTCCACCTAACATGTCTACAAAAAAAATTGAGTCTGCCCTTATTTCTGTATTTCACAAAGATGGCTTGGAGCCAATCGTTAGCAAGCTTGCCGAGCAAGAAATAAAGATTTACAGTACTGGAGGAACCGAAAAATTCATCAAGGAATTGGGAATTGAAGTGATTCCAGTTGAAAGTCTGACTGATTATCCTTCAATCTTTGGTGGACGTGTAAAAACCCTTCACCCGAAGGTATTTGGTGGAATTCTACATAGAAGAGATAATGAATCTGATTTAGCCGAAGCAAAGAAATTCGAAATTCCTCCAATCGACTTAGTGATTGTAGACCTATACCCATTTGAAGAGACTGTAGCAGGCGGAGCGTCAGAAGAAGACATTATTGAAAAAATTGACATTGGTGGAATTGCTCTGATCCGTGCAGGAGCGAAAAACTACAAGGACGTAGTGATGGTCAGCTCGATGGAATACTACCGAGATTTGCAGAACATTCTCGATAACCAAAATGGAGAGACTAGTGAGGAGGAGCGAAAGCTATTTGCGGCAAAAGCATTTGCCACATCCAGCCATTATGACTCAGCTATCTTCAACTGGATGAATGGAGAAGATGAAGTACCTGCATTTAGAGTAAGCGCCTCACCAGCCAGAACCTTAAGGTATGGTGAGAACCCTCACCAAAAAGGGACCTTTTACGGTGATCTTTCTGAGTACTTTGATCAACTACATGGAAAAGAGATTTCCTATAACAATCTTGTAGACATTGAGGCTGCAGTTCAGCTGATTGCTGAATTTGATGAAACAGCTTTTGGTATTTTGAAGCACAATAATGCTTGCGGTATTGCGACAGGATCAAATACGAAAGAAGCTTATCAACGAGCATTTGCTGCGGATACAGTTTCTGCTTTTGGTGGAGTGCTGATTTGCAATAAAGAAATAGATGGAGAAACAGCTGAAGAAATGAACAGCTTATTCTTTGAAATCCTAATTGCACCATCCTTTAGCGAGGAGGCATTGAAAGTGCTTAAGCAGAAGAAAAATAGAATCCTTCTGGTACAGAAAAAGTCATGGCATCAGCAGACTCAGTATAAAAGCATGCTAAACGGGATCATTGTTCAAGACTATGATTTGAAGTCTGAAAGCAAGTCAGACCTTGAGGTGAAAACGAAGAAGGCTCCATCATCTGAGGAGGTTGATGATTTAATTTTCGCTGCGAAGGTGTGTAAGCAGTCAAAGTCTAATACAATAGTGCTAGCTAAAAATGGTCAACTACTGGCAAGTGGAGTTGGACAGACATCACGAGTAGACGCACTAAATCAAGCTATTGAAAAAGCTGGAAATTTTGGATTTGACTTAAATGGTGCGGTCATGGCATCAGACGCATTTTTCCCATTTCCAGATTGTGTAGAGATTGCGCATAAAGCGGGGATTTCCGCAGTGATTCAGCCTGGTGGTTCCATTAAAGATCAATTATCAATTGACTATTGTGATGCTAATGGTTTAGCTATGGTAATGACTGGAGTGAGGCATTTTAAGCACTAATCTTAATTTATTGTAAAATTTTTACAATAAACCATTCTTTATGTTGTGCCCTCAATCATAACACTTATGAAGTGAGCTTCAGCAAAAGCTCGACAAGCTTTTCTTTCTTCATTTCGTTGAAGTGCCTTTTGCGTTCTTTTTCGGTCATATCTTGTATTTTTTTTACAAAATCTTGGCCTAAAACGTCCATTGAGTGACTTTCTGGAGCACCGAAGATTTCAATCTCATCAATGGCCGTATTCAGAATCTCTATGCCCTTCAACTTTGCAGTTTCTACTGGTTTGTAGTTGGCGTTTGAATCTCTTAAGGTCCAACTGCTGTAGTCTATCTTTAGGTTTTCAATTTGCTTAACTCTTGTGTCGGACTCTCCGAAGATTCGACTCAAAACAGTAATTGCACTGGTCTTCCATGCTTCGAGATCGAAACTTTCTTCGTCTAATTTACTGATTTGCTTTTTGAGGAGCTTGATGTATTGTGCTTTCATTAAAGCATAAGATACTAATTGCTATGGTAAGTTTTAGTTAACCGAAAAGGCTTATTGTCTTTGGTAAATCCTTCCAGAATTATTTTCATCGGGATTTGTTTTTGAGGGACAGAAAATGAGATAGACCTTTGATCGTTGGAAATGGAAGGATCCCAATGGAGTGTTGCTGACTGGTGACTTGGGTTTTGAAGAAGCTTTTCTGTGTAAAAATCTTTTTTCTCCTGAAAGCCCTTGAGTCTTTTCTGAAAGACTCGTCTGTTTGATTTTTTTTCAGTAATCTCTCTTGTATATACAAACAGAGAACCATTTTTTCCATAGAGTTTAACAAACTCAATTCGCTCAATATTTGCAGGGTTCATGTAGAGAAGCGTAATAGGTTCAGAAAAGGAATTATCGATGAATAGATCAATCTCATTTCTAAGGGGGTCGGTAACTTCTGAGTTGATTAGTTTAACATCTCTAATAATAGCACCACCTACTTCATAATAGATTATAACTTCGACAGACTGTAGACGCTGAATAGCTGTATAAGTAGTTATTCCGAATCCCGCTAGTGGTTTTTCTTTAAATGATAAGATGTCCGCACTTGTTATACTGTACTTTCTGGATTTCAGGGAGCTTCCTTCCTCGCCAAGGACAACAACCTCTTCCAATAAGGTGGCTTCAGAGGTGTTAAACGAAGTGCGTGACCTAATGTAATTTTCAAAATTAAGCTTTCTTCTTTCATTTAGAAGTTCATCAGAAAAATCAAATTTAAAAGGATACCCACTGATATATTGCCAATCGTGATCTGCTGTTAAATTAATTGATGAAACATTTTTAGCATACTTTTTATCAAACGCGAAAAAAAGACTAGTTGAATCAGTATAGGAAACATTGTCAAAAGAAAATTGTCCTTTTTCATCTACGATCTCAGAAAGTAAAGGGGTTTTTGATTTTCTATTGATAAGATAGATCGTATCGGTATGAGCTTTTTTAGCTTTCTTGAAATCAATTGATCCATTAATTTGGAAGCCAGCGATCAGTTCCTTTTGGATAGTTTCATTAGTTAACTCTATGTTTTCATTAAAATTTCTTAAACCATTTTTCAACATCAAAAAGTCAATGTTTTTTTCATTAGGTTCAAAAAATATTTGATCAGCATTTTGAATCATTCCTTTAATCTCTGGACGCAAGTAGTTCGTCACAAGAATGCTTTCAATACCCCTATCGTTAGACTTGGAGAGATCAATTATTGATAGAGAAGCTGATTTTATAGAATCTTGGCCAGCAATTGTAACCCTTGTTTGAAGGTCTTGTGATGATACATTCAAACCTAAACCCACGATAGTAGGGGGCTTATACATTACCCTCTCAAGAAGGGGATTTATGTTTTTATCAAAAATTGTAATAACGTTTACACCATCATTTAAATCTTCATTGAGAATCATCAGTTGATAGGTTTTGTATAGAAATGCATGATGTATGCTTTGTAATTTATTTTTGCAGGATGTGACTATATAAATGGAGTCGCTTATTACGACATTTGATTGAAGGTTGACCCTAAACCCATCAACTGTATTTTGAACAATAATTCCAATCTCTTTTGTGCTTGCGGAGAATTTATGAGGTGTGAGATTTAACTCGTTACCCTTAAGTGAATACCGCACATTTTCTTTTGGGATTAGCTTAAAAGATCCTTTTCCTGCCCAATCAGTTTTAGCATTAGTCAACTTCTTATTTCCTTCATAGAGGCTAAGTTCTCCATTCATTCTATTGCCTTTTGAATCTTTAATCTCGAATGCAACATTATTGACTATCCTAGCTATTAGTTCACCACCTTCAGGGAAAATGGAAATGGTACCAGAATCATTTGAATTACGAATTGTTTTTGCCTCCCAGTATCCAATCTGAATAGGCTTTTTGAAATGACTATCTGGATATTTAGCGTTTAGGTCTGTATAGCTGGCTATCATATAAGGGCCGTCTGTCAGACTATTTGGAATAGTTAAATAGCCAGAAGCTTTACCATCTTCTATGGAGATGATTGTTTGTGTGATTGAGCTATCCTTATTTATAAGTTCTACATATAATTTTCTTGATTGAACAGCGCCATTTTCTGAAGGGTTGATGTATCCCTTCAGCCATATATCTTCACCTGCATAATATACCTCCCTGTCTGTGTGTAAATAGACTTTTTCATTAAGATTATTTTCCGGAAACTTGGATCTTATTTTGTCAGCTATTGATTTCGTTTTTAATTGCTTTTTGTAATAAGGTTTGAGTTCAGCTAATGGCAGATAGTTTGCTAAACGATCGTTAGAAAAAGAGCCATATAGCTTTAAGTTGTCTAGGTTTTCAATAACTCCCTTTTCTGTAATAAATGCATCTCCATTCTGCTTTATCCAGGATTCTTCTGATTTTTCTGTTATCGGATTAGTGTATATAACTTGTAGAAATCCATCAAAATCAAATTGATTTTCACTACCTCTTTTAGTCAAAATTCTATTTCTATGGGTTACTCTTCTGTTTTCAATTAAATTCTTCTGTACTTGAATGTGGGCAATATCTGTTAGCTCATACCCAACAAAGTATGCTTCATACCCACAATGGTCTAGTGAATCATTTGCGAGACACTGGGCGAAGTGATAAACGGAACCTTCATAAGCCTTTTGGCGATTCCTATCAAACTCAATTCTTTGTTGCTCATTCGCTGAAAGATTTCGAACTTTCGTCGGGTGGCCCTTAATAAAAACTGTTGTATTAATAATTGAGAAAAAGTCAAGTCTGAAACTTATTCGATAGCCTAGAGCATCGTTTGCTATTTCGATAGGTTTGTCTGCTGTGGCTAAGAATGCTTCTTTCACTTTCGAGAAATCTATGACCCATGGGTTTAGAATTTTGCATTTCTCAGCAAAGGGGGTAGAGCCCAAAATAGCCTCCTTAAATAATTCATATTCTCTTCTCCACTTTTTGTCTACACCACTGCTTACCTCCACATCAAGCAACTTATCTTTCTTGGCTTTCAGCTTGATTAACCCCACATCACCACTATTTATTTTAACTGTTTTCAGCTCAAAGCCGACATGACTTATAACTAGCTCAGGGTTTTTAAAATCTCTTTCTGAGGTGAGGGAAAAACTTCCATCTAAATCGGAAAAGGTTCCCTTACTACTATCACTCAGAAAAACATGTGCGTATGCAATGGGCTCTTGCGATTCTGAATCTAACAGTGTTCCGTTTATAGTTTTTTGAGAAAAAGCAAAAAAGGGTAGCAAGAAAAAGCTTAAGTAAAAGTTTCGCATGTAGGTCAGATTTTAGCAAACTCTCTAAAAGAGAACTCACAGGGTTACTTCGCCTATATAACAAGCGCTTTGCAATTGACCATTAGAGATGTGATAATCTAAACTAGGTTTGGGTCTATCTTTTCAGGAAATTCTACCCCAATTCACAGCATTCTTGCTGAATGAATCAATATGTGTTTTAATCATTCGGTGTTCCTGCATTTCGAGGTTGGGATCACCTTTTAATAAATCTTGAGCTGCTATTCGTGCAGCCTTCAGGATTTCACCATCCTTTACAAGATCAGAAACAAGCAAATCCAGCGCGCCACTTTGTCGCGTACCCATTAAGTCTCCTGGTCCTCGAAGTGCTAAATCTACCTCGGCGATTTTGAAACCATCGGTTGTGTCGACCATTGTTTTAGTTCTGGTACGAGCTTCTGTGCTCAACTTTACACCAGTCATCAATATACAGTAAGATTGATCTGCACCTCTTCCTACTCTTCCCCTGAGCTGATGCAACTGAGATAGTCCAAAACGTTCAGCATTTTCAACAACCATGATGCTTGCATTAGGAACATTTACCCCCACTTCAATCACTGTAGTCGCGACCATGATTTGTGTTTCACCTTTCACGAAACGTTGCATCTCCCATTCTTTATCTTCTGCCTTCATTCTTCCATGAACCACAGATATCTGATAGTCAGGGAACCGTCTATTTATTCCCTCATATCCATCCATCAGGTCTTTATAATCTAGTGTAGCGGATTCTTCAATAAGAGGATATACAATATAGGCTTGCCTTCCCTTCTCAATCTCTTTTTCCACAAACCCAAACATCTCTAGCCGCTTTGTATCCCTGAAATGCTTGGTAATAATTGGCTTTCTTCCTGCAGGTAGCTCATCGATAACTGAAATATCCAGATCTCCATAAAGTGTCATGGCTAAGGTTCTCGGGATGGGTGTAGCTGTCATAACCAGCACATGTGGATAGATATCCGTGGTTTTCGTCCACAGCTTTGCTCTTTGTGCTACTCCAAAGCGATGCTGTTCATCAATTACTGCCAGACCCAGATTTTTGAACTTTACCTTGTCTTCTAGCAACGCATGTGTCCCTACCAAAATGGTGATTAAACCAGACATGAGTCCTTCGTGAATAATCTTACGTTCGGATTTTGGAGTAGATCCAGTAAGTCTTGCAATATGAATTCCTAAAGGTTTGGTTTGTTCTTTCAATCCATTAAAATGCTGCTCAGCTAAAATTTCAGTTGGAGCCATGAAAGCACATTGAAAGTCAGAACCGATCGCAATAAGCATAGCGAGAAAAGCGACCATGGTTTTGCCGCTTCCTACGTCTCCTTGTACCAATCGATTCATTTGATGACCTGAACGGAAGTCCGAGTAAATTTCTTTAACAACTCTTTTTTGAGCTCCTGTAAGCTCAAAAGGCATGTGTTTTTCATAAAACTCGTGAAGAAGTTCACTCTTGTTGATGATTGCACCACGGTATTTTTCTGTTCTGGCAATTTTGAGTTTGATCAATCGAAGCTGTACAAAAAAAAGCTCCTCAAACTTCATTCGATTTTGAGCTTGCTGTATGTGCTGTGCTGTCCTGGGAAAGTGCATGGCAACAACTGCCGATTTTTTATCAATAAGTCGAAACTGATGGATTAATTTATCTGGTAGTGTTTCCTGGATATAATTTACCGCCTCTACCAGGAGAATTTTCATCTCTTTTGAAAAGAACTTACTATCAAGTCCTTTTTTTTTCATTTTTTCAGTAGTGTGATATATTGGCTGGAGATATCCTCCTTTGGTGTTCTTCTCTGTCTGGATTTCAATTTCAGGATGAGCAATATTGAATTTTCCGTTGAATATGCTCGCTTTGCCAAAGGCAACATATCTTACTCCAATTGTTAAGCTTTTTTGGACCCATTGTACTCCCTTGAACCAGACCATTTCAATGGTTCCTGTTTCATCGGCAAACACACCCATCAACCTAGCTTTTCTTCCAATTCCTATAGTCTTGAAGGATTTAAATTCTCCAATGAGTTGGACATATGGCATGTCTGGTTGTAGCTCATTGATTTTGTAAAAGCGACTTCTGTCTTCGTGTCTAAACGGATAATGTTGAAGTAAGTCACCGAATGTGAAGATTTGCAGTTCTTTATTGAGTGTTTCGGCCCTTTGAGGGCCTACTCCTTTCAGATACTCAATTGAACGATCAAAGAACTGATGCATAGACTAAAATTAGTCTCTCCATTCCAAAGTAGTAAGCAGATACAAAATGTCTTGCTTAATATAGTCAATGATCGGAGCTAGAGAATCGTTTTTAGTAGCTGTTCTGAAATATAACGCTCCTCTTAAAAAATGATCCGTGCTATCAGAGACATGAAACTGAGCTTGTGTAGGTACATCACCTTCGAGTTCAGTGAAGGATGCAAATAGGCCACTTGGAAGCTCAATAATACTTTCTTCAATAGCATAAGCTTTCACGCTATGTTGAGAGGTGAGTTTATACGAGTCACTCAAGTATTCTCGAATAATGGAATCTGTTACAGGTTTATAAGTAATTTGAATAGTAGCACCCATTTCAGCATAAAATAGATTGATCCAATACTTTTCTGATATCCAGCTAGAGTCTTTTAAAATTTTAGCATGTTTGGAATATTTAAAATGGTATGGAAATGAATCAGGAAGCGATATATATTCAGATTCGGGAAGATTAATGCGGTTATATCCCCGGGGTTTAGGCAAATAATCACTTCCACAGGCAACAAAAAATAAAGCAAAAACAAGTGTGAAATATTTCATATGCCAACAAAGGTGATTCTAATCTTCAAATCCAGCAACGTTACTTTTGTCTGAATTGATATAGGCTCTAACACGTTTAATCCTTCTCTGATCAACAGCTACTACAGTAAAAACAAAATGAGAGAATCTGATTTTCTCCCCAGCACTAGGGAGTTTGGTGTTAATCTCAAGTAAAAGACCACCCAAAGATTCGCTTTCACCTTTCACAGAATCGAAAACAGAAACATCAGAATTAGTGATTTTGCAAAAATCGTTTAGCGAAGTTTTGCCTTCAAAAATGAAAGTCTGATTATCTAGCTTATTGTAAGCTACATCACTTTCATCATCGAACTCATCATTGATTTCACCAACAATTTCTTCAATCACATCCTCCATAGTAATCAAACCAGATGTACCTCCGTATTCATCAATCACTACTGCTATGTGAACTTGTTTTTCTTGAAAATCTTTGAAGAGATCATCTATTTTCTTGCTTTCAGGGACGAAGAATGCTGGACGTAGAAGCTGTTGCCATTGAAAATCTTCTTCTTCAACAATATGCGGGAGGAGATCTTTGATGTATAGGATTCCTTCTACCTTATCCACGGTTTCAGAATAAATAGGTATTCGGGAGTACCCTGTTTTGTTGATTTGATTCATCAATTCGTGGAAATCAGTCTCTATATCAATAGCGGTGATATCCATGCGCGATTTCATGACCTGTTTTACTGAAAGGGTTCCAAAGTTTACTATCCCTTTCAAAATACCCTTTTCTTCTTCGGATACCTCTTCTTTTGCAACGGAAATTTCCAGGGCCTGATTGATTTCCTCTACAGATAGGTTATATCCCTTTTTCTCCATTCTTTTCTCAATTAGCCCAGTCACACTCATTAAAAACCAAGATATTGGTTTAAAAAATCTATAGGAAATCAAAAGCATTCCAGAAGTAAGTTTTGCAAAAGCCCTTCCATTATGATTGGCGTAAACCTTAGGAATAATCTCTCCAAACAAGATGATAAGGATGGTAATAGCGGATGTCAAGATTACAATCGTTAAACCTTGCCTGCTCTCATCTCCCACTATTTGCCAGGTTGCATAGGTAGAAATAGTTACTATAAAAATGTTGACAAGATTGTTTAGGATCAGAATTGTAGCCAGAAGCCTTTTTGGATGATGAAGCAATAAACTTATCCGCTTTTCTTTCACATCACCAGATCTGTTCAGTTCCATGATTTGATTGTGAGAAAAAGAGAAAAAAGCGACTTCTGAACCAGAAATGAGGCCTGAAAGGCAGAGCAAAACGAGCACCACCAATCCATTGATTATGAAAAAGGAGACGGGCAGGTCTGCCATCATACTTAACAACACCGTGGGGAATGGATCGTCTAAAGATGTTTCCAAGTATTATTTATTTCGTTAAAAAGGAAGATCATCAGTTGCATCACCACCTCCTGAGTCTTGTACTGGAGTAGGGGCTTGTGCTGGCTGTTGATTTGAATAATCTCCACCTTGTTGATTTTGAGAAGAACCTCCGCCACCTCCAAGCATGGTCATATTATCACCCACAACCTCGGTTGTGTATCTGGTAACACCATCTTTTTCCCAAGAACGTGTTCTAAGTTTTCCTTCAACATAAATCATATCACCTTTCTTCACATACTTTTCGACCACTTCAGCCAAACCTCTCCATAGAACTACGTTATGCCATTCAGTTTGTTCCCTTCGTTCCCCTGTTTGACGGTCTTTGTATGTCTCTGATGTAGCAATAGAAAAGTTTGCAACAGTAGCTCCGTTTTCTAGATGACGAACTTCAGGGTCTTTACCAAGACGACCAACCAAGATTACTTTGTTTACTCCAGACATAAAATGATTATTATATACCTACTCGTTGTAGGTAATTTACTATTAGTTTAGGTTTTGGCAAATTTAGTATTTCCTCAACGGAATACGATTTTAAATTACCTTTTTGAGAAATTGTTTCAATGTTATCTACTTTTATTTCGTAAAAGTGAGCAGTTATCTTTTGGTGACTTAAAACATGAATCATTGGCTCACTGATTTCATTTAATACAAAATCTGAAAGTTGCAATTTCTGTCTTGCTTGCTCTAAGACTTCTTCTTCGTTTAGCGCTCCCTCGATAAGGTAAAAATCAAAAAGGCCACTCCAAACATCCTTTTCTATCCGTTCCTTAAGCATATAATTTTCACCGAACTTGAATACCAAGTAATTAAAGAATCGGTCTCTGACCTTTGTTTTACCGGTCTTTATCGGAAGGCTTTTTTCAATACCTTTTGTTTTTGCGAGGCAGTCCACTTGGAAAAGACAATCATCACACTTTGGTTTAGGAGCACATACAGTGGCACCAAACTCCATCATTGCCTGATTAAAAGATCCAGGATCTTTCTCTAGAATTTCAGTTTCTAACTTCTTTTCAAAAATTTTACGCGTTCCACTTTTTGAAATATCTTCTTCTATACCGAAATATCTTGAAGCAAAACGATAGACATTACCGTCTACTACAGGCCTAGGTTCGTCAAAACAAATAGATGCAATGGCAGCAGCAGTATAGGGTCCAACTCCTTTTAACTTTATTATTTCTGAATACGTGCTGGGAAAGCTATTGAGGTTTTCTGAAACATGTTTAGCTGTGGAGTGCAAATTTCTGGCCCTGGAATAATAGCCAAGTCCCTGCCAAAGACGGAGAACTTTTTCTTCGGGAGCGCTTGCCAGATCATGAATAGTAGGGAAAGACTCTACGAAACGCTCCCAATAGGGAAGACCCTGGTCTACTCTGGTTTGCTGGAGAATGATTTCAGATAACCAAACTGGATATGGGTCTTTTGTCCTTCGCCATGGGAGGTCACGCTTTCTCTCTGTGTACCAATTAATTAGCCTTTTGGCAAATGTTTTCTCTTCGATGACTTAATAATTTAGAAATCCTTTTTTTATGTGAAGGTGCAAATTTAATTTTGGCCACCCAATTTCAAACACCCACCTATAAATCAGACAGTTGTGACAAAGGCCGATGTGATAAATGAAATTTCCGATAAAACCGGAATAGACAAAGCAGACGTACAGGCTTCAGTAGAAGCATTCTTCACCGTGGTAAAAAATAACATGGCCAATGGAGAGAATGTTTATGTACGAGGCTTTGGAAGCTTTGTAAATAAGAAGAGAGCAAAGAAAATAGCTCGAAATATTTCAAAGAATACCGCTATAGTGATTGATGAGCATTTCATTCCATCTTTCAAGCCATCAAAAATTTTCGTAGAGAAAATTAAAAACTCAGCAAAGATCAAGTGACAAGATCACAGTTAATTCTTCTGTTAGGAGCCAGTGCGCTCGTTGTAATCTTATTTCAATTGCCGAGAAGTGTAGTAGAGAATGAGCAATTACAGGAAGTGACTGAAACGGAAAGTCACTCAATGGAAATCCCTCAAGAAGTTGAAAATCAGATCAATGAGCTAAGAAGATTGATCAATCAGGAAGAAAATGTTGATAAAAAGGCTAACTTTGCGCATTCTTTGGCAAGACGCTTTCTCGACTATGGGGCAGTGGATAGTGCAGCACGATATGCAGAGGTTATTCAGTTATGGGTTCAAAGACCGTCTGAATTAGTCGCAGACATTTACTTTATTGCTTACGAGAGGTCTTCAGGACCAGAGGAAGCAAAAGATTACGCTGTAAAAGCTAGAGAGGTTTTACAAAAACTGTTGGAAAAAGATCCAACAAACCTAGTATTGAAAAATAGATTGGCGATGACACTTGTTGTTTCTGAAAATCCCATGGCTGGGGTGAGCATGCTCAGAGAAATCTTAGCTCAAGATGAAACAAATAGACAAGCCATTCTAAACCTTGGCCTTTTGGCAATCCAAAGTGGACAATTTGAAAGAGCCAAGGAAAGATTTGAAAATCTGGTATCACTAAATTCGGCAGATCATGAAGCCAAGCTTTATTTAGCGGTATCAATGATGGAAATAGATCAACAATCACAGGCTCGTCTGTTATTGGAGGAAATTTTGGCAACTCAAGATTCTATCCCTGCTATCAAGATGATGGCAAACGATTACTTGAATAGCCTTTAAAACATTTTAGAAACTTAAACACAAAAAATTATGCCTTGCGGTAAAAAAAGAAAGAGACATAAGATCTCGACTCACAAGAGAAAGAAAAGACTTAGAAAAAATAGACACAAGAAAAAGTAATCGACACCTTTAATTAATCGCTATGAGTAATGAACTAATCATTAACTCAACTCGCGAAGGATGTCGTATTGCTTTACTAAAAGATAAAAGGCTTGTAGAATTTCATCAAGACGGAGGAGGTCAAACTTTCAACGTTGGTGATATTTATCTTGGATCAGTAAAGAAAGTAGTTCAGGGACTGAACGCTGCTTTTATTGATCTTGGATATGAGAAAGACGCCTTTTTACATTACCTGGATTTAGGACCTCAGGTCCAATCGTTAAATAAGTTTACAAAGCTTACACTGGCTAAAAAGCTGAACGGCACTAGACTGTCTGGCTTCAAAACAGAGCCAGATATTAATAAGCTTGGTAAAATGAGCCAAGTCCTTACGAAAGGACAAAAAATATTGGTACAGGTAGTGAAAGAGCCTATTTCAACAAAAGGCCCACGACTTTCATGCGAGTTGTCATTAGCCGGTAGATACCTGGTAATGGTACCGTTTTCAAATACGGTAAACGTATCTAAAAAAATCACAGATGCTAACGAACGTAAGCGTCTACAACGATTGATAAGCTCAATCAAGCCAGAAGGTTTCGGCGTGATCATACGTACAGTTGCCATTGGTAAAGATGTAAAAGAGCTTGACACAGATCTTAGAAACCTCGTTGACCGATGGGATGAGGGCATGAAAGCTCTTCAGACAGCTAAGGTTAGAGATAAGGTGATTGGTGAAATGAATCGAGCCAACTCTATTCTGAGAGATGTACTGAACGAAAGCTTTGACAGTATACAGGTCGATGACAAGGATTTATATCAAGAGATCAAAACTTTTGTAAAAGGGATAGCTCCTGATAAGGAAAAGATCCTGAAGCAATACACAGGAAAAGCTAAAATCTTTGAAGCCACGGGTGTAGAAAAGCAGATGAAGACCTCCTTTGGTCAATCTGTAAGCATGTTAAGTGGTGGTTATCTTATCATTGAACATACAGAAGCTCTTCATGTTATTGATGTAAATAGCGGGAATAAATCTAATAAAGAAGATAATCAGGAAGACACTGCTCTGAAGGTAAATTTGGATGCAGCGGATGAAATAGCTCGTCAGCTAAGGTTGCGCGATATGGGAGGTATCATCGTCATTGACTTCATTGATATGCGAAAAATAGAGAACAAGAAAAAGCTCTACGCAAGAATGAAGGATGCGATGAAAGATGATCGATCTAAGCATACAATTCTTCCATTATCAAAATTCGGATTGATGGAAATCACTCGTCAAAGAGTGCGTCCTGAACTTTCGATTACAACAAAGGAAGTCTGCCCAACATGTAGTGGGACAGGTAAGATTTCAGCATCTATTCAGGTTGCGGATCAAGTTGAGAATACAGTCAAGTACTTCTTTGAATCACAAAATGAGAAGAAGATAACGATTGCTCTCCATCCGTACTTATTTACATACTTTACTGCTGGAGTTTTTTCTAGACGAGTTAAATGGTTTTTCAAATATTTTCGTTGGGTTAATATGGTGGAGGATAGCTCAAAGGCACTTACTGAATTTGAGATACTCAACGCTCAAGGAGAACCGATTCAGATCTAACTCGACTGGAGAGATATTTTGTAAAATTCTCGCTTGTGCTTTGTCAATGCTGACTGGGAGTACTTTTTGTATAAAAAGGACAGTATACCATCGATTCGACTAAATCATTGAGATTATCACCTAAATTATGAACCTTTGGGTGAGAACGAGTGAATGAAACGATTTCTGATCATAACATTTTTAATTGGCGCGGCAGTCTACACTGCCGATGCACAATTAATTGAGGACTCTGATCGGAGGCTCAAAACCAAGAAAATAGAGAGAAAAGGGTTCTTATTTTTTAGAAATAAAAAAAAGCCAGGGAAAAGTGACGGAATACCATCTTCTGATGGACGAAGAAGCCCCCGTTATTCTAGTGCCTCATCTCCATTCAAGTTTTCTGGTTCAACTTCCCCTCGTTTTTCATCAGCCAAAGAACGGCAGAAGAGATATTCTGTGAGGCCAAGGTCTTCTGGTGGAGTAGCAAACTTCAAGTCACAAAAATCAACTCCTAGATTTTCTCGTGGTAACCCCTTTCGAGGGAGTAATTATAGAGTGACACCTCGGTATTCATTCGGAAACCCTTTTCGTGGTAGTAAATATAAATCTAGCCCTAGGTACTCAAGTGGAAATCCATTTAGAGGGAGCGATTATAAATTGACCCCAAGATATTCTCCATCGAACCCCTTCAGAGGCAAGGACTATAAGACCAACCTCCGTTATTCAAGTGGTAGTCCATTCAAAGGAAAAGATTATAAGGTAACTCCTCGTTATTCTCCTTCTAACCCATTTCGAGGTAAAAACTATAAAGTGAATATCAGGTACTCAGGCGGAAACCCATTTCGAGGTAAGGATTATAAGGTAACTCCTCGTTATTCTCCTTCTAACCCATTTCGAGGTAAAGACTATAAAGTAAATATCAGGTACTCAGGTGGAAATCCTTTCCGAGGCAAGGATTACAAAGTAACTCCTCGCTATTCCCCTTCTAATCCATTCCGAGGTAAGGATTACAAGGTTAATATTCGCTATTCTCCTTCTAATCCATTTAGAGGCAATAAGTATAAAGTAAATCCTCGTTATTCTCCAGGAATGCCATTCAGAGGAAAAGATTACAGAATTTCACCACGCTATTCACCAGCTAACCCATTTAGAGGGGTTGATTATAAAGTGAAGCCTCGTTACACAAATTCCAAGAATCGTTTTGTGGTAAGTAAGAAATGGAAGAAAATGACGAGATATTACAGTGAATCATCCACTTGGGAAGGAGATATAAAAATTCGACACAAAAAAATAGGTGATCAACACCCTAGTAGTAACTACCATTTTGCTATGAAATTCAACGATCCGAAGGTGAGAAAGATGCTGCGAAAGTGGAATATTTTCTGGACTAGAATCAACGGGAACAAGCAAAACCCAGATGGTGTTAAAGAACCTGTACAGAAGCCTAAGTTTGATAAAAAAGAGCGGGTTATCTGGAATAACTAAATAAATTAAAGTTTGTAGTAATATGCTATCAGGTCTATTTTCAAAAAAGGAGAGTGTAAGTGTCCCATGGATCCAATTGAGTGATGCTAGTCAATTGGATAAAGTCGATGAAGACTCAAAAGAAAGGCCTATTGTCATTTTCAAGCATAGTACGAGATGTTCCATCAGTGCAATGTCATTGAGTAGATTTGAAAGATCTTACAATGAAGATGCCCCTTTTGAGACATACTATTTAGACTTAATTGCTTACAGAAACATTTCTGATGAAATTACTGATAGGTACGAGGTTAGACATGAGTCGCCTCAAGTTCTTCTAATAAGCAATGGAAAATCAATTTTCAACACGTCTCATATGGGAATTAGTTTTGATGAATTGAAATCAGAGGCTTCCAAAGTTTAGGGACTTGCGCATTATTTTTGTTATGGTTTAGCAGACATGAAAAAATTTACAATTTTCCTTCTTATCATACTTCCTTTTTTAGGAACGGCTCAACTTTTTGAGGGAGAGGAATTTGAATATACTTCAGAATGGATTTGGGGAATCAATAAAAACACAAACGGTGGACTTATTGGTGGTCTAATGATTCGTCATAGTAGAAAGAAAGGAGATGATATATATCAAACATTTAGCCTGGAACTTTCTAATGTAAAGCATCCTAGTGAAGCCAGATACGTGGGAATTCAGGGAGCAGGTTTCATTTTTGGAAAATCAAATTATCTGTACGCCATTCGTACGAATTATGGCTTGGAAAAGCTGATGTTTAGAAAAGCCAATCAGCAAGGAGTTCAAATAAGTTTAGCCGCTTCTGCAGGCCCCACCTTTGGTTTAATTACCCCTTATTATGTATTGGGTACTGACCAGCAGTATGGAAAATTTACAGTTCAGGACTATGGAGCACCGCAGGCCATTGCTGGCCCTGGAAAGTTATTTCAAGGATTGGGTGAATCCGAGTTTGCTCCTGGATTAAATACCAAAGGATCTATCTTTTTTGAGTTTGGTACGTACCGAAGTAATGTAGCTGGCATTGAAGCAGGAGTAATGTTGGAAGCCTTTACTAAAGAAATTGTCCTTGTTCCTACACAGCCGAACAAATCTGTATTTACTTCTGTTTTCTTCACATTGTTTTGGGGCACCCGAAAATAGGGTAATCTATTCGCCCTGATTAGATTTGCACTTTATATCTGAATGTAGCGTTATGATTGATTTACCAGTAGTAGAAAAACCGGAGAGAAAGAAAAAGCCGAATTGGTTACGAGTTAAGCTCCCGGTTGGAGAGAACTATGCCAAAGTTCGGAAGTTGGTGGATCAGCATAAACTTCATACCATTTGTGAAAGTGGAAACTGTCCGAATATGGGGGAGTGCTGGGGTGAGGGAACTGCTACATTCATGATTCTTGGAAATGTATGTACCAGAAGCTGTACTTTCTGTGCTGTGGCTACTGGAAGACCACCTGAATATGATCAGGAAGAACCCAAGAGAGTTGCTGAAGCGATTAAGCTGATGGGTGTAAAACATGCGGTTCTTACCTCGGTAAATAGAGATGAATTGAAAGATCGTGGAGCAGAGGTATGGTATCAAACAGTCATAGAGACGAAGAAGGCCTCCCCGGAAACTACTATCGAAACATTGATTCCTGATGTGAAAGGAAACTGGGATGCGCTTTATCGAATGATTGAAGGAGGTCAAGAAGTTGTTTCACATAATATGGAGACCGTTGAAGGTCTTTACAGAAGAGTTAGACCTCAGGCAAAGTACAATAGGAGCTTGGAGCAAATTAAGCTTACTTATGATGCAGGAAAACGAACTAAATCGGGCATCATGCTTGGTTTAGGCGAAACGGATGAGGAGGTTTACAAAGCCATGGGTGATCTAGTAGAACATGGTTTACACATTCTTACGCTCGGACAATATCTACAACCCACTAAGCGTCACATTGAGGTAGCAGAATTTGTACATCCTGACAAGTTCGATCATTTCAAAGAAGAGGGATTAAAGAGAGGACTAAAATACGTGGAGTCAGGACCCTTGGTAAGGTCTTCTTATCATGCAGAAAGACATGTGAACGTCCCTATCTAATGAGTTACGGTCTATATTAATTAGAACTTACCACTCCTTAAGATTTTTCTTAGCCAGTCAAAATAGGCTGCTATGAAAAGAAGGATGGTCATTGACCAGATAATTAACACATTGAAAACTTTAGTGTCAATGTAGTTCCCTGCGATAAACTTCTCAGGGTAGTAGAAATTAGTTCTGAAGTCCAGTGCGTGATTTGGATGCTCATTCGTAGCATAAACAGGATAGATTTTCTGAACCAACTCATCCCCTGAAACTAGGATTCTTCGCTTGGTTTGAATGTTTTTTAGCATCTGACCGATTCGCTCATTCTGGTATTGTTGTTTTTCTTTCTGATACTTTTCTTCAAGTTCTTCAGTTGCTGTTTTGCTGTCAATAAGTTTATCAAGTTCATTCTTGGCATTCTTTCTGCGTGTATTGTAGACACTACGAATAGCAGAAAGGAAGTCAGCAGTTTGTTTATACACTTCTTGGGAAAGCGAAGAGTCAGTTATTTGATCTGCAACAGCAAGCTTGTCGTCTCCGAAAATGCTTAGTTGTTTCTTCACTTCATTTCTGATCAAATCGAGTTCAGCCTTTCTGCCATTGAACTCCTTGTTTTCATAGCAATAGTCTAAATGCTCTTGGAGATATTTGGCATAATAGATAGCCTTGTAGGTATTGATTGCAACCTCTCTGTCTAAATCATAAAACTCCTTGTTGAATGGGTTATCTCTGAACTGCGTTACTGCCAATGCTTCATACGCCCAACGAGATGTCATTAATTCTCCTATCAAAGGTACTTTTTGTCGGTTGGCAAAAGAGGAATTTAATTTATCAAAATCAACTACTACTCCACTTAAGATGAGTTGAGGAATGATCAAAAGAGGTATAAGTATGTAAACGGTAATGACTGAATTAAATCCAGCAGAAATATTTAGACCTAATATATTGGCAAAACAGGAAACGGAAAATAGGATAATCCAATACCACAACGTCATACCTTCAACTTCAAGTATCCAACAGCCAATAAGGACAAACAGCAATGTTTGTACAGCTGATAGGCAGAACAAAATGAGTGTTTTTGATGAGAGGTAACTGAGCTTACTTAGATGTAGGAATGCCTCTCGTTTTAAGATTTTTCTATCCTTGATAATTTCTTCGGCACTTACTGTCAATCCCATAAAAAGAGCGACGATGATGCTCATGAAAAAGAAAACCGGGATGTTCTCATTTTTGAAGAATGTATAGTTGCTTCCGACAGGCGCATATTTGGTGATGATAGCGAGAAGCAAAGCTAATGCGGGTGCTTCCAGCAGGTTTATCAGTACGTATTGACGATTACTTATTTTAGACAGGATATCTCTTTGAAGGAAGATTTTTGCCTGTTTTAATTTATTAGGTAGCTCCAGAGATTTTTCTGGGGTCACAGTAGCTTCCTCAGCAGTATCAATTTGGATATTGGATTGAAACTGCTCATACCACTGTTCTGGTGAATACTTCCGCTTATTTGTGAAGCGACCATATTCGTCGACCACTTTCATCTCTATGATATTGAAAATCTGCTCAGGATTAACATTACCACATTCAATACAGGCACTCTGATCTTTGTCGATCATTTCGACAATGTTCTTGAAGTAGGTGACTGCTTTGACCGGATTTCCATAATAAATCTGATGCCCACCAGTATCTAGGATCAGAAGCTTGTCAAACATCTTGAAGATCTCGGAAGATGGTTGATGAATAACTACGAACACCATCTTGCCTCGAAGAGAAAGCTCTTTCAACAAATCCATGATGTTTTCAGAATCTCTCGACGAGAGCCCACTGGTCGGTTCATCAACAAACAATACAGATGGTTCCCGTAACAACTCAAGTCCAATGTTTAGTCGTTTCCTTTGACCTCCACTGATTGTTTTTTGTAGGGGATTTCCCACTTTTAGGTCTTTTGCTTCTGTCAATCCTAAGGAATCGAGCGTTCGTGTTACAAGATCATGTAACTCTGATTTTTCTTTTTTATCGAAACAAAGCTTAGCAGCATAATAAAGATTTTGATAGACTGTAAGGTCTTCAATAAGAAGGTCATCTTGCGGCACGAATCCAATGATCCCTTCTACTTGCCTTGGGTTTTTATAGATATCAATCCCATTGATTCGAACAGATCCTTGATACGGTTTAGCAGTTCCATTTAATACATTAAAAAGAGTGGATTTTCCGGCACCACTTCCTCCCATAATAGCAAAAAGCTGACCTGAAGGCTCAGAAATATTGACATCTTTAAGTCCGATATTCCCTTTCTTAAACCGATAGGAAATTTTTTCTGCTACAAAAGAAACACGGGTTTCGGTTACATCGTCACGGAAAATTCCAATGATATCGCTATAATAAAGTCGCTCTGTTCTTTTGCCTTTAATGGAGCTACCCGTGGAGAATACCTTTATCTTATTGGGAGATACCATGAGGCTATTAAGACTCAGAATGTCTGATCCATAATATTTGAAAAAGCAGGTATCAATTTTTGGTAATTTGAAAAACGCAATGTGTCCTTTTAGATTTTCCAAATAAATTTGACGTGTCCTATCTGGGTCATCAATACCGGAAACCACTACAGAATAGTGTTCTGGAAAATTGTTGGGATCTCTATTTATTACAAAATGTGTGATTGCATCTACGTCCTCAGTTTCAAATTTGAAGTGTTTGCCAATAAGACTAAGAAGTTCAGTTTCTCTTTCGGTGATGATACCATCTGCAATGATCAACTCCATTAACCTTACCATCACAACGAGCTTTTGTTGCTGCGTCAGTTCATGGTTAATATTTGTTGTGATCTCTTCAATCTGACTATGATCATCCTTCCCTGTATCCACCTCTCGAACATATTCATCCAGAATTTTGAGGTAGTGTTTGGTGTCATCTCTACTCACATTTTCATAGAGAAAATCACGAACGCTTTCTTTCTCACTTTCATCAACCTCACCTTCTTCTTTAGCTACTATTACTAGAAGTCTGATGATCGCTTTAAGAAGTTCTTCACTCATGTGACAATGTGGTTAGGTAAGCTGGAGGTTAAAGTTAAACATCCAATACTGAAAAAGCCGTCAAAGCAAAGCAATGACGGCTTTTTTTAAGGACTAATATTTTAATTTACGATTGAAGCTCTGATTCTAGAAACTTCTGATGCAAGGTTATCAAGCGTGTTTGCTTTAAGAACAAAACTTCCAGTATTTTCTGAAATTTGCTTCTCTACTTCAGCAAGTTCACCATCATAAATAGCTTTCACTTTTTCAAGTTCAGCTCTCATGCTATTTACATCATCTGACTCAGGTACGTCATTCATTACCTGGAGTAAATCATTCAAAGATGTTTTCTGATCTATTACAATCTTCACAAGAGGCTCAAGAATCAAAGTTCTAGATTCTTCAGGTAAGTCTTCAGGATATGTATTTACAATTGTGGTAGAGATATAAACGCCTTCAACCCAGCTACCAGCGAGTAGCAGTGCAGCACTATTTAGCTCCTCAAGTTCGCTCAATCGCTCGCCAGATTTTTGCATTACCTCATTAATAATAGCTGCAAGAGAATCTTTGCTTTCCATATTTGCCTCAAAACGAGAAATCATCCCGTAATCTATGGCACTTGCTACACCAACTGGAGCTGCTAGTTTTTGACATTCACCCATATAGTCAAGAGCAAGCTCAGATTTTTCATATGAAGCTAGATATCCAATATCGGTAGCATATACACCAAGGTTAAGTGCTGCTTTAGTCCCATCATTTTGATATGCAGCCATCTTATCTAGTGAGTTGATTAAGGATGGATCAAACTCTGCTCCAGCATTCATTAGTAAATACGGCACCTCCGATGGAGGGGGTAGATCTTTTAATACTTTGGAAACATCAGCAGCTACCTGCTCCTTTGCAGCATCGAATTCAGATCCTGCGTCTGATGTTTTTTCTTGACTCCCACCACCGCATGATGATACAAGCACAGCAGCGGATAATGCAAGAGAGGCTAGTTTAAGTTGATTGAATTTCATAATTAGAAGTTTATTAATAGCGATTTAGGTTGCCAAGTTAGTTATTGTTGAAAATTTCTATGATGTTCTTTTTAATCTTTACACAAAGTTCATCCAATGGAAGGTCATTTATGTCACGACCAAATGGATCTTCAATTTCTTCTGAAATGAGCTCTACACTCATTAAAAAATAGAATGCCACAACAACCAGAATTACGGACCAATATCCAAATTCTCCAATAAAGGTCATTGGCAAAGTAATGCAATAAATGAAAAGGAATTTTTTGATAAACATACTGTATGAGTATGGTATCGGTGTAGACTTAATACGCTCACATGCTCCTATAATGTCTGTGAATCCCTTAATTTCTTTATCAATAATGAATAGTCTTTCTGGGGTAAGTATTCCCTGATCGTTTAGCTGCATTACACGCTCCATAATCAGTTTGTTGATAATGTTTGGACGGTGATTGCTATTAATTATTCTCTTTTTGGAGGCCTCATCATAGAAATCCATTTCTCCTACAAGGATGCTATTTCTTAAATGATGCTTCATTGCAAAAGTGATATTAGGAATCATCTTTTTGAAGAAGAGCCTATCTTCTTTGGCATCCTCTGGTAAGAATGTAGACATCTTGATAGCCAGTTGCCTTGTGTCGTTTACAAGCTGGCCCCAAAGTTTTCGCCCTTCCCACCACCTATCATAGGCAGTATTTGTTCTTAATACTAAAAACAATCCTAAGATTACCCCAAGAATGGAGTGAAATGCTTTAGTATCAACGATATTGACGCCCAACACATCGATGAAAAGAAAACATAAGAAAAAGGTGAGTACTCCAGCAAATAAGATAAGTGGAAAAAGCGCTCTTATAACGTACCTACTATATACGTCAAAGATTAGCGAAAACCACGATTTTGGGTTGTATTGGATCATGGACTGGTGAAGATAGTAAAATCAGTTTTTATTCTATCCTTAGTTATATTCTCTCAATTTATTTTTCAACGAACGATAATAGTCCTCATCGCAAAGTCCAATATCAGCTTTTAATTTCATAATTCGCGTGTATGATTGATAAACACGATCTCGAGTAATTATACCTTCATACAATAAGTCTTTGATAATGGCATGGACCGTACTGGCAGATACCATATTATAATCTTTCACATTGTTGGCAAACATTAACATATCTACTCCGGCTTCAATCGACATTTTAATAGCCTCACGTAAACCATATTCATTGTTAATTGCTCCCATTTGCATATCGTCTGATATTATTACGCCTTCGAACCCAAGAAATTCTCTAAGCATTCCCGTAACAATTCGTTTGGAAAGAGTTGCTGGGATCTTGGTACCATCAAGTGATTGATTAACTATATGTGCTGTCATTACAGCTTTTACAACTCCACTATCTATAAGCGCTGAATAAGGGTACATTTCCTCGAATTGCCAGGTCTCTGTGACATCAGTTAAACCTAAATGGGTATCGCTTCGACTGCTCCCATGTCCAGGGAAGTGCTTTAGTACAGGAACAACACCTCTTTTGTCATGCTGATTGATTACCTCATATGCTTGATCAATTACTTGTGAGTAATCCGAAGAATAGCTTCTACCCAGTTTTCCTATGACAGGGTTTTTTTGATTTAGGTTTACATCTACCACAGGAGCATAATTCATATTGATCCCAAAACGACTCAGAATGGAGGCAGTCTGATTGGCATAATACTGTGTAGAATCTATGTTATCCATGTCACCCAAATATTGAGCAGATACATTTTTAGGAAATCCATAGCGAGTTTTCATTCGGCTAACTTTTCCTCCCTCCTCATCGATACTAACAAAAAGAGGTATAGAAGCATTTTTCTGAAGTGTCTCTACTAGTAAGGCTAGCTCTGGTTTAGGACTTTCGAAGAGAATGTTTTTTTCATAAAGAACAACTCCTCCCACTTTTCCATTTTTTATTTCATTGAAAATAGATCTATCTGGATCGACGAGGTTAAAATCTCCAATACCAATCATGATCATCTGACCAATCATGATATCAATGGTATCCTTCGGAGGATCAGTACGTGAGAAACCAGAGAGGGCTACTGTAATAAAAAGCAGTGAAAATGTTTTTTGCATTCCTAATTCTTGATCATCTTTTCAATTCGTTCTCCGCTAGTTGAGAGGTAATGTCCTTGTAAATCAGCAGCCAAGCACGAATGTACAGGAATAACCCCAATCAAATCGCCAAGTTTTATATGAGCGATCTCTTGTTCTGATAATTTAACAATTCCATGCTCTTGTGAAAGTCGATCCACATGACCAATGATTGCTGTGTCCCATCCAGAATCTGACAATCGCACCGTTTTTCCGAAGCACCGTTTATCTTTTCCCATGATGTCTTTTTCAACAATCATATCTTTTGAAAGGTGAACCGCCCCTCCATAGATAACGATTTCGTTGCGTTCTTTATGGATGGCAACAACTGGGGATGCTAAACATATAGCGATCTCATCAATTCCACAAGATCCTATATTATGTTGCATCCAATCATAAAAGGCAAAATTACCAGGGCGGAGTTCATCAAAAAGGGAGAGATCTTCGATTTGGCTACATGAAGGTGTGTCTCCATAAGAAATCATCCCACCAAATTCTTCTTTCAATTCTTTCAGAATTTTTGAGGTACCATCAAAAATCCATTTAATACTATCATAACTATTGCTACCGTATGTGTGACCAGCGTGTGCTAAAAAGCCCTTGAAAACTAATGCGTCAGAAGAAAGATTCACCAGTGATTGGATCAAATCTTTATTTCTATGGTCTACTCCCGTTCGATGTGTACCAACATCTACTTTGATGAAATATCCCACAGAGGAATTGATATGGTCTAAAGCATGCTTTAAGCTTTCTTCAGATTCAATAAGAATATGAAGGTTGACTTTACTAGCTAATGTTGATATTTCTTGGGCCTCAAGGGGATTATAGGGAAACGCTATGGTTATATCTTCCCAGCCATTTTCAGCAAAATACTTTGCCATTGAGACAGAGCTTACCGTGCATTGGCTAATTCCTTTTGCCTTAAACCAACTTCCAATGGATGCAGAATGATGTGTTTTGAAATGAGGCCTTAGTATTGCGTTTGATCTTTCAGCCTTAGCCAACATCTTATCAATGTTCTTGAGGCACTTTCCTTTATCGATGAGTAGTGTAGGGGTAGTTATTTCCATAGCGAGCTGATTACAACCTGAAAAATACGAAGCAATCATGGAAAGGACTAGTAAGTGGTTTAATAACCTATTCGAACATTAAATACATCCGATAATTAAAGGCATCAAATGTGTCAAGTAGATTTTGAATAAAGTGAGGATCTTTTAGATAAAAATTGAGGAAGTTATCCTTTCGCTCTTGCAAACTTCCTCCTGGGAAGAGTATTTCTTTTACAGCATCAATTTGCTCTTTACGATCTTCATGTATTCTTTTTTCGGAACGTACTAATTTCTTTTCTGCCTTTTCTAGACGTTTAGTGAATGTGGCATAAAGTGCCTCAATATGTTGTGTGAGTGTAGGATCGACAACTTCCGTTTTTTGCTTCAGACTTGTTTCAAGGATTTTGAGTTCATCTAGCTCATGAGAATAGGAGAGCTCATGATCAGAATTGGATTTGATCCACTTGGTAAAGGCCGCTTCATTGTCAAGAAAAACATCCTGATGAGATAGTCCGATTTTTCCCCATTTAGTTGATGCTATTGAGGGAATAACCAAAGCAAAATTCCGAGGCATCAACAATGGAAAGGAGGTATCAAAATGATTAAATACTGCTTTTAACTGTAGCCAATAAACAGCTTCGGAAGGGCCTCCAATATACGCTAGGTTAGGTAGGATTGTTTCCTGATATAATGGACGCAGAATTACATTAGGACTGAATCGCTCTGGGTGATCTTTAATCAACTTTCGCATTTCGTAATCGCTAAACGTAAGATTTGTTTCAACTACCTCAAATCCGCTATCTGTTTTTTCTATTCGTTCCCGAATACCATTATCCAAGTAGAAAAAATTGATTTGACGGGCATGAACTTGTGTCTTGTATCCTTGCGATTCCAATGATGCTGAAGTTTTAGCAACCAAATCTTCTGGACTATGCACGAATAAGTCGTCTTCAATAACTGGAGAGAAGAGTGCTTTTAAATCGGTGTTATCTGCATCGACTACTACAAGTCCCTCACTCCCGAAAAGGTAGTTGACATAGCTTCTACCAGCTTTGGCCAAAGTTTTTTGAGAATAAGCATCTTTAAAGAACTCTGCCCCTTTGGGAAGCTTGCTCACAATGTCTTTTAGTGCCGAAGGATCAAAGTGGCCTACCGCACCTGTCTGATCTGTGTCCCAGACATATTTTTTACCCTCAAAAAAGAAGTGGTTGATTTCGTCATAATCATGATCCTCGCTCGCCATCCAATAGACAGGAACAAAGCTATAATCAGGATAGGCCTGCTTTAGTGTTTTGCAGGTATTGATGACCGTCACAATTTTATAGATGAAATAGAGTGGGCCTGTGAAAATGTTTAGCTGATGACCTGTGGTAATGGTGAATGTCTTCGAATCTGCTAGAGAGCTTATATTGCCTGAAACAGCATCGCTGATATCTAATTCCTCATACTGCTCTTCAAGAACCTTTACCAATACTTGGCGATGATCATCTTTGAAGCTCTTTTTTTCAATGACCTCTTTAAAATTTGTAACAGAAGGAAAAGCAGAATAAAACGGAGCTAGCTCCTGCTTTTGGTTGATATAGTCAATAAAAAACTGTGAAAAACAGTCAGTTTCGTCTAGGGGTAGGGTTTCAGTACGCACGCTTTATTAAAGTGGGTTATTGCTGAATTGGTTCACCGTACAGATCAAAGGCTGTAGCGTCGGTAATTTTTACCTGAGTAAAATCCCCTATTCGCAAGTAACTATGATCTGCCTGAATGATAACTTCATTGTCCACTTCTGGAGAATCATATTCAGTTCTCCCAATGAACGTTCCGCTCTCCATTCGATCGATCAACACTTTGTATTCTTTCCCCACTTTCTTTTCGTTTATGCTCATGGAAATTTCTTCCTGCAAATCCATTACGGCATTTGCACGTTCTTGTTTTGTTTCATCAGGAACATCATCTTCAAAATTGTATGAATGGGTATTTTCTTCATGTGAGTAGGTAAAGATCCCCAATCGCTCAAAACGATTTTTCTCTACGAAATCCATCATTTCTTCAAAATCTTGCTGTGTTTCTCCAGGATGGCCAGCAATTAATGTGGTACGAATGGCAATATCCGGCACCTTGCTTCGCATTTTATCAAGAAGAGCTTCTGTCTTATCACGAGTAGTACCTCTACGCATCATCTTCAACATGTTGGTGGAGGCATGCTGAAGAGGAATATCCAGGTAGTTGCAAATATTTGAGCGCTTTGACATGATATCCAATACATCTTCAGGGAAGCCTGTAGGAAAGGCATAGTGTAATCGAATCCAATCTAAACCTTCCACATCAGCTAGACGATCCATTAACTCAGCAAGATTCCTTTTTTTATAAAGATCCAGCCCATAATAAGTGGAATCCTGAGCGATCAGAAGTATCTCTTTCGTTCCTTGCCTCACTAAGGATTGAGCCTCAGAAATGACTTGTTCTATTGGTTTGGAAACATGTTTTCCTCGCATCAAAGGTATTGCGCAAAAACTGCATGGCCTGTCACAACCTTCAGCAATTTTCAAATATGCATAGTGCTTGCTTGTGGTTATGATTCGCTCACCGAGGAGTTCTTTTTTATAATTGGCTTTAAATTTTTTGAGTAATGCAGGTAGATCACCAGTTCCAAACCAGGCATCAACATCCGGAATTTCATCTTTTAGTTCATCCTTATACCGCTGTGACAAGCAGCCAGAAACGTAGACTTTTTCAACCAGACCTTCTTGCTTTGCATCTACATATCGAAGAATGGTATCAATGGATTCTTGCTTTGCATTGTCAATGAATCCACATGTATTTACTACTACCACGCTCGCATCGTCTTTGGAAGACTCATGTGTGGCATCAATATTGTTTCCCCTCAACTGAGTCAGCATCACTTCAGAATCCACCAGATTTTTGGAGCACCCTAGTGTGACAATGTTGACTTTCGTTTTCTTTAAACCCTTCGTTTTCATAGTCTTTCGTTCTCGTACGCAAAGCTAATGCAAAAAGGAAGGGACATGAACGGTTAAACCATACAACATTGTAATTTTGCGAAGCTGTGAAAAAAATTTGGACTATAATTTTATGGATGTTTATCCTCTCTTGTCAGGATATAGAAAATTGTGGGACCGATGATAATCTTGACTTTATAATCGTCAGATTCTTGGATAAGGAAACGAAAGATTCTAAAACAGTTGGATTTCGGTTTTCCGTGGATGGCTCTCCGTATCAATGGCGATTTCTTGCGGATACAACTATAGTTCTAGGAGATACAACAATAACCCCTGCAGATACAACAATATCAGATGGAGATACAACAATTATTGCGGCAGATACAATAATTGTATTACCAGACACAACTATCGTGTCTGACTCAACCTTTGTTTTATTCCCTTTAAACCCAGAAACAGGAACTACTACCTTCCGATTTGATTCTGATACCTCAAACCATGTTTTAGAATTAAGCTATGATGTTGAATATTCCATTTTTGACGAGAGTTGCGAACCTTCGTTGACATTTAAAAATATTGATACAGTGAGACACACTTTTGATTCATTAGCAATCCCGGGAAGAGTTACTAACCGTCAATTAGATACCAATGTGGAAATATATTTTTAGTATTGGATTACTGGTAACAAGCTTGTTTGCTTTTGGGCAAGAGCAACAAGCGGAGAAAAAAAAGGAGCCAATCGATTGGAGACCCTACGAAATAAAAATTGGTGTCAGTGCCATTAGAAGTGCTCGCACTTTTGTTGGTAATGATGACTTTACAACACATGAATTAGAAGCAGCTTTAGCGCTTCATCGGTACAATGTGGTCTTTGACTATGGTATTGAAGAGCACCAAAGAGGTGAGACATTCGATTATCTTAATAAGGGGAGCTACTTTCGAGCAGGTATTGACCGAAACTTTTCGAAGAATAAAGAAAGTGGGAATTCCCTCACGCTTGGGTTGAGGTATGCCAGAGCCTACTTTTCCGATGAATTCTCCTATACTTCAGATCAAGGTTTTGGTGAAGAAAATTACCAATTGGAAAATAGTGATTTGACTGCTCGATGGCTAGAACTGGCTTTTGGTGTGAGAGGGAGGATAATATCAAATTTTTATATGGGATTTACGATGCGTTGGCAGTTTTCTCGCAAAATCAATGGAGAGGGAAACTTGAAGACCTTTGATATCCCAGGCTTTGGGAAGACACGGAGACAAAACTCTACCGCCTTTGATTACTATTTGATGTGGAGGATTCCTTTTAAAAAGAATTCATAAAAACCTAACATCATCTACTTCTCCTGGTCCAATCTCTTTTGCTATCAAATCTAAAATCTGAGCTTTGGAGTTTTGCATTTCACTTTTCAATGGAGCGGAGGTTAATTTCACGAAAAGTGTTTTTTGGTTGAAGAACATCTTTGTAGTGCGAGAGGCTATGGTCTTCCCCATGATCTTTCCCCAATCCGCTATTACCTGCTTTTGCTTGTAGGTGTGCTCGAGGTTTTCTTCTTTGAGAAATCCTTTAAAGGCATTACGGAAACTTTTGATCGGATCTTCGTCCATTACATTTCAATACTTGTCAAATTTCAATAAAATTTATCTCTTTCTCCTCCTTGAAGAGTTCTTTGCTCCGTTTCTTTCGAGCATCCGTGATAAAAATTTGCTGAAAGCGATTACTGTCTAACAATAAAGAGATCAATAGTTGGATTCTAGAGTCATCTAGTTTATCAAAAATATCATCCAGTAGAAGCAATGGTTTTTTATCTGTTTTTTCAGTTAAAAAATCATATAGAGCAAGCTTTAAAGCTAGTATGAATGTCTTTTGCTGTCCTTGTGAGCCAAATCTTTTGATTAACTCACCATCAAGTAAAAATTCAAAATCGTCTTTGTGAGAACCTAACAGCGTTCGCTGCATAACCACGTCCTTCTGAACGTTGGATTTAAATTTTTGATCAAAGTCTTCTGTGACATGCGATTTGAAGTTTAATTCGGGAACTTCCCCTCCCTCATGAAGATCTGTATAATTTTTTTGTAGGTATGGAAGAAACACTTCTTTTAGATCATTTCTTTTCGCTGAAATTATTTTAGCCAATGGGATAAGCTGGTCGTCGTAAGTTTCTAACAACTTTGAATTGAAGCCCATTTCCTGTTGTTTTAGTAAGCTGTTTCTCTGCTTTAGTAGTTTGTTGTATTTGAGTAAAGATTGCAGGTATTCAGAGTCAAACTGTGAAAGAGCACCATCAAAAAACTTTCGCCGTTCCTCACTACCTTCTCTAATCATTAAGGTGTCGTCTGGTAGCACAAGAACCAAAGGAACTTTCCCAACTACATCACTTAGTTTATCTGGCTCTTGCCCATCTATCTTTAAAGTCTTTGTTTTCCCCTTCTCGAACTGGAGGGCAATTTTTAATTTTTCATATGTGCCAAATAGCGTAAATGCAGGTGTATCATGTGTTACTGCTAGTCTGTCTGGAGAGCCGATTGCACTTTTTGTGAAAGATAGATAGTAGATAGCATCGAGCACATTTGTCTTGCCTATTCCATTCTTTCCCAGAATGCAATTGATCCGATCGCTGAATTCAAAGAGTGATTCAGAATGATTCTTAAAATTTGTAAGCCTCAGGCTTTTTAGGATCATTGTTTTTTGCTGTAATTTCGCTATCCGTTTCGCAAAGTAAATCAAACAATTGGGTCCTATGGCGGCTAAAAAGACAACAAAAAAATCCAGTGAATTTTCTAAGGAGCAATACATGGAGTGGTTTCACTCTATGCAACTCATGAGGAGGTTTGAAGAAAAGGCAGGACAACTTTACGGTCAGCAGAAAATCAAAGGGTTTTGTCATTTATATATTGGTCAGGAAGCATGTGCTGCAGGAGCAGTTTCTGCACTAGAAAAAGATGATAAGTGGATCACTGCCTATCGAGATCATGGTCACCCGCTTGCATTAGGCACTGATCCTGGAAGGATAATGGCGGAGCTTTTTGGAAAAGCCACTGGTGTTTCTAAAGGGAAGGGTGGCTCGATGCATATGTTTGATAAAGAAGTTAACTTCATTGGAGGTCACGGTATTGTGGGGGCACAGATTCCATTGGGAGCGGGAATTGGTTTTGCGGAACAATATAAAGGCACAAAGAGTCTATGCATTTGCTACATGGGTGATGGAGCTGTTAGACAGGGAGCACTGCATGAGGCATTTAATATGGCCATGACGATGAAGATGCCAGTGATTTTTGTTGTAGAAAACAACGGCTATGCCATGGGAACATCTGTTCAGAGAACATCCAATGTTACTGAGCTGCATACGTTGGCAGAGGCTTACGATATGCCTTCAGAACCTGTAGATGCTATGAAAGTGGAGGATGTGCATCATGCTGTTGAAAAAGCTGCAGACAGAGCTAGAAAAGGAAATGGACCTACATTCTTGGAATTTAGAACTTACAGGTTTAAAGGCCACTCCATGTCTGATCCTGCTAAGTATAGAACTAAAGAAGAATTGGAAGAGTACAAATTACAAGATCCAATTGAGCAAGTGAAGCAAACTATTCTTAAGAAAAAGTGGGCAACTGAGGATGAGCTAAAGGAGATTGATAAAGCAATCAAAGAGGACGTTATTAAGGCAGTAAATTTTGCGGAAGAGTCTCCATGGCCAGAAGCTTCTGAAGCATATACGGATAATTATATTGAGAGTGATTATCCATTTGTCAACACATAATTACCTGACAACCTTATACATCTGCACAAAAAATATATCTTTGCGACCGCAAAACGCCAAATGGCGTAGAATTAATTGAGATAATCCGGCATTCTACCCTAAAATGAGTGCCTAATATTCTAAGAAATGGCAAAAGGAAAAAAGAAAGACGAGGGCATTGAGATACTAGAAGACCCAAATGCAATTGTTGAGAAAGCCAACGAGTTTTTTGATAATAAGCGCAATAAAGCAATGGTTTTCGGTATTGGCGGAATTATCGCACTACTGATTGTAGGATTTGCTGGCTATAATTATTACATCACAAATCAAGACCAAACAGCTCAAGAAGAGCTCTTTCAGGCACAATTTTATTTTGATGCTGATAGCCTAGGTCTTGCATTAAATGGAGATGGCAATAGCTATGGTTTTCTTGAAATCATTGAAGAGTTTTCTGGAACAAAAGCAGCAAACCTTTCCAACTTTTATGCAGGAGCATCTTACCTGAAGCTTGGGGATTTTGATGGAGCAATTCGATACCTGAAAGATTTCAGCAGCGATGATTACCTGTTGCAAGGAAGAGCATATTCTTTGATAGGTGATGCATATATGGAAATGGATGACTTTTCAAACGCCATCACCTATTATGAAAAAGCTGTTGATTACAAAAAAAACAAATCTTTTACGCCGATTTATTTAAAGAAATTGGCGATTGCTCAAGAGCAAATTGGAAGTTTGTCTGCTGCAGTTGGAACGTATGAAGCGATAGTTAAAGACTATCCAAATGCTTCTGAAATCCACGATGCAAAAAAGCAGAAGGCAAGACTAGAAGCGATAGCTCAATAAAAGATTAAGTTATGCTGAATTTATTTCAGCATCTATTCATGAAGGAGGTTAGATTCTGAAACAAGTTCAGAATGACTTCCTTTAATTTTATACCATGGCATCATCAGAAAAAAATCTCAGCGACGTTCGACTTAACGAGTCTCTGGATATTAGCAAGCATAAGTTTGGAATCGTAGTAGCTGAATGGAACGAGCAAGTGACAGAGTCACTCTATTCAGGAGCTTATCAAACACTAATTTCTGCGGGGGCTACTCGTCATAATATCGATCGAATGAATGTTCCGGGGACGTTTGAATTGAGTCTTGGAGGACAATGGATGGCGGAGCGAAAGGATATGGATGCTGTGATTTGTCTTGGCTGTGTGATACAAGGGGAAACTCGACATTTTGATTTCATCTGTGATGCTGTGGCGAATGGGATCACCAATGTGAATCTAAAGTATAATAAGCCAGTCATCTTCGGTGTGCTTACAACAGATAATATAAAGCAGGCACTAGATCGTGCAGGAGGAAAGCATGGGAATAAAGGCGATGAAGCTGCTGCTACCGCAATAAAGATGTTGCAGGGGAAAAATTAAATTACTTCACTGAGCGGGTTGTACTATCTCTCGAATTGTAGCCCAGCCAGTCGGGCTTTTATCATACTTTACGGAAACCACCATTGTTCTGCCTTCGTAGCTCCACTCTTCACCAGTGCTTTTAACCTTTCCAAATAACTTAAACTTGGTCTGAAGGATTGAAGTATTATCATTGATAAGACGGCTTTCAATTTCACTTTCTTCAAAGTGTACTTCATTATTGACCAATAAGTCTTCTAATCCCTTTTTAACCATAGCAAAATCTCCGGGCTCTTCATCAAAACTGAATACTTTCATCACATCAGGATGATGATAGAGCATAATGCTATCTACATTTCCATTCTTAAAAGCGGTTCGGATTGCCTTGCTCGTTTCTTCAAGTTGCTTTTTCGATTCAGCTTCCTCAAAGCTTGATGGCTGACATGAAACCATCAGTGCCAGTAAAATTAATATGATCAGACTGCTTTTCATTTATTTGAGGGATACTTTTCCATTGATCCCAAATCTGACTGTATCCTGTAGAATAACATTTTGATATCCTTGAATATCAAACGAAGTGATAACCTCATCTTTCAAGGTGACCTCTACTTCTCTATGATGTATGTAAACATATTTGTCTTCATGAATGGTAGCGGAGATAGAACTGTATTGCCCTCCTTTTTTTACAAGCAAGAGTTTTTTTAGGATACCCTTCTCGCCTTCTTTCAAAGTAAATCGCACCTCATTTCCTTTTACTTCTTTATCAAAAACACCTACATACTCGGGTTGAGAGGGGTTCATTTCTTTAAAAAAGGAAAGCTCCTCCTCCCACTGCAGCGTGTCAAATTGAAAGGATTGTATTTCTGACTTATCATCCAGCCTCACCTGCTTTCTGAGCGAGGAGGAGGATAATTTTTCAGCTTGAGATAAATAGAACGCTTTCAAGTCAGGATACTCGGGAATATTTATCTCAGTTGGTTTGAGTTTTTGGCAACCTACTAAAGCGATGAGGAGTAGTCCTACAATCTTCAAATTGTTTAATCGATACATTTTCAAATCAGAATGTCTCCTGTCATTTCTTCTGGTGCGTCAATACCCATGAATTTTAAAATTGTAGGGGCTAGATCTCCAAGTTTTCCACTTTTCAAATCCCCCTTGAAGTCTTTATCAACTACAATAAATGGAACAAGGTTCGTCGTATGTGCAGTGTTTGGCGTACCGTCTGGGTTGATCATCATATCAGAGTTGCCATGATCAGCAATGATGATAGACAGGTAATCATTTTTCAAAGCAGTATTCACAACTTGTTCTGAGCATTGATCCACCGTTTCACATGCTTTGACAGCAGCTTCAAAAACCCCCGTATGACCTACCATATCCGGGTTAGCAAAATTTAAGCAGATGAAATCGGCAGATGACTGACTTAATTCAGGAATTATCTTATCCCTGATATCATTGGCACTCATTTCTGGCTGCAAGTCATATGTTGCTACTTTGGGAGATGGACAAAGAATTCTTTTTTCACCTTCGAATGGTTCCTCTCGTCCACCAGAAAAAAAGAAAGTCACATGTGGGTACTTCTCCGTTTCAGCAATTCGAATTTGCTTCTTTTGGTTTTTTTCAAGCACCTCTCCCAATGTCATTTGTAGATTATCTTTTCCATACATGACATTGACACCTTTGAACGAGGCATCATAGTTTGTCATGGTAACATAGTGAAGGTCGAGTTTTTTCATGCTTTCTTCGGGGAAGTTCTGTTGCGTCAAAGCCTGAGTAATTTGCCGCCCTCTATCCGTACGAAAGTTGAAGCATAGCACGACATCTCCTTCTTGAATTTTAGCGTCGGTACAAACAATCGGTTGGATGAATTCATCTGTAATTCCATCTAGATATGATTCTTCCATTGACCTTAATGGATCCTGAACTTTTTTCCCCACTCCTTTTACCATAACATCGTAAGCAAGCTGTACGCGCTCCCATCTATTATCACGATCCATGGCATAATACCTTCCGGTAATAGTTGCTAATGTTCCGGTTGTCTCAGCCATATGATGTTGTAACTCTCGAAGATATTCTACCCCTCCTTTTGGATCGGTATCCCTTCCATCTGTAAATGCGTGAACAAAAACATCTTGAACATCTTGCTTATGGAATGTACTGAGGAGTCCTTTCAAGTGATCTATATGAGAATGGACACCACCATCTGAAACTAGACCGATTAAGTGAATGGGTTTTTGTTGTTCTTTCGCATAGCTAATTGCTTGTTTAAGTGTTTTGTTTTCCGCGATTGAACCGTCTTTAACAGCGTTGCTAATCTTAACAAGGTCTTGATACACGACTCTACCTGCCCCAATATTCATGTGTCCCACTTCAGAATTACCCATTTGCCCTTCAGGTAATCCTACGGCAAGTCCAGAGGCTTCTAAAGTACTATGAGGATATTCTTGGAACATTCTATCCATAAATGGGGTTTTGGCAGTATCAACTGCAGATACAGATTTATCTTTTGCTATGCCCCATCCATCAAGGATCATTAGAATGACTTTCTTATTCATAGGGCAAATATAGAAGGGTCAATTATTGAATGTAGATCATTGAATGAATAAATTGGGCATGGTTTTTACTACATTGTGTACAAAGATTTGAAAGGAACCAAATGAAGATGCTTGTATTGATATTGTCATTAATTACTTTCTCGCCTCAGGATGAGACAGTTAAAGACATTGGAACAGCAATGAAAGCTGGCAGCTCGAAAGAGCTGATTAAGTTTTGTAACCGAACCGTAGAGATCAAAATAAATGGAGAGAGCTCTAATTACAGTAAGGCACAAGCGGAGGTTATCTTAAGGGATTTTTTTAATAAAAATACTCCGAAAAACTTCACATATATACATCAAGGGGCTTCACCAGAGGGTTTGAAATATACTATTGGGAGATATACTCATTCTAATGGGGCCTTCAGAGTGGTTATGTTTATAAAAAAAATAAAAGATAAATACCTGATAGATACTTTGAATTTCAGTCAGGAGTAATTTATTTCGCCCGCTCGCCTTATTAATCCGCCAAAAATGAATTTACCGTATTTAACGACCAAGAATATAAATTCCTTTATCAAGGCCGCTTTGGCTGAAGATATTGGGGATGGAGACCATTCTTCTTTGGGCTCAATTCCAGAAGATGCTACCAGTCAAGCTCATCTTATCATAAAAGATGATGGTATGATTGCTGGTTTGGAGCTGGCTGAAAAGATTTTCAACTATGCAGATCCTGATCTTAAGCTTGAATTTATAAAAAAGGATGGTGACCTAATGGAATCTGGAGAAGTTGCATTTAATGTAACTGGTAACTCGAGATCTATACTCTCAACAGAAAGATTTGTGCTCAATTGCTTACAGAGAATGAGTGCTGTGGCCACTTATACACATCACATGAATGGGCTGATAAAAGGATCTAAAGCGAAACTGCTTGATACAAGAAAAACAACACCACTGTTTAGGTTACCTGAAAAGTGGGCAGTAGTGATTGGTGGAGGAGTAAATCACAGATTTGGACTGTATGATATGATTATGTTGAAGGATAATCACATTGATTTTGCAGGAGGAGTAAAAAACGCCATTAATCAAACAGTAGCATATTTGACAGAAAAAGACCTTAATCTGAATATCGAAGTGGAAGTAAGAAGCTTGAGGGAGTTAGAAGATGTTTTAGAAGTCGGGCAGGTACATCGAGTGATGTTGGATAATATGCTACCATCCGATATCCGCCAAGCTATTAAAATGATTGGTGGTCGATTTGAAACTGAAGCTTCAGGAGGAATTACTGAAAGAACTATTACTGAAATAGCTGAAACCGGTGTGGATTATATCTCCGTTGGAGCACTTACCCATTCGTATAGGAGCCTTGACATGAGTCTCAAAGCGTTTTAAATTCTATATTCGCGGTGTAATTGTTTATGAAGTAGAAAAGAGTGATTGAGCCATGATCGTAAGGACAAAAAAATACCAACTACCTACTAAGAAATATATTGGAATAGCTTTTAAAGCAGTGCTCAAACAGCAGTGGTGGGTACTTTTGATTTATGCTGCAATTTGTTCTGGATATTTCCTTGCACCAAGCCACTGGTGGATTACCGGAGCAACGATAGCCCTAAGTTTATATATGCTTTTCTGGTTGATTCAATTTGCAGGTATTACTCAATTGGAGCAGGGGAAGTTTATGTTTCAAAAGCTTTCTTATGAAATCTCTTCACAGCAGATTTTGATCAAAATGAATGCGAAGCAAGGAATGCCGATGAAGTGGGACCAGATTAAGAGAGCTAAGAAAGGAAAGGATGCATTTATCTTGTTCGCTAGTAAAGCGCAATTGGTACATCTTCCTTTTAAGATCTTCAATAATGATAATGAAATAAGATTTCTGGAAACAGTACTTAAACGCAAAGGATACATTGTAGAAAAGTAGATGTAATGGCCCACAAGCTTGGCATCAAAGAGGCAAAGCAAAGAGCCGGAAGGTTTTGCGCTTTTCGAGAGCGATCTCCCAATGAAATTTTTGAAAAAATTCAAAGTTGGGGGATCTCAGAAGAAGATGCTTCAAAACTGGTTGTGGAATTGTCGAAAGAAGGATTTGTAGACGAGCAGCGATTTGCGAATGCCTTCTGCAACGATAAGTTTGAGTTCAACTCATGGGGAAAGCAAAAAATCAAAGCCCATATCTATTCTCACAAACTATCACAAACGGCTGTTCAGAGTGCCTTGGATAGAATTGATTTTGTAAAATATGAAAGTAGACTTTTTGATCTGGTGAAAAAAAAGTGGGAAAAGCTGGAGAATGAGGAGACCATTAAGCGAAAGCAAAAAGTTGTTGCTTACATGGCTAACAAAGGCTTTGAACAGGATCTAATTTGGAAAGCTATTAATGCATTACAATAAGGTCTGTTCGATTACTTTTTCCTGACTTTATAAATCTGTCGCTAGAAAAATCCGTATGTTTATTTTTGCTTAAATTTTATTTATGCTTCAATCATCAGCTAAAGACCTTTTACTTCAATTAAATCAAATCATTCAATCATGCAAAGATGAAGACTTTGCAAGGCCATTGGATGAATTAAGTGGGTCTACATTTGGCCAGCACGTAAGACATACACTGGAGTTTTTCATTTGCTTATTTGATGCAAGAAATGATAGCAAAGTAAATTATGATCAACGTAAGCATGATACACTTATAGAGACTGATAGAAAACTGGCCAGAAGCGTAATAGATTCGATCATAGACTTTTTGGATAAAAATCCAAGAGATTTTGAATTGACATTTGAAGCTAACTACACTGAAATTGAGGGCGATGACCAGGTGATGGGGAGTAGTTTTTATCGTGAGCTTGCTTACAACATTGAGCATGCCATTCATCATATGGCTCTGCTAAAAGTAGCCGTTAGACAATCTCTCAGCTACATTATCCTCCCAGAACACTTTGGTGTAGCAAGTTCTACTGTTCGCTATAGAGCTAGTTCAAAAGCCAATTGATCCCTTGAGAAAATTTTTGATTCGAATTAAGAATTGGGAATACTGGCCATTCTCTGTTCTCTATTTTCCGGTCTTCTTTTATTATGGATGGCTTGCATTAAAGCATCGCTCCTTCTTTTTCTTTACAGCATCCAATCCTCATATTGATTTTGGCGGAATGTTTGGGGAGAAGAAGTCTGACATATTCGAACTTATTCCTAAGAATTTCATACCAAAAACTAAACTCATTCAAAAAAGAGATGTTGATCGAGCGTCTTTAACTGCAGAGGAAATAGGATTCCCCATTATCGCAAAGCCTGATATCGGGGAACGAGGTATATGGGTTAAAAAGATTGAAAACCAGTTGGAACTTCAAGACTACACAAAAAAATGCCCGGTTAACTTTCTTCTTCAAGAAATGGTGCTCTTTCCCATAGAATTAGGAGTGTTTTATGTCAAGTTTCCTGATGAAGGAGGTAGAGTCACATCTATTGTTCGGAAAGATTTTCTGAAGATTACCGGGGATGGTGAATCAACGGTTTTGGAATTACTGGAAAAAAACCAACGGGCTATCATGACGGCTGATTTTGAAAGTGACTACCTAGAACTCATAGGATTAGTAGTTCCAGATGCCGAACAAGAAGTACTTATTGAACCTATCGGAAATCATTGTAGGGGGACAAAATTTTTAGATGACAACCAGGAAATAGACAATTTATTGAATCAAGCTTTCAATAAGCTGGCCGATCAAATTCCCGAATTCTATTTTGGAAGGTTTGATATTAAGTGTCAATCGTATGAAGATTTAAAGCAGTTAAAAAACTTTAAGATCTTAGAACTTAATGGGGCTGGAGCAGAACCAGGACACATTTACCAACCAGGATATTCTTTAATAAGAGCGTATAAGGACATCTTTTGGCATCTAAGTGTTTTGTCGGATATTAGCTCCGAAAATCACAAAAAAGGACATTCCTACTGGAGCTTTATGGAAGGCTATAGAAAGTGGAAATCTCATCAAAAGTATAATCGACTGCTGACCAATCAATGATTTTACAGACGTTAATAGTTGCATTCGTAGTAAGCTACATTGGCTCCATCCCTCCAGGGACAATCAATGTTTCGGTAATGCAGTTAGCAATTTTAAATAAGAGAAGAGCAGCGATCTTCTTTGCATTCGCAGCTTCAGCAGTTGAATTTATATACGCTGGAGTGACTGTCCAATTTCACATCTTTTTGAACAACAATGAAGTCATAGCAGATTATTTCAGGATTATAACTTCAGTGGCATTAATTATACTCGGACTGTCCAATATTTTTTCGAGATCTACTTCCTCCTCTGTGAAAGTGAGCACAAAAGTGACAGGAAGGCATGGCTTTCTAAGAGGTCTTCTATTAGGCTTTCTCAACCCCATGACCATCCCATTTTGGCTGGCAATTACTACCTACTTGGAGAATGATGATTGGATTAATGTAGATCAGGGCTATGGGTTTTGGATGTATCTGGTAGGTCTCTCCACGGGTACATTTTGTTTGTTGTTAACCGTAAATGCTCTCGGAAAGAGATTTACTAAAATTGCTGATAACCAATTTATTGTCCACAAAGTCCCTGGGTTTTTGCTGTTAGGGCTAGGTGTATACTTCTTACTGAAGTTGGTTTTGTGAAAGTATTATCCAACCGTCTATAAATTTTCAATAGATCAGCTAAAGATTTTTCATTAGTATTAAAATTCAATTAGCGAACTCCAAGAGATTCTGTCTTGAGTCAAAAAATACTAACATGAAGAAACTCACTCTACTTTTTACTTTAGCTCCGCTTCTTATATCAGCACAATCCAAAAAAGAATTGGACCATGATGCTTACAACATCTGGAGAAATACGAATAGGGAATTGGTAAGTAATGATGGAAATCATATCGTCTACACATTGGAGCCAAACGGATATGGAAACGAATCTTTGATGTTACATCAATTTAATGGGAATCTGATTCTAGAACATGACCGGTCTTACAACCCATCCTTTACAAATAACTCTGAATACCTCATATTCAAAATTTCGCCTGATTTTGATGAGCTGAGGGATTTAAAGAGGAGGAAGACTAAGGAGAAAGATCTACCAAAAGATACTTTGGCTGTCTATTCCTTAGCTTCAAAAAATATCGAGAAAATCTCTGGGTTAAAATCTTTTAAGGTTCCTAAAAAATGGGATGATTATATCGTGTACCTCTATGAACCTGAAGCAGATACAGCTAAAAAGAAGGAAAAGAAACGAAGTAAGAAAAATGGATATGATCTGGTTATAAAGAATTTGAAAGATAAGTCGGAACATGCTTTTTCATACGTGTTGGATTATACCATTGGGGAAGAAGGTGCATCGCTTACATTGACTACTACTGGAAACGATAGTACGGTATTACCTGGAGTTTACGTCTTTGATTTTGATAACAAATCTTTCAATCCAATTTTTAGATCAAAAGGAGAATATTCACAACTAGTGTGGGATAAGAAAGGAACCCAGCTTTCATTTATCTCTGATACAGATACCACAAAAACATTAAAAAGAAATTTTCATTTACACTACTACAAGACGGAATGGGATAGTAGTAAGACAGTAGCTAACAACGAAACATTAGACAATCTAATCGTCAATAACGATTTCAAATCTTACTTCTCTGAATCAGGTAAGCGATTGTTCTTTGAGGTCAAAGAATTTCCAATACTCCAGGATACATCTTTGCTCGATGATGAGATAGTGAATGTAGAAGTGTGGAATTATAAAGATCAGAGACTTTTTACCCAGCAGGAAAATCAAAAGAAGAACGATCTTAAGTTTGGCTACCTAAGCTATTACGATGTTGAAAAAGATAGACCGATTCAACTTGGAGGAGAAGACTACTCCAGAGTGACAGTAAGTGATGAAGGTGATGGTACGGCAGCCTTAGCCTTAAGCGACTATGACTATCGCCAATTACGAACATGGGAAGGGTATACATTAAACGATTTATATAAAATCGATCTCTCAACAGGGAATAAAACAAAGATTGAAGAAGGCATTCGAGGCTTTGTATCCCTTTCACCCAAAGGGGAATATGCTTATTGGTATAATAACAGTGATTCAGCATGGTTTACATACTCATTTAAAGAGGATAAAACTCGACAAATCACGACGAATGAGAGCGTTCCTTTTTTCAATGAAATTCATGATACACCGTCTGATCCAAGGCCTTATGGCGCAATGAGCTGGACCGAGAATGATGATCGAATATTGCTTTACGATCGATATGATATTTGGGAGGTAGATCCAAGCAAGAAAGCTGCACCTAAGCGTATTACCCCGAATGGAAGAGGAGAAAAATTGACTTATCGATATGTTCGATTAGATAGCGAAGAAAGGTTTATCAAGAAGAATCAGCAACTTTTGTTGTCAGGGTTCTATGAAACAGATAAGAGTGAAGCTCTTTTTTCCTATGTATATGGTAAGAATAATCCCAAGAAACTTATTTCAGGAGATTACCAATACGGGTCATTTGAAAAAGCGAGGGACAGCAAAAACCTTATTTTCACGAAAGAGAACTTTCAGACGTTCCCGGATTTATTAGCTACTGATATCTCGTTTAGAGATATTAAAAAAATCAGCGATATCAACCCTCAGCAAAAAGACTATAAATGGGGAACCATTGAGTTAATCTATTGGAATTCGCTGGACGGTCAAAAAATGGAAGGAATGTTAGTAAAACCAGAAGGTTTTGATCCGACTAAGAAATACCCAATGATTGTTAATTTCTATGAAAAGAGTTCGAACGGACTAAATAGACATAGAGATCCATTTCCTGGAAGATCGACGATTACTTATAGTTTTTATGCCTCTAGAGGTTATCTGATTTTCAACCCAAATGTTAATTACAAGACTGGATATCCAGGAGAAGATGCATTTAACTGCGTTATTCCAGGAGTGACATCACTAATAGAAAAAGGATTTGTAGATGAAGAAAATATAGGAGTACAGGGGCATAGCTGGGGAGGTTATCAAATTGCTCATTTGATCAATGAGACTAATATTTTTAAGTGTGCAGAGTCTGGTGCTCCGGTTGTTAATATGATTTCTGCCTATGGAGGAATACGGTGGGGTTCTGGTTTGAGTAGAATGTTTCAGTATGAGCGAACGCAGAGTAGAATTGGAGGAACTCTTTGGGAGTACCCACTTAGGTATATCGAAAACTCGCCAATTTTTTATGTCGATAAAGTTAAAACGCCTGTATTGATTATGCATAATGATGAGGACGGTGCTGTGCCTTGGTATCAGGGAATTGAATACTTTGGCGCCCTACGTCGGTTGGGGAAACCAGCCTGGATGTTAAATTATAGAGGAGAGCCACATTGGCCAGTGAAAGTCCAGAATCGAATTGATTTTAATATTCGTTTAGCTCAGTTCTTTGACTACTATCTCAAAGGTCAGTCAATGCCTAAATGGATGCGGGATGGAGTTCCTGCTACCGAATTAGGAATCAATCAAGGATATGAACTAATCAAAGACTGATAATCTAAGATAATTTTTTATGAGTTTAACCAAACATGAGATCAGCTAAAATCTCATGTTTTTCTTGTTAGCTTTTTATATCCCCTCCACCAAATAGAACTAACCCCTTTATGTGGACAGTTGCTACTGGTGTTTCGCTGATTTTTTGACGTGAATCACTAAATCCACCAAATACAGCAGTTGCATTCATGTTTATTTTCCAATCTTCAGGGACTTGTATTTCTACTCCGCCAAACATGCAAAAAACTTCAATTACGGCACCATCTACTGCTTTCGAACCTCTTAAATCAATCTCCGAACCACCAAAAATATTAGTGACTTTTCCTCCTTGTAAAGCCTCAGAAACATATTTCTTTTCAGTTCCTCCAAAAACAGCAATGTCATCAAAATAATTGTCTAAGTTCTCCGAAATGTTTTTAGGGCGTGATCTTCTTCTGAGAATAATGAAAAAGCCTACGATAATTAAGATGACAGGCCAAAATGTTCGAATACTTATGATTCTGAAATAGTGTAAATAAAAAATCGTGGCTAACCCAAAGAAAATAACAGCAGCTCTACTATTCCCTGAAAGTAAGTTTACCACCCCTATGGCTACAAAAATAGCTGGCCAGGAAAATAGGTAATAGGGGAGGTCAATATCGAATCCTAGATTGTCTAACAGGAAAATGCAGCCTATTGAGACAAATATAAAACCAATAATGGCACGTTTAGGACTTGAAGAAGCCATGATACTTTCTTTAAAATGGGACAAAAGCTCACGGGAAATTAAGTCTTTTTTGCATCAATTAAACCATCCAAAAAGTAAGGAAAGACCAAAGGTAGGGCCGTCAAAATCTGAGGTGTCGAAATAGATGTTGTCAACACCAATCGTTTTTTGATAACCAACTCCGGCATTGATCTTAAACCAATAGGCAATGTTTGCTTCCCCGAATATTTGTGGATTGAAAATAAAAACGTCATCATCGTTTACTTCCCCATTAGTTGCCAGGGATTTGGTAGTTATGCTGCCCCAACCAAGCTTAGTCTCTACTCCAAAATGGAGCAAGTCGTCAGGCTTTATGTTATATCCTAGCCAAAATCCTCCATGACCAAAACTAGATGAGTAACCTGTTCCATCAATTTCAGATTCTTTGTTTCCTGTTAATCCCAGACCGTAACCTCCAATAAAGAAGGTGTTGTCAAAAAGAACAGCACCACCTCCACCAGTAAGTGTTGATAGATCACCATCTATTGGAGTAAATGAAAATAGTACTCCACCAAATCCGGAAATTTCTTCGGGATCATTTCCAATAAGCGTCTTTGGACGATTATTTTGGCTAAAAGAGGTTCCTGCGGTGACAATAAGAAGAATAAATAAAGTCCTTTTCATGATTCTATGTGTTTTTGAGTTTTGAAATTATGTGGTCAAATCATTTCAAGGACATAAAAAAAGATGGAATGTTTCCTTATAGCGATGGTCTGTGGAATTTTAATGACAGACAAAATGACATTTAGATGAAAACTAATCAGCCATTGTGGCTCGTTTATTAACTATGTGTATTTTGGAATAAGATTTGAACAATGTTGAATTATTAATAGAGACGAAATGAGAGTAGACAGAGGTGCAACAAAAAAAATTGCTCAAATAGCAAATATTGTAAACTCGATAAACGGAGGAGCAATTTTTCCAACATTTAAAACGGTTACTGAAAAAGATCACTACCGACTGGAAGTAAGTATCCCTTCAATTGAGCCAGATGACATCAAGGTTGAAGTGAATGGAAGTGACTTGATTGTTTTTCAAAATATACAAGTCAATGGATACACACTTCCCAATGTGTTGGGTTCGGTCAAGATTGCCTCAGATGTTGAGTTGGAAAATATATCTGCTGAATTTGAAGGTGAGCTTTTAATTGTCATCATGCCTTTTAGCGAAATGTCAGGAGGATTTCAAAAAGAAATAGATATCCAAAGGCATTAAAACCCTTCCATGAATTTATCAAAATCCAAGGAAGAGCAATCCAATTTGATTCAATGATCTAGCCTATTCGTCATGTAATGTGTCTGCTGGGTTTAATCGTGCTGTTTTGAATGTATGAAATGCAACCGTAACCACCGCAATAAGAATGATGGTAATAGCTGGAATAGCAAAAACCATGACACCCAATGATATTCTGTTGTCAAAACTATCTAGCCAATTTTGGAGAAGCCACCAACTTATAGGAGCGGCAATTAGAATAGAAATTGCTACTAGTTTCACAAAATCCCCGGTCAATAATACTAGCAGCTGCTGCATAGAGGCGCCTAGCACTTTTCTTACGCCAACTTCTTTCGATCGGAGACTCGTTATAAAAGAGGCCAATCCAAACAATCCAAGGCATGCTACAAGAATGGCAAGAACAGCAAAAAGACCGAATATTGATCCAAACTTCACCTCTGATTCATATTGTTCATTGTAATAATCATCCAGAAAGAAGAAATCAAAAATTTTGTTTCCGAAAGCCGCCTCCCAATCTGCCTGTATTTGATCTACTGATTCCCTCATGTTCTCAGTATTGATATTTACAGAATAGTAACCATTTGGGGTTTCCATGTATCGAAAGATCATGGCATCATATGCTTGCTTAGGAGATTCATGACGATAGTTTTTTACAACTCCAACTATATTGAACGTATCACCCCAGAAAAATATCTTTTTGTTCAGTGCTTCTTCAATTTCTCGAAAGCCGAGTTTTGCGACAGCCTCCTCATTAAAGAGTACATTTTCATGCTCCGCTCCGAAACTCTGATCGAACTTACGACCCGCAATTACTTCCAGTCCGTAAAAATCCATGAATTGATCATCAGCTCCTAACACACGATACTGATTGCTTTCAGCATCTGTTTGCGTAATTAGCCGAATACCTCCGGCGTTCCAATCGGCTGATCTGCCGGGAACAGCTGTAGATCTGGTCTGTCCTTTAATTGATGAATTGTTACTTAATCTGTTCTTGAAAATAGGATCCTTAATATTGCGCACAGAATCGCTCCTAAAATTTGGAGACCTGATTATCATATTTTGATCAATATTTACCCCAAGGTCTTGTGCCTGCAAGTAATCCATTTGCTTATAAACAGCGAAAGTGCCTGTGATTAATACAACAGAGGCTAAAAACTGAAATGTTACCAGGCTTTTTCTAAGGATGTTGCCACTAGAACTTGCTGCAAAACGACCCTTCAACACAGCAATGGGTTTAAAATTAGAAAGCACAAATGCTGGATAGAATCCTGACAAAAGGATACCCAAAAAGAATATGGCAGTTAAGCCAATCCAGAAAAACGGAGCATCAGGCCAGGAATAGGCACTACTATTTCCTACAAAGTTGTTAAATGCAGGAAAAACTAAGAAAACAATAAGCGCAGCAAGAGAGAATGCGATAAGGTTAATAAAAAAAGATTCAAACATGAATTGCCCAATGAGATGAGATCTATAGCTGCCCATAACTTTTCTAATGCCTACTTCTTTAGCTCTGCTTAGTGACCGAGCGGTGGTCAGGTTTATGTAGTTGATCCAAGCGATAAACAACACAAACATCCCTATGATGAGCAGAAAATATGTTGTCGTTTCGTCACCAGTGGGTTTAATCTCAGCGCGGTAATTGGAAATGAGGTGAATCTTTGTCAAAGGCTGAAGCACAAACTCTATCCCTGCATTAAACTGTTCCATTTCTTCCCCTACCTTCTCTTGAATCATTTGATCAAACTTGGAAGAAAACTCCTCAGGATCTGTCCCATCTTGTAGCACAACATAGTTCAAGAACCCATCCCAATTCCATTCAGTTCTGGCTTCCTCACTTGACAATGCTATGTAGGTATCAAAGGAGTACAGGAGATCGAAGTTCATGTGAGAACGTTTAGGAAAATCCTTGTAAACACCAGTAACTAAAAAATCTCTATGATCGTTTTGTAAAATCGTTTTACCAACGGGGTTTTCATCACCGAATATTTTTTTCGCTAAAGACTCACTTAAAACCACTTTGTAAAGCCCTTTAAGAACCAAACTATCTACTCCCTGTATAAGTGGAATGGAGAATACTTGAAAGAAGTTTTCTCTTGCATAATATGGAGATTCCAATTCGAAATACTTGTTTTCATAAGAAATACCCACACCGCTACCATGTAAATTGACAAAATCGACCACCTCTGGAAAATTCTCGTGAAGATGATATCCAGCTCCTGCAGCTCCTGCAGCCCATTGAGTTGTCAATTCTCCAGCATTATATCTATTGGTTTGAACACGATAGATGTTCTCTTTATTCTCATGAAAATCATCGTACGTAAGCTCATGATACACATATTGTAATATCATAAAGCCAGCCGCCATACCGATTGCTAAACCGAAAATGTTGATGGAAGCATAAAATTTATTTTTGGTGAGATTTCGGATTGTTGCAGTGAAATAGTTCTTAAACATCGCTTCAAAATTTGAGTATTTCTTTCTTTTTTTAAATCGGGATCTGAGAAATCCTAAGGACTGGAAGAGGTAGATCCATTTTGCTATTCTCTTTCCCTTTAAAGATTGGTTTTCGTAGTATCGTTCTTCCAGGTCGCCTTGGATACTTTCCAACAGATAGGGTTCGCAAAATCGCTCAAGGAATTTGTTAGCTTTCTGTACTATCCAAGGGTCTTTTCTATGCATTTCCTAATGCTACTTTTGGTATGGAGTCCCACATGTTATTTCTCATTTTCCTCATTTTAGTGATAGTAGCTTCACCGGATGAGGTCAAAGTGAAGAGGCGTTTTCTCCTGCCACCACGTTCTGGTGTAGCACCTCCATACCTAGCGCTAATGAACCCTTTATCCTCAAGTCTCCCAAGTACGGAGTGTACGGTGCTTATCGTGATTGATCGATTGCACCGTTCTTTAATTTCATTTTGAATGGCAATGCCGTATGCTTCGTCATATAGAATGCCAACAGAAAGCATAATAAGTTCTTCTAACTCTCCAAGATTTGTTCCTTTCACAACAACTTTACTTTAGTATTTATAATAGGTTATAACATTTCTTTCGATTTTGTCGAAAACGAATATAATAACAAGAAGTTTCAATTTCCAGTAATTACTTTCGATTTTGTCGAATTCGATTATACAGATGCGTTGTAAATTGCTTTCATGACTCTTCGTGAAATAAATAATCACTTTGGAGATATGGATCTTTTCTTAATGGATTTGATCTTAAAGGGATATATAAAAGAAGATGGTAAAGTGTTGGATGTTGGATGCGGTGAAGGAAGAAATGGTCTCTACTTTATTCAGCAAGGGTATGAATACCACGGATGGGATACTGACAGTTCAAAACTTAAGCTCCTCAAATACCTATCAAAAAGCATTGACGGAGCTAAGGCAGACTTTAGGATTCAGGACTTGAAATCCTCAAAAGGAGAACAGTCCTTTGATTTTATTATTTGTAGTCGTGTGCTTCATTTTGCTAAGTCGGAAACTGATTTTAGGCAGATGTGGCAAAACATCCTTTCTCTTCTAAAACCGAATGGAATTCTATATGTGAGTATGGATTCTATTGTCGACTCAACTCAAGGAAAAAAACTTAACAATGGACTAGTTGAGTTTCCAGACTCCAAGGTTCGTTTTGTACTTACTAATGATATTTATAAAGAAATAAAAAAAGGGTTCGAAGAAATCGAACCCTTAAGAACGTTAGTGCACCACAATGAGCGAACACAAAGCTTTTTTATTTTTAGGAAAACTTAAACGCAACCTTGTGCGAGCATAGCATCTGCTACTTTCACAAACCCTGCGATGTTTGCTCCTTTTACATAGTCAACGAATTCTTTGTCAACCTTTCCATGATTTACGCAATTCTCGTGAATGTCCTTCATAATTCCTTTAAGCTTTTCATCCACTTCTTCTCGTGTCCAGGAAAGTCTTAAAGAGTTTTGTGACATTTCTAACCCAGATGTAGCAACTCCTCCTGCATTAGAAGCTTTACCTGGGCTAAACATCATTTTATGTTCTCTGAATAGCTCAATAGCATCTGCGGTACACGGCATGTTTGCGCCCTCGAAAACGCCAAGACAACCATTCTTTTGAAGTGATTTAGCATCTTCTACCTGAAGCTCATTTTGAGTAGCACAAGGGTATGCCAAGTCACATTCTATATCCCATGGAGTCTTTCCTTCATGATATTCAGCATTGAACTTATCTGCGTATTCTTTAATTCTTCCACGCTTCACATTTTTGAGTTCTTTTACAAAAGCCAGTTTCTCCTCATTTATGCCTTCTTTATCATATATAGTACCTCCTGAATCCGACATACTCACAACTTTAGCACCATTTTGCAAAAGCTTTTCAACAGTGAATTGAGCAACATTACCAGAACCAGAGACGATCACTGTTTTATTTTCCAGGCTATCATTTCGAAAATTTAATACCTCTTTGCTGAAATATACGCACCCATAACCTGTTGCTTCTGGCCGAATCAAGGAACCGCCATATTCCAATCCTTTGCCAGTAAGTACTCCTGTAAACTCGCCCTGAACTCGTTTGTATTGTCCGAACATATAACCGATTTCTCTACCTCCAACACCGATATCTCCTGCAGGTACATCTGTGAACTGTCCGATGTATTTGCTCAACTCTGTCATGAAACTTTGACAAAATCGCATTACTTCATTGTCACTTTTCCCTTTTGGGTCGAAATCAGAACCACCTTTTCCACCGCCCATAGGAAGTGTTGTTAGGCTATTCTTAAATGTTTGCTCGAATGCTAAAAACTTGAGAATACTAAGATTAACTGATGGATGAAAGCGCAGACCTCCTTTGTAAGGTCCGATAGCGGAATTCATTTGCACACGATATCCACGATTGATGTTGACCTCTCCCTTATCATTCAGCCAAGGAACTCTGAACATGAAAACTCTTTCAGGCTCACACATGGTTTCCAGAATATTGGAGTCCTTGTACTTAGGCTTATCGGCAATAAACGGAATGATCGTCTCGGCGACTTCCTCTACAGCTTGTAAAAATTCTGATTCGTTTGGGTTTTTTTTCGCAATGTGATCTACAAATTGCGAAATATCGTTGGAGTGACTCGACATGTACTTAGTTGTTTTAATGAGTTGAATTTAGGGGTTTTTCGGGTATTCTACTTTGGAAGAATCGTAGAATATTACGAAAGGTTAATATTAGGATACAATGCTTTAATCGAAATACAATATTAGGCTAAAACCTGACTAACAAGTGTCACGTAAATTAGTTCGTATATAAACCACGCATGTTATGAATTATTTAAGACTGGAAACGGAAATTATCTCTTCTGTTCAAAATTTAAATGGTCATCAGAAAAATGATGTTTTAGATTATATCAAAAACATTAAACCTACGAGTCACAATACAAGACTCTACAGAAGAAAGGCCATGAAAGAAATAAGAGAGGCATTAAGAGGATTTTAATCCTCAGAAAGAACGATTACCATATCGTTTTCTGCTAGTGTAAACTCTTCAGATTTCTTAGGATTCAATACTACTCCGTATTGTTCGTCAGCATTCCTTGCTTTACCAATTACTCGGTATCCAATGGCAACCTCATTTTTTCTAGCTGCTGATTCAAGTATCGTATAGAAGTTCATCGACATTCCTACCTGTACATATTCTTTAGCAGGTTTGATGTATATCTCAGATCCATCAGCATCAAACAAGTCTTCAAATACTCGCATTAAGTCTTTATTTTCTGAAACCTGACTCATGAGAAGACTAATTAGCTTGTCACTCACAATGAAATCGTCCGCACTGGTAATATCAGCTAATTGTCTGTTTCTGATATCAAGCATTTCACTCACTATTTTGTACTTGCTACCTTTTATTTCGGTGAAATTCCTTAAATGCAGCAAAGTGATCAGGGTCTGTGCATCAGCCTCTTGGATGGGGAAATAGTTTTGATAACATAACAGTATGATATAGTCATATTGTTCAAGCTGCATAGAGTCAAGTGTTTCTCTACCTGTTGTATCTTGTACTTCAAAGTCGATGGTAATATTTTGAACAGTATTTTTAAGTCTCTCTACTGTTTTTTCTGCATCCTTAAATTTGGAAACAATTCGAACTTCTGATCCATGAGGTACATAATTATCCAATTCTCTAATAATATATCTTGCTCGATTATTCCAGCCAACGATTAAAAGCTTTTCAGCATCCTGAGGTTCAGGTTCTGTATAAACTATCTTACTTTCATGTGGATCGATATCCTTTGCCGCATTGGGCAATAGCGTATCATCATCTTCTGTGATACCTATTACTTTATCTCCTTTATTGAATTGAGTATCCATAGGAGGGTTAATTGCTACATGACCATCTGCAAACTGAATACCCATGATGGCCGAGTCTTCATAAGCAAAAAGAACATCTCGGAAATTTTTGCCTTCTAAGGATGGAGCCGATTCGAAATAAATTTCATCTCCGTCGAAATCCATTAAGTCTTGATAAACCACACTCAAACCAGACTGTCTACTTGTCTGTACCATGATCTTGGAAATAATCTCATCTGAGAGAATAAGCTCCACCTCATCTTTACCGACCATCTTCGCCACATCAAAGTTTTTCTTATCCTCCATCTCAGCAGTAACGTGGTAGGGACGTTTTTCAGAAGAACCTCTTAATAGTTCTCTTTTAGGATCGGTAACAATCGCAACAATTGTTTTGATGATTTGACTATCAGAGTTTTCGTTTTCTTTATCCAGGATGATGATAGACTTGGTCTCAAAGGGATTTGCAATTTTTAAATCGTGAACATCAATAGGGTTTCCTGTTCGACATATTACTTGTGTGGTTCCGGTATTTCCCACCTTATCCCTGATTTCATCTTCCATCAAAACTTTATCCATATCAGCGAGAATCACAATAACACCTCGTTTTTGGTTTTCGTTAGCTTCGACTATCTCAGGAATGATTGTAAAGATCTTTGATGACCATCCAAGAATAAGAACGTGATCACTTTCAATGACAAATGAACGGCCCTTTCTGAGTATTTCTAGTTTTGTAAGGATACCGTTCGAAACAAGACCAATCAGTGTGGAAATAATAACCAGACCGATAACCGTAGTAAGTAACATGAATAGACGAAAAGGCCAGTTTTCGTCATGATTACCAAGCACTCCAGGATCCAATGCATGTGTAAGATTTACCCAAAAGGACTCAAAAATGTTAAAATTGGATTCATGATCTGGATGAAGCCCTAATAACAAAAGAGATGCACCAAAAAGGATAATTACTACCACAGTAATGACTCCTAGCCCTTTGATCATTGAGATAGTACCTTGAGAAACAAAACTGTCAAAGCGGTATTTAAGCCTGTCCTTAAAGGAAATATTTTTCATGTGTCTTTTCTGGTTATTTGCGGCTCCTCCTAATTATAAGTCTCTTCTGATTTGAAATCAATGATATCTACTTATTGAAGACTTGTTTTCATTCAAAAAAAATTGATTTTCAGCATCAGGCAGCAAAATTACTCCTAAAATAATGCAAAATAAATGACTGAATGTGAATAAGGTGTAAAATGCCAAGTGTCAATAGGGAGACACAAAAAAATTAGCACTATTTTTAATGATACCGTAATATGCTCATATGAAGAAATTAATTGCTCCTCTACTAGTAATTCTGTTCCTGGTTTCCTGTAACCCCACAACGCTTACATTTTCCTACATCTACAATGATGAGGGACCGAATAGGCAAATAGCGGAAAAGATGAAAGAGCTTCTGGAGAGTGAGTTTAATGTTGAAATAATGCTTATTGAAGGGCTTAATACAAATGCTAATCTCGATAGCTTAATATCAGATAGAGTGGATATTGCATTGGTTGAAAACTATGTGAAATACCGTGAAGGTTTGAATTCTGCTTTTTCTGTCTACTCTGAGGTGCTACATATTTTTTATAAAGATGGTATTGACGGGAGTTCCTTTGAGTCTTTGGTTCATGATAATCCCATCTATATCGGGAAGGAGGAATCTCCCACATATAATCTAATGATGGATTTGTTTGATTTTTATGCACTTGATACATCTAGAATTGTGGTGGCGCAGGAGATGGGACAGGCAAGTATAGTAGTGGAATTGACCAACCTCTACACGAAAAAGGAGTTGCAGAACTATCAAGGATTCCATCTTTTTTCCTTTGATAGAATGAATAATATGGGGAATGCTTCTATAGTAGATGGTATCTCCTTGAAGTATCCTCGGTTGGCACCTTTTGTTATTCCTCAAAAATCCTATTGGAATTTCACAGAAGAACCCGTGGTGACATTGTCAGTGGATTTAGTAATGATGGTTCGCGCCTCCATGCTTGACGTTTCCGTGAATGATTTTGCGAAAACGATGCTTAGGAACAGGCAAATATTTACTTCCATAGATCCATTATTGTTCGATGGATTACGTGAAGATTTTGATCAATCTAAACTCAACATTCCTTTACATGAAGGTGCGCGAATATTTCTAGATAGAGACGAACCGAGTTTTTTAGAGCGATATGCTGAACTTGGAGGCGTAATTCTTTCAATCATCATTGCACTGTGGAGTGCCATTGTTTCTTTGACCAAGTGGCAAGCTCAAAAGAAGAAGGACAAGATTGATGAATTTTATGAAGACCTTATGAATATAAAGAACGAGATCCCAGGTATTCAAAAAGTCACTGAAGGATTGACCAAGGTAAAAAGGGTTCAAACGGCTCAAAATAAAGCCTTTGAGATGCTGATAGAAGAAAAATTGGTAGCGAATGACAGTTTCCGAATTTACATGGAACTTTCAAAAGAAACCATCAATGAGCTACGTGGAAAAATGCGAGTTTTAAAGGCTAAGCAGGAGCGTGCAACTTCTTAAGCGTGAAACTTTTATCACTAATCTGCTATGCTTTAGCTTTTATGCAAAAACGAACCTAAATTCGTGCTCAAATTTCTGACAAGCATTCATGGGTCTTTTCGATTTTTTCCAGAGCGACATAGCTATTGATTTAGGTACTGCCAATACACTTATTATCAGCAAGGATAAGGTGGTTGTAGATGAACCTTCGATTATTGCAATTGACAAAAACACGAATAAAGTGCTTGCAATTGGTAGAGATGCCATGCAGATGCACGAAAAAACACACGAGAATATAAAGACTATTCGTCCATTGAAGGATGGTGTGATCGCGGATTTTCATGCTGCTGAGCATATGATTCGAGGTATGATCAAAATGATTGATAGAGGTAGAAAAAGCTTTATGCCTGCATCACATCGAATGATTATTTGTATTCCATCTGGAATCACGGAAGTCGAAAAGAGAGCGGTAAGAGATTCGGCAGAACATGCAGGGGCAAAAGAAGTCTACATGATTCATGAGCCAATTGCTGCTGCTATAGGAATAGGCATTGATATTGATCAACCGATAGGAAGCATGGTTGTGGATATTGGAGGAGGAACTACAGAAATTGCAGTAATAGCTTTGAGTGGAATCGTATGTGATCAGTCTATCAGAGTTGCTGGGGATTCTTTTAATAAGGATATCCTCGATTACATGCGGAGGCAGCATAACCTATTAATAGGTGAGCGAACTGCTGAAAAGGTAAAGATTCAAGTAGGCTCAGCCCTTACAGAATTGGATGAGGATGCACCAGAAGATTTTGAAATTAGAGGGAGGGATTTAATGACGGGTATTCCTAAAGTGATCAAGATTTCTTATTCAGAAATCGCATTTGCGATTGATAAATCAGTTTCTAAGATAGAGGAAGCAGTTCTTAAGGCGCTTGAAATATCACCTCCCGAACTTTCTGCAGATATTTATGATAATGGAATTTATCTCACAGGAGGTGGAGCCATGCTCCGCGGCTTGGATAAACGTCTCGCTATGAAAACGAAACTTCCTATTCACATTGCAGAAGATCCATTGAGAGCCGTTGTTAGAGGGACAGGAGAGGCTCTCAAGAACATAAATAAATTTAAAGCGGTATTAATGACCTAAATAGTTAATGCAAAGGCTTTTAGATTTCCTTTACCAACAACGTGAATTAGCTGTTTTTATAGGCCTGGAAATCCTGAGTGTATGGCTTTTGATTAACTTTAATAACAGGTATAATGCTTCCTTTCTTAATTCAAGTAATGAAGCAGCAGCATCTTTAACACGAACATCCAATAATATTGATAATTACTTCAATTTAACGGAAGTAAACGAGCAACTCATGTTGGAAAATGAGCACCTTCAGCAAGAGCTGAGAATGCTGCGAACCAAGAAAGATTCATTTTTAGATACAGTAGATCAGTATCAAGTTATTGGGGCTAGGGTAATTAACAATACGTTTGATAGGAGTGTAAATTTCGTAACCATTTCTGCTGGAAGGAAAGATAGTGTACAAGTAGGCATGGGTGTAATTTCAGCATTTGGCGTTGTTGGACAAGTTAAATCTGTTACCAACAATTTCGCGACTATTTATTCGCTTCTACACCCTAAGCTTCTAATATCCTCTAAGGTGAAAAGGACTGATACAAAATGTACTGTTCAATGGGATCAAGAAATATACGATAGAGCTAGTTTAAAATATATTCCTAGGCATATTCCGCTAAAAGAAGGAGATTCAATAGTTACTTCTGGGTTTAATTCTGTTTTTCCTGAAGACGTGCTGATAGGTTTGGTAGATGAGTTGTACTTGGAAGAACATATGACTTTTTACGAAGCTAAAATTAAGCTGGCCACAGATTTTACAAGTTTGAATCAGGTCTTTGTGATCAATGACTTGATGAAAGAAGAGAAAGACTCATTACTGCTAGAATGACACGTATAAGCGTAAGAGAACAAGTACTTAATGTAATTCTGCTTTTGCTAGCTCAGTTACCACTCGTCCATCGAATTACCCTATTCGACAAGGCTTTTGGTTTTTTTTATGTAGGTTTTCTCTTACTTCTTCCGAGGACCCTGAGCAGATCTTACTTGATGATCATTGGTTTTTTTTCCGGCTTATTAGTTGATGTTTTTACGAATACTCCTGGAATACATGCATCTGCATCTGTTCTTGTTCTTTTTCTTAGAAATTTTTGGTTGAACGTCATTTATCAGGAATCTCAAGAGTTGTTCAACCTGAATGTTTCGAGCCTCAAGAAATCTGGATTTTTATACTTTATTTTTCCTCTTGTGTTCATTCATCATTTAACCATTTTCATTGTTGAAAATGGAGGCCTTCATCTTTTTGGGATGGTTTTTACAAAAGTACTTTTCAGTAGTATCTTTAGTACAACAATTATTTTTGTTGTCAATTTTGTTATTTCATCTAATAATAGAAGGATATGAGTGGTAGAAGCTTGTTTATTAGAGGACTTATTCTCTTTACTGTAATCATTTTTGCATCTCGACTATTCTATATTCAGATTTTAGAGGAAGACTATAAAGTAGCGGCTGAAAACAATGTTGTTCAAAAAATAGTACAGTATCCTTTTAGAGGATTGGTGTATGACAGCAATGACAGCTTAGTCATCTATAATTCACCTGTTTATGACCTAATGGTCGTACCTAAAGAAGCGGAGATTCTTGATACGACTACTTTTTGTTCGTTGCTTGAAATAGAACGTGAAGATTTAATTAAGCGATTAAAAAAGGCTAAAAATTACTCATCCATATTAGCTTCAAAGTTTGTTGAACAGATATCTGATGATCTTTTTGCGAAGCTTCAAGATCAGCTTATAAACTATCCAGGCTTTTATGTTCTTCCAAGAACCGTGAGATCCTACAATACAAAATCTCTAGCCAATGTTGTGGGTTATGTTGGTGAAGTAAGTGGAAACTTTATCAATAGAGACACTTCAAATTATTATAAACCAGGAGACTACATTGGTATAGGAGGTATTGAAAAGGCTTATGAAGAGTACCTGCGAGGCAAGCGTGGTGCTACCTATAAAGTTGTAAACGTTCAGGGAATTATAAAAGATGACTATCGCGATGGCGAATATGACACGCTTCCTAAATCGGGAGAGAGTATTCATTTAACCATTGATTTGGAATTGCAGCAGTATGCTGAAGGACTGATGGAAGGAAAGGTCGGAAGTGTTGTTGCAATTGAACCTAGCACTGGGAGAATTCTTGCGTTAGTTTCAGCTCCATCTTATGACCCACAATTGCTAAGTGGAAAAAATCTAAGTAAGAATTTTCCTGAATTGAATCGTAATCAAGAAAAACCGCTTTTTAATAGACCATTGCAAGCTCGCTATCCTCCTGGCTCAATGTTTAAGACCATTCAAGGAATAATTGCGATGCACGAGGGTGTAGTAACAGCAGATGAGATTATAAAAACTGATGGAAGCAATATCGGTGACTTGGCACCTCCCGGGCCTTACAACATGGTCAAAGCAATTACTAAGTCATCCAATAACTATTTCTATCTTATAATGCGCCGTATGGTTCAGCAAGGACTAGATGAAAGTGCATATATTGATTCCAGGATTGGGCTTGAAAAATGGAGGGAATACGTCAAAGAGTTTGGCTTAGGTAGAAAACTGGGAGTTGATCTTCCAAATGAAATTTATGGGAATGTTCCAAGCCTTGAATGGTATGATAAGCAATATGGCGCTAAGCGCTGGAAGTATTCGAACATCGCATCACTTAGTATTGGTCAAGGGGAGCTTTTAGTAACGCCTCTTCAGATGGCCAACCTTGGGGCAATACTAGCGAACAGGGGATATTTCATTACACCACATGTAGTAGATAAAATTCAAGGGTGGCCAAATCCGAATATTAAAAAGGAGACACTTCCTTTTGATGCTGAGTTGTATGGCCCGATATTGAAAGGGATGGAACAAGTAATAATGGCAGGGTCTGGACGTAGAGGCTATTTAGATTCTCTTAAGTTAGCTGGAAAAACAAGTACGGTTCAAAACCCACATGGAGAAGATCATTCAGGTTTTATGGGTTTTGCACCTTTAGATAACCCAAAGATTTCTATTGCAGCATATGTAGAAAATGCTGGACAAGGAGGACGAGCAGCAGTATCGGTAGCGAGCTTGCTTGCGGAGAAATATGTACTCGGCGAGATCTCTCGCCAATGGTTAGAAGACTATATTTTAGAAGAAAGATATTTACCTGAGAATGCGCCCAGACCCACTATCGCAGAAAATTGACTGGACATCAGCCCTACTCTTCGGGTCGCTTGTTATTGCAGGCTGGTTGAATATCTATGCAGCAGAATATGATCCTGAAATCAATCAAAGTATTTTTGATTTCAGCACAAGCGCTGGTCGACAGTTTATATGGATTTTGACTTCTATTGTGATCGCTTTTGTCATTTTCTTTTTTGACTATAAGTTTTTTGATTCGTTCGCCTACATCATTTATGGAATATTTATGGCTCTATTGCTCTTCATACTGGTTGGAGGTAAAGAGGTAGCAGGGTCAAAGTCATGGGTTGGTATTGGAGCTTTTGGATTGCAACCTTCGGAGTTTGCCAAGTTTGCCACAGCCTTCGCATTGGCTAAATTTCTGGATCAACCCAATCGTAGGCTTACGGACTTAAATACTTTACTCATTGCATTTGCCATTATCATTTTGCCTATGGCAATGACAGTACTACAAGGAGATACGGGGACTGCCATGGTTTTCGCTGCATTAGTATTGCCAATGTTTAGGGAAGGGATGCCACCACTGTTCATAGTTATAGGATTTTCAATCTTAGCTATATTCCTGCTCACATTATTGGTGAGTCAGACAGTGATTTTAGCAGGAATCGCAATTATTACACTCTTAGCTTTAGGACTCAATGCGAGACGCCCAAAGAGATTGTTGTATATAGTCGCATCAACAATTATTGTAACCCTGGCAGTGCGAAGTGTGGATTTTATTTTAACGGATGTTCTGAAGCCACATCAGCAAAAAAGGGTGCTTTCGTTAATAAACCCCAATATAGATCCACTAGGTATTGGGTGGAATGTAACTCAATCAAAAATAGCGATAGGGTCAGGTGGTTTTGGAGGAAAAGGATTTTTAGAAGGTACTCAAACTAAGTTTGATTTTGTGCCTGAGCAAACTACCGATTTTATTTTTTGTACTATTGGTGAAGAGCATGGATGGATAGGAAGCATTATCATGCTTGGCTTATTTACGGGATTGCTATTGCGTTTGGTGTATTTAGCAGAGCGTCAAAAATCGACGTTTTCTAGAGTATTCGGTTTTAGCGTTGTGGGAATAATCTTTTTTCATTTTACGGTAAACATAGCGATGACCGTAGGGCTTTTTCCGGTGATTGGAATTCCCCTACCATTTTTTAGTTATGGAGGGTCATCCCTTTGGGCTTTCACAATTCTCCTTTTTAGCTTCTTAAAGCTAGACGCACATAGAATGCAGGTACTTCAAAGGTGGTAACCCTCTTTTTTGCATAAGTCCTCGAATCAAAAACTTATATTTTTGCTGCGTTTGCTTTAGCTTCTGATTCTATTTTGCTTGCTTTTTGATTTGCTTCCGACTCTAATTTTGCAGCATTTTTGTCTGCTTCTGACCTTAGTTTTTTTGCAGCTTCTTGAGCTACTTTCTTTTTGATAGGGTTAGACCCTGCATCTTTGATTAATTTATCAGCCGCCGCATATCCCTCTTTTTTAACTTTTTCAGCACTTGCTTTGCCTTGAGCTCTTATTTTATCTGCTTGAACTTGAGATTGAGAAATAATTTTTTGCCGCTGTTCTTCTTTCTTTTTTTCAAGTTCCGCCTTTCTCTTTGCCAGCTCGGCTTCCGCCTTTTCCTTCTGATCATCTACTTTGGATGTAAGCTCTTTTTTGAAATCAGTCGTAGCGCTGGAGCTCCCGCCATCCGCATTACTGGTTCCCAATAGCTTCACTTGAGGATCTTCGTAATTACCTCCAATTCCAAGGTTTAAATTGATTTTATCCGAGACTAATTTTTTACCTCCTGTCAATGAACTCACAGCGTTATTTAGTGCATTGCCAATTGCTCCGGTAGGTACATCTTGCAATAGCATGGAATAGTCTAGTTTTCCATCTAATGTATTATTTCCTCCAACCGTGGCTTTCAGTCCGTTGACTTGCAAGTCAAACGGCTCAACATACAATTTACCATCGCGTATTTCGGTAGCTATCAGCACATCTTTCAACTCTATCTTTTTCGATTCACTACTTGCTCCAGATTTTAAAGCCGCTACCGCAGATAGTTTTTGCATAAATGCTCCTTTATCTAGTGTTGCTTTGGCAATGTTGACTAGCCCGGAAAGATAAATTTCATCCATGATTGGCATCATGTCCTCTCCAAGTAACCCATTAACATTGAAATCTGTTGAGAATTTGCCAGCCACCTGCTTAGCAATTGGCACATAATTTTGAATGGTCTCAAAAGTCTCAAAAGCACTTCCAATGGAGAGGTCTTTCACGCTAAAACCAAGATCATACTTAGGCTTTTCTAAATCTTTGGTGACATACGAACCTGTCAGTTCAAACGTACCATCCAGCATATTAAAGCTGTTTTCATCTAGCATGATCGAACCATTCTTTATGAGCACCTTACCCTTGAAATTTGTGATGGGCATATTTGAATATGCTATTTTATTAATAGAGGTAGCTAGTGTGAAGTCAATGTTTTCGGGAATTCTTACAACCTCCAGTGGCTCTCCTTCTTCACTGCTGATGCTGTCTTGATCCGTTAAAACTTGCTCAGCTTCCTCTTCCATAGTCTCTTCGGGCATTAATTCATTTATGTCAATGAGATTTGAATTGAAGTTCAATCGACCAGTAAGCATTTCGTTTTCTGAAAGTGCAAAACCTAGGTAATTACTAATCTTACCATCCATATTGAAATCTGAATTTCCAGATTTGGAAGAAAACTCCGTAAGATTGATTTCCGAAGGATTAAATGTGAGGTTAGCTCTGGAAATACTGAATCCTTGAGGTAAATATTCCTCACTTTTAAATAAGAATTCATTTATGGTCATACTTCCAGAGGTTGGAAGCTTATCATACCGTTCAGCTTCTACGTCAGACATTCTACCTGCCGTCTTTAGTTGGGCGTTTATCTTTCCAAGAAGAGTCATTCCACCTAGAGGTACAATTTTAGTGATCTTTTCTAAGTCAGCATTTCCTTCAACCCCAAAATCCCACATAAAGTCTTCAAGGTTTTTGAACTTTAAGTAGGCTGATACAGACTCACCATCCACAAGCATAGAAAAATTGTCGACATTAAAACTCGTCTCCCGCAGGTCGGCTGATGGGTAGTTAAAACTTGATTTGATATCAAGATTTTCGATTGGGATGTTAAATTCTTCATAAGATATTGAACCGTTATCAACGCTGAGATTTGCTGCTACTTGAGGCATTGAAGTCTCATTAAATGTTCCTTTTACATATCCATCAAAATCTATGGAACCACCAGTGGTCACACCGTTTAGGTATTCCTGATATACGCCTGGAATAAGGGATAGAATGCTTTTTATACTAATATCTTTTCCACCAAAATTGATATCCATATTGATGTCATCACCAGGCATACTTAAGAAGCCGTCAGCCTCCATAGCGAAATTATTAACCGCTATTCGATTCTCCTTGAAGGTGAATTTCATTTCGCTTAGGTTCATATTTAGCGTTACGTCTAAGCCTAATTGTTTGTTAGAAACATATTCAACCCCTTCAAAACCTAAGGATGCAGCATCAATAGTAGTTTTGGTAGTCATATCGAAAACGTCCAAGGTAAAGTCCCCAGAACCTTCATGATTTAATCCAATAAGCGAAGTATAAAAATTCATGGATTGATCTGTGTAAACCACCTTTCCATCTTTGATGCTCCATTTTTCAATTCCGACATTCACACTACTGGATTCTTCATTACCTATTTCCTCATCAACCACTTCTTCTTCGCTTGGTTTTGCTATATCATAGTTTGCCTTTCCATTTGGCAATACCAATACCGAGATTTTGGGTTCGTCCAGTAGAATTTCCTCTACGATGATTTGATCGCCACTTATAACGGACATAATATCGATAGTCACCTGAAAAGTACCTATAGAGGCCAAAGTATCTTTTTCAAACTCTTCAATACCTACCACCCCAAAATCACTCATGCTTACAGTAATGTCTGGGAAGTCCTTTATAAGGGATAAGCTAAATGCATCAATGTCGTAGTACACCCTGGCATTGAGGCTTTCTGACATAGTATCATCCAATGCTGTGCGAATATCATCCTTGAAGACGATAGGCAAAACGATAATCGATGCTATTAGAATGATAAATACAACACCTAGAATGATTAGCAACTTCTTCATATCACTGTTTATTTATGAGCAAATTAATGAGAATACGCGCGAACTAATACAACGCAACGTTTTTTTAACATAAAGGTCAAATCACTTTGTGAGTGTAACGAAGATATCTTCCATTAACTGAAGCTTGATTCGATTCTCAGATTTGGATGCAATCTTGTATGTCATGCCGGGAGTATCAGGCTCATTCAAAAGAAACAATGTGTCATTGGAAACATACCATGATTGAGTGTGTGATAAGGTGTCTATATTGAATATACAGTCAGGATAACCATTTGCCGTTACTGTCAAACTATCTGTTGTAAAGTTAAAATTGCCATCCATGTAGAACTCCATATCTTCAACCCCAGGGTAAGATTCGGGAGGTGTTTCCCATTCAGCAGTCCATGTTCCTTGCCACTCTGATGGCCTGTTATATTCTTTTTCACTGGTACATGCAACAATCAGTAAGAATGGGATAAAGAAAAGCTTTTTCATATTCGAGATTTAATATTCTCTGTTCCTCAAAAATACTTAACCATTAAATCAATCATAAACTTTTTGAAGCTTGAATATGGAGGATATACAGTTTTAGCCATTGTAAGCCCTCTCCTTTGCTTCACCACGGCTTTTTCATTGGAGAAAGCAATAAAGCCAGCATGCCCATGTCCTTTTCCAATGCCGCTGTTATTAACTCCTCCAATAGGAAGATTAGGATGTGCAAATTGTAGTACTACGTCATTAATTGTCATCATGCCTGCACTCGTTTCTTTCTTTACTTTTTCAATGATGGAATTACTTCCAGAGAAAAGATAGAGCGCTAGTGGTTTAGGTTTTTGATTGATAAAGTCGATAACGTTTTTGATATCATGATATACTAATAGAGGAAGAATAGGACCAAAAATTTCTTCTTCCATCACTTTTGAATCTTTAGCAACATTGCTAAGTAAGGTAGGGGTGAAGCGTAGATTGTCTCTATCTGACTTACCTCCGAATTCAATGTTGGCTCCCTTGTCGATAGCATCTGCCATCAAGTCATTGATCCTGTTATGATGATGCCTACTAATAATTCCCCCGTAGGTCTCTTTCGAACCATACATTTTATTTGATTGTATAACTAGCTCATCAATGAGTTTGTCTTTCACATCTTCGTGGACATACAGATAATCAGGTGCAATACAGACTTGTCCTGCATTTTGCCACTTACCCCAAGCAATTTTTTGAGCGGCATCTTTGATGTTTGCATTTTTGTCAACTATGGTTGGTGATTTACCTCCCAACTCTAGTGTTACTGATGCTAAGTGTTTTGAAGCGGCACTCATGACTATTTTTCCGACCTGAGGGCTTCCTGTGAAAAAGATGTGGTCAAAGGGAAGAGAAAGAAGTTCTTTTGATTCTTCTACAGCTCCCAATATGACTGAAACTTCATTTGATTGGAATACTTCATCACACATTTGTTTTATGAGAATAGAAGTGTTTTCGGAAAATTCTGATGGTTTAACAATCACGGTATTCCCTGCGGCAATTGCAGATACCAGTGGTCCAATGGCAAGCTGAAACGGATAATTCCAGGGAGCAATAATTAGACAAGCTCCTTTGGGTTCGTAAAATGTTTCAGCTTTTGTCCCTAGATATGTCAGGCTTGTGGCTGCAGGCTTTGACATCATCCAGCTTCTTAAATTCTTTTTTGCTTTTCGAATCTCAGAAAGAACAACAAAAATTTCCGTTAAGTCTGTTTCTTGGTGAGGCTTTTGAAGATCTCTATGAACCGCTTCCTGAATTTGAGTTCGGTGATTGAGGATCCAATCACCAAGGGTTTTTAGTAACTTCTTTCTCTCCGAAAGTGTAGATTTTCTCTTCTCTATTGAATGGGTTTTTATTCTATGAAAAAGATCATGTATCTGAGGGTTTGTGGATATATCCATAGCTTAAAAATAAAAAAAGTCAGCCCGAAGGCTGACTTAGATAAGAGTTTCTCTTAAGATTTTATTCGATCATGAATTCAACACGTCTGTTTTTCTGTCTGTTTTCTGGCGTATCGTTGGGAACTTTTGGCTGACTCTCACCTAGCGCTTTGTATGAAAGTCTGTCTCTACGAATTCCATTTTTAATGAAATAGTCCATTACAGATTTAGCGCGTTTGCCAGAAAGAGTCATGTTATAGTTAGGATCACCAACACTATCAGTGTGTCCGGCAATGGATATTTTCTCAATTTTTCCATCTTTCAGGTAGTTGAGAATACGATTTAACTCTGGATAAGAAGCTGTCTTCAAATCCCACTTAGCAAAATCAAAGAAAATATTCTTGATTTCAATGGTCTCTCCTTTCTGAATAGGGAATATTCTAATTGCTTTTTCTACAGTATCAGATTTCTTGAGATCCTGAAAGTCTAGTCTTTCTGTTTCTGAAATAAATCCTTCAGCTTCACCAACTAGCCCATATTGCCACCCACCTTGTACAGTAAAATTGAAACTTCCAGTTTCATTTGTTGCTGCATGTCCAATATCCAAACCATCTGGTAAACGTTCGATTAGTACTGTTGCACCTTCAATTGGCTTATCTGTATTTGCATCTAATACAGTTCCCATAACATTCACAATGACTTCTTCATTCATTAGATGTTCCACTGATGAAGCAAGTGGCGAAACTTGATCAGAAAAGAGGTCTTCTACTTTGAAGCTAAAAATATCAGTATCCTCACCTTTCTCACCTCTCGTGAAGTAAAGGTTTTGGCCTGAAGTAGGAATACTAAAGTATTCGTCGTTTCCTTCTTTATTGATGCCAGGCCCTAAATTTTCAGGTTCGGACCAACGCTTCCAAGTATCATCCAGTTTAAATGAAACATATATATCTGATCCTCCATATCCAGTGTATCCGTCAGATGAAAAATATAAAGTTTTGCCATCTGCTGCCATGAATGGTGATTCATCTTCACCAAGGGTATTAATATCATCTCCTAAATTTCTCGGCTCTGTCCATGTGCCATCCTTTTTCTTAAACGATACATACAAATCTCTTGAGCCATATGTATCATCTCTCTCTGCTGACATAATCATTGCTTTTCCTCCTGGAGCAAGGAAAAAATCTGCATTTGGTGAATAGTTATATTCATTTTCTATTTCAATAGATTCAGGATCAGAGAATGTATCTCCTTCTTTTACTGCAGTAGATACACCCGTATACATTCTTCCTTTTTTGCCATATCTATTGCCAAGAATTAAAACTTCTTTTTCACCGACCATACTCATTGAACTGATAAAGTTAGGGCCCTTGGTATTTAAAGGGGCGCCAACATTTTTAGCAGGAAGCCATTCACCAGTTTCCTCATCAAGCTCAGAAACCCAGATGTCTTCAGCATCATTTTCGCCACCTACATTATCTGGGTGAAATTGTCTTGAGAAGTAAAGTTTCTTTCCATCTGGAGATATAATTGGGCTATGTTCTACATAATCGCTATTCACATTGGTGCTTAGCTTTTCAGCATCTACGGTACTATTAACTCCTGGTGCGAGGTTCAATAGGACATTTATTGGAATATTAGATGCAGAAATACCGATAGCGTCCAGCGCATTGTACCCATCGGAAATGCTACAATCTAAGACCACTCGAACTGCCTGAACTGCGTAGGGAGTAAGCTCAAAAAATAGGTTTAATAGACGTGACTCAATAGGAAGATCTCTTGGAGTCAGTTCAAAAAGCAAATATTCATTGTAGTCGCTATCATAACCATAGACAGCTTTCACAGCACCTGGATTCTCAGATTCGGCAATTGCGATTTGCTTAGCTTTTATTGGCGTATTAAAAGAGACCAATATAAACTCTTCCTTGTCTTTGCTTTTTGGTCGCCATGCATTTGGATTTTCGCCTCCACCAGGGAGTACATTGGGTCTATGCAGGGTTTGTATGGCGGAATACTCGTAAGGAGAATATTCCGAGGAAACATCGATTACTTGCGTTCCCCAGGCAACAGTTTCTTGGGCTCTAATGGCGCTGTAGGCCAGCAGGCAAAAAACGATTAGGTATGTTTTTTTCATTACTATTTCTATTTAACGGCGGATCACTCTTACTTCAACTCGTCTGTTGAGGACTTTTGCCTCGTCAGTTCTATCTTGTGTAACTGGTTGAGTACCACCAAAGGCCTTAGTGAAAATTCTACTTTTCTTCACTTTCTGGTCTATTAGGTATTCTTGAACGGCCACTACCCTTGCTTCAGATAGCCGCATGTTGGCATCTGGATTTCCAGCGAAATCAGTATGACCTTCTAATTGTATGATGATGGATGAGTTTTCGTTTAACCATGTAGCAAGATCATTCAACTCTTGATATGAGCTTGATGAGATTTGATCACTACCTCTGGCAAAGATTAGGTTTTCTAGTTTCCTTAATTCAATTAAGTCTTCAGCGATATAGATATTAAAGTTTTGATTGCCGTTTATCTGGACTTCCTCTGCATATTTTTTGAACCCACCCTTGTTAACTAGAAAATTATACGTTTTTCCTTTTATTAATTGAATTTCGTATGAGCCATCTGTTTTCGTGGAGGTCATACCCATATCATCATAATAAGGAAGTTTTTCATATAGGATATTTCCTACAACTGGGGTAGAATCTGCTGCTTTCAACATTTTACCTTGCACGAGCACTAATGTGTCATTAGAGACTTGAGCAAAGGATGAGGCGACTAAAGCGAGCGAAAAAATGGCAATTAGATTAATTTTTCGCATTTGATTTTTAGATGATTTAACCCAAAATAACTCAATTAAATGCAAAAACTAAAGAATAGTTGTTCGTTTTGATTCTTCAAGAGTCAGAACGACTTCTGTGATCTGCGACTTATTCACTAATTTCTTCCGGCAACTTAGCTAAAAGTGATTCTTTTTCACGGTATGAAATACTATCTAAAACCGTTTTAATAGAATCACTCATTATTTTAAATTCTGCAATTCTTGTAGAGTCAATTCCACTTGATGAAGGTAGGTCTACTTTAAGGGCATCAACTTGTCTCCCATTTTTCCAAAATCTAAAACAGAGATGAGGGCCATTGGCTAATCCTGTGCTTCCTACATATCCAATTGTTGTCCCTTGTTTCAAATGCGTGCCAGGCCGAATGCCTCTTGCAATTTTAGACATATGCAGATACTGGGTAGTATAATTACTGTTATGACGAATTTTGACGTAGTTACCATTGCCGCCATGATATCTTGCTTCGAGAACTACACCATCTCCGACAGTCCGAATAGGTGTTCCAGTAGGTGCAGCATAATCAGTCCCTAGATGCGCTTTATACCTTTTTTGAACGGGGTGAAATCTTCTTCGAGAGTACCTAGAACTGATACGACTATAGTTAAGTGGAGCTCTCAAAAAAGTCTTCCTTAAACTATTTCCTTCTTCATCAAAATAGTCATCTTTCTCTCCTGTATTAAATGAGATGGCATAATACTGTTTACCCCAATGTTCAAAATAAGCTCCTTGAATATTTTTTATGCCCACAATTTGTCCGTCAACCGTTTCTTCTTCAAAGATTAATTTGAATCGATCTCCTTTGGCAATTCTGAAAAAATCTACCTGCCATGCAAAAACATCTACTAATTGACTGACTAGCATAGGTGATGCCCCTTGATCCAGAATAGAATTGTATAGTGAGGAGTTAATCTCTGCTGCGATTGTTCGCTTGTTAATTTCAACAGGTTTTTGGTGAAGTGTTACGTAAATGGAATCTTTCAGATTGTAGACCACATACTCTGTTGGCGAAGGTTCAAAAATAAATTGATGAGCTGTTTGGAGAGAATCATCATTGTGTATGATCGAATATGTTGACCCAGCTTTTAGTTTTCTAACGTCATATACTTCTTTAGACCTTTGTGAGAGTATATGTAGGTCTTGGTAGGAGATATTGAATTTGGTCAAAATCTCCGAAAGGTTTTGATTCCACTTCACCTTCCCTTCAGCTACTTTGAATGAATCTATAGGAAATCCATAATGTAATGTTGGTAGCTGAAAAAATGCTGAGTCTATTTCAATTTCGACTACAGTATCCTTCTGCTCATTGAAAGGAGCATAGTTATATAATACTGAGATTACAGCGATGGTTAGCCCGGTGATTACGAGCCAAATTCTCGATTTTCTCATTTTTTTAGCTTGATGACGCTACAAAACTCTGTTATTTCTATGGTTTTCCAATGCTTTGTCGAGAAAATCAACAAATGAAGAGATATTCAAGTCGTAAGCTTTTGGTTGGATCAACAACTCCTCATCCTCATTTATGATGACATAAAAAGGTTGTGCATTGTTGTTAAATCGGGTAATTTGAAAATCAGCATTCTGCTGTCCGATTGTCTTCTTAGTTTTTGCATCATAGGATGATTTGTACCATTCGTTTTCTGGCAATTTTGTCCGATCATCAACGTAAAGGGCGACAAGTACAAAATCTTTGCTTAATCTCTTTAGTACTGCAGGATCTGACCATACACGCTGTTCCATTTCTCGACAATTGACACAGCCATGACCTGTAAAGTCTATGAATATAGGTTTGCCTTGTTCTTTTGCACAGGCTAATGCTTGACTATAATCAAAATAACCATTCAGACCATGTGGCCAATGAAGGATATTAGCATATTTTGGTTCTTCACATGTGCTTCCACCAGCATTTTGCTCTAACAAATTGAAATTATGTGTTGACATTGGAGGGAGAAATCCCGATAAGGATTTCAAAGGCGCTCCCCAAAGACCAGGGATGAGTGAGAATACAAACGAGAAAGTAAGGATGGCTAGAATTAATCTCGAGACAGGAATCTTGTTAGATTCTGAATCACTCTTGAGTTTCACTTTACCTATCAGATAAAGTCCAAGTAAGCCGAAAATAGCAATCCATAGTGCAATGAATACCTCCCTATCCAAAAGTCCCCAGTGATAGGCTAAATCAGCAACACTCAAAAACTTCAATGCAAGCGCTAACTCCAGAAATCCTAAAACCACTTTAACTGAATTTAGCCAACCGCCTGATTCCGGGATTGACTTTAGCCAAGTAGGAAATATTGCAAAGGCAGTGAAAGGAATGGCGAAGGCTAGAGAGAACCCAAACATTGCCGTTGTGCCTTCTAAAATACTTCCCCCACTCAGTGTATTGATAAGAGCTGTTCCAACAATAGGAAATGTGCACGAAAAGCTAACCAGTACCAACGTGATAGCCATAAAGAAAATGCCAATCAAACCTCCTCGATCAGCTTGCCTGTCGATTTTGTTTACGAGTCCAGACGGGAGCGTGATTTCGAACAAGCCAAAAAAGGAAAGCGCGAAAAGAATAAAGACAGAAAATATGATCAAGTTGAAGAGCCAGTGTGTACTTAACTCATTTAGCGCTGTGAACCCCCATACCCATGAGATTAAAAAGCCAAGAAGGCTAAAAAAAATAATGATGGATGCTCCGTATAATAAGGCTTTGCCAACTCCTTCTTTCTTGCTCTTGCTTTGTTTTAGAAAAATAGATACCGTAATGGGTATCATAGGGTAAACACATGGTGTAAGTAGTGCTACCAGCCCAGCTAGAAACGCGGTGATAAGTATTGACCAGAGACTAGAGTCCTGACTTAGTTCGGGCTTTTTTTTTAAACTGGCTGAGTTTTTGGGAGTACTCCCTAAAGAGAATTCATCATCAAAAGGAATACATTTTCCGTCTACGTCCGTACAGACTTGATACATATAGCCTCCTTCAATATGAAACTCCTTTTTTAGTATTCGAATTTTCTGTTTGAATAAGCCTTCTTTTTCAAAGTATGTATATTCTCCAAACCAAATGGTTGAATCATATTTCCTTTTAGGGTTTATGGCTTCAATACTATCTAGTAACTCGTAAGTATCATTTTCAATAAAAGAAAACTTAGTTACTTGTGGACCTAAGTCTGGATCAAAATCGGATGAGTAGAGGTACCAATCTTTTTCGATAGTGGCTTTGAACAATATTTCAACGTCATCTCCAATTTGGACATTCTCATCAGACAAAGAAACTTCCCAACTTATAGGCTTTAGAATCTGACTAAAAGTAGAAAGACTGAAAGATATCAGTAGAAATAAGGTTAAAGAACTTCTCATTAGAGTTTATGATTTGGACATATCCGTGAAGAACTGATAGAAATGAGAAATCGTTTCAATTCCTCTGTAGTAATTAAAAAGCCCATAGCTTTCATTTGGTGAATGGATTGCGTCTTCGTTTAGGCCGAAACCCATCAGAATAGAATCTAAACCGAGAACTTCTTGGAATAGAGCCACAATTGGAATACTACCTCCCTCGCGAGTTGGGATAGGTTCTTTTCCCCAGGTTTTTTCCATAGACTTAGCGGCGGCCTTATATCCAATTGAATTAGTAGGAATGACGGAAGGTTCTCCACCATGATGTGGAGTCACTTTCACTGTAACATGATCCGGTGCAATACTTTCAAAATGTTTAGTGAAAAGCTCAGTTATTTCCTTACTTGATTGATTTGGAACAAGTCGTGTAGAAATTTTTGCGTATGCTTTCGATGGAAGAACCGTCTTTGCTCCTTCGCCTATATAACCTCCCCAGATTCCGTTAACATCAAGTGTTGGTCGGATTCCAGTTCTTTCTATTGTTGTATATCCATCCTCTCCCTTCACAGCATCTATTTCCAAATGCTTCTTATACTCATCCAAATTAAAGGGAGCTTGATTCATTTTTTTTCTATATTCCTCAGACAGTACTTCAACTTTATCGTAGAAACCAGGAATTGTAATCTCTCCCTTTTCATTTTGCAATGAAGCAATCATCTGACAGAGTGTATTAATTGGGTTTCCTACAGCACCTCCATAAGTTCCTGAATGTAAGTCACGATTTGGTCCTGTCACTTCTACTTCCATGTAGCTCAACCCTCTAAGACCTACCGTAATTGATGGGGTATCGTTGCTTAGAATAGATGTATCTGAGATGAGGATTACGTCGGCAGCCAATTTTCCCTTGTTAGCGCGGACAAAAATTTCGAGATTTTCAGAACCAACCTCTTCTTCTCCCTCAATCATAAACTTGACATTGCATGGGAGGCTATCCGTTTTTATTAATGCTTCATATGCTTTTACATGCATGTACATTTGGCCTTTATCATCGGCAGAACCACGCGCATAGATCTTTTCATTTTTAACCACGGGTTCAAAAGGGGGAGAATCCCACAACTCGTAAGGGTCCGCTGGCTGTACATCATAATGACCATAGACTAAAACAGTCGGCAAAGAAGGATCTTTTATATGTTCGGCATAGATAATCGGATATCCTGCTGTCTCACATACCTCAACGTGTGTGTCTAAATCTTTGAAACGCTCCCTAAGGTATTCTGCGGCATTTCTTACATCTCCAGCAAATTTAGAATCGGCACTTACAGAAGGGATACGTAGAAGCTCCATGAGCTCGTTAAGAAATTGGTCTTTGTGATCTTCTATGTAGGATATGGCACTCATGAGATTGTATTTTTCAGCAAACTTAATTCACATAAACTAGCTGGCAATATTTATGAATTGTAAGATGGTTTTAGAATCCGAATCCATCGTCTTCTTCATCTTCTTCGATCGTATCAAAATTCTCATCTTCAAGATTGACATCATCCGGAGATACCAGGTTATATGGCTCTTTGATTCCAAAATAATTGAGACGAAAGTTATTGATGTAACTCAACGTTTCATTTTGATCTCCTAGTGCGAGAATGAGTTCTCCAGGCTTAGAATTTTCAGCATTTGATTTTGACTTTATCAACTCATTAAATTCCGTATTTGATGAAAAAAGAATTAATTGATTGAAAGTGTAACCTAGGTAATACCAAATTCCTGGAGCTGCTTGAATAAAGAGGTTAACAACATCAGCGCCAGACTCGTCTTTTTTGATTTCTAGGAACCCATCAAGTTTTGCATTTAGATCGTTTCGATAGATATTAGATAATGCTAGCTTGGTTGTATTATGCCATGCTTTTTGACCTATATCCCACTTCATTTTTACACCAGAGATTAGAAACTGTCTTTCCAAGTCACGAGAGACGGATACTAGAGGTGTATAATCCTTCAGGCTTTCTTGTTCATATTGTTTTGTAGTAGCATCATCTGTAAGATTAGCAAGCTTGTATAGCATTTCGATTGAAATATCGTTTGCCAGCGGAGGTCCAATACGTTCGATAATATCAATAAGATCTGATGCCATGATGTCAAATGCGGCATCAGGAGCAGGAAAATCTATGGCAAACATTGCATCTGCGGTGTATTCATTCGTTCCCTTATTACCTACTCCAAGGATGGATGAGGAAAGGCTTAATTGAGTATTTGATGGGCTGAGAAAATTGGCTTTTCCTTCAAAAAACACAGATTTACTGCTATCCATGTAAATCATGGTATGCCCTTGATAAGAAGCTCCTGAAGTTTTATCTGGGTTTTCTATTCGATAGGTTTTTAAGGAATCGTTAAAGGTCAATACTCCACTTGCATTGAATAGGTCAAGGTCAGCACTGTTCGTTTTGGTTTCCATAAATGAGGTATAAAGCTCATCTCGTATATTAGAGTGAATTCCGGAATATACACGTTCACCCGTTTCTAGTATGGCATTATCAAACGGGAGTTCGACATCACGTTCTCCTTCGGTTCTTTTGAATTTAACCCAGTGATCATAATCAGGATCTATTAGGTCTAACTTGATTTGACCATCTAGTTCCAAGGCTGGTTTAGAGGCATACATATTTACTGATCCTTTGTAGAAAAACCCAGGGGAGATTATCAGGTTTAGATTTTCCTCTACCTCGCCTCCCGAAACAGTCATCAAACGCATTTCAACATTTCCTCTCTTGTCTGGTTCGCCAACAGGGACCTCTTGTAGCTCAAAGCTGTCGAACCGTATGTCGAAAGTATCGATTCCAACTATCTGCTTATAGTAAGCATTTCCTTCAAATTTATTTCGGGAAATAACTCTGATGTTAGCTCTATCCAAATAGTGATACCCATTTAACGTATCGATGATGATCTCTGCATTTTTAAATTCCTCTAAAACGGAGTTAGCCAGTATGGTAGTTTCGTTTCCTTCGGGAATAATTCTGGAATCTGCTACCGTGATGTAAGGAATGCCCTGAACATTTAATTCTTGCGAATTGATATCATAGATGGCTCTTTCAGCATTGAAAGACAGTGAATCTAAATCCTCTCTGGTTGAGAAAAAGTAAGAATCTTTAATGTCAACATCATCTGGTTTAGTCATTGTTACAACTGAGTCTTCCAAATCCCAGACGGCCTCAGTAATAGATGTTTTCATTTGTGCGTAAGGGAAAGAGATGGCAGCTAATCCTACACGTTCAGGTCTAATAGTTGCCGTATTACTTGTAAGATCAAAACCCAATCGGATATCATCTCCAGCCATGGCGGGTTTTTCAGGGTCATCCGATAGAACTTCAAATTGTGCATGTCTTGCAGTATATACCAACTCCTTAAATGAAAGCTCTTCTGAAACTGATCGAGAACCACGAGTAAGCATTGTTCCCCCTCCATAAACTCCCTGAGTCGTAATATTGGCCTCTCCCGTTAGCTCAGCAGTAGAGTTGTAAAACTTGAAAGGCTCATCAACGGTTCTTAGGTACATACTATCCTTTCTAGGCAACCAATACATGTCATATTTGCCGAGCACAGCTTCTGGATAACTGGCACCTTTGTAGGTACCTGGAGAAATCACTCCACCAGTCCCGTCGGTAGTTACTGAATCAGGATAATAAATAAAGTCATCAGAGTAAATGGTAGTAGTAAGGAAATCTATTTGACCATAACCTCGCATTCCTTTATTGCTCAATCGAATTTCTTCATATGTCTTAGCTTCTGTTCCATATAAGTTATAACCTTCTGCAGGTATCTGATGAACAAAGCCCAAAGACTTATCTTCCTGGACATGGAGCGTTTCAGGGAAAGTAGGAAATATATCTCCAGAGTTAAAAGTTCCTTCAAAACTTATCGATTCACCGTCGGCTCTTTCGATACTATCTAACTTAAATGGTGGAATTAGAAATCTCACCGACTTGTCATAGGCGCCATTTAAAATTTCCGGGCCATCAAAGTAAACGATGGCTTCACTGTCTGATGCAAAAAAGGGATAACTGCTATTCTTTTCTACTCCTGATTTATTTTCTGTTTTATCTATAAACAGTGTACCCGAAGTACTCGTGATTTGATTAGAAAGTTCTGTTTGCTGGAATCCTTCTTCCAACTGAGTAGTATCCTGAAGAGGAACTGTGATTCGCATTGAATCAATTTGAGGCATATTGAATAAGAATTCGTCATAGCTAAATCGGTGACCTGTTCCTTGATAGTCAAAATCCCCGGCGTGTACATCTCCATCAAACTCAATGTCTCTACCTTTTAAAAGTGTGAGGGTGCTGTCATAGGGTTCGACATACACTTTAAAATCTGTTGTTAGATAGAATCTACTTACTCCACGTAAGTTCAGTTTTCCACTGTCAAGTTGGATATATGCGTTGGAACCATCCTTGATTTTAGATGGAACCATAAAATTGTCGAAATCGACAGCCTCGGCGGAAGCATCATAATAATGATAGGCATTAGGATATAATTTCAGTAAACCGGTAGTAGAGTTATATTTAGCAAATCCATATTGAGACAATATTTTTCCTGCACCTTGTGCAAAACGCTCATCTATTCCATATTCCAGAGCTAATTCACCTACATAAAATTCCTGAACATCATATTTTCTTGAATAAAAAACGGCCGCATTTATTGGATGAAAATCCAGAAATCGAGCAAGTTTTCGGTATCGAATAAGGTCAAAGAAATCTGAAGACTCAAACGTAGCTGGCAGTAGATCTTTTCCATTCATTATTTCTAAACCAATGGAGTCCACTTCCATGTCCCATTTGATTAGATCCACATTCATGGAAACATTGAAGTAAGAAGATTTGTAAGCGGTAAGTGTGGAGTTCCTTAAAACAAGAAGCTTGCGCGTATTAATATCGAACTTGGCTCTTACATATTCATGGAATATCGAATCACTTCCATGTAAAATGGTTATTGAGCCACTATTCATAGAGACTAATGAGTCACCTAGGTTGAATTCTTTTGATTTTAGAACGACTGTGTTTCCTCTACCATCCAATATTTTAAGGGTACCTGTTTCCTTGGAAACAGACTTTCCAAATAATTGATTTCCTCGAATTTGAATTCCACCAGTATAACTCAACTTGTCATCATTCAACTTTACAGTGTGATCAGCATTATTGGAGGTAAAAACTGGAAATTTGTTTGGCTTTCTTTTTGGTCTCGGGACACTTTTATACTCAAAAACACCATCGACGAAACCGGCTCCAGTTAGCCCATCGAATTGAAGTTTAGCATTTGGTGTCCAAAAATCGGAGCGATCTTTTTTAAGGCTGAAATCTTTTAATTGAATAACAGCGCCTTTAAATTTTGAATTTTGTGCAGGCCATTCAATAGATCCTTGATTGCCAACCAGAGTTCGACTTTTCAGTAGAAAAGAACCATTCACGCTTTTGATCCTTAATGAATCGTAAGGAGTAGATATGATGACTCGCGAATTAGTAATCTCTATCACTGGTCCTTCTAGCTCAGGGTGAATGTATTGATATTGTTTAAGAGTTAAATAATCTGGAATTATAGGCGCATAGCTTTGACGTACTGCTTTGGGGGCCTCATAAACCTTTTCTTCTGGTTCTGAATCCCAAGAATCCCCCCAGCTATCATTGCTATCTCCCCAACTATCATCATTATTTCCCCATGAGTCATCTGAATCCCCCCAAGAGTCGTCACTCGACCCCCATGAGTCATCCGAGTTTCCCCAACCGTCATCATTTCCCCAAGAGTCATTTGAGTTGCCCCAAGAATCATCGGAAGAACCCTCAACAATCTCGGGCATTTCTTCTTCGGTAATGAAGGCTGTTGTATCTTCTTCAATTTCTTCTTCGCCAGCCTCTTCAATAGATATGTATTCACCTAAGAGTTTAAAATCATAAGTTCCTTCCCCTGCCTGAACGGCTAGATTTTTATCAAGACTTAAATACCTTCTGGCGAAGTAGATGTTTAATCCAAAAAGAAATTCTTTGTATTCTGACTTTGATAAAGTTTGAACAACCTGTTCATTGATCTCCAAAACCTTATCCAATTTATCTCTTTGTAGGTTTTCTTGTGCGACTGAAAAAGCCAAATAGGTAAAGTAATGATAGAAATAGGGGTAAAATTTATACCCCTTTTTTTGCATGGTTAGGGCAATCTTATGAGCTCTATCTTGCTGTTCTGAGGTGAATTTTCCATCCCATGCATTTTGGAAATCGAATGCAATCTTGTTAGCAGACTCAGATCCGATAGACTTTAATTTTGAAATAGCTTGTGCTCGAAATTCCGTCTTGTCATTGGAATAACGTTGTGCACTTGCTATCTGAATAACAAGTGAAGATGCGAAAATGAATAGTATCAGCGAGCGCATAACGCGTTAAAGGTATTTATAAGTACTCAGTGTTTAGTCAATAAGACGACTGTTTTAGACGGAGTATTTTATCAAGGCGACCATTGCCCATCGATCTTTGCTGGTAGTTTGGATCTTTTTTAGTTGATATTTTGAAGCTTCAGTCACTAAATCTTCAACATCTTCTTCATAAAAACCACTTAACAGCAGTTGACCATCAGTTTTTAAACGCATGGCATACTCATTGATTTGATCCATCAACACGTTTTTATTGATATTGGCTATGACAATATCAAAACCTAATTCTTCCACCTCCTCAATCTGGCCTTGAATCAATCTCACATCATTCACATTATTCAACGCAAAATTCTCTTTGCTATTTTCTATGCACCAGTCATCAATATCTGTAACAACGATTTTAGAGGCACCTCTTTTCTTGGCCATAATTGCAAGAATGCCTGTTCCTGTGCCCACATCAAGGATTTTTTTATCCTGATGATCGAGTTTCATTTGGTAGGCCAGAGCCTGATAAGTTGTCGCATGGTGGCCAGTTCCAAACGACATTTTGGGTGTGACTACAATTTCGTACTCGAATTGTGGTTGAGGATTATGAAATGATGCTCTTACGATACATTTATCCTCAACAATGATTGGATCATAGTTTTTTTCCCATTCTTCATTCCAGTTAACTTTTTCCTGTTCTTTAATGGCAAAACTGACATTAGAATAATTAGAAAAGATCTCATTTACTATTTTTTCAGAAAATTCGGATTTATCACAGCTACCCTCAAAACCATCATCGAATTCTTGGAAAGAGTCAAAACTAACTTCGAAAAGTTCGGCGATCAACACATCAATCAAGTCTACTGGACAATTGACTTTAATGGTGATGAATTCCATCAATCAATGGCTTTTACAATATCCACAAAATCTTTGGATTTCAGACTTGCGCCACCAATTAGACCTCCATCTACATCAAGTTGAGAGAAAATTTCTTTCGCATTTCCTGGCTTTACACTCCCTCCGTAGAGGATAGGAATAGATTCTGCTAATTCTGAAGAATACTTTTTGGCAATTTCATTTCTAATGAAAGCATGCATTTCCTGTGCCTGATCTGCAGTGGCGGTTTTGCCGGTCCCAATAGCCCATACAGGCTCATATGCTATTACAACATTTTTGATTTCATTTTCTGATAATCCAAAAAGTGCTTTTTCTATTTGTATAGCAACAAGAGATTCGTGATTTCCAGCTTCTCTAACTTCTAGTTTTTCTCCACAACAAAAAATAGGTACTAAGTTGTTTTCCAAAGCAAACTTTACTTTTTCAGCAAGAAGCTCATCAGTCTCTCCGAAATATTCTCTGCGTTCGCTATGACCCAGGACAACATGAGTAGCTCCAGATGAAACGAGCATAGCTGCTGATACTTCGCCTGTGAAGGCGCCCTCTGCATCTTGATGACAGTTTTGCGCTCCTAGAAAGATTTGCTGGGAAGTACCTATGAGGTTATGAATCCCAGTCAGATGAATAAATGGAGGTATTAAAACTACTTCAGCATTATTTTGGACTTGGTCCTGAACCATATGTATTACCTCAGAAGCTAGTTTTTTTCCTTCTGGAAGTGAACAGTTCATTTTCCAATTTCCAGCAACGATCTTTTTTCTCATGTCCAAGTGTAAGTATTTAGATTGCAATGATACTAACCTAGCATTACTATCTCCTAAAATTGTGTAGGAATGGATCTATTTTACGTACGACATCACTATCAATCTATTGTGAGAAGCCCTTCGTTTGACGGAGAAATTTTTGCTTTTGTCATTCTGGGTATTCTTTTTGGCAGTTCAGTATCATATACCTATTCCTCTCTAGAAAGCTATGCTATTTATGTAAGTGAGTTTTTTGGTAAGGAGGAGGTAAAATATGATCTACTACTCATGATTTACATCTTTTTGGATTTAAGTATCCGCTTGGTGTTTAGAAGACCTCTACCGAAGCTTAGATACTATATACTTTGGAGCAATAAATCCAAACAAATTGCCTCTCAATACCTATTTACTTCGCTTTTTGGGATTGTTCCTTTTGTAATAGCGATCACAATGTTAATGATTACAGCTAAAGCAGGTGAATGGCTTGGTGGAGCGGCGATGCTTTCGATTGTACTTTGGTGGTTGGCAAATCACTTTATTGGGCTGATTGCTCAATTTGCTAATCGATGGTTTAAAAGTTCAGTGGTTGGGGTAGTTGTTCTTATTTTGGTTTTAACTGCTTTTATTCCTGAGTTTAGTGTTTCAGGAGTAGTGGTGTCACCACTGACTGCTCTAATGATTCTAATTCTAGCAATAACAGGAGCTTATTATGTGACTCAATCAGCCATTGTTAAAAGGGATGTATATCAAGAGAATAAGAAGCCTGGTTTATTAGACTCATTGCCTGTTTTAAGCTTTAAAAATCCAATTATCCAACTTGAGTGGGCTTTGTTGGCAAGAAATAAGCGGACAAGGAGTAACCTTTTATTTGGATTAATAAGTGTTTTAATACTGCCATTTCTTATAGATAGTGATAATGATGCTGGTATGATTGATACTTTAGTCTTTTTCATAATCACGGGGTTTTTTATTATTCAACATGGTGTTTATTCTTTAGGCTGGGAGGGTAGCTATTTTGATTTTCTGATTACAAATATTTCCCCAAAGGTTTTTATCAAAACACGATATCTATTCTATGCTGGTGCGTGCCTAATTGGATTGATGCTAGCACTCATTCCGACTGCTATAAATGGCTTAAACTGGTTGGATTTGTTCATGGTTTTTTTATACAATATAGGCATTACCATCCCTCTTGTCTTGTACAGGTCTACCTTAAATAACACAAAAATTGTTTTGACGGAGAACTCATTTATGAACTACAATGGAATGATGACAGGACCCATTTTCGTGAGTAGCTTCTTGGTGATGTTGATTCCTCTTTTTATTTATGGGATCGCTCAGGTGTTTTTAGGCAACAATGCAATTTGGGTCTTAGGATTTATTGGAGTAATGGGATTGATTTTATTTCCGCAGATAACGAATCTGATTGCAAAAAGATATCAAAACAAGAAGTATCACCTTTCTCAAAGTTTTAAAGCGTGATTAAAGTCCAAAACCTTAGGAAATCTTTTAATGGAGTTGAGGCATTGAATATAGCGTCTCTTGAAATACATCCAGGTGAGTGTGTTGGAGTTGTAGGAAATAATGGAGCTGGAAAGACTACATTCTTCAAGTCTATGCTGGATCTTCTCAAACCTGATGATGGTTTTATCTCGGTGGAAGACGCCCACGTAAATTTATCAGCAGATTGGCAAAATCATTTGAATGCTTTTATTGATGAGTCATTCTTAATTGAGTTTTTGAAGCCAAAGGAATATTTGACATTTATTTTAAAGATGAAGAATTCCCAGTTTGGAGTAGAGGAATTGCTCGAAAAATATGCTGAGTTTTCCAATAAGGATATCGATGAAAACAAGAAATACATTCGCAATCTTTCTACAGGGACGAAAGTAAGAATTGGAGTGCTTTCTCTACTAGCCGGAGACCCAAAATATATTGTCATGGATGAACCATTTGCTCACATAGATCCTACTTCTCAAGCAAAACTTCGAAAGTTGATAAGGGCTCAGAAAGGTCAGGGAAGGTCTGTCATAGTATCAAGTCACAACCTTCAAAACATTGCTGAATCATGTGATCGTGTGATTCTAATAGAAGGAGGACAAGTGAAATACGATGTAGAGGTGAATGATAAAAATATGAGAGAACTCGAAGCGTATTTTTACAACTAGCCAAATATTTAGAGTTTCGGCTATTCAACGACTTAAATCGTTGTTTGATCAATAACATTCAAGATAATAAATAGGATTTTATCATCTTGTGAGAGTAAACATTTAGTTGATCTATGAAAGATGTTGTAAAATTCAGGGCGTTGGTCGGAATAGCACAATCAGACGGGGAGTTTGATAGCTCTGAAAAAGACTTTATTCGACATTTAGCTGATCTTGAAGGCTTATCGTTAAAAGAGCTGAAAGAGCTGCTTAAAAATGCAGATAAAACTAGAAATCTAGTTCAGAACCTTGGCTTTGATGATAAAGTTGATATCCTCATTTATATTGTTAAACTTATGAAGATTGATGGCAAGGTGCTTCTTAGTGAAATTAAATTTTGTGAAAGGGTAGCAAAGTCGCTTGGTTTCGAGGAAAAGTCTATTGGGTTTTTATCAGGAATTATTGAAGGCAACCCTAACGATACGCCGAATGTTGGTAGTATTAACCACAGAATGAGAAAGTATTTGATTCTACAGTAATAATTCCTGGGTCTACTCACTTTTTCTGAATGAATAGTGTCAAGTCTTCTGAATCACTCAGTCCTAGTTTTTTCTTGAGTCTATACTTATTCATGCTTACACTTCTCGGTTCAATATTTAAAAGATTTGATATTTCTCTGTTAGTGAGATCCAATTTGATTAACACAGCTAATCTGCGTTCTTGATGGGTAATTTTGCCCGAATTACTTAAAAGATTGCTGTTAAATTCTGGATGAATATTACAAAAGTAAGACTCAAGTTGTTGCCACTCTTTGTCCATGGATTTACTAAGTGTGATGTTGCTAAGTACTTTTTGTACATCTTGGCTTGATACAACTTCCTTTTGTTTAACCGTCTGTAATTTTTCTTCCACTTCAGAAATACTATTGTTCAGGTTAATCATGTGTAAGGTCTGTTGCTGTAATTCAACTTCCTTTTTCTCTATTTTTTGTCTGAGTTCTAACTGTTTAATTTTTTGCTTTCTGTGCTTGTTCTTATGTTGATTTTTTAGGATTAAAATTATTGCAATGGAAAGACCTGCCATTGCGATGATTATGATAAGTAGATAGACTCTTTTTGCATTATCTAATTCTTGTTTTTTCTTCAGGAGTTCAATTTCTTTCTGTTTTTCTAATGTCTCAATTTCGACTCTCAGATCAGCAAATCTTTTTTGCTTTTCGTTATTGAAAACAGAATCTCTATATGCAAGACTTGACCTTAAATAATAGATGGAACTATCTAGTGATCCATTAGAATAGAGCAGGTCGGAAATAAGTTTAGAAGTATTGCTTATTTCGTTGATGTTAGATTTTTTCCTTGCAAACTTTAATGACATATGAGCGTTTGTCAAGGCCTCATTGATTTCTCCCAATGCTGCATGGCTTTTACTTAGGTAAAAGTAGTCTGACCCCTGATTCACGGAAAACTGTGATTGACTTTTCATCGAAAGAGCACGAGATAGATTATCAATGGCTTTTTCAAATTCTCCAAGCTGATAATAGAGTGTTCCTTTTTTAGCGGCAAATGCTGACAAGTGATGCTGCTGTTCTTTGGGTGTTGTTTCAATGAGTAGATCGTAGTAATATATAGCGCTATCCAAGTTTCCTGATGTAGAATAGGCATGTCCTAACGCGTCATAGACATCTACTTTTAAAATAAGGCTTAGGTTAGAATCATTGACCATTGACAGAGATTCTTTTGCAAAATCGATAGATTTTTTAAAATTCTTTAAATAAGAATAAGACCATGATATGCCGTTTAACGCTTGAATTCTTTCTCTTGCGCTTTGACTGATCACCAGCTTCTTATTGTAATAGTCAAGGCTTTTGGTATAGTCTCCTTTTCTTTCATAAGTACTCCCTAGACCACCATAGATATGATTCATCAAATAATGATCACTTTGATTAATTAGTCTTTCGGCTTCTTTATAATTATAGATTGCCAGAGCGATATTCTCCATTCTAGAATACACAATGCCTAAGTATGTATGGGCATATGCAGCTATATATTCGTGATTGTTTTTTAGGAGAAATTCTTTACTCCTGATAAGAATTTGTTCTGCGGTATCAAATTTGAGTTTGGCTATATAGTATTTTGCCATAGGAATCATACTTACATGTTTTTGAAAATCATGTTTTGAGGAAGCATAGTAGGCAGTTTTGGCAAGGCTGTAAGCGTCATCAACAGTATTCCTGAATTGCATTTTCTCAAATGCTTCCCTATTTAATTCATCTATTTCTCTACGGTTAAGATCTTGAGCACCTGATAGGTGAAACATTAGAAAGAATGAAAAGAATAGAATGTCACGTATTCTTTTAGTAGAATTTTTATTCATGACTGCTCCAATACTATGAAAGGCAAAAATTAGGGTGAAAAAGTGTAAGATAATAAATAGCAAAGAGCGTTATCAGATGATAAGTCGATAGCTTTCAAGTATCAGTATGAATAATTAGTGATTTGGAGCTAGCTTCTCCTTCAAGTATTGGGCAGTATAGTTATCCTTGAGTTTGATCATATCTTCAGGGAGTCCGGTAAAGCAAATGGTCCCTCCTTCTTCCCCTCCTTCTGGTCCCAAATCGATAACCCAATCGGCATTTTTAATTACTTCTGTATTGTGCTCAATGATAATCACAGAGTTTCCTGCATCTACTAATGCATTGATTGCATCTAGCAATTTTTTGATGTCATGGAAATGGAGACCGGTTGTAGGTTCGTCAAATATGAAGAGGATGTGGTCTGTGTTGCTATTCTTACTTCCTTTTGAAAGAAAAGAAGCAAGTTTTACTCTTTGTGCCTCACCACCACTTAGAGAATTAGATCCTTGTCCAAGTTTCACATAACCGAGCCCCACATCAAATAACGGCTTTAACTTGTTGGTAACTCCATTATTACCCTCAAAAAATTCGATGGCTTCCTGAACAGATAGATCAAGTACTTCTGATATATTCTTGTCATTATATTTGACTTCAAGAATCTCTTTCTTGAATCTTTTTCCACCACAATTTTCGCAGGTTAAGTGGAGATCAGCCATAAATTGCATTTCAATCTTCACTGTACCCTCACCTTCACAGACCTCACATCTTCCACCATCTACATTGAAAGAGAAATGTGCAGGTTTGAAATTATTCGTTTTTGATAGGGGCTGATCAGAAAAAAGCTGCCGTATTGCATCATAAGCTTTGACATAAGTAACGGGGTTCGATCTAGAACTTTTGCCGATAGGATTCTGGTCTACAAACTCAACCTGAGTTATTTTCTTATAATTTCCTGTCAGATTCGTAAACTTTCCTGATGCCTCTCCGATTAACCCTAATTGCTTACCAATGGCAGGGTGAATTATTTTCCTCACTAATGTGGACTTTCCAGATCCACTTACACCCGTAACAACTGTAAGCACGCCTAATGGTACTTCAACATTGATGTCTTTTAGGTTATTCTCTCTTGCTCCTTCTATCTGAACTGAAGTTCTCCAAGGTCTCCTGCGTTCCGGAACAGGTATTGATTCTTTTCCCTGAAGATATTTGGAGGTATATGAATTAGTATCTCCATTCATCTCAGAAGTTTTACCTTGAAAGACGAGCTCTCCACCAAAAACTCCAGCATCTGGACCAATGTCAATGATTTGATCTGCAGCTTCCATAACCTTTTCCTCATGCTCTACTACAATCACTGTATTGCCAACATCTCGAAGTGTTTTCAAAACATCAATCAATCGGTCAGTATCTCTAGGGTGAAGTCCTATGCTGGGCTCATCCAATATATACATGGAACCTACCAAGGCGCTACCCAGCGATGTAGCCAATTTGATTCGTTGAAATTCTCCACCCGAAAGGGTACTGGTTAATCGATTCAAGGTGAGATAACCTAAACCTACTTGATCTAGATATGAAAGACGATTTTTGATTTCTTCAAGGATTCGCTTTGCTATTTTTTCATCATGCTTACTCAGTTTGATGGAGTCAAAAAATGGCCTCAGCTTTTTAACGGGCATTAATACTAAGTCGGTAATTGAGTGCGCATCAATTTTAACATAGCTTGCATCTTTTCTAAGCTTAGTGCCTCTGCAATCCGGACAAGTAGTCTTTCCCCTGTAGCGAGAAAGCATCACTCGGTATTGAATCTTGTGGAGCTTTGATTCCAAGTGGGAGAAAAACGCGTTCAATCCTTCAAAGTATTCATTGCCTGTCCATAGGAGATCATATTCATTTTGTGAGAGCTCAGCAATTGGACGATGGATAGGAAAATCAAACTTGATTCCGTCTCTAAGGAGAGGTTCCGCCCATTTTTTCATGGTTTCCCCTTTCCATGGAGCAATTGCGCCTTCGTAGACAGAAAGATTTCTATCTGGGATGACAAGATCAGGATCTATGCCTAAAACTCTTCCAAACCCTTCACACTTTCTACATGCACCATAAGGATTATTGAAGCTGAAGAAATTGACTGTTGGCTCCTCGAATATGATATCATCTAATTCAAAACGATCTGAAAAGCTTTTTTGTCCTTTATCAACAAGGGTCACAGTACAATCACCTTCTCCTTCGAAAAAGGCAGTTTGAACGGAATCAGCTAATCTAAACTGCGTTGCTTCATCACTTTGTACTACTGCTCGATCTATTAGAATCTCTACTTCTCCTTTGGGTTCTTTTTTAGTATCTAAGGTGTCTTGAATGAAGGCAACTTCACTATCAATGAGTACTCGGGTGTATCCTTTACTCATCAAAATTTGAAACTCTTTGGTCAGCGTTCGATCTTCTTTCAGCTTTAAAGGGGTAGTAATCATCAACTTTACTCCTTCGTCATGAGATAATATATAGTTGACAACATCTGTGACAGTATCTTTTTTGACTTCTTTGCCAGAAGTAGGAGATATGGTTTTTCCAATCCTTGCAAACAATAGTTTGAGATAATCGTAGATTTCTGTGGTTGTACCAACGGTTGACCTAGGATTTCTTGAGGAGACTTTTTGCTCAATAGCTATTGCAGGAGCAACTCCTTTGATATAATCGACTTCCGGCTTTTCCATTCTCCCCAAAAACTGTCGAGCATACGAACTCAGGCTCTCTACATATTTCCTTTGGCCTTCGGCAAAGAGTGTATCAAATGCCAAGGAAGATTTACCAGAACCTGAAAGCCCTGTTATTACCACGAGTTGATCACGAGGAATTGCAACATCCAGGTTTTTGAGGTTATTTACCCTTGCACCTTTGATGATAATGTATTCTTTGGGATCTAATTTGTCAATTTTTCCAACCATTTTAGGGGTATGCCTGTCTATGAAACACTAACAAAAGAATTCGGTTTCAAGCAGTGCAAAAATAAGGTGCTTACTTTTCCGAGTTGTTTAATTTTTATAATCTTGCTCACAAAATTATTTCAAACCCTTAACCATACAATATGATATAGACCTCTACGTTAACAAACAGGTGAAATACATGAACAAGACAGGTTTGAACGATAGCGAATTGCTATCCCTCTATATTGGAGGAAACGAAGAGGCATTTGAGGAACTCCTCAATCGTCATAAAGACAGGGTTTTTACCACTATCTATTTAATTGTAAAAGACAGGTACACTGCGGAAGATCTCATGCAAGAGGTTTTTATCAAAGCAATTCGTACCATCAAATCCGGCAGGTACAACGAGGAAGGAAAATTCCTTCCATGGATTCTTAGAATCGCTCATAACCTGTCTATAGACCACTTCAGAAAAGCCAAGCGATATCCTATGATCGTGATGGAAGATGGGAGCAGTGTGTTTAACACACTTGATTTTTCAGAGTCGTCTATTGAGGAAGAACATATCAAACAAGATACCTACAACCTTCTAAAAGCCTTCATCAAGGATTTACCGGACTCTCAACGTGAGGTGCTCGTGATGCGACACTACATGAAGATGAGCTTTCAGGAAATTGCTGATGCAACAGATGTAAGTATCAACACGGCGCTAGGAAGGATGAGGTATGCATTGATAAACTTGAGAAAAAAGTTTGAGCAAACCCAAAACGCGTATGACAAAAACCTTTACAAAAAATGATTTAGTAAGATTTCTATACGAAGAGCTAAATGAGGACGAGCGATTAGAAATGAAAGAATCGCTGTGTGCTGACATGGAACTCCGAACAAAATTGGATGAATTAGAAGAAGCAAAGTCTGCTTTGGAGTCTTTAACGCTTAAGGCCCCAAAGGAGGTTGTTTCTAGAATTCTGTATGCTTCGAAAAACCTTTCCGTAAGTAGTTAGATGCTAGAAGTTAGACATTAGATTGCATATGCATCTAATATAACTTTGAACAATGACTAAAAAGGAAAGATTTGAAGCGTTCGTAACGTACTTTTCAGAGTCTTACCCACAACCGGAAACAGAACTTCAGTATTCCAATCCGTTTGAGCTACTTGTGGCAGTGGTGCTTAGTGCCCAATGTACAGATGCAAGGATCAATAAAGTTACGCCTGCCTTATTCAGAGATTTTCCTACTCCTGAACATATGGCGGCTAGTCACTTTGATGAATTGTTCCCTTACATTCGAAGTGTGTCCTATCCAAATAATAAGACCAAACACTTACTAGCACTTAGCAAAAGATTGGTAGAGGAATTCAATTCGGAAATCCCGAATACAATACAGGATTTAACATCTCTGCAAGGGGTAGGAAGAAAAACAGCCAATGTAATTGTTTCGGTTCTTTACAATCAACCTGCTATGGCTGTGGATACGCATGTCTTTAGGGTTTCAAAACGATTAGGTCTTGTTACTCAAACAGCTAAAACACCTCTTGAGGTAGAAAAACAACTAGTCAAACATATTCCAGATGAATATATCTCACGAGCGCACCATTGGTTGATTCTACATGGTAGATACGTTTGCCTTGCCCGATCTCCCAAATGTGATAAATGTGAGATTACTAATTTTTGTAAATATTTTGAGAAAAACCTTTCTTAATCTTATTTTATTTTAATAATCTCAAGCTTTCCTTACTAGTTACCGATGGGTTGATTGTTTTCTTCGAAAACCAATTTGGTTTTTTTCAATAAGATTACATCTTTAAGGTTCAGTGAAAATTTTATACATCCATCAATACTTTAAAACGCCTGAAGAAGGGGGATCAATTAGATCCTACTATTTGGCAAAAGGATTGATTGATGCTGGTCATGAGGTCACGATGATCACAGCACATAATGGCCCATATGAAGTCAAAAAGATCAATGGAATTGAAGTTCACTACCTCTCTGTCCCATATGATAACAGCTTTGGATTTGCACAACGCTTATGGTCTTTTTGGTCTTTTGTGAAACGTGCAAAAAAAGAGGCTAAAGGGCTCTCAAAGCATGATCTAGCTTACGTGATGACTACTCCGCTTACTACAGGCTTTATTGCCACTCATTTAAAGAAAGAACTTAACCTTCCGTATTACTTTGAAGTTGGTGATTTGTGGCCAGAAGCGCCTGTACAAATGGGTGTAATCAAGAATAAATGGCTTAAAAAATGGCTCTATTCATTAGAAAAGAGATTCTATTTTGAAGCAGAAAAAGTCATAGCGCTTTCTCCAGCAATTAGAAATTATATCGAGAAAGTAAGCCCCAACACACGTGTTTATGTGATTCCCAATATGGCGGATTGTTCTTTTTTTGAAGCAGAGTACAGCGTTGGAGATTTTAGTGATAATAATAAATTTCAGATTACTTACTGCGGAGCAATAGGTAAGGCGAACCATTTGGAAAATTTCATTGAAGCGGCAAAGCAGTGTAGGGAAGCTCAACTGCCCGTTCATTTCAATATGATTGGTTATGGCTCGGAAATGAAGCGATTAAAAGCTTCAGCTAAGCGATTACAAAATGTTTCGTTTTACCCACATTCAAGTAAGCAATGTGTGAAAAACCTCTTAGATAAGAGTGATGCGGTTTACGTTTCATTCAAAGATGTAAAAGTATTAGGAACAGGAAGTCCGAATAAGTTTTTTGATTCGTTGGCGGCAGGAAAATTGACAATTATCAACTTCGATGGTTGGATTAAGAATTTAGTAGATAAGAATAAATGTGGGTTTCATCATAACCCATATTCAAGATCTGCTTTCGTGCGAAAATTGAAAGTATTTTTGGAATCTCCTGAGTTGCTTGTTAAATACCAGCGAAATGCGAGAAAACTAGCAGAACTCTATTATGATAAGGATATTCAGGTAACCAAACTCCTGAAGATTCTTAACAATGAATACAAGTTTGAAGTCACAGATTCTGAGGTTTACATTCTAACCGCCTGATGGCTTGTAGCCAGATTGAGTAAATAGTTTGTTTGCGTCTTGTTCAGACATGATTTGCTCCAATGTAGCACCAGTTTTTTTTGCGTACGAATTGACGATTTGCCAACCAACCCATCTGCCAATTCTTCCAGGGCACTTTTCTCCAATCTCATAGACATTTGGCCGCTCTCCTAAAAATTTTTGTTTTTTCTTATGGCTGGTTTCATAAAGCAATTCATTTTCGACAAAGTTTGCCCAGATAATAGCGTCATTATCGAAAACATCTTTCCATTCTTCTTCTGTATATCCGATTAGAATTCGCTCAGGAGTGCATGGTAATATTTTGCTCAAGAGATAGTATGACTTACCATAATCAATCATTTCATTGAGCATAGCATCTCCTAGACTTGTAGCAATATATTGACTTGAGATAAATTGTAAAATGCTAGCTGCTAAATGGTCGGTGGTGTATCTGCTCAATATGTAATCAGGAATTTGCTGCGGTTTATATGAGGCATTCTTTCCTATAAAAAAATCCATTCCAATCATGATGTGTTCATTGGAAATGAAGAGATCATTGTAAAGACCAGTAACTGCTGTTTGAACCATAGGCGAAGGTGTTTGGGGATAGTAAACCTTCAACCTGCCCAGTCCCTCTTCAAGACTGGCTACTACTTCATTGAAATCTTTAAAAGCTTGAGAAGACTCCTCATAAAGGGTATCAATGGAGGGGTTCTGGATTAAATCAAAGATGCTTTTCGCCAGAATATCATTTGAAGGATATTGGTCTGAGTGAAGAAAAAATTGAGCAAAATCCACATGGTATTCCAGGAATTTTTCTACCTCATCGGCGGAACTACTTTTGAACAATTCTTGCTCCAAACGCTCTACTTCTAACATAACATCCAAAGGCTCTACTGAATCTCTGCAAGACTCAGTGTTGCAAGAAGATAAGAAAACAACGCAAATGATTAGGAGGACTACTCGCATACTATCTATTTTTGGCACAAATTTAGAAGTAACAACGATACATGAAGAAGTTTCTTTTCTCTCTCCTTATACTTTTATCAATTGGTTCAATGGCTCAAGTAAAATTGGGATTGAAATTAGCTCCCGTTATATCTTCCAACAGAGCCAAGAATGATGCTCAAACCGTTGAAAATGACGGCTCGAAACTGAAGTTTTCCGTTGGGCTTATAGCTGATAAAACCCTATCTGACACCTACTTCCTTAGTTCCGGGTTAATGTACCTACCAAAGCAGGTAGCTTTTCGAAATGCTGATGGAACGGTAGAGGAAGAATATACAATTCAATATTTACAGCTGCCCGTTACGCTAAAGCTTTTCACCAATGAGCTTGCTCCGGATTTTAAAGCTTATCTGCAAGTCGGCTCTGGGTTAGAAATTAAAGTATTTGATGAGCCAGGAGATCCATCTTTCGTTACTGTTGAAAAATTTACCCCTATTGATATTCCTGTAATACTGGGTGCGGGGATTGAATACAGAGCAGGGATAAATACAACCCTGTTTGGTGGCTTCTCTTATCAACGTGGACTCGTGAATGTAGTCAATGAAGCAGCTACTGGATTTGGAGACCTGCAGCTGCGCAGTACCATTTTTTCTATTGATCTTGGGGTGAAGTTTTAGTAGTTAGCTAAAGCCTCAATTTTTTCTTTTAGTCTAGAATTGGCTAAAAAGTTTCTCTCTAAATCAGCAGCAAATGGAACGGGAGTATCCAAGCTGGCTTCTCGCATAACAGGAGCATCCAGAGACTCAAACCAATGTTCTGAAATCCAAGCTGATATTTCTGCTCCAATACCCCCAGTGAGACAATCTTCATGAAGAACGAGAACTCTACCAGTTTTTTGAACAGATGCTCTTACAGCTTCTTTATCCCACGGAAGTAAAGTTCTCAAGTCAACGATTTCTATGGACGCTTCCAATTCATCAGCAATTTGATTCGCCCAATGAACCCCCATTCCATAAGTGATTATGGATAAATCTGATCCTTCTTTGTTTACAACAGCTTTTCCTACTTCAGTAGTATAATAAGCATCTGGGACATTGCCTGATAAGGATCTGTAAAGAGCTTTGTGCTCAAAATATAAGTAAGGGTTAGGATCTTCTATGGCAGCTGCTAATAATCCTTTAGCATCATGTGGATTTGATGGGTAGACAATTTTTAACCCCGGTGTATGGAAAAACCAAGCTTCATTTGATTGTGAGTGAAACGGCCCTGCCCCTACTCCTGCTCCTGTTGGCATACGCACAACTACATCTGCATTTTGGCCCCAGCGATAGTGAATCTTTGCCAAGTTGTTTACAATCTGATTGAAGCCTTCGGTAACGAAATCTGCAAATTGCATTTCTACCACTGCTTTCATACCCGCGATACTTAAACCTAGCCCTGTACCAACAATAGCAGCTTCGCAAAGAGGTGTGTTTCGAATTCTCTCTTTACCAAATTGCTCCATGAAGCCTTCAGTAATTTTGAAAACACCACCATAATCCGCAATGTCCTGACCCATTACAATAAGTTCATCATGCTTTTCGAGCGACTGTTTTAACCCATCTGAAATGGCATCTACGAGACGCTTCTCGGTTTCCTTTCCTTTTGGATCTATAACCTTCTGCTCATATGGAAAATAGACATTATCGATTTCATTATCTGTATCTGCCGTTATAGAATCTTCGGCGAAGGCTTCTTTGACAGCATCACTTATTTCTTTTTGGATGGACTTTCTGATCTCAGCTATTTGATCATTGGTGCAAACTTTCTCCTTAATTAAGAAGCTTTCGAATGACTTTACTGGATCTTTTTTTGCCCATTGCTCCATGAGTTCTTTAGGCACATACTTTGTTCCTGAAGCTTCTTCATGGCCTCTCATCCTGAATGTTTTTGCTTCAAAAATGATCGGCCGGGGATTTTTTCTAATATCTTCTATGAGTGGCTCTAATTCATTCAAAACTTCCAGAATAGAGTTGCCTTCCACGCTATATGCTTCCATACCATAGGCAGGGCCCTTCACAGTAAAGGAATCAAAGTTGAATTGTTCTCTGCTGGGTGTAGAAAGACCATACCCATTATTTTCAATGACGAATATTACAGGGAGTTTCCAAACAGAAGCCACATTTACTGCTTCATGAAAATCTCCTTGACTGGTACCGCCATCTCCAGTAAAAACAAGACTTACTTTTTCTTCTTTCTTGAGAAGATGAGACAAGGCAATTCCATCTGCGATTCCCATTTGTGGGCCTAGATGGGAGATCATTCCTACAATGTTGTATTCTTGAGTTCCAAAGTGGAAACTACGATCTCGCCCATTGGTAAACCCGTTGATCTTTCCTTGAAATTGTGAGAACAGTCTTTGAAAGGGAACTCCTCTGGACGTGAATACTCCCAGGTTTCTGTGCATGGGAAGGATGTATTCTTCTTTTTCCAGAGCTAGAGCTGCACCAACCGAAATTGCTTCTTGGCCTATTCCGGAGAACCATTTACTGATTTTACCTTGACGAAGGAGAATTAACATTTTCTCCTCAATCAGTCTAGGAGTTACTAAAGCTTCATGGATTGCTAGAAGCTCTTCGTTGGTACGGCCTTTTCTATCAAATTTCATTTTGGATGAATTGAAATGCGAAATAAGTACATCATGCCCAAACCTTCAGCCCTTCCGTGCAGTTTTTGCAGATTTCTATTTCAGAGCGGGAGGTAAGTAACGCTTTTCTAAAGTTTTGATATGATTGAGAATGCCAGATATTGAGAAAATTTTTATCTGAAATACTTCCCATGCTATGACTTGCATCTTTGTCGAAACAGCAAGGGATAACCTGTCCATCCCATGTGATTACGCATGATTGCCACATCTTCCAACATTTATTTTCTAGTTCGTTTTTAATGGAATATGTACCATCCTCATTTTCCCTATATCGAGAATACTTCTCAATACTGGGAATCAAATCACTGCCATTTTGGTAGTCATAAATCTGAGCTGTCTTGAAAGCAACTTTATCTACGTCGTATTCTTTCGCTAGTTTCTTGATTTTAGGAATTTCATGTTCATTAGGCTTAACCACTAAAAATTGCCATACTACCTTGGGGCTTTTTGCCTTTAGCTCTTTTCTCCATTTTAAAATATTTTTTGTGCCTTCTAGTACTTTGGTTAGATCACCTTCTTTTCTATAAGATTCATAGGTTTCCTGAGAAGCACCATCAATAGAAATAATCAACCTATTGAGTCCTGATTCAACAGTCTTTTTCGCGTTCTCATCATTTAGAAAATGCGCGTTTGTGGAGGTGGTTGTATAGATCTTGTGATCATTGGCAATTTTGACCATGTCAAGGAATTGAGGATTGAGATAAGGTTCTCCCTGAAAATAAAAAGTCAAATAAATCAAATGATCACTTACTTCATTTATGATTTTCTCAAAAAGCTGCGTATCAAGTTTTCCTGTTGGTCGTGTGAACGATCGCAAGCCACTAGGGCACTCAGGACATCTTAGGTTGCAAGCGGTAGTTGGTTCAATAGCCATGCTTATGGGAAGACCGGTGATTGCAGCTTTTCCTGATCGTTGGGATTGTTGATAGCTCCTCCAAATCTTCCAGGCATTAGATATCCTTTTTGGGGTTAGCTTTGAAGCCAGTGAGATGCTATCGTGGAGATTGACCAACATTAAACAAAGTAAACACTTGAATCATGAGATTCTTATTGATAGGCCTGCTATTTTTTCTTTGCTTCACAGCAAAATCTCAAATCCAACTTTCTGAGGAGGCTGAAATAGCTGTTGTTACCTTAGGTCCATACCAAGGGGAGCCATGGTCTGCTTTTGGTCATAATGGATTCCGAGTGGTAGACCCTACGTTAGGCATAGATTGGTTTTATGACTATGGTTTATATGACTTTGAGCAAGAAAATTTCTTTTTGAACTTTGCGAAAGGTCTCTTAAAGTACAGAGTTGGAGTTAGGGAATGGGAGCGTTCATTCCGTCTACATAAATACTTGAAACGATATATAAAGCTTCAATATCTGAATTTAAACCTCGAAGAGAAGCAGAAACTGTTTGATTTTTTGCAGAATAATGCGAAACCTGAGAATGCTGAGTATCTCTATCATTATGTCTATGATAATTGTGCTACGAAAATCAGGGATGTGGTAGAGGAAAATTTTCCAAGACGTATTGAATTTGATCTTAGCTATAAAGTAGAAGAGAAGACTTTTCGTCAATTGATGGACGATTATCTTGGTCAACAGGCTTGGGGCGATTTTGGAATAGATCTAGGTCTTGGCCTACAAGTAGATCAGGAGGCATCAGCAGAGGAATATATGTTTTTACCTCCCTATGTATATCGAGCTTTTGATGGCGGAACAATGAAGAGAAATGGAGAAATCTTACCTCTTGTGAGAGAATCTGTTGACGCATATATACCAAAAGAGCCAAGCTCTTTGTCAGTGTGGATGACGCCATTCAATTTTTTTGTTATTCTTTTCTTTATAGCAGGCTTAATTACACATAGAAACTTAAAATCAGGTAGGCGCACTAAATGGATAGATGCTTTGCTTTTTGGCTTTGCTGGATTTGTAGGGTTATGGGTAGTTTATCTATGGTTTGGAACAGAGCATATGTCTAAAAATAACCTAAATATTCTGTGGGCAATACCCTTTCATCTACCATTAATCTTCTTTATTGGAAGGGAAAGATTTAGAAACTTTTTTCGAACCTACTTCAAGGTACTTGCTTATTGGTATTGCGGTCTGTTATTAGTCTGGGCGATTTTACCTCAACCACTGCATCAGGCTTTGGTACCTTTTGTACTTACACTGGTATTGAGGAGCTTTTACATTAGCTATGATTTAAAAAAGTAATAACTATTTTTATAGTTATTCGTTTTATTGGCAAAGTTTGAGTCAATGAGGATAATTATTCTTTCCCTAATTTTTATAGCTTTTACTATTCCTACATTCTCACAATCCTCTATACAAGGGAAGGTTGTAGATGCCGAGACAAATGAGCCAATCCCGTTTGCGAATGTGTTTTTTTCCGGGACGCTAGTCGGAACGACTACAGATGTTGATGGTAACTTTTCTTTGGACTTCTTTTCAGAAGGCAAGTATGATTTAATAATCAAGTTCGTTGGTTATCAAGAATACTTTAGGCAGGTTGATTCTTCTGAAGAAATTCCATTTCTTGATGTGACTTTAAACCAAGAAGTGATTGAGCTTAAAGAGGTTTATGTAAATGCAGATACTTCTGGATGGGAAAACAACTATCCATCTTTCAAAGATCTGTTTCTAGGAAGAACGGAAAATGCTTCTAAAGTAGAAATAGCTAATCCCAGAGATATTTTTTTGTATTATGATGCTGTTGACAATGGATTGTTCGCGCATTCCAGAAAGGAGATAGTCATTGAAAATAAAGCGTTAGGCTATAGAATGAACTACATCATGAAAGACTTTCAGATGCACTATCGAACAGGTGAGTTTGGCTCTTTTGGAGTTCCAAGATTTGAAGAATTGGAATCGAGAGGAAAGGCGCGAATGAAGAGATGGAAAAAAGAAAGGAAACGAGCATACCTTGGATCGTTTAATCATTTTTTGAATTCATTGATTTCCAATACGTTTTCTGAAGAAGGTTTTATTGTACAGGAGCTACATATGATCCCGAATAAAAAGAGACCTTCTCAAGAGCTAATTGATCAAAAATTATCTCTCTTCAGAGGTGAACTAAGATCAACTGGATCTGTGAGTCTAAGCATTGGGGGAAATACTTCCAATATGGATAGTATTCGTCTTTGGAGTCGGTTAAATAGGCTTCCTGCTTTAATTGATAGTCTTGGTGTTAAATACACTAAAAACGATGATTTAGTAGAGCTTGGAAAAGTTATCAATTACAAGGGATACTTACGTATTATCTATACAAAAGAACCTGAGGAGAATAATTATTCCTTGACTAGGCCTGGGGGTGGGGTGGATAATAAACAGACTTCAACAGTTCTTTTTAGGGAACCGTTGAAAGTCTATAAGAATGGCTATTACGATGTTGGTAAAGTGATTTTCTTGGGCTATTTTGGATGGTCTTCCAAAATTGCAGAAATGTTGCCTTTAGGATATCAGCCAGAGTCAGAGTGATTTAACCGACTTCAATTAACATTTCTAAGCAAGATGGTTTAAGTTAGTCTGTATGAATTTGAATTATTCATTCTTAAAACCTTTAGTCCTACTTGGCTTTCTCATTCTTTTTCCAAGTGTGTTAATGTGTCAAAATTTTGGACTTGGTGCAACAAGATTAGACCTTATTGGAGAAGAAGACAATTCCACAATTTTAGAAATTGGCTTTACTCACTATGGAAATTCAGTTAATGCTGCTTCTGTAGAAGTATCATTTTCGATTGTAAATAGCGAAGATTCTATCTTTTTGGGTAAAGCGAGCTATCAAGTTCCAGATATGGAAAATTATCGTTCAGAAAGACAAAGTTTTGTTGTTTCATTGAATGGTAAAATTAGCAATGGAACCAATTACATTATAGCATTAATCGATCCTGAAAACAAACTAATTGAATCAAACGAGAATGATAATGATTTCACTTATTCTTTCGTCTATTCTGAGACCGATTTTCCTAAATCCTATGATACAGTTTACTACGATCAGAAATTCTATAAAGAAGATAATTCTGTTTCAGAATTAATAATGACAAAAAATATTGGTGATTTCGATGGAGATGGCGTTGACGATTTAGCTCTTTTGTATACTGATTCTGTCGAAGTTTACACTAATGCTTTTTGTAAGAAGCTTGTCTTCCAAATTGACAGGGCTGATAATTTTTTTAATACAATCCAATCCGGATTATTCAATAATGATAATTATTCGGATATTATTATTTCTGTAAATAACAATAAGGTAGCAGGATCAGATTATCTTTATTTGATTCATGGTGGTAAAGATAAAGCAAGTGAAAAGGGAGCGGATAGCATCATTTTTTTTAATCATCACATCGGATTCCAAGTTGTTGGGGATGTTAATGGTGACGGAAAAGATGACCTTGGCATAGCTTTAAAGGATGACGTTTTAAGGAGTTCGGCAGATTTGCAGATTCTTTATGGGGGTTCGTTTTCTAGTTCACTAACTGTATCATCCTCTTCTCGCTTATTGCTGGCTCCTAGATTCCATAAGATTGGAGATTTAAATGGAGATGGTATTGATGATTTTGCCTTTACTGAAATCAGTAGCGATTACGTAGATATTCATTACGGTTCGATAAACAAAGAGTCTTTTACTCCTGACAAAACAATTGAAGGAAGTTTTAATTCTAGACTTGGTTATAATATAATTTCCGGCCAGTTCTCTAATGATAAGGTTGATGATTTAATCATCATACCAGCCAATTTTGAATCATCATATTCTGCTCTTCTGGTTAGAGGTGGTTCCATTCCTGAAGTTGTAGATTCAATAAAACTTCCAAGTTATCCTTTTGGAGATTTTACAGGACCCAATAAATTAGGCCTTAGTACTTACGCATTTTCAATTACTGATACTGATTCCAATGGTTATGATGAATTTATGATATCATCGCTTAAAGGACAGGGAGTTTATGAATCAAATGCTCTTCAAGTTGATGGTTCAAGTTTTGAGCAAGATAAGATTAACGCTAAAATCCTCAAGGGTCCTTTCAAGTGGTTAGGTTTTTTGAGTCCAAATACTGGCATCACTAGAACATTAAGCAATGCAGTAGGAGATTTTGATGGAAATGGATCAATAGAAGTCTTATTTCATGTGTCACGCCCTTTTCTTGACCCGATTAATATATTTATTTATTCTCTGGGGCAAGGGATTTTTAACCAAAGTCTTTGTAGCAAACTCCCACTTAATATTATTGAAAGTAATATGGAGAAAGAGATACCCAAGCTTTTCCCTAATCCTGCATCGGATTATGTCAATATTAATAATTTTTCTAATGGTAAATGGTCCATCTTAGATCATACAGGGAGGATAATTCTTCAAGGTGATACTTCAACAATATTCATTGGTAATCTTAGTCCAGGTATTTATATAATGCGTCAAGATAGTCACTTCATTCGTTTCTTGAAAAAATGATTTAACCGACCTGAACCCCTTTCCAGAAAGCTACATACCCTTTAATATTTTTGGCTAGTTCGCTTGTTTCCGGGTAGTACCATGCAGCATCTGCGTTTTCTTCACCGTTCACTGCTAATGTGTAGTAGCTGGCAGTTCCTTTCCATGGGCAAACACTATGTGTCTCCGTTTCTTTGAAAAAATCTTGCTTGATTGATGAAGGAGGGAAATAATGATTTCCTTCTACTACTACTGTTTCATCACTTTCAGCGATTACTTCGCCATTCCATGTTGCTTTCATATTTTTTTATTTCAATAATCGCTTTTTAATACAAAACGTTCAGGCTAAATCTCTAATGAAAATATCGAATGTCGTGCCGATACCTTTTTCGGACGTTACTTTAATGGATCCTTTCATTTTGTCCAATGCATCTTTTACTAAGTAAAGACCTAGTCCAGTTCCTGTAGATGATTGGTTTGCTCTGTAAAACATATCGAAAATCTTGGAAAGGTGCTTTTTATCAATTCCAGGTCCATTGTCTTCTATTTTCAATTTTACTCCACCCTCTATCTGACAAAGTGAGATGTCAATGCTAGGGTGTTTTTTTGAATAATCATGGTACTTGATTGCGTTTGAAATAATGTTAATGAGTACTGTGTGGAGTCTTATAGGGTCATTATGAATTTTGGATGATCCTATTTCTGAAATTGAAAGAATGGGGGCCTTGGAATTGGGAGCAAGTAGTAAATCAAATTGCTGTTGAATTTCCTTTTTTAAGTCAATTTCCCTGATCTCTACATCAGTTTTCTGTCCCCTTCTTAGTGTTATTATATCCCTGATAACATTATCTGCTTGAGCTATCCTAGCTTCTGCTGCATCTAAAAATTCCTTGATGGTGGATTCATCTTTGGTAGTTTTTATGGCTGAAATAATTCCAGATATGGTGGTCAATGGAGCTCTTAAGTCATGGGATGAATGGTATAGAAAGGTATCTAGTTCTTTATTAGCTTTTTTTAATCCATACCTTTCAAACTCAAGCATGCTTATAATCATGCCCATACCCATCATTGAATGAAAAAAGAGATCGTAGATACCCAGATAATATGGAAAATTAACTGGTGAGTTAATATTTGTGAAGAACTCTACAGATGAAATGAAATAGTTGAGTTGCTCTAATCCATATAAAAGGAAAGCTATGGCAATGAATTTAACACCGATACCGATTTTCCATAGACGAACAATAAGTATTGAGGATGCTATAAAAGCAATTGCAGAAAATAGGGCTTTGATTCCTACTCTAAAAAAAATGCGTTGATTGACAGCTTCCGGTATCTTTAAATAGGAGAATACGAGTATAAATGCAATTGGCACGGATAGTATACTCAATATTATTATAATGCGCTGATTTAGCCGCTTCCTTAGACTTAACTCATATGAGCCAGCATAAAGCCAAACTACCTGGGTAATTCCTGCAGCAATTGTGATAATTGAAACAGCGAGTCTAAAGGGGTGTTCGGCGGGATAAACGAATACATTTCTTAACGCTAGGCCTGAACCTAGCATATTTACAATCATTGCCAACCAGCTCCATGACCAATATTCGAAGTACTTGTTTTGGTACTCTTTATAAAATCTCCTTAATATTAATATGATAATAAGGGCCAAAAGAGCCTGAACGACATAGAGAGAAATGACAATGAATGTAGATTCTCTTTGCATAATAATTAGCCTGGTCAAAGAGGATGTAAAATAAGCAGTGTCAAATATTTTTTAGCATCGTTTCGTTAAATGCAGTCTTTTTGACTTCTAAGAATTTTTAGTGGGCTCAATCGGATTCTATATCAGAAAGAGTCGAAAGTTCCTTGAGCCACTTCCTCTAATACTTTTATGTTAGACAGCTCAGACTTACCTCTGTTTCCGGACAAAAGAATGTTTCCATATTTGTTATAGTCTGCCCACGGTGTAATGAAGCTGGGTTCAAGTGATGTAGAATCTGGGTAGAAAGCCCACTGAGTCACCAATTTGGAATCTGTATCAATCCATACCTCGTAAACGTTTTGAGGTGTTACACCAACTTCTTCAAAAGCCAGGCTTATAACATCTGATTGATCCCCAGTGAGAGTAGTGTCTTCTCTGAGATATTTTAAAGTCACACCAGAATCTTTTAGTTTAAATGGCATGACTAACCAATAAGAATCGTTTACCCACAATCCATAGCCTCTATTTAGATAGAAGTCTAAGGAATCAGAGACCTCTTGTCCTCCTTTCATTGCCTTTCCTTCCTTGGTATTAATATTCATTAGAATAGTCAGATCACTTTCAGGTTCTTCTATTCTAACATTACCAGTCAACTTGTCCCAAGTATGATTTCTCCGTCCAAAGAAACTCCAAGAAATGTATCTGGTGTCGTCCCAAGCTTTTCGACCACCCATCGCCAACATTGATTTGTCAGCTAAAAGTGTTGCTAAGAGATCTGACCCTTCTTGATTGAAACCATCTGCTGGTGGATTGCTATACTCAATAAATTCACTTTCAATTGCCAGTGTATCTGCACTGTCTGATGAAGAGGAGCTGGAAGAGCAAGATGATGCAATGATCAAAACAGTAACTAGTAGCGTGAGATTTTTCATAGCTTTTTTAAATAGAGGCTAAAGATAGAAAATAAAAAAGGAGACCAAAATGATCCCCTTTTTATAGTTTAGGTTGGTTATGTACTTTTTAAATCTTAATCCTTACCTTCTTTGAACTGCTCAAATCTATCTCCTTCTTCCGATCTAGGATACACATTGTTGTCCTCATATGCATCTGCAGTCATCTTATCAGGATCAATGACAATTTTAGCTACTTCTTTGCTTTTCATGAAGACTTTCGTCACTTCTTTTTCATTGATCTTCCAGATTTCTGCTGGAATTTTCTCTAATTCAACTGTACCATCAGCATAAGTCCATTGAATGATGACTGGAGTGACAAGCCCACCTTTGTTTTTAAGGGTTAGCTCATAGAAGTTTTTACCTTCAGCAGACTTTTTAACTTTTTCTTGATTCATAGATTGACGATACTCACCAGAACCACCTGTCCATTCCTGGAAAACAAATGGCTCAGGAGCGCTACCAAAATCTTTCTTGCCATCGTCTTTTCCGTCGATACCTTGGCCAGCCCCTTGGATGCTTCTGGTTTCGAGACCATTTTGCTCGGTTTGCATCTGGAACCATCGAACATTTGATAGATCTACATCTACATAGTCCGTACCGTAGAACCATCCTCTCCAGAACCAATCTAGATCTACAGCAGATGCGTCCTCTAATGTTCTAAAAAGATCAGCAGGAGTTGGGTGCTTAAATGCCCATCTTTCTGAATATGTCTTGAAAGCTTTATCAAAAAGCTCTGGTCCCATTACAGTGGTTCTTAAAAGGTTTAGTGCTGTGGCAGGTTTAGCGTACGCATTGTTTCCAAATTGTCTGATTTGCTCCGAGTTTGTCATAATTGGTCTTACCAGTCCTCTTTCTCCACTCATGTAAGGAACAATGTTTGCAGCAGGTCCTCTTCTAGATGGATATTCATAATCCAGATAGTTGTCATCAAACTCTTGCTCAGTTAGATACTGAACAAACGTATTTAACCCTTCATCCATCCAAGTCCACTGACGCTCATCAGAATTGATGATCATCGGGAAGAAGTTGTGTCCAACCTCGTGGATAATAACAGAGATCATTCCATGCTTCAGCCTGTCAGAGTATGATCCGTCTTCGTTGGGTCTTCCGTAGTTAAAGCAAATCATTGGATACTCCATTCCTATAGATGCAGTATGTACTGAAATGGCTACAGGATATGTGTACTCGATGGTGAATTTTGAATAAGTTTCGAGCGTTTGCTTTACAGCCAGCGTCGAAAACTCCTCCCAAAGCGGATTACCTTCTTTTGGATAATAAGACATGGCCAATGGCTCATTTCCATCGCTCAATTTTACCGCCATTGCATCCCAGATGAATTTTCTAGATGCACAGAACCCATAGTCTCTTACGTTTTCAGCTTTGAATTTCCATGTTTTGGTTCCTGATGCTTTTGTTTTTTCGTTTTTCTTAGCTTCTTTCTCTGTTACGATGATCACAGGTTTTTCATACGATTTTTTCGCCTGTTCGAATCGTTCCATTTGATCTGCTGTGAGTACATCCTTTGGATTTTGTAGCATTCCTGTTGCACCAACTACGAAATCAGATGGAACCGTAAGGTTTACTTCATAATCACCAAAAGTCAGCGCAAACTCACCTCTACCTAAAAACTGCTTGTTCTGCCACCCTTCATTATCAATGTAGACTGCCATTCTTGGAAAGAACTGGGCGATGGTGTACAGGTAGTTATCTTCTTCCTCGAAGTACTCAAGCCCGGAACGACCACCATCAGTCATACGATTATTGATATTGTACATCCAATCAATGCTGAAAGACATGTTTTCACCAGATTCCAATGGCTTTTCTAGATCAAGTCGCATCATTGTTTTATTGATGATGTAATCCATGTTTTTACCAGCACTTTTTACGGATTTGATTTTGAATCCTCCGTCATAATCATTGTTGCCAGTTAATCCGAATACTGCAAAGGCGCTTAATGTATCCCTCATACTGCTTCTACCAATCAACGGGGAATCAGAATCAGATGCTCTCATGTTCTGATCTAGCTGAACCCAGAGGTACTCTAGATCATCAGGAGAGTTGTTATAGTAAGTGATCGTCTCGCTACCGGTGATTGACTGATTATTATCATCCAGTACAATGCTCATTTTGTAGTCAGCCTTTTGCTGCCAGTATTGATGACCTGGAGCTCCAGAAGCTGTTCTGTACACGTTGGGCGTTGGCAGCATGGTTCCAAGCTGCTCAAACTTTTGCTCCCACTCTGTGTCTTTTTGCTTTTGATCTTGCCCTATAGCTACAGAGCCAATCAAAAACGCTACGATAAGTAGAATGCTATTCTTCATAGGGTTATTATTAATGGTTTTCAGTTTAAGTAATTTGTGTCTAACATCAACATCAGCGCTATTCCACCTACTGCTGAAGAAATGATCATCTTCCAATCTTTTCTGCTCACGCCTCCAATTCCCACGAAAATGAAGCTAATTATCATGAATAATCCAACGATAATTATTTGACCCACCTCTAATCCTACATTAAAGGCAAAAAGCTGTAAAATGATTGTCTCATCTCCTCCCAACAACGCTCTGAGGTAATTTGAAAATCCCAGACCATGAATGAGCCCAAAGAAACCAGCGTATAAGTAGTTTCTCCAGATCTTGCCTTCTGCAATACGACCTTCTTTTGTAATAAGATTTGAGATTGCAGTGAACAGAATGGTCACAGGAATCAAAAATTCAATAAGATCGGCATTTATTTTAATGATTCGTAAAGTTGCAAGCGCCAATGTAATGGAGTGCCCTATGGTAAAAGCCGTAATAAGGATCAATACTTTTTTCCAGTCAGTAGATTGATAAAGCGCACAAAGCACTACTACAAAAAGAATATGATCATAGCCATTGACATCTAATATGTGATCGAAACCTAATCCGTAATACAGTCTAAACTCACTCATGGGGTTGCGAATATAAATCAAGGAAACGATCTGTTAATTTCTTAATTGAGATCATTTGATGAGTGGTATTGATCTGAGGCACATCATTTGCGTAAATTTGAATTATGATTTCACTAGCACTCATATTTTTTCAGTCTCTGCTGCATCCATTTCATGTCAGTGTCTCGGATATTAAGTATAAAGAAGATAAAAAGGCGCTTCAGATAAGTACGAGAATATTTCTAGATGACTTGGAACTTGCGCTTCAGACTTATTCTGGGAATGAAAAATTGGATATTGCCAAAGCAGAAGATTGGAATTTTGTCAAAGAGAACCTGAAGCCATACATTCTGGAGCGACTGAAACTTTGGGATGAAAAAGGGGAAGCGTATGAGCTCAACTACATTGGTGCAGAAATCGAAGATGATGTAATGTGGTGCTACATTGAAATTGAAAAAGTGAAGAAACTAAAACAGGTGAAGGTTAGCAATACAATCTTACACGAAGTATGGGGAGATCAGGAAAACCTTGTACATTTCAGGGCTTTTGATGATGTGCAGAGCGCCAGGCTTTACAAAGGGGATGAGAGTGAGATTTTTAGTTGGGACTAGTCTATTTGAAGGGATTAATAATCGTCAATGATTCAATTTTTTGATTGTGCTGTAAATCTTCAGAGTAGAGTGTTTTGCAATTTCCTTCCAAAGCGGCAGCAATAATTAACGAGTCATAAAAGGAGTACCGATAATGTTCCTTGGTTCTGATTGCCTGTAAATAAAGGTCACGTGTAGGATAGATTTCCCAAAGTGGAAATATTACCGATTTGAGATATTTCTCCGTCTCTGAATCAGGAACTTTTTTTCGAATGCACGTATTCAAAAACTCTTGAACAACCTGAAAACTGACAATGAGTTTGCCGCTCAAAAACTGCTCTGTGATTAATTCTGAGGCAATCCCTTTTTTTTCTTCACCTAAGTCATCGATTGAATAAATGAAGATATTAGTGTCTATAAATACATTATCCTCTTTCATTCATTTCGTCTCTAGTGAAAGGGGCACCGATAGGAAAACTCATTTTTTCGAAGATTTCTTTTAATTCCTTTTCTTTATTTTTTGCTTGATTTCTGGAATAGTCCTCTAACCATTCTCTAAATCGCTGATTGAGCGTAGTATTTTCTTTTCTAGCACGCTCTCTAGCTTTTTTTATCAATGTTTCATCAGCAGAAAATGTAATGTTTTTCATGTTTTACACTTTTATCGTGTACACGAAAATAGTGTAAAATTGTTTGATTTAAAACAAAGTCCCTTGAATCAACTTCGGCTTCTTCGCAAATCCATTGACTGTTCTTCCACCATACTTCCAGGAGTCTTTCCGTTCTTTTTCAATTAGATCATCCAGATTTCCACTGGGATTAAAGTCTTTCTCCATTCGTTGGGATGCATTTGTAAGTGAATTCAGTGCTCTTAACTTATCAGTATTTCCAATTTTTGCTTTTTCGACGGCTGTTTTTAAAACTGAAATACTCTCATCATACACCTGAGTAGGTACGGGAAATGGATGTCCGTCCTTGCCACCATGAGCAAATGAAAACCGGGCAGGATCTTTAAATCGAGATGTAGTACCGTAGATGACTTCACTGACCAGAGCAAGTGATTGCAAGGTTCTTGGTCCTAAACCTTTGACTAAGAGAAGTTCTTCAAATTGGTCAATGGGCAATTCATTAGAGATGGCAAGTATTGCACCAAGCCTTTTAAGATCAACATCCTTTTGACGCACATCGTGATGAGCGGGCAACCGAATTTTCCTGATTTCTTCAATCATTTTGACCGGATGTTCTTTGCTAAGTGATAGAATGGAACCTCTAGCTTCTTTCGCATTCTTATCGGTAAGGTTTAAGATATCTCCTTGATTTTTTCCATAGATGAATTGGTGAGGATCATCTATATAGCTTTTTAGGTCGGTTGAAGACCAATGATACCTCCTTGCATATCCTGAATCACCATTCATTCCTTGCTGCACGACTGACCAATCCCCTTCATCTGAAACAATGAATGAATGGAGGTAGATTTGAAAGCCATCTTGAATGGCCGTACTGTCAACTTTTGCAACGAGTCGACTACTTCTAACAAGGGAATCACCATCAAGTCCAGTTTTGTCTCCAACTCTTAAAAGCTCCTCTGGTGTCTTTCTACTATGCTTTCCACGTCCTCCGCATACATAGATGCCTAATTCCTTGGCTCGGGGATTTATAGCAGCTTTGAGTGCACCCATCACGGATGTGGTGATTCCAGAACTATGCCAATCCATTCCAAGTACACATCCCAATGACTGAAACCAGGCAGGATCACTCATTCGCCGGATAAAAGCTTTCTTTCCAAACTCCAATAAAATTGCCTCGGTGATTGCCCCTCCCAGTTTGGACATACGCTCGGCTAGCCATTTTGGTACATGGCCATTAAGTAGGGGAAGATCTGCAGATCCAGCGTGTCGCATGGATTAAATTTACTAAAAATTTTAGTTTTTCAATTTATATCAAAGACAGTCCTGAAAAGAAAATATTATTGAAGAGAAAAATTTACGCCTTCAATTAATGTCTGTCTAACCAATTTTCCTCTTTGCTTGGCAGGTTTCCATTTTGGCATTTTTTTAAAAATTCTCAGCACCTCTTCATCGGTTCCACTTCCAAGTCCTTTGACAATTTTGAGACCTGTCAAAGTACCATCTTTTTCAACCACAAATTGTATAAAAACCCTTCCATTGATTCTTTTTTGTTGAGCCGCCATAGGATAGGTCAAATTATTGTAAACAAATTCATATAGTGCTTCTTTTCCTCCAATGAAGCTAGCGGGATCATCAACTTTAGTAAATATAAGTTCGTCATTGGATTGAATTCGTAGTTTGAATCTTTGGCTTTGATTTTGTCCATCAAAGAATGCAGGATTCCAGTCACCTAAATTATATAGACACGTAACTATTAATGTATCGATTTTGCTTACTTGATCACCTAGAATAAAACTTTCGAGATGACCTTCTTTATTTACTGTGAATGAAATAGAAGTGTAGATTTTTGAGTGTTTAAATTTTTTATCTTTCAATATACTGTTAACGTATCTTCTAATAAATATCTCTAAACTGTCCTCTTTAGGTTGAGCATAATGCTTAGGAATCTTGGGATTAATGAAGTGATACGTGTTGCTATCTAAAATTATCAAACCTAAATCGATTTCTTCGGTTTGAGACCTAGCGGTGATGGCGACAATAAATAGAGCTATAGTGATTAGAAACCTCATTCCACAATTTTATCAAAAATCAACCACATCCCACTTGTTTCCATCGTGCTTCAAAAGAGTAATCTTTTGCACCTGAAACTTGCACCTAAATTCTCTTTCCACAAACTCTTTCTTAGCTTCAAAAAACATTACATTCTTTAAATCTCTAAATCCAATGGTTACATGTGGATGAAAAGGGTGATTCTTGTAATCAGAATTATCCAGTTTTAATTGTTTTCTGCAAAGATCTTTTACTTTGGCTTGCAATTGATTTAGCTGTTCATTTTCTAAAACATCCACAAAAACAACCCGAGGCTCAAAGAAGTCAAAGTCTTTTAACTCAATAATGAATGGATCCAAACGCTCATTAAGCCCTTTCATTACTTGCCTTAGTTCCTCAAAGCGCTTGTCTTTCCATTTGAAAGGCATGTGAAGTGTAATGTGAGGAGGAGAATTTAGCGCATGACTACTTCCGTACTTCTCCGCGATCTCATGCTTTAAGTTAGTAATAGCACTCTGAACTTCGTGAGGAGGAACAATTGCAATAAAGTATAACTGGAGCTGATCCTCAGGTTTTACTTTCAAGATTAATTCTTGTTATCTGTTTCATAACCTATTCAGATCAATCTTAAAGAATCTGGAGATAAAAGAAAAGCCGCTTCTAAATTATTGAAGCGGCTTTTTTAAGTTAACAGTATTAAATTTTTCTTTAAGCATAGAACCAAGAACCATTTCTATTGACTACTTGGTACCATCTTGTTCCATTTCGGCCATTGCCATACCAGTACCATAAATTATTGTAGCGGTAAACCCTCAATCCATCTATTGTGTAGTACTGACCATTTTGATATTCTTCTCCACCACCATTTCCAGATTCTGGATACATGATGTTTATGCCAGCAATGTCGCCGCTAGAGAGTCCGTCTCGTTGCGCACCAAATGTACTTCCATCTTTTTTGGTGATCGTCGGCTGTCCATTATTCGAAAAAGCGTTTGAAGGGTACATCATAATAGATCCAAAATCTAATGCAGATGTATATTCATCTCCATCTCTTCCACGTTGCACGTAAGTCTGGAAGTTCTGCTGTGTTCCAGACTGAATATTTTGGAATAAAATATTCACGTAATCATCTCTATCGGCCCTTGATTGTTCGTGGTATAAACCAATGGCATGACCAATTTCATGGATGTTATTTCCAGTAGAGCATCCGTTAGCCAAGTTGATGTATTGAACCCCACCTACTCTACCAACGCTCGAAGAACAGCCTCCACCAGAACGAAAGAAGATGTAGTCACTCTGATTTGTTCGCTGTACAAAGCGAAGTGAGGTCCTTGCTTCCCAATGCGCAATGGCGTCTGTCACTCTGCTTTGGTTCGGAAGGCTTGAACTTACCGCGTAATAGACGGTATTATTTGACCATCTTCCTTGAGTTCTACCAGTACTTTCAGTTGAAACGGTGATTTCAGGTGGCGCCACAAATGAAATCTGGGATTCTGGGACGATGATATCACCATTTAGGAGATACTCTCCTGCGACAAGTTCCAATTCTACAAGCTCTCCTAGATAATACCCCTCAATTAGCTCTCCTTGTACACCAGGAGCTGCCTGTTCTACATTTGCTATAACATCAGCGGGGTTAGATACGAGATCGACAGATTCATCTGATTCGCTACACGCTGCGATGGCCATAACTCCTATGGCCAAGAAAAAACATTTTCTTAGAAATTTCATACTCTTACGGTTAGGTTAAAAAAATTTCCAAGAAGTTAATCATTTTGATTTTATTACACAAAACGGATGAATAAAAAAAGAATATCAAAGCTGACTTAAGACTTAATTACTTATCAAAACTTCTTCCATCTTATTCTGATAGGAATCAAAGCCCATCAAATCATTATGGTGTCCACCTTCAATCGTAAATAACTTGGAATTACCCTCGATACTTTCAAACAGTCGCTTTCCTGACTCATAAGGCACTACTTCATCGTCGGTACCATGGAATATGTAAATCGGAGAATCAGCTGTTTTCAAGTATTCAAAACTTTTGAATTGGTAGCTGAGTAAGTAGCTAGTTGGGTAGATGGGAATGACATCTTTAGCCACATCTTTTAAACTATAAAAAGGTGTTTCTAAAATGACTTTTCTCGGAGTATTCTTACCTGCAAGATACGAAGCAAATGTAGAGCCAAGTGACCGACCAAACAGGATAATCCGCTCTTCTTTCTCTAATGTTTTAGCAAAGGAATAAAGCTCATCCGCATCTCTTAGCAATTTTTTATCTGACCGCTTGCCGGTACTTTTTCCATAGCCTCGGTAGTCAGGTATCAACACCTCAAACCCCATATCTACGAACGGAGTAACGACCTCACCCCAGCGAGCTAGGTTTCCTGCATTCCCATGAAAATATAGAATCAGACCTCTAGAACTGTCTGATGTAAAACGGAGTGTATTGATAATTGCCCCATCCTTCATCTTAAGGCTGTACTCCTCAAAATTCTGATTAAATGAATATTGGTAATCCTGATCTAAAGATTCTGGAAGAAAAATTAGCCTTTCTTGTAAAAGGTACAATCCTACACCACCTACTGCATACAGGATTAATATTACAAGAACGAAAACCTTTAAACCATTCATTGTTTAGTTTTTCGATTGCGTGTAAAATTCAAACTGGATTTTTCCGGATCAATTGGTTTGAGTTCTGAGGAACTCAAGGCTTCTTCAAGCATTCTATGGTATTCTTCAAACGTGTGAAGATTATTATGACCACCCCCAATTACCGAATACAAGCGAGTGATACCTGGATTGATATTAGCGAGTGCCAGACTTGATTTGAATGGAATAAGTGTATCCTTGGTTCCGTGAATGATTTTGATTGGACACTGAACATACTTGATCCATTTATAGGTGGTCAGCGGAAATTTAAGAATCAAGGAAGCAGGCATAAAAGGAATATACCTTTTCGCTACTTTCCTCATACTGTAATAAGGAGACTCTAGTACAAGCATACGGGGGCTGTTGTTGCTTGCAAGCTTAGCGGCAAAACCAGATCCCATTGATCGACCATAGATAACGATGTATTTTTCATCCACTTTACCCTTCAGGATATCATAGACTTTTTGAAGGTCTCCTTTAATTTCTCGTTCTGATCGTCTGCCGGTACTTTTTCCAAATCCTCGGTAGTCCATCATCACTACATCAAAACCCAATCGATTAAAATCGACGGCAAATTTCCCCCAACCTTTTATTGATCGAGAATTACCTTTTAGATACAGAACAACCCCTTTTGATTTGGTAACACTGAAGTGAACGCCATTAATCCTGACATCATCCCCAATGTAGAGATTGTGCTCTTGTACATTTTGCTCTTCATACTTAAACTGGAAATCTGTTGGGAGCTTTTCTGGCTTGAACAAAAACTTTTCCTGTAAGAAATACGCCGCTACATTAACGATAACATAGATTGATACAATTACTAATATGATTGTTGTGATCAATACCTTACTTTAATAGCTCATTTCAAACTCTAAACAGTATCATAAATATACAACTAATGAGAACCTACCCTATTTTGGCCATACTCCTGATCACATTCACTTTAGTAGGATGTCAGACATCTAATCCAGCGGCTACCTCAATCAATTCTACTCCTTCTAACAACATTGAAGGATTTACTTCTGGTATGAACAAGCAAGAAGGCTTTTTCAATTTCTATTATGATGAAGAGGTAGGCAGAGTGTTTCTAGCAGTAGATAAAGTTGGACAAGAGTTTTTATACGTCAATTCCCTTGCGGCTGGAATAGGTTCCAATGACATAGGTTTAGATAGAGGGCAGCTTGGAGGAGAACGAGTTGTGAAGTTTGAAAAACATGGAAACAAGCTATTACTTATTCAGCCAAATTTAGATTACCGTGCAGTGAGTAATAATCAAGATGAAGTAAAATCCGTGGCGGAGGCTTTTGCCAGCTCGGTAATTGGGGGATTTGAAATTAAGACAAAGAATAGCAGTGCTTATCTGATTGATATCACAGATTTTCTGCTAAGAGATTCGCATGATGTCAGTGGAAGATTAAGAGGTTCGAGTCAAGGAAATTTTTCGGTGGACAAATCCAGATCAGCCATCTACATGGATGCCACCTTCAACTTCCCTCAAAATACAGAATTTGAGTCGCTGCTTACTTTTTCTGGAACTGCGAAAGGGCGATTGTTAAGATCCGTGACCCCCACTCCAGATGCTGTAACAGTGCGAACTCATCACTCATTTGTCGAACTCCCTGATAACAATTACACCCCTCGGGAATTTGATCCACGGAGTGGCTTTTTCAATATCTCTTATCAAGACTATGCGACTCCAATAGAGGAGCCTTTAGTTAAACGATTTATTGTCAGACACAGACTGGAAAAGAAAGACCCGAATGCGGCAATGAGTGAGGCTGTTGAACCAATTATTTACTACCTAGATAGAGGAGCGCCTGAACCTGTTCGATCTGCCTTGATTGAAGGCGCAAGCTGGTGGAATCAGGCTTTCGAAGCAGCAGGGTACAAAGATGCGTTTCAAGTCAAGGTACTACCTGAAGGGGCACATCCCTTGGATGTTAGATACAATGTGATCCAATGGGTACATCGCTCTACCAGAGGGTGGAGTTATGGTGGTGGAGTGACTGACCCTCGAACTGGAGAGATGATTAAAGGGCATGTGAGCTTAGGATCGTTACGGGTGCGTCAAGATTTTCTGATTGCTACCGGATTGCTACAACCCTACGAAAATGGAGATGAGACACCCAATGCAATGACAGAAATGGCTCTTGCCAGGTTACGTCAACTCTCAGCACATGAGGTCGGCCACACACTTGGGTTGGCACACAACTTTGCTGCTAGCGTCAATCAAAGAGCATCAGTTATGGATTATCCGCATCCTTATGTGAAAATGGATGAACAAGGCAATATTGATTTAAGTGAAGCTTATGATGATAAAATTGGTGCATGGGACAAAGTGACCATCACGTATGGCTACAGTGATTTTCCAGACGGAGAGAACAAGTCTAAACTTGATGAAATCCTGAAAGAAGCATTTGATGATGATCTTAGGTACATCACAGATCAAGATGCACGTCCAGTAAGTGGCCTTCATTCAGAAGCTCACCTTTGGGATAATGCAACAAATGCTGCCACTGAACTTAATCGCATGATGAAGATTCGGCGTGTTATTCTGGATAAATTTTCAGAGAAAGCAATCCGTACCGGTATGCCAATGAGTTCCATCGAGGAGGCTCTAGTTCCCATGTATTTGTTTCATCGATATCAAGTTGATGCTACCTCTAAACTGATAGGAGGACTGAATTATAGTTACGCATTGCGTGGTGGGGACGAAGTGATTACTGAGATGCTATCAGCAGATGAGCAAATGGCTGCACTAGAAGCATTGCTGAATACGGTCACTTCAGAAAGTCTGAAACTCCCTGAAGCCTTACTTCAGAAAATACCGCCTAGAGCTTTTGGGTTTGGTAGATCCAGGGAGACATTCCAATCCAAGACAGGTCCTACATTTGATTACCTGGCTGCCGTTGAAACCGCAGCAAGTGTTCCTTTCAGTTTTATTTTTAATGCTGACCGCTTCAATAGATTGCTTACTTTCAAAGCAAGAAATGCGGATCAGCCTGGTATTGACGCAGTGCTTGACAGAATTACAAGAGCAGTCTGGATGACCCCATCTGCCAGCACCTTGGATAGAACGATTGAGCGAGTAATAGAAATGGAGATGCTTAAAAAACTGATGGGTCTGGCTGTGAATGATAGAGCTTATGATGAAGTGAAAGCTAAGGCATTTGCTAAAATCAAAGAAATTAAATCATATGCTGTAGGAAGAACAGGAAGAAAAACCAATGACGATGGTACGTACTATCAATACGTTGTTTCACAGATTGATCAGTTCATGGATGGGCCTGGTGACTATAAATTGCCTAGTACCATTAAAGCGCCGGATGGATCTCCTATTGGCAGTTGTGATTTTTAAAAGAGGAAAGTGAATAGACTAATAATTCTGGGGAATGGGTTTGATTTAGCTCATGGCCTTCCCACCAAATATTCAGATTTTCTATTATATTATTTAAAAAAAGCAATATCTGAAGTTCGTCAAACAAGAACGAAATATAGAGACCCTCTAATTAATCTCAATTATCCTTTAGGGCATCTTACAAAAGATGATTTTAACTCTTACAGAACTTTAGTCGATTCACTACTCGAAACTGGCAGTCCACTTTCATCATATACACCTCTTACAATAAATAAGAAGGGATTTCTTCATAAAATTCTTTCAAAGGGGAGTCTTTCAAAATGGCAAAATTTAGAGCTTTTATACCACGATTTTATTATCAATCTATTAGATTCGTTAAAGTCGAAAAAGATTACTGATAAAACTGCCAACACAAGGCTCAAAGAATTCCATAAGTCATTGGAGTTTTTTCTTCAGGAATTCAAGCTTTATCTAGAACAAGTAGTGTCCCCTATGATAGATAAGACGGAATCAATTGAGGCCTTTAAGAAGGAATTCGATTCAAAAGAGAAACTAATATTTTTAAACTTTAATTATACTCAGACTGTAAGAAAGTACATTAAGTTTGAAGAAGCATATATTATTAATATTCATGGATTGGCGGATTCTATTGAATCTGAAATTTGTTTTGGTTTTGGAGATGAACACTCTCCTAGATATGATGAAATAGAAAACTTGTATGAAAACGAGTTTTTAAAGTATTCTAAATCAATGTTTTATTCAAGGGATGAAACCTATAGGCACTTATTGGGCCTTTTAAGCCAAAAATTCAAGGTAGATATTTTTGGTCATTCATGTGGAATTACTGATAGGACTTTACTCAAGCAAATCTTTGAAGACGAACATTGCGTAGGGATACATTATCATTATTATTCATCTCGCAAAGACCATCGTGAAAAATATATTGAGTTAAGTAGGCACTTTGAAGATAAAAAAAGACTAAGAAAAATTGTACGACCTGCAGAGTCGAGCACTCCATGTCCTCAACTTAGTTAATACCTCAAAATATCACTGACAGTAGTTTGAAAAGTAGATACCTCTTGTTTTGAGATTTTGCCAATCTTTCTGACTAATCGATTTTTAGACACTGATCGAATGTGAAAGACCAATATTTCTGATCGCCCAGAAAGTTTGTTTTGTTTGTTAGGTGCTAATATCGGATTCCCTTTATATCCTTTCACTTTGGTAGTTAGTGGGCAGACTATAACAATTTTAAGATGCTCATTCAGGAGATTTCCGCTTACAATTACAACCGGTCGAAAACCAGACTGCTCACTTCCTTTCACTGGGCTCAAGTCCGCATACCAAATTTCTCCCTGTTTCACTGATCCTCAATTTGTTTGTAATAATCAGACATCCCTTCCTCTGCCGCCTTCATGATATCCTCATCATCACCAAATTGCTTATATGATTTAGCATATTCAGCTTTATTTATTTGGTCTAAATAAGCATTTAGAGCTCTTTCTAAAAGCTTGTTTTTAGGGACAGAAAGCTTCTTGGCATTTTCAGAAAGCCTTTTAAGTAAATCGTCTGGGAGAGTGCTTGTAAAAACAGCCATGATATAAATATTTATTTAAATATAAATTTATTTATTTTTATTTGAATAGAAAAAGAACAAACTAAATTTTGCTTTTTAAGAATTAATCAGTTTTGTTTACTTCAACAATGAGAAACAACAGCACATATTTTAGCTATTACTTTTTTTATCCAAAGGATAATAAGGGGTGGCTATAGTATATGCTTAGATTAAATATAAAATTTAAGAAGCCTCCCCAACAGGGAGGCTTTTTTTATGTCAATGATTTGAAATGACGAAACAAAAAATAGCCATACAAGGACTCAAGGGTAGCTTTCACCATGAAGCAGCTAATCATTTTTTTGGAAATGATATTGGGCTTGCGGAGTGCGAAACGTTTTCGGAAGTCATGCATGGGGTGACCAGAGGAGAAGTAGACCATGGTTTAATGGCAATAGAGAATTCTACTGCGGGCTGTATCATTCCTAATTATTCCTTGTTGAGGAAGAATGACGTAGAAGTAGTAGGGGAGGTGGGCCTCAGAGTAAAACTCAACTTGATGACATTAGAGGAAACCTCATTGGATGAATTGGAGGAGGCACATTCTCATCAGATGGCCATCAGGCAATGTGGAAACTTCTTTAAAGATTTTCAACATATCAAGTTGGTAGAAGCTTTTGATACAGCTGGCAGTGCCAAAATGGTTAGAGATAAAAAAATGGAGAAAACTGCTGCCATAGCAGGAAATCTTGCTGCTGAAGAATATGGATTGAAGGTCATTCAAGCGGGTATTGAAGATCATGAATTGAATTATACAAGATTTCTGGTAATCCAAAAGAAGGGTTCTGAACAAGTAGATAATCCTAATAAAGTATCAGTTTATTTCCAGACTAAACATGATCCCGGATCATTATCTCAGGTGCTTGGCGTAATAAGCGGACTTGGAATAAATCTTGGCAAACTGCAGTCTCATCCAGTCCCTAGTAAGAATTCACTCTATGGGTTTTATGCTACACTTGAGATTCAAGACAGACACCAATTAGAAGATTTAAAGCGACTGATGGTAAGGATGACAATACAATTTGAAATTTTAGGAGTTTACAAAAAAGGAGAGACGCATGGTTGATTCATTAAAATCTAAACGGTTATCAGGAGTCGGGGAATACTATTTTTCTAAAAAGCTCAAGCAAATAGAAGAGCTAAACAAAGCTGGCCATCAAGTGCTAAACCTTGGTATCGGAAGCCCCGACTTGAAACCTCCTCAATCAGTTCAGGATGCACTAATAGCTGGTTTGGAAGAGTCAAACGCCAATCAGTACCAAAGTTATAAGGGCATTCCAGAATTGAGAGAAGCATTTGCGAGTTGGTACCAAACATATTTCGATCTTTCTCTCAACCCTGATCAAGAAGTTCTTCCATTGATCGGGTCGAAAGAAGGAATTATGCATATAAGCATGTCGCTTCTTAATGAAAGAGATAAGGTGCTTGTACCGAACCCTGGTTATCCTACATATGGAGCTGCCTCAAAGATTGCTGGAGCAGAGGTGATTCATTATACACTAAATGAGAACAACAATTACCTCCCGGATTTTGATGAATTGGAGTTGTTAGAAAATGTGAAATTGATGTGGGTGAATTATCCCCATATGCCCACCGGAACTGATGGAAGTGAAGAATTATTCCAAAGGCTTGTGAATTTCTCTCGAAAGAAAGGAATCATCATCGTCAATGACAATCCCTATGGATTCATTCTAACAAATGAACAAAACAGCCTACTTAAGCACAGACATGAATCTGATTTGGTTTTGGAACTCAACAGTTTATCTAAGTCGCATAATATGGCTGGTTGGAGAGTTGGATTAATTTCCGGAAATCCCGACTTAATACAAACCATCTTGACCTTCAAAAGCAATATGGATTCTGGTCAGTTTAAACCGATAATGCGCGCAGCTATTGCAGCTTTAAACGAACCTAAAAGTTGGTATGATCAAATAAACAGTGAGTATAGAAAACGAAGGGAGAAAGTGTTGGAAATAGTGGATCTCATCGACTGTAAGATCACGAATAAACAAGTAGGCATGTTTGTATGGACTAAAATTTCCACGAAGCATCAACAAGCTGAATTATTTGCAGATCACCTATTAGAAGAATATAAAATTTTTGTCCCTCCAGGAAGTGTTTTTGGATCTGAGGGAGGTCAGTATATCAGGTTTTCACTATGCAGTGATATGCCCGTTTGGAATGAAGTTATTAATAGAATTAAGGAAAAGAAATGAATACTAAGCCAATAGAATTAATTAATCAAAAGCGACCTGTTGTAATCTCAGGCCCTTGTAGTGCTGAGACAGAAGATCAGGTTTTGCAAACGTGTACCCAGCTTGCAGAAACAGGGAAAGTAGATGTTTTACGGGCAGGTATTTGGAAGCCAAGGACCCGGCCAAACAGTTTTGAAGGAGTAGGTGCTGTAGGTCTTGGATGGTTGAAAAAAGCCAGAGAACAGACGGGCTTACCTATATCAGTAGAAGTAGCAAATTTGAATCACGTCTTTGAGTGTTTGAAACATCAAGTTGATATACTCTGGATTGGGGCAAGAACTACCGTAAATCCATTCTCTGTGCAGGAAATTGCTGATGCCTTAAAAGGAACTGACGCCACAGTTTTGGTTAAAAACCCGATTAATGCAGATATAGAATTGTGGACAGGGGCATTAGAGCGTTTGAACAAGGCTGGAATTACCAAGCTTGGAATGGTGCATCGTGGGTTCGCGCAGCATGGTAATAGCATCTACCGAAATGAACCTAAATGGCAGCTGGCTGTCGAAATGAAAAGGCGTTTTTCTGAGATTCCACTTATATGTGATCCAAGCCATATTGCAGGGAATCGAGAGCTATTGCAAGGAATTTCACAGCAAGCATTAGACATGGATTTTGATGGATTGATGATTGAGTCTCACATTACTCCAGATGAGGCATTGAGTGATCGTGCTCAGCAAGTAACGCCTCAGCGACTGGAGGAGCTTGTGGATAGTTTAGTAATCAGACGTCCTCACATTCCGGACGAAGAGTTGACCAATAAGCTTTCGCTTTTAAGAAATCAAATCGATTTAATTGACGATGATCTTTTGAAATTGCTTGGTGAAAGAATGAAGGTAGCTGAGGAAATTGGGGAGGTTAAAAAGGAAAAGGGAATTACGATACTTCAAACAAACAGATGGGAAGAAATCATTGAAAAAGCGAGTGAGAATGGTGCTTTGCAAGGTTTATCTAAAAAATTCATGATTAGATATTTGAATGCTATACATCAAGAGTCAATCGATCATCAAAATGAAGTGATGAATCAATCAGAGTTGAGTGAAGAATAAAACATCCAAATCAGTTTGTGGTTTTATCTTGCAAGCCAATGAAAAATCTACTTGCTAAGCTGGAAGAAGAAATTGCTGCCCTATCATTTGGCAACAACCCTCCTAATCTTTACGACCCTATCCGGTACATCCTTTCCTTAGGAGGAAAGCGCCTGCGTCCGATGCTTGTTTTACTTGGCTATGGCCTCAAAAAAGAAAATTTGGAGGAGGCTATTTCTCCTGCTCTGGCCGTTGAGATCTTCCACAACTTCACTTTGATGCATGATGATATCATGGATGAAGCTCCTATCAGAAGAGGGCAGCCAACCGTCCACGAGAAATGGAACAATACAGTAGCCATATTGAGTGGCGATACCATGATGGTTAAAGCTTATGATCAACTACTCACCGGGCCGAAAGAGTCACTTGCTGATGCGATTCAAAAGTTCAATAAATGCGCAGTAGAGGTATGTGAAGGTCAGCAACTAGATATGAACTTTGAGGAGTTGGAAACAGTCACCGAAGAGCAGTATATAGAAATGATCCGGTTGAAAACGGCAGTCTTACTTGGGTTTAGTTTGGAATATGGAGGATTGCTTGCCGGGATGGATAAAGAAGAATTAACTCAATTGAATGCTGTTGGGGAAAAAGCGGGAATTGGCTTCCAATTAATGGATGATTTATTGGACGTCTATGGAGACAAAGCTAAGTTCGGTAAGCAGGTAGGAGGAGATATTGTATCCAACAAAAAGACGTATTTATTGATCAAAGCGCTGGAGCTTGCTAATGGTGATCAAAGAAAAGAATTGGATAGATGGCTGTCCGCCTCGGACTTTGATGTCGAAGAAAAAGTAGAAGCAGTCAAAAAAGTATATGGCGAGCTAGGCATTTTTGAGCTGACTCAAACCAAGATGAATGCATACTATGATGAGGCATTTCAGTTATTGGAAGAACTGAATGTAAGAAAAGAAGGAAAGAAAGCGCTAGTTGAATTTTTTGAAAAATTGATGAAGCGAGAAAGGTAGTTTATTGCCTTTTGAAAAATAGTTTGGCTATTTTTACTTGTACTTACCTTAGAAGTAATTACACAATTCCATGATCAAGCCAGCTAAACTTCTTCTGTCAATTATGGTTCCTTTATTTTTTCAAGGGTGTAATAGTGATGATCCTGACCCAGGACAAATCACTTTTGGCTTGCTTGAGCCAAAAGTGACAGATAGAACATATTCTTCTATCACATTTAATATCGGGTTACGGTTTTCAGACGCTGAAGTAGAAGAAGTTTTTGTGGCGATCAGTGAGGACCAAGATCTAGATATCAATGAATTCTATGATAGAACACTAAGATTTAAAGATTTTTCCTTTTCTAAATTACCTTTTACAGGAAACCAAGTTGATTTCAAGAGCACAGACTTAACTCCTGAGACTGGTTATACATTTATTTTTTATCACACCAGTGGAAATGATACCTTGGTAGAAACTCGAAGTGAGTCTACGGCATTTCTAGAACCGTTTGGTTTTGAACCTCGTATAGTTGGCTCTGGAGGTAAGGTCAACCTAATAAACTTAAAAGTAGATGAGGATGATTTAAGTAGATTATCATTCTATGCAGGAGAACGAGAATTGGAAATCATTTCTAGTGAGCAAAGTCCAAATTTGGTAAATAGCGAAAGGTCATTCATAATTCAAGTACCAGAATTTGATTCTTATGATAGCTTGAAACTCACAGCAAAATTTGATGATAATGAGCTTGAGGGGCAGTATGTTGAATATGGATCGAATGGAACGGGTATTCAGCCATTTTATCAAGAAAAGCTGAAATATATAATCCCTTCGGATTGGAGCTATAAATCAATGTTGATACAAGAGCTTTCTGACAACAGGCGAGCTTTTTTTAAAAACGAGATTTATGTGGAGTTAAATGGTGAGATATATTTTTATGGACATGGATCCGTAGGTGACGAAACTTTTGGTTTATACTCATTTGATTTTGAGAACTTGGATCACGAACGAGTTATTTCACATGATTTTTCAGAGAGTTTTTTGAATCAAACATTAGTAGAAGAAGAGGGTCAACTCATTCGGTATCACGTTGAGGAGGATTCAATTGTAAAAGAGAAAATCAATCTGGATTCTAAATCTTATGAATTATTAGACGATGATGTGCTCGATCAAATAGAGGTGGGTAAAGGGTTTTTTCATGAAGGTGATTTTTACCATTATACTTTTTCTGGTGCTAAGAAATACAATCTTGTTTCCGGAGAAGAAACAGGCTTAAACATGTTAGATGATTATTCTTCCGTTTTAGCACCTAGAAGAGACATTTACCAAACCAAATCATACGTAATATCTAAGGATTTTGATGATACATTCAATTTCTGGGATTTAAGAATTTATGATATTTCAAATGACACCTGGACAAGCACTCAATTTCCGAATGAGGCAGTTTCAAACTTCACTATTTTCGAACATGAGGGCCTCATTGGAGCTGGGCATGTAAAAAAAGAACTGTATTTCTTTTTTCCTGGATCTAATGAGTGGAAGTATTTGAATGAATTTCAGGTTTCACATCATGCTCGAAATGATTTTATTCAAACGGTTCCATTTTATATCCCATCATCTCAAAAAACTATTTTTTTAGCTGGTGAAGGAATCTATGAATTCAATCCTATCGGTGTTGATCTTATTGATTAGTATTAAGAGCCAAAGGGGCATTACCTTCTTTTCAAAAGCGAAATCAATTCCTTGTTTCTCAATGATTTGGCTATTTTGATCGGAGATTCTCCTAGCTGGGAAACAATCTTCGGATTTGCTCCATTGTCTAATAACAGTTGAACGATTTCAATATTGCCAACTTTGGTAGCCTCTATGAGTGGATTGGTCATGATTTCAGGGTGTAGAAAGTTAACATCCATTCCGATGGAAATGTAGTAAGCCACTCCATCTATATCTTCATTCATTACAGAGTGGATGAATCCTTTAAAATCACCTGATCGTATCATAAAATCCTTATTGAAATCGCTACTCATCTCATAAAGTTAAAAACAAAAAAATATGATCTTGCAGCCTCAATCAACCAGCTTGTCATAGTCTTGAGATCTAGAAAATCGACATCCATACCTATAGACAAATAGTATGAAACTGCCTAAACGCCTTTATTTATTACTGATTGGATAAACCCTTTATTATCGCCAGAAGGTGTATTAATTTCGTTTGAACCATTTGACATGTCATAAAGTTAAAACAACATGATCGCAGTTGTATCTCCGGCTAAGAGCCTCGATTTTGAAACAAATCACGATGTAAAAACTACACAGCCTCGCTTGTTAGAATGCACTTCGGAGCTTATTGATGTTTTGCAGAAGAAATCTCCAGAAGAAATCCAAGAGTTGATGAGCATCAGCGATAACTTGGCTGAACTCAATGTTGATAGGTATCGAAAATTCGAATCTATACATTCTAAAAAAAATGCTAAACCTTCTGTCCTCGCTTTTCAGGGGGACGTATACCAAGGATTGAAGGCAGAAACTTTTGATGAAACAAAGATGGATTTTGCTCAAAAGCATTTCCGTATTTTGTCTGGATTGTACGGTCTGCTGAGGCCACTGGATTTGATTCAGCCCTATAGATTAGAGATGGGAACCAAGCTTGCCTTTGATGATTATAACACACTTTATCAATACTGGGACAACAAGATTTTGAATTTGCTTTTGAAAGATTTGAAAGCTCAAGGAGATGACATCATCCTTAATTTGGCTTCTGTAGAGTATTTTAAATCTGTCCATAAGAAAGATGTTCCAGCGACTATTATTGATGTAGAATTCAAAGACTTCAAAAATGGTCAATACAAAATCATCTCTTTTTATGCCAAGAAAGCAAGAGGTTTGATGTCAAAGTATGTGATAGAAAATCAAATAAGTGATCCTGCTGATTTAAGAGGTTTTGATTACGAAGGTTATTACTTTGACAAAAGTGCATCTACCGAAAAAATGTTTGCATTTAAGAGAGATAGCAAAAAACATTAGATGCAACGAATACTTGTACCAACGGAATTTACTTATTTAAGCAAATGTGCTCTAAACTTAGGCATGCAGCTTGCTAAGCTAGCAAACGCTGAAGTCCGGATTGCATCAGTAGTAGAGCCGCTACATAATGATTTCATGGAGGAAAGGGATGAATACAGCCATGACCCTACCTCATCTATTCGAAACATTGAAATCACAGAAGAAGCGAGAGCTCGGATGCATGAGCGTGCTGAAGAGGTTTCCAAATGGTTTCCAGATCAGATAATAGCACCCAAAATTCTATTTGGTAATAAGGTGAAATCGCTCGTTAAAGAAGTCAATGAGCAAGCCATAGATTTGGTGATCATGGGAGGTGATTTGTATGAGCCTAAAGACCTTCAATCGAACGAATTTTTAAGACAATCCAATTCTCCAGTCGTCATTCTAAAATGCATGATCAATCAGCTGGAAAAGTTTAAAGACATCATTTTTCTGGCAGATGTGGATAATGATAGTGAAAAATTGATTTCACATGCGAAAGAACTTCAAAGCTTACTCAAAGCGAAAATTCATGTAGTTCGTGTAAACACGCCGAAGAATTTTTTAGCTCCGAAAAGGTGTAAGGAGACATTAGAAAATTTTGTCTCTAGATGTAGACTTGAAAATACTGAATTGGTGAGTTTGGAAGCTAAGACGGAAATAGAAGGCCTGATGAGCTACTGTGAAACCATCAAAAATGCCTTTGTTTGCTTAGGAATTCACGAAAGAAGTTTTTTACAGTCACTCATAACGAGTTCGATTAGCGAAGGAGAGGTTATTGCCAATAGTATACATCCAGTTTGGACCTTTAAAGATTAAATCCAGAAGTTTTTACGAGCTCATTTTAATCTTGAATCTTGTTATTCATTATCTTAGAAGAGCAACTAAGTTCTAAAATGGAAGAGATTATCAAACTACTTTGGGAAGCATCAGAAAGTTTTCTTGCGTGTAGAGTGGTATTGCAAGGAGAACCTTTTCCAAGGGTAATTCACCCTTACGGAGTTGCCAGGACTTCAAAAAATAAAATAGTTCTTGTTTGTCAGCAGTCTACTGGATTTACCAAAGCTGGTGGCAAGGCAGGTTATAGAAATTTGATGTTGAAGCGTATAGAATCGGTTGAAATCCTAAAGGAGAAATTTGAAGTTTCAGATGATTTTAACCCATCAGATATCCAATACAATGAGTGGATTTTTCATGTTTGATTCGAATGAATGGATTTGATTACAGTAAACCTACTAACCTAAAAAGGCTCGCTGACTTAATCAAGGAGGCCCAAGTAAGGTAAACTTTATTTACCCAGGCCCTGCAGCCACCCAAATAGCTCCATCAACCAAGCCACTCCAAGATGAATAAATATTCCTCCCCAGATATTGCGGCTATTGTAGGAGATAATTCCAAGAACATATCCTCCGAAAATGGAACTGATAGTCTCTCCCATTGGCTTGCCAAAATGAAGAAAAGCATAAGTGATAACCATAGGTAAGACAGCATATCCGCCAAGTGTTCGAGTAAAAGCAAAGATTAGAAAACCTCTAAAAATCAGTTCTACAGAGATGAAACTACTTCCATAGCAAAGTTCATAAATGGTCACTAACCAGGATTCTGAAATTTCAGGATTTTCCCTTAAATAAAAGTTAGCTCCAGAGCCTCGGTATCTAGGATAAAAGTCTTGTATATCTCCTATAAACGAACCAATGCCGATAAATACAGCGGATATTCCTAGGAGAATCAGGTACGGTTTTGCATCAAATTTCTTCAAGCTCAATCCATAGTAATTTTTGGTTTCGTCTTTCTCCAAAAATGGATATAGAATCAACATAGGGATGACGACTAAAATTAAACTGGAGGCCCAATTGATGCAACGAATGATAAAGGGGTATTCTAGGCGTGGGAGATATTTAAACCACTCGATGAAACCGTAAAAAGATCGATCCAGAGCCAATAGACCAAACCCGATAATAAATTTGATCCAATAATTTTTGTCCGTAAGCCAGTCTCTTTTTTTGCCAAAAGCATATAGAATAAGACATACAATTAGAAAGGGTCCTCCGTGAAAAAGAAACATCCACAGCCACTTAATGGGTTGCCCATTATAGGAGTCTATTACACCATCTTCAAAATCGTATTTGTAGTTTAAAGCAATACAGATACCCGTGAAAATAAGGATGGTCAGATAGAGCTTGAGATCAAAATGTTCTCGTTGGTAGGCCTTAAGATATTGAAGAACTTTCTTCATTGATTGAGTTAATGCTTTTGAAAATCCTAAATTAGACTATTCAAGTCAAAGCAATTATTGAATGTGCCTAATCACTTTCGCCTACAAGGCTCACCCAAAATATAAGTTTATTCTTGCAGCGAATCGAGATGAGTTTTATGCACGACCTACTGCGGCTACCCATTGGTGGGAGGACCATCCTGAAATTTTGGGAGGCAGGGACCTTCAAGCGCATGGCACATGGATGGCAATTCACAGGAATGGAAGATTTGCAGCAGTTACCAATTACAGAGACATGAAGCATATAAAACCAGATGCTAAATCCAGGGGTGATTTGCCGGTCCATTTTTTACTTAAAAATGACTCACCAAGCTCTTACTCGAAAGCAGTTCACAAAGAAGGAGCCAGTTACAGTGGATATAATCTTATTACGCTAGAAGATGAAATGACTCATGTAAGTAACTACGACTCACAAGTAAACCTATTGGATGCTGGAATATATGGTTTGAGCAATGCCCTCTTAGATACGTCATGGGCGAAAGTGAAGAAAGCAAAAGGAGATTTTAAAACACTTATAGAACAAAAGTTCGATTTGGAAGATCTAATTGAAATGATGCAGAATACAGAAACCGCAGAAGACGGGGCTTTGCCGAATACTGGGCTGGATTATGAGCGTGAAAAGGCGCTTTCAGCAATGTGTATTCGAACGCCTGATTACGGAACCTGTTGTTCAACAGCAATCACGATTGATTATGATGGTAATGTGGCATTCATGGAAAAAAGCTATCCAGTGGGAGACCGGAATGATGAAATTGTATCATTTAACTTTCAAATCGAAAGAAGATAAATATGGATCAGGATCATTATAGGAAGCTTGAAAGAATGTACTTAGCCTCTAAGGTTAATACGCAAATATTTGATTCAACTACGGCGAAGGTTAGTCATGAAAAGGCAGAAATTGGATTGAAGATAGATCCAAAATATTTTCATGCACTTGGAGCTATCCATGGATCAGTCTACTTTAAGTTACTAGATGATGCAGCATTTTTTGCTGTGAATTCTATTGTCGCAGAGGTATTTGTATTGACGACTACTTTTAATATTCAATTAATTCGCCCAGCATCAGAGGGACTCCTAAGAGCAATTGGTACAGTACGATTCAAGTCTAAAAGTTTATTCGTTGCAGAATCAAGGTTGTACAATGATCAAGGCAAAGAGATTGCTTTTGGTTCTGGAAACTTTGCTAAAAGTAAAGTCGCTCTCTCACCTGAAATAGGGTATAGATGAACATCCTTAAAAAATACTTTGGACCAAGTACATTGGTGACTGCTGCATTCATAGGGCCTGGTACATTGACAGTGTGTACCATATCGGGAGCCAACTTTGGATATACACTATTGTGGGTCTTGCTCTTTGCTACTCTAGCTACAATCATTCTTCAGGAAATGACAGCTAGACTTGGACTAATTACTCAAGGGGGCTTAGGTGAGGCTATTCGATCCAATATCAAAAATTTGGGAGTAAGGATAATGGCTGTTACCTTGGTTTTTACTGCCATAATAATTGGAAATGCAGCTTATGAGGCTGGCAATATTTCTGGAGCAGTTTTAGGAATAGAAGGCGTTGTGGGATCAAGAGTTCCTTGGGCTTTAGTAATTGGAGGAGTCTCATTTGGTGTTCTGTACATTGGTAGATTTAAATTGATCGAACAGATCTTGATAGGACTAGTCATTCTAATGAGCATTGTTTTTCTAGTGACGGCAATTGTGGTGAAACCGGATTTAGGAGATTTGTTTTCAGGATTTGTGCCTTCTTTTACTGAGAATAATCAGCTGGCAATTCTTGGGCTTATTGGAACTACCATCGTTCCGTACAATTTGTTCCTTCACGCTTCTTCGGTAAGTCAAAAATGGAAAAACGCAGATCAACTTGGCGATTTGCAAAAAGAAAATGTAATCGCAATTGGACTTGGAGGTTTGATCTCCATGGCGATCGTTATTACAAGTGCAGCTACCATCTTTGGTGTAGGTGTTTCTGGAATCAATGAGATGGCTACACAATTGGAACCACTTCTTGGAAGCTGGGCTAAATACTTCTTAGCATTGGGCCTCTTTGCGGCAGGAATTTCATCTTCTATTACAGCACCGCTAGCAGCAGCTTATACAGCACAGGGCATTTTTGGATGGAAGGTAGATGCGAAGGACGTTAAATTTCGAGCGATTTGGGTCCTCATTCTCGTTGTGGGAACTGTATTTTCAATGATTGGATACAAGCCGATTGAAGTTATTCAAGTCGCGCAAATTGCTAATGGAATTTTGCTGCCTGTTATTGTATTCTTTCTGATCTACCTATGCAATAAAAAATCACTTTTGAAAAACTATGTGAATAAATCATGGCAGAACGGGCTAGCCATCTTAGTCATACTAGTGAGCCTTATTGTAAGTTTTAGGAGTTTAAATAGTGTGTTCGGATTTTTATAATGTTTAAACGAGAAAGAATAATTCCCCCTTTGGAGGGGGTTAGGGGGAGGTTATATTACGTTCATGTTTTCAATTGACCTAAATGCCGACTTAGGAGAGCATCCAGATTCTAATCTTGATGAAATGATCATGCCATTCATTTCTTCATGTAACATTGCTTGTGGCGGGCATATTGGTGATGAGACCTCCGTTAGGCAGACCCTTATTTTGGCGAAAAGATTTAACGTAGCAGTGGGAGCGCACCCTTCTTATTCAGATAAAGAAAATTTCGGAAGAAAAATTTTAGATATCCAGCCAGGAAAGCTAGCTGAAGACGTCAAAGAGCAGATTTCATTGGTTTCTCGAATCTGTCAAGAAGAGGGAGTTACCCTTCATCACATCAAACCACATGGGGCTTTGTATAATCATGCAGCGTCTAATAGATTTGTTTCTGAGCTTATTCTTGAAGTATTAAAGGATACAGTACCAGGTATTTATTGGATGGGTTTTGCAAGCTCTGAATCGGAAAAAATAGCAAAAGAGAATAATTATCCATTCATAACAGAAGGATTTGCAGATCGTAAATATGAATCGGATGGTTCACTCCGATTAAGAACATTGGAAGGTGCGGTTTTGAATCCCCGACAAGTATTAGATCAGGTAGAGGAAATTGTGATTAATCATCGGGTGCATGCTGAAGAATGGATAGACTTAAGTATTCAATCCCTATGCCTACATGGAGATACCAAAGGGGCAGTAACTTTATCTAAAGAAATCAATCAACATCTTGTCACTAAAGGAGTCCAAATCACTGCAGTTCAATGAAATTATCTGGGAGGTTTCCCTATTAGGAGAGCAGGTGATTTTGCTCAAATGCCCGAAGCAAACTCCGATTGAAAAAATCCATGAAAGCACGCATGTCATTGAGCGAGAATTAGGTCAAAGGCTAGTGGATATTGTTCCAGCTTATCATTCTATAGCAGTGTTCACGACTATCCCACTTGAAGAGTTGATTGATTTATTGCAAAAAGCACAAATAAAACCGTCAAATAATTCTAGCGAAAAAGAGCATATAGAACTTCCAATTTGCTATGAGTTAGGTCTAGATATTGAATTAGTTGCTTTGAAGAAAGGGCTTAAGGTTGAAGAATTGATTGCCATTCATTTAGCAGGGAAGTATCGCATTTCTTTTATCGGGTTCACTCCCGGATTCATTTATGCTGATGGATTAGATGAAACACTTTCCTGTTCAAGGCTTGAGAATCCTAGGAAGAAGGTTTTGGCTGGTTCAGTTGGAATTGGCGGAGGTCAAACAGGAATCTATTCGCTTGATAGTCCTGGGGGATGGAACATCATTGGACTAACTCCAGTCAAGCTATTTGATCCCGTAAAACAACCTCCAATGATGATTGATGTTGGGAGTTCGTATAACTTTTATAGAATCACACAAGAAGAATTTGAGTCATGGGGAAGTTGAGAGTGGTTAAAACAGGGCCAGTAGCGACCATTCAGGATTTGGGTCGTTTTGGTTTTCGTAGGTATGGCATCCCTCAATCTGGAGTGATGGACATTGAGATGATGAAAATGGCTAACAAAGCAATCGGAAATCCAGATAATTACCCTGTGGTTGAGTTTGCGATGATGGGAATAAAACTAGAAGTGTTAGAAAAAACTTCTATTTCTGTCATTGGAGCTGCCTTAAAAGTGAATGGAAATTCATTCAAAAAAAAATCTGCCTTCTTGAATAATGGAGACGAACTAGAGATTTCTACGCCAGATAATGTATATGCCTATTTAGGGATAGGGGGTAAAATTGAGGCAAAGGAAGACTTTGGGAGTTTCGCTACGTATCCACCTGCAGGATTTGGAGGCGTAGATGGTAGAGTGTTAGAAAAAGAGGATATCATAATTACTGATTCACAAAAACATAATATTCATGAGGTTGATTTTCCTATAAGGAAGCAGGATACCTTGGAAGTAATTAGAATTTTGAAAGGACCTGAATGGAGTGCATTAAAGGAACTTCCTGATTCAAAAGGTTTTCAAGTGCATCCTTCAAGCAATCGTATGGGTATTCGATTGATTGGAGAAAGGCTTGAGAACACTGGAAAAGAAATCATTTCTTCAGCGGTCATTCCAGGGACCATTCAGCTTCCGCCAGATGGACAACCGATTATATTAATGAACGATTGTCAAACGACAGGAGGGTATCCAAGGATTGGGAAAGTGATTGAGGAAGACATGGGTAAGGTTGCTCAAGTGAAACCTGGCAAGCTAATCTCTCTTCTTCTTAATTGAATCGGAAACCGAATTCAAATCCACCAATAATGCCAAACTTGTTATCAACCATGATGATGTCATCTGATTCAAAGCCGGTATAACCCAAACCCACACTAATGTCTAAATGTATTCCGCTTGCATAGTTTCTCTGAATACCCCAGACCGGTCCAACTGTAAATCCATTAAGATCAGATTCGAAAGTTCCAAATCCGCCTGCATCCACGATTGTATTAAATTGATAAGAAGAATAAAGTCCTACATAGTTTCCGGAGTTGTTTTTCAAATTATCTTTTTTAATCCTCTTTCTATTGTAGTAATTTCTAAAAGAGGCAGTTAAAAAAGGCGTAGAATAGGATTCGAAACTTTCCTCGCCATTGATGCTCTGAAAGTAGAAGCTATACGCCAGACCACCTCCGAAAGTAACGGATTGTTTTTCTCCGACCTTTGCCTCAAGGTGTGCCATTAAGGGGAGTATACTTATAGTAAATTGTGTCGTGTCAAGAGTTACCTCTTTTCCTTGAGCTAGTGATCTTTGCTGACTGGAAATTAGAATTATAAGTGATAGTAAAGTGGTAATAAGAGGTTTCATATCGGGTTATTTCAGAATTAGCTTACAAATAAAGCTGAATAGTTAATTCAACTATGGATTTAGTGCTGAAAGATTTTGTGGATTTCACTAGCTAACATCTCAGCGGCCTTCTCATTTTTCCTAAACCACATCTCTGGCTCAACTAATTCCAGCTCTGAGATAGCAGGATTTCCTCCATTATCATTTACAATGTCCACCCTTGCATAAAGAGGGGTGGTTTGGCAGGCATTCACGGCTGCTACAGCTAAATCGATTTCAGCTTGAGACGGAGTATAATCTTTTACAGTCCCCCCAAAATCATCTTGCACTCGAAAATCTCCTGCCTTTGCAATTTTGAGCACCGCATGAGTATACTCTTTTCCGATCATCATAAGTGAGATTTCTCCACGCTCAGTTACACTTCGTTGAAATGGCTGCAGCATCATAGACTCATCGTTGATTAGGTGTGCAAAGCGATCCTCATGATCAGTTACGTTTTCAGGGGTCAGCTTGAAGGTATCTTTTGCAGCAGCAGAAATTGCTGGTTTCAAAACAGTATCCCTCCAACCTAGTTCCTGATGAATCTGTTTTAAGGTGCGCTGATCCTTAGGCTCAATAAAGTAAGTCTCAACAACATTTACCCCTTTATCTTTTAAATCATCTAGATAATGTTTGTCCAGATTCCAAATGATCGTCTCATAATCATTGATTAATTGAGTTTTAATGGAAACGTCGATTAGCCAGTCGCTGAATTCTGTGAATTTTTCTGCATAGTCCCAGGTAGTTCTGAAAAGGGCAATCTTAGTTTGAGTCCAATCAAAAGAAGCATCAGACCAGGCAATTTTTTTTACTTTCAACCCTAAGTTCTCTAATGCTTTAAGAACCAAACCATCTTCGACGATTACATTGTCAATATATTCGTTCTTCTTTTTTGGCTCTACATAACGCTCATCCGTAAGAATAATAACATCAAGCATAACTAAGTTGAGATTTCAAAATGGCTAATCCTTCTTTAAAGCTAACAGGTTCATACCCTAATTCTGCTCTTGCTTTATCTAAAATGAATCCGGTTTTTCTAGGACGTTTAGCTGGTTGTGTAAAGATGGAGCCATCCACCTCTTCAATAAGGGACTTATCTAGCTGGAAAAAGTCTGCTGTAGCAATGGCCATTTCATAAGGAGTGAGTAGGTCCTTTCCTGAGATATGAAACACACCTTTTGATCTTTTTCCCGCAATGAGTGCACATCCCTTGGCTAGATCTTCAGCCAATGTTGGGGTCCGCCATTGATCGTTTACAACTTTTATAGACTTATTATCTTCTAAACTTTTCTTTACCCAAAGAATGATATTAGATCGACTCATATCTTGTACTATTCCATAGACAAGCATCGTACGAACTACGGAATAGTTGAGATTACTCGATTCTAACAATCTCTCAGAAGCTAGTTTACTTTCTGCATATTTGCTTAGTGGGTTAGGCAAATTTTCTTCTCTGTAAGGCCCATTTTCCCCGTCAAATATGAAGTCTGTAGAAAGTTGAACAAAGAAACTGTCCGTTTCTTTACAGGCCTTGATTAAATGTTCGACCGCCGTTACGTTTAGCGCCCAACATGTATTCGGATCTAGTTCACATTGGTCTACATGAGTCAAAGCAGCAGTATTAATAACCACATCTGGTTTGTGAGATGAAATTACTTCACTTACTTCTTCCTTAGAGGTAACGTCCATTGGAATATAGAGATAGGATCCTGGCAGATTTCTATTTTCTCCTCTTCCAGTTGCAATAACTTCTACATTACTCTTCTCCTCATAAAGCTGAACCAGTTTCTGACCTAGCAGTCCATTTGCTCCTGTGATTAAGATCTTGGTCATTCAGCGGGATACTCGTATCCATATTTTTCAGTCACTTCTTTTTTCTTTATTTCTATGATTTCCATTGTCATTGGAACAGGCTCCACAGGTCTATCTGCTCTTCCTGTTTTTACTGCAGCAATTTTATCAATGATATCAAGCCCTTCTATAACCTTTCCGAATACGGTGTACTCGCCATCTAAACCTGGGTACCCTCCAACCCCTTGATACACATCTGGGTATTCAGAAATATCGACATTTAAATCAACTCCGAACGTCTCTTCAACCAATGATTTGTTGGCTAAAGCAAGACTTGTCATCCCTTTATTATCTCTATTTTTTGCCAATTCCTGAAATTGTTCAAGGAGATCGCTGTATGACGTGTCTTGAAGCAATTCGCTCATTTTTTGATTTAGCAACCTCACATTGGTTGCCATCATTTCCCATGAAAAACCGTCAACAATATAAAATTGAGTGGAAGAAGACTTCTTTTCAGGATTTACATTATCCGGTTGACGAGCTGCCGCCAATGCACCTTTATGATGATAAAAGCCATCAACAATTTCAGCAGGAACTTGATCTTGATCATTTTCACGTACTCCTTCTTTCTCTGAAACGTTTCCACCTTGTATCATGAAATCTTCTATCACACGATGAAAAATAGTGCTATCATATTTTCCTGATTTTGCGAGCTCTAAAAAATTCTTTTTGTGAAGAGGTGTTTCATCATAAAGTAATACGGTCATGTCTCCGTATTCCGTTTTGATTTTTACGAGATAGTCTTTGTTTTTATCACCACATGCCGTGATGCATAGCATCACTGAAAGTATTAAAAGTATCTTCTTCATTGTCGTTATATTATTCTACAAAAATAGGAAGACTTTTCAGGCTACTAGCGAACAATTTAAACTTTACGGAAGACGTCTATGATCTTTGAGAAGATTTCCAGGGTTTCGAATACCCATCTTCATGGAATAATCGAATATTGGGTATCCCGAAACCCATTCTTAATTCATTTGCAAACTCTATTGCGAGCTCTTTTGATTTAAATATTTGGAAGACTTCTGTATTAGAAAATCTATCATTAATAGAAGTCCTGATAAAAATAGGAATATAGTTTTCGGGTTTTGGGTGATTTTTTTGGACTATCCAAAACATAGTTAATTGCCAATGTTTATTCTTAAAGTAGGTGCATACAATTGCTTGAAATTCTCCAGCTCAAATTGTGGTAGTGGATTTCCACTAATGTCCAGATATTGAAGTGATTTTACCTCCTCGAAAGTCGAAGGCAATTTGTAAATTTCGTTTTGATTTAAATAAAGAAGCTTCAAATTGTTCATTTGAAAGATTTCATCTGGAAGGATTTTCAATCGGTCATTTTCCAGATGTAATTCTTGTAACTTGTTTAATCCGATAAGCACTTCAGTGCTACTTTCTATGTCAAAATATGGGTCGTTGTTTAAATAGAGTATTTGAAGAGAATTGATGCGGGTGAGGTATGCCGGCAGTCGTTTTATTGGATTTCCTGATAAATCTAAAGTCTTAAGATTTTTTAGTTCGGCAATGCTTGGAGGAAGATCTGACAAACCATCATATTTTAAATCAAGTGTCTCGAGTGTAGATATTTTGGTAAGTACAGAGAGCACTTGATTGATATCGATAGAAGAGTTATATCCTAAATGAATGGATTTTAGATTGTTAAGACTAGCAACTGATTTAGGAAGTTGCTTTATTCTGTTATCAGATATGTCGAGATATTGAAGTCGCGAAAGAGTAGCCAAATCATTAGGGAGTTCAGCAATGCTATTGCCAGAAATATCAAGAGATCGTAGATTTTTGAAACGAAGAATCGTTTTCGGAAATTCAGTAAGGCCTTTATTCTTTAGGTTCAAAACAACGACACTATCTGGATTAGATAATGCCATGTTTAGATCATTAAATCTCCCCTTTGTTTGCCCAAAGGAATTAGAAAATGAAATTATAAATAATAGTTTGATGAGCCCTTTGAAATACCAGAATTTGAATTGATTAATCTTTTTGTTGTTCATTGGAATATTATTTTTCAGAAAACCCCTATTTACAAATGAAAGTATTACTACTATTTTTTATAGTAATACTAAACGAGAATTATAAATAATAGTTTTATCTGTTTGGCAATTTCATAACTACAGGCATTTTTGCGTAGGAGAAAGGATTTAGAGGTTATTGATTTTCCTATTTCTTATCTAAATTTTTATAAGCATCTTCTAGGCGTTTCGCTGGATCAGTAGAATTAGGATGTGACTTTACTAAGAGCTCTGCTTAACCATATGTTTAACACATCATTAACAATTACAAGACTGACTTAATATCCTCCAGAACTTTCTTTCCTCCGCTTTGGAGGATTTCTTCTGCTAATGAAGTACCAAGTTCAATTGGATCAGAACCGTTCATGGTGCGTTGGATTAATTGTTTGCCATCCAAGCTAGCTATGCCTCCTTTTAGGACTAACTGTCCATCCATCTCCATTTGAGCATGCCCAAAAACGGGGATACTGCACCCACCATCCATTCTGCGCAAGAAAGCTCGCTCAGTCAACAATACTTTCTCTGTAAGATTGTGGTTTGTCGCTTTTTTTATACGATGGGCAATTTCTTTATTCAGATTGTCATGGGTTTCAATGGCTATTGACCCCTGTCCTACAGGAGGGACAAATCGATCAGTATCAAACCAATATTTGACCATATCGTCGAAGTTCATACGTCTTACACCAGCGTATGCTAGCACTAGACCATCCATAATTCCGGTTTCCATTTTCTCCAATCTAGTTTGGAGATTGCCACGTACATCCACAGTGGTGATATGTGGATAATAATGCTTTAGCATAGCTATTCTTCGTGTACTGCTGGTACCTAGAATTAGCTTGGGATTATTCAGATCGATTTCTTTATGAGATACCACAACATCATCGGGTGACTCACGCTCACAGAATGAAAGTACATGAAACCCTTCAGGTAGCTGAGATTGAAGATCCTTAGCACTATGTACTGCTATATCTATTTGACCTCTTCTCAACATAGATTCAAGTTCTTCAGTGAATACCCCCTTGCTACCAATCTTTGATAGTGCTACGTGTTGAATTTTGTCTCCTTTTGTCTCTATAGGTATCAGTTGAGGTTGAAAACCTTCTGCATCCAAGAGGTCAGCCACATAATTAGCTTGCCACATGGCAAGCTTGCTTTTCCGTGTTCCTATTTTAATGATCTGTCGCTCCATTCAGTTTGCTTTCTTTTCATTATATGAAAGATTCTTCTGTGACACATCTACGATGAATTTTCCTGCCAAAACCTTCCTTCCTACCAATAGAGGGTTTTTCATTTCACTTCTATCAGTAAGTGAAATGGATGTGTTATAGTCTTTGCTAAAGAGTCTAATACGTGTTTTAATTACGTATCGCTTCTGTATTTTACCATTCGAGCTTTTAACTAATCGTTGAGTCCATTCCTTGGTAGCATACTCCTGATAGCCTGTTTCAGTATGGAGAGTGAAGTAAAGAAACCCTTCTTCTTCATGTACTTTTTTGCAATGAAGTGAGGAGCGATAAGCACCTGTATCGATTTTCGCATGAATATTTAAGACTCCCAAATCAGGAAGGTCGATTATATCCAGTCGTCCGATTATGTGTGTTTCCTTTTTAGCCATTTAATACCCGAATAATGTCAAGGGATAAATTTAAATGAGTTATTCGAGGGTTTGAATTTCGTTCCAGATGAATGATTGCTTCATTGGATAGTGCGTACGTTTTTTCTAGTCGCTCAAAACCTAATTTATCCGAAAACTTACCAATAAAAGATTTTTCTGACTCGCTTTGAACTGGAGGTGTCTGACCTGAAGCGTGAACAACGGCATTTCTAAGGAGAGCGATTGCAAAATTTAACGTACTTTTCTGAGCTGCCTTTCCCGATTTTGAAAAATCCTCACTTCTTTTCACAAGTCCAGTTAAATTCTTATTCCAACATTCCAACATCCACTGCTGGAAATCTTCGTATTCCTGAGAGTCTCCAGTGTTAGCAATAGATAGCCCCAAGCCTATTTTACCTTCAGCTAATTTAGCTGCTTGATCAGCTTTGCTGGATTCCATGCCTTTCTGAATCAGGTAATCTTTTACTTCTCCTTCTGTATTGGGGGAAACGTTTACAAGTTGTGTTCTGGAAGTGATTGTCGCTAAAAGACTATCATAACTGTAGGAAACAAGAAGATATAGTGTTTTTTCTGGTGGTTCTTCTAATATTTTCAGGATTGCATTGGCAGAGCTTGGATTCATAAATTCTGGCATCCAGATCAATAAAATTTTATAGCCACCTTCCACTGATCTCATACTCACGTTTTTCAACATTTGCCGACTATCCTGCCGACTTATCAACAAGTTTTTGTTCTCTTGGCCATATTTTTTTGTCCATGTTTCGAGATCACCAAATGGAGTTTCCATTACGAACTCTCTAAAACGGGGGATTGCTTCAGCCATTACCTTTTCGTACTTGCTTTCAGCGGCAGATATCTTTGGAAAATGAAGATGAATATCCGGATGAACAAGCTTTTTTATTCGAACACAGTTTGCACATGAGCCACAGCTATCTGCTTCTGTTTTGTTTTCGCACATCAAATAACTCGCATAGGCGAGCGCCATGGGAAGTGCAGCAGTGCCCTGCCTACCGGCGAAAAGCTGAGCGTGAGCTACTTTTCCACGTTTATGCGCAGAAACAAGTTGTTTTTTTAGTTCTGATAGTCCCGGTATTTCTGAAAATTGCATGAATTACTTCTTCTCCCAGACCCGATTTTCGGCTGTAATCTCAAAGATATGTGAAAGCATCGCTTTGTCTGCTTCAGTCAGGTCTTTCTTACGCCTTTTCATAACCAACTCAGCAGTCTCGAAAGCCTTTTTGGTTTGATAGGTAGTGAACCCTGACGCACCACCCCAAGCAAAGGAAGGAATAATATTTCTTGGAAATCCATCACCAAAAATATTGGCTGAAACACCGACAGTGGTGCCTGTGTTAAACATGGTATTGATGCCACACTTAGAATGATCTCCCATGATGAGTCCGCAAAACTGAAGACCGGTATCCTTAAATCTGCCTGAAGCAAAATCCCACATCTTCACATTGGTATAGTTGTTTTTTAGATTGGAATTGTTTGTGTCTGCACCCAGGTTACACCATTCTCCTATCACGGAATTTCCTAAAAAACCCTCATGTCCTTTGTTGGAATATCCAAAAATCACAGAGTTTGAGACTTCTCCCCCTACTTTGGAATGGGGCCCGACTGTGGTGTCCCCTTTGATCTTTGAACCCATATTGACTACTGAGTGAGCACAAAGTGCAAATGGACCTCTAATGAGTGATCCTTCTTGAATTTCGGTATCCCTTCCGATGTAAATAGGACCATTTTCTGCGTTTAAAATAGCGGATTTTACAACAGCCCCTTCCTCCAAAAAGATTTGATCTCCATACGTATTTGTATGTGGGTCATTGATTGATTGAGAGCTTCTGTTTTTAGTTATGAGTTCAAAATCATTTTTGATTTCCTCTCCATTAAGCCTGAAGATATCCCATGGGTGAGCTACTTGCTCGACTGTGTCAATCGTAATTGTTTTTCGATGACCAGCTTCAATAACTTCAGTAGGCTCGAAGTATCCTGCAATGATTTGATTCTCAAAACATAAACATTCATCTTCTTTTAGATCTTGAATCAACAATGCCAATTCTGATGTCGGTAGAACATTACCGAGAATAAACAATCCCTTTTCTTTTGGTCCCTCAAAGAGAGTGCTCAAATAATCTTGCGAACGAAAAAAGGTTGTGTTTATATGAAGATGTTTTGACCACTTTTCATGAACCTTCAAAATCCCAACTCTAACTTTTGCTACAGGGCGCGTATAGCTCAATGGGAGCATTTGTTTCCAGCTTTCTTCTGTATCTATGAAGGTGACTTGCATAAATCAAACTTAGTCGGTTTTCAAAAGGACACAAAAAAAGTCTTCGAGCAACTCGAAGACTTTTAAAATTTCTTTGTTCTGAAGAATTACTTTTTCTTGTACTTTTTGTTGAATTTCTCCACACGTCCAGCAGTATCCAAGAAAATTTTCTTACCAGTGTAGAAAGGATGTGATGCAGAGCTCACCTCGACTTTGATGACTGGATACTCATTACCATCTTCCCATTTGATGGTTTCCTTAGAAGTCATTGTTGATTTTGTCAAAAACTTGAACTCACTTGTAGTATCAAGAAAAACAACTTCTTTGTACTCAGGATGTATATCTTTTTTCATTTCTCTCGTCTCTTTTTCAAAAAGGATGGCAAAGATAGGTATTATTTTATCTTCTTCAAACCCCTTTCTTCAAGTAAAATGGAATATGTTTGATTCATGAGAAAAACGTTCTTTATCCTCAGTATTCTCACCGTTAGTGTTTTGAGTGCACAATCTACTGATTTTGCACTGGGACATCCAGCTTATCAAGTTATAGAGCTTGAAGAAATCAGGTCAAAAATGTCATTTAGTTCCACACTAAAGCCCTTTTCGAGAAAAGAGGTTTATGACCTACTTAATAAATATGATGGTCATTACATGAAGAGAGAACTTCGAGAATATACAAACGATTCCACTTCATCTGATGCACCAATTTTGGGAAGGTTCTATAAATATCCTGCTGATTTATTTTACTATCAGGATGAAAAGGTTGATTTACATATCAATCCAGTGCTCCAACTCTCATACGGGAAAACAAACGATGCGCTTGGTACAACTTATGTGAATAGTAGAGGAGCGGAAATCCGAGGGCAGATTGATAAAAAGGTTTCCTTCTATACAATGCTTGTCGAAAATCAGGCACGCTATCCAGTTTATGTAAACGATGTTCGTGATAGCACATTGGTAGTTCCATATGAAGGGTTTTGGAAGCAGTTTAATGAAACAGGCGTGGATTTTTTTAGAGCTCAAGGGTATGTCGATTTTGGCTTTACTGAAAGTATCTCTGCCCAACTTGGATTTGGGAAACACTTTGTGGGTAATGGCGTACGCTCGCTTATTTTATCAGACTACTCGAACAATTACCCTTATCTAAGAATCAATACGAACACAAAAATCTTCGATTACACCAATGTATTTGCAGAACTAATAGCGGGTGTAAGAGGCGGGACTTTTGGCCTTGAAGGAACAGGAGGATTTGAGAAAAAATACATGGCCTTCCATCATCTAAACATGAAGATCAAGCCAAACTTGCATGTAGGGCTATTTGAGTCGGTAATGTATGGTGATTCCACAGGAGGTCTTAAGGTGGAGTACCTCAATCCAATCATTTTTTATCGAGCGGTAGAGCAACAAAATGGAAGTGAAGATAATGCTATTATAGGTATGGACTTTAAGTGGAATATTAAGAATAGAGTTTCATTATATGGTCAATTGGTCATTGATGAAATGATTGTAGGGGAAGTTTTAGCAGGAAATGGATGGTGGGGAAACAAACAGGGGTTTCAGCTGGGGGCAAAATATGTAGATCCCTTTGGTTTAGAGGACCTAATCGTTCAGGCAGAAATCAACCGAGTTCGCCCGTACATGTATGCTCATGAAGATGGATTTACAAGTTACAGTCACTACAATTTGGCTTTGGCTCATCCTTTGGGTGCCAACTTTACTGAATACATCGGTAGGGCTAATTATGGACTAAATGATCAATGGAACTTTGAAGGTATGCTGATGCTTGCTAGCTATGGGAATGATATTGGGGATGTAAATTATGGAAGAGATATCCTAAAGGATTATACAATACGCAGACCAGATGGAAATGGAGGAAGCCTAGAATTTGGGAATACACATCTCCAGGGAAACAAAACGGATTTGATGATGGGTTTCTTTCGTGCATCTTACATGTGGAAACACAACCTTTTTATCGATGCTGATGTCACATTGAGAACAGAATCTGATTCGAATGGACTAATTGACAGCTCTACTTCCATATTTGGTTTATCGTTTAGATGGAATGTTCCTTCCAGGAGATATTTATTCTAAATAATTGGTGCAGTTATCAACACATATTCACTCGATTTAAAATATCCTGAAGTAAAACTTGAAAAGTTTAATAACTTTCAGCCCAACTCAACTACTCAAATGCAAAGGTTTAAACTCATCTTTCACATAATATATGTAATCGTGGCTATTACGATTATGTATTTTTCGGTAGATATTTTACTGAATACGCAGGAATATCTTTCCAAAATAAAGCTGTCGTCATATATAAAGTTTCCTCGTTATATCATGGGACTCTTCCTGTTTATCTCTATTCTGATGGTTGTGGAGTTTGTCCTTCAGCAATTAAAAATCAGGAGTATAAAGGGTGGGATAGATGATTTAAAGGATGAAATAGTAGACTTAAAAGCCAAACTTTACGATAAGTCTCAATCTGAACCAGATTTTTCTTTTGAGGACAGTGATGAGTCTGAGGAGGAAGATGAGGATGACGAAGATTAATTAAGAGCATTTGATACACTCAACTATTTCTGCTATTTATCTAATTCCTATATTAGGAGATTATTAAGAATTTCATTCAGTTAAGATGCTCGCAAAAACCTATGGAAGTGCAGTCTATGGAGTAGACGCATATAAAATCACTGTAGAAGTAAATGTTGGTCAAGGCACTAAATTTTTTATGGTTGGCCTACCTGATTCTGCAGTAAAAGAAAGTGAGCAGCGCGTAGAATCAGCTATTAAAAATTTTGGCTATCGAATGCCACGTCAAAAAGTGGTAGTGAACCTTGCTCCTGCAGATATTCGAAAAGAAGGATCCGCGTATGATCTTCCCATTGCACTAGGAATATTGAAAGCTTCAGAACAAATCGTCGCTGAAAACCTAGAAGAGTATCTAATCATGGGGGAATTGGCACTTGATGGTGACTTACGTCCAATCAAAGGAGCTTTGCCAATCGCGATTGAAGCAAGAAAAAATGGATTTAAGGGGTTCATACTTCCAAAGGAAAACGCTACAGAGGCGGCCATTGTAGACGGACTTGATGTCATAGGTGTAGACAATATTAAAGAGGCGATTCTACATGTAGAAGGAGAGGAGGTTATTGAGCCACTGATCTACGATACTCGTGATATATTTTTCGCCAATCTGGACAATTATGCTTCGGACTTCTCAGATGTGCAAGGTCAAGAAAACATTAAACGAGCCATGGAAATTGCAGCAGCAGGAGGACACAATGTGATCATGATTGGCCCTCCTGGAGCTGGTAAAACAATGTTGGCGAAAAGATTACCATCGATCCTTCCGCCACTCACATTGCATGAAGCATTGGAAACAACCAAAATTCATTCTGTTGCAGGAAAGCTTGGAACAGAAGGACAGTTAATTTCTCAGCGTCCCTTCAGACAACCTCACCATACTATTTCTGATGCTGCATTAGTAGGCGGTGCAAATAACCAAAGTAATTGAGATATTTACAATAGAGGAGAGACAGTCTCAATTACTATTGTATGAATAAAGAAGAATTAAAGCCGGTTCGAACACTTAAAAAAAACCATACTTCACTTACGGGGAAGGTTTCGAATTCAGATGGAGATTTAAATTCTTTCGAATCTTCTCTTGAAAGAGACTTTATTTTGCTAACGAATTTTGACTCTAATGTCGAGAAATTTGTAGAACAACCCACTAAGATCGAATATCATGATGAATTTGGCAGATTGAGACATTATACTCCAGACTTTCTAGTGTTCTACAGGAACAAAGCTTTAGATCAACCTTATTACAAACCGACACTCGTTGAAATTAAGTATAGTGAAAGGCTTAAAAAGGATAGAGATATACTTAAACCAAAGTTCGATGCGGCAAACATTCACTGTAGAAAAAAGGGATGGGAATTCAAGGTGGTTACTGAAAAAGATATTCGAACAGATTTCCTTTATAATGTCAAGTTTCTATCAGGATATCTTAATAGCTCTGAAGTTAAAAATGAAGATATTAATCTACTTATAGACAGTATTTCTGAAATGGAAATAGCTACTCCATTGAAGTTAATTGATAGTTTGTCTTCGGAGGATAAAGTAAAGGCAACTCTATTGTATACCATTTGGTACATGTTATCAAACCACCTAATAGGAGCGGACCTATCTATTCGGCTAACTATGAAATCAGAGATATGGAGCAGGATATAACAGGTATGGTTGGAGCAGTTGTACTTTACAACGATGAGAAGTATATAATTAATGATATCAAAGTAGATGATGTTGAATTAGTAAATGATTTTGGAGAGGTAATATCGATTGATATTAAAGAACTAGAGGGTAAAATTAAAAGTGGGATCAATTCAATAACATCATTTAGAACAAAGGATATTGAATTAGCTAAACAAAGATTAAAAATTATTGAACCCCTTCTCAGTGAAAGTTCTCGTACCCATGTAGAAGAAATTGCTAAGGCGGAAAACAAAAGTGCTGCAACTCTCTATAGGTGGATTAAGAATTATCGAGAAACTGGATTACTGACTTCACTTATTCCAGAGCAGCGTACAGGTGGAAAAGGTAAAAGTAGACTAGACAGCGAAATAGACCTGATCATTGACAAAAATATTGAGAAACATTACCTGCAATCCCAAAGGAAATCGATCAAAAATGTTCACATTCATATTCAGCTAGAGTGTCGTGAGAAGAATATTGAGGCACCGCACTATAATACACTCAGAAGAAGGATAGCATCATTATCTGAATATAATATCACAAAACATCGTTTTGGTAAAGCGAGAGCTAGAAAAGAGTTTGATGCTAAGATTAAAAAATTCCCTGATGCCTTGTTTCCATTATCATCAGTTCAAATAGATCATACACCTCTTGATATTATAGTTGTAGATGAGAAGCATAGGGAACCGCTCGGAAGACCATGGTTGACCCTTGCAATAGATTCTTACAGTAGGATGGTTGTAGGGTTTTATATAGGATTTGAAAACCCAAACTCAATGAGCGTCGGCCTATGTATTTCTCAAGCTATTCTGTCGAAAGAACAATATCTGGCAAGGATGGAGATAAAAGGAGACTGGCCTTGCTATGGTAGAATCAAATGTATCCATGTAGATAACGCAATGGAGTTCAGGTCAAGAATGCTTGAGGATGCTTGTGTAGAATACCAAATGGACATCAATTGGAGGCCGGTAAAAAAACCAGAGTTTGGTGGCTATATAGAGCGATTGCTAGGCACATTTATGTCGGAATTACATAACCTACCAGGAACTACATTTAGAGCACTCTCTGAGAGAGGTGAATATGATTCAGAAAAAATGGCTGTTTTTACATTTGATGAAATGGAGAAGTGGTTGGCATATTACATAGTGAATGTTTACCATAAGAGAAAGCACAGTGGTCTTGGAACTTCGCCTATTAAAAAGTGGAATGATGGGATTTTTGGATCTGACGATTTTCCAGGGGTTGGGTATCAACCGATACAAGTCGATGATAGGAAGGTGCATTTAGATTTTATGCCTTTTCAGGAGAGAACTATACAGGATTACGGAGTACTTATTGACGGCATATACTACTATAGTGATATTCTGAGAAAATGGATTAACTCTATTGATGTAAAATCTGGAAAACTACGAGCGAAAAGAAAGTTTAAATTCAAACGGGACCCTAGAGATATAAGTGTCGTGTATTTTTTAGATCCTGAATTGAAAGAATATTTTCCTATTAATTATCGAGACTTATCAAATCCAGCAATAACCATTTGGGAACTAAGAAAAATAAGGTCTATTCTGCAAGAGAGAGGAGACAGAGATATTGATGAAAGTGCAATCTTTGATGCATATCGTGTTCTACAAGACATGGAAGAGAGAGCCAAATCGGAAACTAAAAAGATGAGGAGACTCAAGGTTGTCAAAGAGAAACAAAAATCACTTAAACAAACGGTGAGTCAAATGAAAGAAGATAGTATTCAAGACGAGGGACTGTCGGAAGATATTTTTAATGATTTAGGGGCATTTGAAGATATTGACGATGGATCATCTGAATGAGTCAACATCTAAAATAGCTCAGCTAAGTTCTGAGGAAAGAATTCAATTTATCTTGGGTAATAAGTGGGTCGGATATACGAGGGCAACAGAAGTTCTAGAAAAGTTAAATGGATTGGTTACTGCACCTCGCACAACTAGAATGAGGAACTTCCTATTGCTTGGAGCGAGTAATAATGGGAAGACAGTAATTATAGATCGATTTGAGAAAAACTACCCTATGTATTTTGATGATAAAGTCGAAGATGTTCAAAAGCAGGTATTAATGATAGAGTCGCCGCCTTATCCTGACGAAGTGAGGTTTTATCAATCTATCCTTAGAAAGTTGGTTGTTCCTTTCAGGACGAATCATAAAGCCGAACATTTATTTGATCAAGTTATAAATGCTTTTCAACATCTTGACTTAAAAGTTTTGATCATAGATGAAGTTCATCATCTTAATCACGATGTAGGAAGAAAAAGCAGCAAACAGGTTTTTTTAAATTCAATTAAGTCACTCTCTAATATTTTAAGTATCTCAATAGTTGCTGTTGGAACCAAGGAAGCCCATTATGTTTTTCAGTCTGACCCTCAAATAGCTAGTCGATTTGAACTTATAACACTAGACAGATGGAAAATAGATAAAGAGTATATAAGGTTTTTGGTTAGCTATGAAAAGATTTTGCCTTTGAGGAAGAAATCCTCTCTCTACGAAAAAGAATTAGCTATTAAAATTTTATCAATGACAGACTCCACTATTGGAGGAGTCTGTAGGGTATTGAGGGAAGCAGCTATAATGGCTATCAAATCTGGACAAGAAAAAATCACAGTCGAAGTTTTAAATCAACTCAAAATATTACCTCCAGATAAAATGAAAGTTTCATCTATAAAAAACATATGAAGGGTGACAAAATCGCCATTCATGAGAAAATTTTACCTGACGAATTACTGACTAGTTGGTTACTGAGATTCTCTCAGAAGATGAGAGTAAAATATCATACTCTATGTGACGCGCTTTTTAATAAGGCAGACTTGGACTTGAGAGATGCTGACCTCACTATAAAAAAAGAACTTATTGAAAAATTAGCTGATATAACTTTTCACTCAAAAGAGAATCTAAATCAAACAACCCTCAGAAGTTATGAACCTAATCTTGCTTTGGGTAATAATCTTAATTATTGGATTTTAAGCAGAGGTAATTATCATCGAATACCTAAGAATAATTATCTAGTATACTGCCCTAGTTGTCTTGATAAAGATAGTATTCCATATTATAGAAGAGGATGGCGTCTAATAACTACTTTGATATGCGTGAAATGTCAAACAGAGTTGCTGGATTGCTGTCCTAGTTGTTATCAACCTATTAGCTTTTTGAGACTTGACTTTAATAATAAAGAAAAAATCGTTGATGGGCCAATAAGTACATGTTCATGTTGTGATTTCGATTTGAGAAAGGCACATAAAGAAAAAGCAGCCAAGAACTCTTTAGAATATCAAAAAAAAGTTGATAAATATCTGCTATCTGGGTGTACTGAAACTCTAAACTATTCGCATCAATATTTTATAGTATTAAGGCTTATACTAGGACTTATAAATTCTAAAAGAAAGAGATATGTTGAGTTTAACAGGTTTTTAAGTAGAACTACAGAAATACCTCAACAAGAATATCAAACTGGAACTCTTTTACTGAAAAATTCAAATATTGTTTATCGAAAAAACGCCATCTTAAAAGCTCATTGGTTGATTTCAAGAAGTAGAGAGGAGTTGGTTGATATATTTAAGAGACATGGCCTTTGGTCATGTTTCATAAAGAATGACCTTGACTCTGACGATATACCTTACTGGTTTTATAAAATTCTCAGTAATGAATTGAGTATTAAATATTCAGAATGGAAGAAATTCTATCCTGATAGTTCTAGTTTATCCTCATACATATGCCTTGGAGCCAAGTTGAAAAATCGATTTACAAATTAGCGCTGAATTTATTTTCTATGAATTCCAAGATGCGATCATAAGTATGCTTCGGACCTTGAGCGAATTGATGATCAAATTTCTTGAGTTCTAATTCTCTAAAAAGATTTCTATTCAAACTATCGTAAGAATCAGGATCAGGGGATAAACTTTGATTTTTGCAAAATATTAAAAACAACTTATCAAATTGATCCCTACCTACTATTCTGAAGTCATTTGAATGGATAAGTTGAATGCTGCCAAATGATTCAGAATGACCTTCACGAGGCAATACGTCTAATAAGTAGAATGAGTGCCCAGTATTTCTTTTTAGCTCTGTAAGTAATGTGTTTCTTTTACCATAATATGGACCTTTTGTTATTGGATCTTTCCAGCCTTTAGCGTAGTTCGTAGCCTTATCTTCAGAGAGTCTTTGTTCGATGTAGTTAGGATCAAAAGAAATATCCAACTTGTTTATTTGAAAGTTACTATTCGTTGAAAACTCTTTTATTATAGATTGATAAAACTCTACATACTCTTGATTCCCTTTTCTGTCATTAAGCTTAGAATTCTTGGGATCTTTTTTTGGAAAGCTACTTTTGGAATCAATCAATTTTATCTCACCTGCATTGGATTCATCGAATTGAACCTTATGAAAAGAATCGTATTCTGCTTCCTCCTGTGGAATAATGGATCCTTTATTCTTAGTTTTTTGATCCAGTTTTTCTAGATGTATAAAGAGGTTGTCGTCTGGTTCACTTTTAAACCTTGATGTATCAACCGTATGTTTTTTTCTAAGTGCTCCAGATTCGATGGTGCTTTTGTTATTTGCATTCACGCCGTCAACTTCTTGTTCTTCTCCCTGTTTCGGATGATTGACATCTTCTGCATTTTCGTCAGAAGCTCTTCTGTTGTCATTATCTCTAGTCCATTCTACACCATTCCTAGCGAAAGGTCTACTACATGAATGTATTCTGATAATAAAGCATGCTTCTTGCCCTTCAAACTCATGCCCTTTGGAATAAACACCAAGATTAAGCATGCTAACATCAATAGTCGTTTCTCCTTCAAAAGGAAAGAACCCTATTGGATATCTTTGATCTTTCCTAATGCTGTAACCCACTGCTTTTGTCGCTCTAAATCCCTCTTCGGTTAATGCAATTCTTGCTATATGCTTTACATCAGCGTTAAGCATATGCTTTGAGAGTCTAAGCTGATCGGACCCATCATGTCGAGCGTATTTGTAATTGGTAGTTTTCTCTTTTCTAAAAATGGTGTCATGATTCAAGCCATCAAGAAATACACGTTCGATCAAAGCTGATGAAACTCCCAGATAAAACCTTATTAATTCGATACAGGGGAATATATATACTTTATTGTCTAAAATATAGTGTAAGCAATACATGGAGGAATGCCTAGAAAATGGGAAGTTGAAATTTTGATAGACAATGTTTTTATCCGTTTTCCCCTCACCAAACGAGAAATCAGAGAAGATCCTCACTTTTCTAAGAGGGTTTAATCTTCCAGGGGTAACACCCAAACCCGAAACACTTATAGAATCATTTATTTTGGGTAAAATAATTTTCCTCTTATAAATACAACACCCAATAGATAAAAATACCAAAATACCTACGTCAATTTGTGTTGGTATAGCTGAACCTAAAGGTCTATGATTTTGAGGATCAAATCCTTCATCAATAACACTTTCGTCTACCTCAAAAAATATAACGTCTATAACAGGTTGATCACCTTCAACAAAGGAAACTTTTCCAAAGGTTGAAAGCCAGTACGTTTTCTCTGGATCTAGTTTATTATCGTTAAATGTAATTCGACTCAAACCTGTTCTTAGAGTTGGACCATTTTCGAATATATAGTATTTACTTAATTCGTAACGGAATCAACATCGAACGAATCATACTTTTTACTTAAAAAGTTTAAGAATAAGTTTGTGCATGGACAAGAAATTTTTAAGGCTCAAAGGTCTTTCAATATCAAAAGAGGATTTTGAACTTAGATATAATGTTTCATTATCGGACTTAGAATGGCATAACCTGATAAACTCATGTACAAGCTCTTGGGAAGATCATATAGAAGAGTTAAAACTTATGGCGTTTAAGCATATTAAAGAATCTATGAATAGCATAGGGTATAGAGTGGCTCTTGAGGAGAAGGATATAATATTTCAAAAGATAAAATGAATCTTCTTTACTTTAATATTAATTCCAAAATATTCAATTTAAGATTAGGTGTTATTGTTTTACTATCATTGACCTACTCAATAAGTGCTTTTACTCAAGGTGTTTGGACTGCAACTCATTCTTGGAAAACTGCATTGGTTAATAAGGATACGTTGGATTATTATGAAAATGCTGATAATCCTGGAATTCCTAATTTTGGAGACACGTTATACTATAGAAGTTCCGGAATCTGGTATTTAAATAATAATCGCCTTTATCCTTGGTTTGGAACCAGGCATAATTCAGAATTTCCTTTTAGTGTTGAGTTTACAAAAAATCAAGATAGCATATCATTTATTTATCACAGGGACAGATATACTGGGATAATCAAAGATGATTCTATGGTCACTTGGTCAAGCTCGGATTATATTGATTATAGAACATTCCATAAGAAGGTTTTGACGTCTACAATATATCCAAAAGTTCACATATCTAGACTAGCTGACAGCACTGCTTGGATCATAAAACATGACAATAGAGAATACAAGCTTTTGCTTCACGATGATTCTAAAATGACCATTCAAATATCTAATGATTCGATCTCTTACTCTACTGAAGGAGAGTGGAAAGTGGGTGAATTAGGTGGACATATGTTTCTTTCTATTTACTCAGGACATTTGAATAGCTATTCACAAAATGAGTTACGTCCGAAAGGACCTATACATTTTACAGATACAGACGGAAAGGGATATAGGGGAGCTATTTATTTATACGATTCAATTAATGGCCCCTACATTGAAGAGATTTCAATTGAACCATCACAATATAAATTAAGTAAGAAAGTCATTGCAAAAATTGAAAAAAGACTAATTGGAGTATGGTCCGCAGATATAAAACCGAAAAATCATAAGTCTAGGTATAGGGATCTATTTGAAGATAATCCCATTCACTTTTCGCTAGAATTTAAAAACAATATGGAATACGAAATAATCCAGTATTGTGACGATGTGAAAAACCAAGCTATACTTAGTAAACGAAAAGAATCCGGTATTTGGTCACTTGGTCTTTCTGGAGATTATATTTTATTTAAAAAAAATTATTCTACACCTGGAAAAATAGTTTCTCTAAAGAAAAGGAAGATGATATTTGATCGTGAGATCTCGACTCAAGTCAGCAATCACAAAAAATATATGCGCCTTAATTTGACTAAGCAATGATCAAAATGGAATATAGAAAGCTCTATTTCTGTAACTTTTTCATCATATCCTCTTTAATTAGTTCTTCATATTCATCTTTCCAATCTAGTAGTACATTCGTTATTAATGTCGCCATACTTACATCATAGTGCATAGCAACATGCTTGTAGTAGGTATGCAAGCTATCCTTAATATTAACTGTTCTGTTTCTCCCCTTTATTTGACCATCAATTTCTTTTATAAATCTTTCTACGTTCATCCTTAAAATTCTTTGGTTAATCGTCACTTTACTGAAGGGCAAAAATTAAGCTATTTATTTTACACTTAGACTATAGTCTATGGACATAGGATTACGCTAGTAATAGCTTGTCCTATCGATGGAAGGTCAATCAATAGGGAAAGAATTTGGAAGCCAGCTAAGGAAACTAAGGCTTGAAAAAGGTCTTTCTCAAGAAAGGCTTGCTTTGAATTCTGGATACCATCCTACCTATATATCTCATCTTGAAACGGGGAAGAAACTTCCGACTCTAGAAACATTAATTGAACTCTCAAAGTCCTTAGGTACCAACTTAACTATTCTCTTAGAGCCTTTCATCTAAAACTGGTATAATATAGTTTTTCTATATTCCTCAATTTTAGATGCAAAATGTCTAGTAAAAATCATCTAAGACCAGTTATAATAAGGTTTAAAGGCAAAGAGCAGAGAGGCTTTTTTCATAGATTCGTTTATAGTTCCTCTAACTATCATAGTGTAACACAAGCTTTGGTAGAACTGACTGATGGTCGGTTAAAATATTTTGATCCTTACTTCATACAGTTTACCGATCGACAATTAAAAGAAGAAGAGCTAAAAAATTCTAAGAAAAATGATGACTAAAAATATTACTTTATAGAAGAAAGCTTGAAATTATAAACAGTACAATAGATGAATTTAAAATAGGAACTGCAACGCTATTTAACCACTTTCTTAATAGTATAACCTCAATATCTTGCACTTGGGAAAAGGAACTAATTGATCTCATTCAGCTTAAAATCTCGCTTTTTGCTTTCTAGATTTCTTTGTTTAGCCTCAGAAAGTTCTGGAAAAAAATCTATGCCTGTCAATACTTCAACTTCGTCAACACTTTTCACATAATCCATGAAATCACTTGATTCAGGATGCTGAGGAAAAACAAAAGCAATCGTTTTAATAGTTGCTCGATAGCCTCGTTGATAAGCAAATATCTTATAGCTATGAGACGGTATTGGGATTTCATTTCCTATTGTTCCCATTTCGTCCTTAAATACAGGACCTGTTATCACAAATAAATCGTTTACTTCTTTTTCTTCGGTATCATCTTGTGAAAGTGTTTTTCGAGCATAGCTTTCTAGACGCTGCCATATTCCCCTATTTAAGTCACGATGTTGAGGAATAATATTTGACATTAGATAGGTTTCTAACAATGCTGCTTGGCCATACTGTGCTTGAATAGCAGCATCTGGAGCCATGTGCCCTCGGTCATAGCCAGACCCACTGTAATCTTCATGTTTGATTTTAGCGGATGTCCTAGAATCGATCTGAAATGCTCTGGGTCGTTCCCATTTGATGAATGTGGTATCTGCCTTAAAATAAGATTTTTTGACATTACCCAAACGATAGCATACCCACATTGGATTTTTTGCGTCATTGGAATATCCAACTATAAAGCCTTTGTTATACAATATTTTTACTTCCCGGCCTTGTGGGAGACCTCCATAGGTAAACAATGAAGCCAGATGCTCTTGACCATAGACTTGTGCTATTAAAGAGACATACAGGAATAAACCTATTGATTTTTTCATGACACTTTTGGGTTTTTTTAAAGATAGTAAGAGTTCGGTTGAATGGTAAATAGGCTACGCCGTTCTTGAAAAGATCTTATTATATTCTAATTGTTCAAAATAGATTCTTATACAAGACTAATTTGAGCGAAATAACCATATCCAAAAAACAGAGCCTATTAATCCTGTTATATTGATTAATAATAAACCAATACTAGTCTGATGCTTCTTAAAAAGCGACATTACTCCTGGAATGATATATAAATGAGCTACAATGGTTATGGGTAAGAATAGTAATCCATATCCAAATCCACCACCTCCTGAACTTATCACACTAAATGTCATAGGTATGAAAAAAACCACATTGGAGATGATTAGAATAATTCCCGTTGTCAGAATTAGCTTTTTCATTCGTTTTATGAGACTAATCAAGACTATTCCAATACCATTCCTCCCAAATTTTTCTTGGTACGGTTTTATTACTTATTGTCCATCCCTTGAAATTACTAGGGTGGTTATAATTCAATACCGTGAACTGTAAGCGATAATGGCAGCCACATTTAAGTTTCCCTCCTTTATAAACAGTGGCATTATCGGTTACTTCGAATCCAATCACACTACCACCACTTAATTTAATAACCTTGACATCCAATTGAGCTTTACATGGACCATGGGTTTTTATAGACATCTGAAGGGAATCACTAAAGATTTCAGGTTGGAAAACTTTTCCTCCAGCTCTAGGATCGTCTAAACACTCGAAAGTTAAATCATTTACTTCTTGACTATAACACCAAGTATTAAAAGTAAAGATCAATGTAATTAATAGGACGGATTTCATTTCATTCGTTTTGTGAGACAGTTATTTTCAAAACATATTGCTACACCCGTCCTCTCCCTTAATGAGCTTTGCGAGTGGTTTCGAAAGGCTGAAAACTAAGATCTTAGAGCTCTGTACTCCATGTAGCGTTGATAATCCCAAACATAGGCAGCTTCTATGTCCGGAATATCTGGAACTGTTTGGCCATCCAACCACTTCATAAAGTCCTTGGAATCCTTGACTTGATCTACGATGATATATTCAATGCCATCATACTCGTGTATTGGTGCGTCTACTTTCATTAATGAGAACAAAAAAATAAAAGTAGCCAAATAATTCATATATGCACTATCGGAAATTGAATGTTCTTTTTGTGAGACACTTAATTTGATTGACTCAAGAGTTTAAGAAAATCTACTATACAAATAACCAATCCTATGATTCCAAAATTATTTCTGTGTTTCTTTATCGATAATCCTCCAAGTACTAATCCTACTAAAACCGTCACAAAGAGGACTCTTTTATTAGTGCGGCCGTATACAAAATAGGATACATTTTCAAATTGACTTTGAAGTTCATAGAACCTGAGGTTAAAATGTATGATGAAGCCAAGGACTATCAATCCAATCAAAATTGAGGCTATTCCCAACCGCTTGTTCATTCCATCATTCGTTTTGTGAGAAACTCTATGTTTTCAATTTACCCCAGAATAGTATTACAATAAGCATTGTTATAAGCAAAATTGTCATAGCAATTCCAGCAATCCTATTCGAACGAGCTTGCTGCTTCAAAGCTCTTTTCCTTACTTCAATTAAATCCTCGGACTCTTCCTCTTTCATTCGTTTTGTGAGATCAGATACGTTAAGTTTTAGTCGATTTACCAGTTTGCAAATCAATTTTACTTAGTTCACCAACCATCCAATAAGAGTCTCTACGAATTTTATTGAAATCATTTTGCATACTGGCAATGTAGATTTCTTTCTCTTCGAGGAATTCAGTAATTCTTTTGGGGCTATTTTTTCTTGAAAAACCTTCTAATAGCATGTCGTGAACTAGTCCGGCCATTTCATTTGTAATTTTCACAAAGCCCTTTACCATTTTTAAGGATTGGTCGTGTTCTTTGATAGTGTCCTTTGGAATTTTAATAGTTAAGTCATGTAATAAATTCTCAAAATCTCCCTTAATACGGAAGAGATCTATTGACAAGCTTCTCAATCGAATTTTTAAGGCACTTTTTTGCTCCAGATCATTTTTTCGCTTGGTCCAGTAGAAACTTAAGGCAGAAACAAATAGAGCAAGAATTGCTATCCAATTATTCTCAACATTTGAAATGAGTTCGTCCATTCTATTCTATTTGTTCGTTTTGTGAGACACAATTAATAAGCCGAAGTACTCACCTGACTATTTACAATATTGGAGGTAGTACTCCAAGCCAAACCAAAAACTAAAACTCCAAGAGCTGCTCCTACAATAGCTCGTTTGAGTTTCGAGTATTCCGAGAAAAGATATTCAGATTTACTATAACTCCATACATTGATTAGCAGCGCCAAAGAAAACCCAATTATCCAATAACCGATCATTGCTACCATCACACCAATCAGGGCAGCTATAAGAAGAGTGAAAATTGGAATTCGCTTTGCATTCATTTCGTTCAATTATAGTTCAATAGTTGCAGATTCATCAAATGATAGATGCTCATCGGTCTCAACATATCCTAGCTGATTTGTATGAACCATAGTGCTTTCTATTTTTAACGATTCATGATTGACATGAGTGTGGCCGGATATCCAATGATCTATTTTATAAGAATCCATCAACGGAACCATATTTACATGAAAAGCTTCTGATAGGTCATGGTTAAATCTTGGGTAGTCTTTGATGTAGTAATTGTTGTATGGAACGTGATGAGTAACGATAACCGTCTTTCCATCAAATTCATTTAACAATTCTTCTTGAAGAAATTTCTTACACTGATCATGACACGTATTGAACAGATTTACAGAGAGTTTTTCAGCTGTGTTTTCATAGTATTTACTCACATGAAAGTCAGATATCATCCTTTCTATAGACCATTGCTTTTTCTCTGAAACTTTTGAGAAAAGAGTGCTCATCAACATCCGAACATTATCACGAACTATAACCTTATTATTATAATAAGTGATGTTATTACGAATCTTGAATTCAAAATCAGGAAAAATATTTTCAATAGGAAAAACAAACCTATAGAATTCATGATTACCTGGAATCATTAAGACTTCATCAAATGTATCAGATAGTTGGTCCAGAACTTTATTTGCTAGATACGATTCCTCCAAATAGGTAATGTCTCCCGCTAAGATCAGTATGTCTGCTACCTTTTTAATTGGATTTTCTAGTAAATATTGGGTATTCGCATCCATTTCAAGATGTAGGTCAGATGCATATTGAATCGTCATTATTTGAGATGTTTATATCAAATTTAAGCCCTTTTATATCTTCGTTTTTGAGACTACTTTCTCATTTCCTTGTTTGACAAATCACCTCTATAAGTTTTGCCGTCCTTTCCAAATGACCAAACATTTGAAATTTCTCTAAGCTCCGATAACTGTTCATCACCTTTCTTTACTTGTTGCTTAGTCTTTCTCCGGAACTTTCTGTTAGCATCCATTTTATCTTCTTTCTCAGAATCAATACTTGCAATCCCTTGAATCTTGGTTTTCTTCCTCGATCTGCTCATTTCATTCGTTTTGTGAGACTTGTGTTACTTTCTAATTAATATATTTTAGAATTTCAAAATTGGATACGCCAAAGAAAACTGAATAGTTCTATTGAAGAATTCTGGATTATAATCTCTTATGTCAGAAACTCCATGAACGTACCTCAAATCCAGTTCTATTCCAATAGGTGATATCCAACCCAACCCAACCAACAGTCCAATATCTAGATTTGAATGTGCATTTGTGAAATTTCTAATAGTCGGAGGAGAAAAATTTACTTCCTTAGACTCATACGACATTAAGAAGCCTACTTGTGAGCCCGCTTGAAGTTTGATTCCTTTAAAAACAATTAACTCAAATATCAAAGGAATATTAACGAAATCAAGAGTATGCACTTCTCTATTTCTTGACCCGTTAGAGATGACAAAATTATGCACATCATCATGTTCATTGATAGCATATATGATTTCAATTCTTGAATTAATTTTATTGGACATTCTATATGAACCATACAACCCTGCTTGCCAGCCCCAACCATATTCGATTGTGCTATTGGGAGACAAATCTGGTATGTTTTTATCGGGATTAGAAGTTACGGCACCCACCTTTACGCCGAGTTGGAATTTATCTTGAGAATAAGATTCATTAATTAATCCTAGCCCAATTATTACTAATATCAATTTCTTTTTCATTCGTTTTGTGAGACTAATTATTGTTCTTCGAAGGTATGCGATCAATTATATATTCAGCTAGTTGAACGAACAAGGAAAAGAAAATGATAATTGGTAATCCACAAATTCCAAAGACGAAAATGATACCTGAGATACTTCTTGAAGTTTCTGTGCCTGAAGATTCAGAATACCAGCTCAGTCCCAAAAAGATTAAGCCTAAAAGTATCCAGGCAACTATAGCGAATAAGTAGAACTTGAAATACTTCTTCCTCTTTGTCATTCGTTTTGTAAACTAAAAAGATCTTTGAATTTATATATTAAATTCAAGGAAGGTGACAACTTTGCAATTGAAAGGATGCTAGAAATGAAAGAATCAAGTAGAACCGCTCCGTTTGTTTGCTTCTCCTGCAGAAAGCAATTTGAAAGAAATTGGGATTTCAAAACAAATTTCAAAGAGTGTCCTGAGTGTGGTGAAACTACTATTAGATATGACCACAAGTTTAGAATTCCAAAGAGAACGGATGACACTCAATGGAGGAAAATTGAATTTCTCAGAGATAATGGATTCTATTTCCAGAGAGTCTATGATCATATTGAAGACGGCGCATATCAAAATGCGAACTATCCAAGGGATTTAAACGAAGCAAAGGAATTTGTGGTGAAATACAGTGATTTTGCAATTAATCTGGAATAGATCTCAAAGACTTTATCCAATTGCTTCATTCGTTTTGTGTGACTAACGCTTAAAATTTAAAAATCAAATCCTCTTTGGAGATCTTCAGACTTCAAGTGTTTGCTTGCTTCTTTAATAAATTGCTCAGCATTCTCATCGGAAATTTCTTTTCCATTTAAACGATCTTGCCAGCCTTTTTCGGGAGGCCAAGAAATCCCTAGAAGCTCTAATTGCTTTTTAGACCAACCTCCATTTTTACTTCTTCCTTCTTCTATAAATTTCTTAGTAACAATCATAATGAATTCGTTTTGTGAGACAGTTAATCCTCTATTTTCTCATCAAAATAAACGTGTACAACTTCTTTAAATTCACTGTAAACGTTACTAATTCTAACAACTATAGACTTACATTGATCTTCAGTTAGAATCTTAAAATTGTGCGCGAAATCATTGCGGATAAATTTAAAGACTGTTCTTAATTCACCACGATAGTTTTTAATTGCAGAACTGAAGTTCTCTCTGTTTTTGACAATTACATCCCTGATATGAAACTCAATTAATCTCTGACCATATAAGTGAGTCTGATGGAGTTTTCTGATCGATGATTCTAAAAACAAAGAGGCTTCTCGTACAGCAGCATCATACTTTTTAATTTCAATAAAAGGCATAACTAATGATTCAATTTCTTCATGGAACTTAAGTTCTTGTACTATCTCGTAAACCTTCCTAAATCCTTCTGGAGTAATACTTACTGTCGACTCAACTTTTGCGAAAGTCTTATGATGTTCATCATCCTCGTGCTTAATTGGGCGGCTATATGTAGATTCTGCTAATTCCCCTTCAGTATTCTTAAGTGGGAGAAGTAGATTTCCATCTCTATCATATTTATTATGCGGTCCAAAAACTTTCTCAATTTCTTTGAACTTAATCATACTAAATTCAAAATCGCTAATCGCCCTAACACCCTCAATTAGGCTCATTTCTTGAAGTTCGATCAAATCCTCGTGCCACATTGCTAAATGGTAATTTTTATAGTCATAAACGTCTGTTAGGTTGCCAGGATCGCTATCAACGAAAAGAATACACTTATCTATGTCATCTATTTGATAAAAAGAGGTACCGTTCGGAAAGTTAGCCATAGTGGTTAAAGCCAATTTCCAGCCCATTCCAGGTGGATAGATTGGCCAATCAGCATGAATTGCCATCATACCTGGCAAATTGTTTTCAGTATAGTGAAGGAGTCCTGGACCAAACATACATCATTCTTTTTGTGAGCCTTTTTTTAATACAAACCAGATTGTCAATAGAAGTCCTAGACTATAGGAAATAGACATCATTCCAATTGAAGATAATGATCCATTTAGAATTAGATGACTTAAGATGATACTTAGCCCGGTGACTAAACCGACAATTGAAAGTACAAATAAGAGCTCCAAAGGTTGATTAAGATCAAATATGTTCCTGCCCAATTTAGGTCTTACAAGCACAGATTTATTACTATTTAGCTTTCCAAAGAACCAAAGAAGAGCATAAAACATACCTGCTACAAATAAGGTTATGAAGGGTGAAATAATTAATGTATAACCTAAACCGACTCCTTCATCAGGCAGTTGTTCTCCAGAAATAATCGAACTAAAATTGAGCAACCCGATTAACGTAAGAAATACAACAAGAATATTTTTGTTTCTTTTCATTAGTTTTATGAGACTAATTAACTAGGAAGAGATCTACTAGAAAAAGTGCTATCCCTGCTACTGCGAGCAGACTGAATTTATTTGATACTGAATTAGCATAATAGATGTACTTCCCGTGCTTAATAATATCAATTTCATCATGTATTTGAAAGTATCGACCAGAAGTACTAGCAAATTTCACCCAACCACTTTGCATCGTTCCAGATGAATCTGTATACTCAACTATTGGATATTCCAGTGTAGTCCAGGTACCTCCCACTCTACGGAATTTACTTTCGTAACCAGTTACTATTGCTTTAGATCTGACACCATTCCTCCTGATTGCCTTAACCCTGAGGAAAGTTGTAACACCTAGTGCTACAAGAAAGAGTCCAACGAGTGATAAAATGCTCAATGCTTAATTATTCGTTTTATGAGACAACTTAGCTATTTGGTGGTTACGTAAAGTGATTTTTCAATCGTACCTAAAAACTGTCCTAAATGACCTTTGTCTTTTGAATTAAAGATTCCGAAAATCTGAACTTCTCTTCCATTTATACGCTCCTCAAAATTGGCTACTATTATAGTATCATAATCAAAGCCTTCAACCCAAATTTGATTTGAGCCAAAACTTAAACGAACATTTTCAAATATGTAGGTGTATTTTCCCGAAATCAAAATCGTATCTCCATTAAAATCCTCGGGGTTTTCACTTATCGTATTCCAGCTAACTTCAGACAGGCCATCAATAAGATTCTCATCGCCCATCGAAAACCTGCAATTGTTTGAGGAATAATTCCAGCTCCCTCCCTGATCAAGACAATTGTCGCTCTTAAAAAATCTTACAACTCTCGGGTACCCCAAAGCTAATATTGCAATCAGCACAACTAATGTTATGAAAAGGTTCCTATTCATTCGTTTTGTGAGACAGATTAGTCTGGGTTATAACCGAGTGATTTGGCTTGTTCAATAAACTTGGATGACTTTTTCTTATCACCCCTTTCAAGATATAGTTGACCTAAGAAATAACTTCCTTCACCGTCATTCTTTAGCTTATTCCTTACACTGACTAGCAATTCAAAAGCTCTGGAATCATTAGAAGCAAAATATGTTTTTCCAAGAAGCAAATCAACTTTAGCTTTATTGTATCCAATGATATTCTCTGTTTCATTTTTACCTTTTTCGATAGCTGCAATTACTTCTTGATATCTTTTAATTCCAAAATAAGCCTGTGCTTTTCCATAATATCCATCAATCAAAGTTGAGTTAATCATAATGGCCTTGTCAAACCTCTGAATTGCCTGATTGTACTCCTTTTGTAAAAGCATTGCGTTTCCAAGAGTCACGTACGCTGAATAGTTTTCATTTAACCTAATTGATTTCTCAGCTAGTTCGATTGCTTTAACTGGATTTCCGAGAATGCGATGCATGGACCCAGCTAGATAATAAGCATCACAGAAACTACTATCTAACTCTATTGCTTTATTGAAATTCTTCAAAGCCTTACTATGATAATCTCCAACTCGGGCCATTAATATTTCTATTCCCTTTTTTGAAGCTAAAAAAGCATTATACGAGTTAGCTTGACAGAATTGTTTATACTCATTTATGAAGTTATCCTTAGGGTTATGCTGAGCAATCAATGAAAGAAAAGCTAAAAAGAAGAAGCTTGAAATTAAGTTACGCATTTACTAAAATTATTCGTTTTGTGAGACACAATTCTATTTATTTTCAATTGGATTTCCTGATGAATCATAGAGAACGGATTTTTCGTTAGAACCCCTATTCTTCTTTCGCTCCTGAAATTTAGTTATCCAAAATGGAACCGTTAAAAGTGGACCTAGTATCCATCCCAAAACAGAAATTAAATCCCTTAGATTATCGTAAGTAGGTTTTATAACTTTTAAGGAAATTCTATGATTTCTATCCCCGATCTTAACATTAATGCTTTGATCCCCGAGATATTTTGGCAAGACATTCCATGACATATTAGTGATTCCATGCAACCAAAATTGACCACTAGGACCACTTACTTCAAATGCGGCTGCTTGAACTTGAATTTGAGCTAAGCAACTATCACCTGTATTCCCAATTTCGAACTCCAAATCAAACGATTCATGGATTATTACTTTCCCCTCAGGATACCTGTGACCAGAGATAAATACGTCACAAGATTTAAGTGAATCAGTTAGGCTCGCGTACCAGGACTGGGTATACTCAACTTCATTTCGTGGTAAGAAGATATTAGAAATACCAATTAATAGGATGAAGACTCCTAAAAATGCAAATCTTTTAGCAGATTTCTGGTTTATCATAAGCTCGAAATATTATCCAATGTACAGTATGGTTCGTTTCGTTTTGTGAGACAAAATTGACAAACCAAATCTTAACATTTACAATTGATTCTTAACTTACCACAGTAGCCACAATACTTTTCATGGACATAATAAGCTCGCGCTAACCTTACATTTTTTACAAACCCAGGCTTAAATTCAAAGCCACACATTCTGCAGTAGTTATGCCCTTGGCTCTCGTACTCATTACAATCACTACATCTTTCCTTACTGATCATATTCAATTTCGTTTTGTGAGCTTAAATTTTGAGTTTCATTCTCAGATTTAGTTCTTTCTTATAGGCAGTTTCTTTATCCAATCCATACAATTCGATTTGCTCACGTATCAATCCATCATACCAGGTTGAGTAGCTATCAAAAGTGTTGTCACCACATATTTCTTTAGATTTTAGAAAGAATTGCTTGCTAGGGAATACCTCAATATAATTTAAGGCATTGTAGTTGTCGAATTCAGACACAGATCTTGATTCCATCGGTTTAACCATACTCTTCAGATCGTTATGATCCGGGAATAAGCATATCTCTAAATGCTGGTTATTCTCAAATGAAGACAACCAACCAATGATTTGATTTTCTTGCAGTGTCTGAACAAGTTTTTCTCTTTTTCTAAAATCCCTTTGCTTAATATCTAAATCATCAATTTCAGTTTCAAGTGGGTAACTATTTTGGTAAATCTCAACAATTGAAGATATCGCCCTTGCCCTTCGATCAATATAACTCACCATAAAGACTAAATCAATGTCGCTAACAACCTTCCAAACTTGGGGTGTTGGGTTATTTCCCTGGCTATGAATAGCAATAGTATTAAGCGAAAAGAAGATGCAATCTCTATAATCGAACCCATTTCCAAGTCGAACTAAAAATGTACCCTTTGGCACTATGGCATGTCCATATTTTGTTACTGGACTCACGGATTATTCGTTTTGTGAGACTACTTAATGGACATCAATTCCATCAAAAAAGATCTCTGAAATCACAGTATCATCGTATTTGTCCCCTTTATACACTTCGAGAATCTCAAACTTAAGTGTCCAGGATTCTTCCTTTTTTAGTTCTTCGAAATCTGCTCGATTACCTTTGCCAAATTGGCCAATCTTGAATTTCTGTTCAGCAATTCTATCTTCCAACAAGAGAATACCTACTGGAGTATCATTATAATACACCTTCAATTTTTTTACTCTCGAATTAGCCCTCCATGAGGATTCACTTTTCACATAACCATTTACAACGATAATGTCCGTGACTCTCGGACTTTCAGGAGCAAATTCATAAATTAAAAATTCTCCAATTCCATACCCTTTCACTCCTTCTACCCAAGCATTTTTATAGCTTAAATCATGAGCATTCTTTGGTATATAAATATTGCTACCCTGTGATTGTAAGTAGCTAGAAGCAGTCACTTCACGAGGACCACCGCCACAGTACCAACTACAACCTTCACCAACAATGTCCCACATATCTTTGTAAACTTCACCATATTTTTCAAATACAGTTTTCTCTTTTTGAGATAATTCTTCCCAAGACTTTTCTCCACTATTCAAGGCCTTCATGGCTTTATCCTTGACTGCCCATTCGGCTTGAGCTTCGACTCCAAAATCCAACGCCTTAACCTCAGGTGTGAAGACCTTAAATTCCTGACTCCACATAATTTGAGAAAAGATCATTAAGATGCTAAACATTAAGAATTTCATTCTTGTAATTGTTTTAGTTCGCATTGTGAAAACGTCTATGTTTTCAATTTAGCCCAGAATAATATTACAATAAGCATGGTGATAAGCAAAATTATCATAGCAATTCCAGCAACCCTATTCGAACGAGCTTGCTGCTTCAAAGCTCTTTTCCTTACTTCAATCAAATCCTCGGGCTCTTCCTCTTTCATTCGTTTTGTGAGGCTTGGTTATTTATTCTCAATTTCTCTTTTCCAGATTATCGTTAAGTCTTCTCAATTCAATTAAAATTGAATCTATCTTATTTATTTTATCCATAAAAAGGAATTCAAATTCAGAATCTCCACTTGTCATCGGTTCGAAATTATCTCTTAAATCGATTGTATCACTCTGATTGATAAATCGACTTGAGGTCCCAAGCACAATAACTATTGCTTTCCCTCCAAGTAAACCATCATTAATCACTTTTAACTCTGAATCCAATGGGACTTCTTTAATCTGCTGATTTAAACTAATTGATACTAGAATTGAATTTCTTGAGGATATACTAAAGCCCTCTACTTTTCCAATAACTAGACCATTAGTATATACTGAGGAAGAAGTTGTAAGTCCATCTGCATTATCAATTTCAATTAAGAAACTCCTTCTATTCGAGCAAGAACACAATAACACTGTCAACAAGATGGTAATATATTTCTTCATTCGTTTTATGAGACAGATTTGAGTTCGTCATTAATAATTGAGTTAATCACTCCTGTTCCAACAATTCTATCTCCCTCTTTGAACTCAAAACTTAAACCCTTATCGAGTTTACCTGCAAAGTAATCAACACTTGCGATTCGAATTCTAGCTTCTACTTTATTTCCGGGGAATGCTCGGGAAACACCAATAAATTCTTGCTCACCTGATGTCTGCATGGAGTCGAAAGGGAATTGAATACCAGGCCTATATCCTAAACTAACAGGACTTGTTCTACCACCCTCATCTTCCGTTAAGTAGTAGAGAGTCGCTATAAAGTCAGGTGATTTCATTCGTTTTGTAAGACTAATCAGCTTGGTGAATCCATGTTAATTTACCATCCAGAAAGGTGATTATTCCACCGCCTGAAGGGTCCAACTTACCAACATAAACTCCATCATTTTGAAGAGTAACTGCTCGATCACCAGCTATATCGCCATTATCCTCAAAGTAAATCTCATAGGTTTTCCTACCCGTAAAAATCTTCCAATACTCAACCCAGCCAAAATCCTCATGCTCTATCAATTGATTTGGATTTTCACATCCGATTATCACTTCATCCAGCAAGTCTCCCCCAATAATTCTTAGTTGTTTGCAATTATTATAATCAATAAAATAGATACTCTCTTCTAATCCTTTTCCATCTATATCTACTTTTAACGTATCAGTTAATGATTGAGCTGATCCGTATATTGAGAACAGCAATAGTAATGTTTTAATAAGTGGTTTCATTCCTTTACTAAGCGTCTAATTTGATTGATTTCTTCTCTAAGAACAACCAATGCTCGTTGCTTATATTCTGCTTCTTTGATCGCCATTTCAAGATACCAGTCAGCTGGACTAGTCTCATAATCTATGTCCTTAACTGGTGGTGGTACGCTAACTTTCGGATTATCCGATAGTAAAAATGGAAAATTGAAACTTCTTGAAATTCCACAATCACCTATATCAATGGTCTTATTCTTCTTACTAATGTTTGTATAGACCAACCATGTTCCATCTCTTTTTCTCGGAACTTGTGAACAACTATTTAGGTATTGACCAACAATTGTCGAATCCCTGTAGTCGCCTTTAAGTACTTCAATAATCTTCATGGTGTAGTAGCCACCTTCATTAATATCACTGATAGCATATCCGATAAAAATTAAATTATGCTCATCATATGATTCTTTCTGTTCTGTTTGTAAATCGCTAATCATCCCACATGAGCAAGAAAATGCCCTCGGAGAAAGAATAATTAAAACAAAGATGATATAGATACGCTTCATTTTGCTATAAGGGATACTTTACTTATCAATACCAAACTTAATAGGCATTACTAATTTTTGTCTCATTGGGGTGCCTTGAATGTTTGCGGGTATCCAATTTGGCATTTCCCCCACCATCCGTAATGCGGCTTCGTTACATGATTTACAAGCATCAATTCCTCTTAGAATTACGGGTTCTTTTATTGCTCCTTGTTGATCTACTACGAATGACACAAAAACTCTTCCTTGAATAAATTTTTCTGAATTCCGCTTGAGAGTTGTAGCCACGAATTGATTGAGCTTATCATTTCCTCCTGGAAACTGGGCTATTATTTCAACTCGACAACCTATCAATGTTGTTTTCACAATCTCACTATTACCCTCAGAACTTGCTTTAGAAACACGCAAGTCATTTTCAGTACAACTTAGGATGGCCAGAGAAAGTAGCAAAAGATATTTCACAAAATGAAATACTCAATAACTATGCCGATAGATTCTGTTCGTTTTGTGAGACTTCTAAATGTTACTTATAGAGTTTTTCAATCTCTTTGATGTCGTCATTCACAAAGTACTCCAGATATCTAATGGCATCAGTTAAGCTATAATCCCAAATATCATCAACCACCATTTTCTCTTTCTCTCCAAGAATACCGAAAAGAACCTTAACCTTCTTTGGCCTATTGTACCACAGTGAAAAACTAAGCTCTTTTCTATCGTTATATATAGCAGTAAGAGTGAAACTGTGATTTGTATTAGTATTGATAAACTCTAATGAGGGACTATAGTGTACATTTTCCACACCAAGCTTTTCGGTAAGCTCCAACTGACTGATCCAGGGGTATCTTTTTGCATTCTCTAAAACTTGGTCTCCATTCAAGATCTCATCAAAGTATTGAATTTCACTCTTATCGGGAAGGCAGATCGTATATTTAAATTTCATACTTTATTCGTTTTGTGAGACATTAGGGGTTAAGAATTGGAGTAAGAAACTTCATTAAGTTCTTCTCATTAATTCGATTTACTTCATCCCAATCCATTTTGTCGTTTGGAAAAGCAGCTCCTCTAGAAATATCAAGAATCTTCTTCTCAGTGTCAATCAAATATGTAGTTGGAAAATCCAGCAGGTGCTCAAATCCAGATATGGATAAAGTCCTCTGGTCGGACGGAGGATTTAATGCAGGAATGAGAATTATTTTGTCATCATAACGAGTAGCCATTTTTTTCATCTTATTCTTAGTGTCAGCAAATAAGACAATGATTTGAAGCTTATCACTATACTTGCTGGCAACCTTATTTAAAGTTGGTATTTCACCATAGCAAGGAGCACACCAAGATGCTGAAGTTACGATTAAGATAGATTTTTCAAATTCATCAGTATTAATGTTTCTTTTCTTCAGTGTCCTGAATTCATAGTTCGAAAGATATCTTCCTTTAATACAACTGTTTACCAAAGAGTCGAATAGATTCCTTCCTAACTCATAGTCTTTAGATACTAAAAAAGCATCATTTGACTTCTGACTCAGATCCAAGACGCAATCCAAATTGTCTTTATAGTATTCTTTAATGCTTTGAGAATTAGCCTGGAAGAAACATACAAAGAATAAAGTGGTTACTAATATCTTTTTCATTATCGTTAATATTCGCTTTTTGAGACGCAAAATAGTTATTAGTAAAAATACTATGCTTCATATTTCTTTATTTTAAGGTGAACTGATAATGATTATATGGAACAAGTTTACTACTCTCTGTTAGGATTTCTATTCATCAACTTCGTTTACCTTTTTTTCAAATTTCTAATAGCAATAATCCTAGGAGTACATGACGAACAAATATTCCTGGGTTATGGACATCATGAGGCTTTTAAGATTAGAATAAAAAAACTTACTATCTATTTCGGATTATTTATCCCTCTTCCCTGGCTTGCTAAATTCTACAGTTACAAGAACGAAACTAAAGGTAGGATCACCTTCGAATGGGAATTTTTTGAAAAATCAAAGGTATTTAGGATGCTAGTGATTTTCGCTGGGACGATTGGTTCTCTACTGACTTCCATCCTTATTTTCACTATCCTTTCCTATCAGGAATTAGACCAGTATATTTCTAAAGAAGAGCTAAACAAATTCGGAATATTTCCATCTGAATTTGCAGAATCCTCAGGATTTAAAAAAGGTGATCTTATTCTCAAGGTTAATGGAGAAGATTATGATCGGTTTGAAGATCTATTGTCACCATTAACTCTTCTAAACGATTCATCCTACTATGAAATCCTGAGAGAAAAGGACACTCTAATACTTCAATCCAGTTGGGACCTTGACAAGATTGCTGAAAACGCATCCTTCATTTTCGCACCCAATGCACCATATGAAATAATGGGGCTTGTTGATGGAATGCCTGCAGCTAAATCAGGAATGAAAGAAGGAGATATTATCACAAAAATCGATAGCATCAATGTTAGCTCTCAACAGGAAATTAAGAACGTATTTGCCTTGTATTCAGGTGATACTGTTGAAGTTCAAGTTAAAAGAGATAAAGAATTCCTCTTAACGACTCTAAAAGTTTCAGAAGATGGAATGATCGGTTACTATTCCGTTTCATTAATAGAATATAGCTTGTATCAAAAAAACATCCCTGAAGCTTTTATTGAAGGTGTTTCTAGTCCATTTAAGATTATAGGAATAAATCTCAAAGCCCTGGCTCAATTACTTGGTGCAGAAGTAGCAACTAACAAGAAGGCAAATGGACCTGTAAGAATTGCTAATTTATTTGGAGACAGGAATACTGCACAGTTTTTTAGGATTTCAGCTCTTCTACTCGCTCTCATCCCACTATGGGACCTTTTTCCATTCCCGAAATCAGCCGCTTTAAAAAGCATGCCCTTGATTTACGAGATAGCTTTTGAAAGGAGATTTAAATATGAGTCGTTCATCAAAATTCGGAGGGTAGGTTGGTTCATTATCGTTACTTTGTTTGCCGTCACCATTATCAATGATATAGTCAGTTTATTCTAAGTTCCTTTCGTTTTAAGAGACAGATCAGTTTTAAGTAAAATTTAAGCTGATGGATAACAAAAAAGTTAAGTAGAAATGGTTTCAATTTCTATCTTGTTTATCATTAAACTCGATTGCATAATTTTCGGGAAGTAATTGATAGCAATTTGCTGCAATAACGTTGTAGGCAAAGGCTAACTCCATACACTCTTCCTCTTTATTAATTATTTGTGTTATCACATCAGTAGAATTCCTCCTATTTTCAAGTATTTCTCCAAGTTCAGATGCTGGCCAAATAACCTCATGAGGATCTTTATATGTGAAATTCAAGGACCCAGGCCAATTCATTGGGTGAGAATCAGTCAAAGTTCTGATACCATCAATACTGGCATATAACTTAAAACTTCCCAAGTTCTCAAAAGGAGATCTATCCCAAATCAAATCATTCTCAGAAAATGAAGATGTATTTAAACTGTTAGATCTAGTAAGTAAATTGAATGTTTCTTTCTTGTTGAAATTAACGCTCTCAAATTTAACTTTGGACACCCTTCCTGAGACATAGCATCGTTCTAAATCAAATCCCAATTTTCCCTCGACAATTGAAGCAATACCTGTGCTATCCATGTTACAATGAATAAATTTAGTTCTTGCAAAATCTCCGATAATTTTGGATTTTGAAAGGTCACAATTCAAGAAAACCAATCCTGATGCATCAATTTCAGAAAGTCTCACATTGCTTAAGTTTAAGCCCTCAAATGTGAATCCAAAATTAGATTCTCCCAAAAAAACGCCCTCGTCAGTCATTATTCTTTTGTCATCGAATGTGTAATAGGTAGTACTTTTTTCTTTTAGGTAATTAACGACTTTCAATGCAGACCAAAAGATAATTGTCCTTTCTTTCTCTTCCAGATTTTCTACCTTTAGTAGGTTCAGTAGTAATTGGAGAGAAACTTCTGTATATAAACTATCTTCTACAGCAAGATTTCGCAGGGAATTTACACCCCCAAGACGGCTAATAGCCCTATCAGACCCTAACAGCTTTACTGCTTCAGTAAAGAGTAAGACATTGGACTGCCTATTTGAAATAATCTGTTGTGTCCTTATTTGATGAGCAAGTAAATCTCTTTGAGCCTTATTGTCCTTAAGTGTGGAATCTAATAGCCTTATTCTTTCGTTCAAATCTTCGCGGGCAAGAGATCTATCAGCTTCTGCTATTTCAACATTTTTGTTAATCTCTGAGATCATTAATTTATTGTTTTGAAAAGATAATTCGCGATTTAAGGCTCTTTCCTCTCTTGCTATACTTGCTGTGGTATCAAGTTGTAGAAGAATTAAATTTCTTGACTCTTTTATTCCATGAATACTTTGAATAAATGTTGCTCCGAGTATCAGGCCACCTAGTATTTGAGCAATTGTCGCTCGTAACTTATTGGTCATTTCCAATTTCTCACTCGAAGGTTTAATAGATTTAGTTTGCCATTTCGGTACAAAAATTAATACCAAAATTGCTATAACAAGTATTGATAGATAAAATAACAATTGTGATAAACCCATGATTTTATTCAGTCATCAAAATACAATGTAAACAATTCATGTAGTCACCAAATTTATCAATGTAATCGTCTAGTTATTTGGAAGCAAATGTGAGCATAGCTCGATTATAAAATTCATCATTCACATTGAGCCTCTATTTATTCGTTTTGTGAGACTAATTTATTTAAAGTACTTAGGGTCTATAACAAATATTAAGTACTTCCTTACTTTATTTCCATTTAATTCAGCAGGTTCAAATGAACCCTTTCCCATCTTTGTAAATGCGTTTAGTACTACTTTGTCAAAATCTTCTTGGAAGCCGTGTTTCATAACAGGATTAGATATTGAGCCATCTATATTTATGATTGCTCTTACTGATATTGGGAACTTCATTAGTGATCTATCAACATGATTTGGGTACTTAGCTTCCTTTAGTAAGTCTGGGTAAAAAGCATTCCCTTTTTTGTATTTTGGTTGTTTAGTTAATTTTTTCCAGTTTTTATCTTGAAAGAATTTGGCACCAGCTCTAATTGGAAAGTTGAAATGATTATCTCTTGGCGGCCATCCGCATGGCGGTTCATGGGTGTAAGCGCAATCTATATTCATAGATTTATTAAAATCAATTAATACTTTATCCATGTTAGGGAATGGAATTATCAGATAGCGCCCACTCGTATGTGTTTCAAAACCGGTTGTTAAATCAGTATAGGGCAAAAAAAGTAATTTTTCATTGCCTGAATACTTGTAAAGCAAAAATTGGACTGAATCCCGATTAATCAAAAAGCTAATCTCAGCAACTGCTTCTTTGCTAGCATCTAAATATTGAAGGCGTTTAAAATTAGCTTCGATTCTATAGGCACTATCAATTTCGAAAAAAGGCAATGATTCAAATTCATCCATGATATGTAATGGAAGAGGTGAATACTCTTGTAATGAAAACCTTAGGTTTACACTGTCTCTGAATTTTAAGTTATCCTCGTACACTTCAGAAATACTTAATTGAGCAAACAAAAATGATGGAGCTATAAGAGCTATTATTCTAAGAGAATTTTTCAAGATTATTCGTTTCATTAAACAGTTTTAAGCTTAGGGTTTAAAACCTCTTCTATCACACCAGTACCCATTACTCTTTGTGGTTCCTTGAATTCGAACTTGATTCCCTCCTTCAATTTACCAGCAAAGTAATCAACGCCAACGATTCTTATCTCGGCCTTTACTGTTTCTCCTGGATTCACTTCATTTTTGCCTAAGAATTTCTGTTCACCCGACGTTGGCATGGTGTCGAATTCGAATTGGATTAATGGCCGATAGCCGGAATAAACGATTCCCGTCCTTCCTCCATCCTCAGTCTTCTTATAATGAAGTGTTGCTATAAAATCAGCTGCCATTTTTCATTCGTTTTATGAGACTAAAAAATCCTATTAAATAGTCGGAGAAAGTAGTTTCCAACAGAATAATAAATCCAAAAAACTATAGCAAAACAAAGGGCTATCCAGGGTATCAGCACAAGTGTCATTGAGAATCCAAGAATGCCATAATACTGTTTATCATTAAAGGTAAACGGAACTGCGCCAAATAGAACAAAGAAGCTACCGAATAGAACGAATGGCGCTATACAGAAAAGCATATTCCAGAATAGTTTTCCGAATAGCTTAGTTGGTTTTTCTTCAAATTGCTTTAAATGTTTCATCGCTCCGTTTTTTGAGACTAATTATTGTTCTTCGAAGGTATGCGATCGATTATATATTCAGCTAGTTGAACGAACAAGGAAAAGAAAATGATAATTGGTATTCCACAAATTCCAAATACGAAAATGATACCTGAGATACTTCTTGAAGTTTCTGTGCCAGAAGATTCAGAATACCAGCTCAGTCCCAAAAAGATTAAGCCTAAAAGTATCCAGGCAACTATGGCGAATAAGTAGAACTTGAAATACTTCTTCCTCTTTGTCATTCGTTTTGTGAGATTAACTTTTTCTTTTCAAAAGTAAGCTCCTAATTAATTCACTTAACCCAAACATCAGGAAAAAAAGAGAGAAGAACTTCACTGAAAAAGGATAGTCTAGCTCCCAATGAATGTGATCTAAGAATAGTATTAAGAAGACAATATTCAGATTAATCAAATACACCAGGAAATCAGATTTTGTGTATTTGTAGTAAGATCTAACCCTCCATAATAAAGCTGCGAATCCAAAATTCATAATAATTACAAGGAAGAGAATTAATTCAACCATTCGTTTTGTGAGACTATTCCAGCCTTGACTTTAAGTCATCTATGTAAAAAGATTCTTTATCTAACCATCCTTCATCACCTTGCTGTATGCGTGTCCCCGATGAATCAATCCATCTTATCATCTCTCCGTCATCAAAGTAGAATCTGCTTTCTAAGAGCTCTGTTTTGTTGGGATCAAACCATTGGTCAAATCCTGATTGAACCGCTCGAGTAGAGTCCATATAATACGGCATGTTGTAGTTGAACTCTTGATCAAATGCAAAAAGTAATTCATTATTATCTACATAGTATTCTCTGAATAGTTTTCCAGTCTCTCCAAAGTATTCAAGTCTAATCTTCACACATTTTTCTCCATCAAAGTATTTCATAATCTCAGCTCCATCTGTTGACTCATCAAATGTCTTAGATTTCTCAATTCTCATTGAGCTTATATTTTCATTCACATAAGAATAATGCTGCCTAATCAACTGAATTTGATTCTGATTTTGAGCACTAAGTGAAGAGCTTATTAGGAACAGTATAATAGATAGTGCAAGTGACTTCATAGGACTATTATCATTCATTCTTTCTACGAGACTAATTTGAGCTAAAAAACCATATCCAAAAAACAGAGCCTATTAATCCTGATATATTGATTAGTAATAATCCGATACTAGTCTGATACTTCTTAAAAAGCGAAATAACTCCTGGAATAATATATAAATGAGCTACAATGGTTATAGGCAAGAGCAGTAATCCATATCCAAAACCACCACCTCCAGAACGTAATACACTAAATGTCATAGGTACGAAAAAAACCATATTGGAGATGATTAGAATAATTCCAGTTGTCACAATCAGCTTTTTCATTCGTTTTGCGAGGCTGCCTATAGTTGAATTTCCCAAATGAGATATTTCCCAAACAAATACTTGAAGACAATCTCTTTGTAATTTCCATCAAGCTTAATTTTTGCTACATGCAAGGTAGCTTGACCCAAGGCCACTCTAATATTTTCTTCATACTGTAGAGAATCCATTGGATCAATTCTATTAAGAATTTGACTCAATTCTTTTGCGAGAGAGAATATTCCAGAACCATCTTCATTGATTTCTTTCATCATTGAACTATGAAAATAATAGACAGAATCGTTTTTATATACTTCAATTCCTGGAGCAAGAATATTGGATATGAGTTGTCGATTTTCAGAATTTAGTATTTCTGAATACTTCTTAAAATTGGGAATTTCAGTTATGTCGGAAATGGTAAAAAACTCTTGAGATTGATCAATGATTTTTATCCCTGCCAGCAATCCGTTAGGACTTATTTCAAGAGAATAGTTGGTGTTGTCATAAACCCACTTATCTCCATAACCTCCTATGTCTTCAACAGTTGATGCTTCGCCAATAAGTGATTCTATTTCATCTTCAGGCATGCCGAGTTTTAGTCCCTTAAATCCACAGTCAAAGCCTTTCTTTGTACCTGTAAGTTGGATTGACCAAATTGTCTTAAGATCATAATTGGCATATTCAAATAGCATATAAACTGATGTATCAGGTTCAACTAAGAAGATTTCATACTCAAAGCCATCATCAAATTTATTCTCTTGAATAATGGTATTTAATTCATTTTTTGGAACGTCTCGAAATTGCCCTAATCTAAAACCGTTAAGGTCTGTCACAAAATCTTGAATCTCCTGACAGTAACTATTGGAGTTTATAATCAGGATTAATAGAAATGACAATAACAATTTCATATTCATTCGTTTGTGAGACTATTGAAAAAACAAATACCATTCAAACAATGTAAATGGAATTGCAAACCAAAATAAGCCATTACCAGCCTTTCTTGTTTTTGAATCATAGCCATAGACCTTCTGTCCGTTAGGAAGTGTCTTTTTGTAATTCATAAGAATGTATCCAAAGAATATACCAGGGAGTCCACCTGCTAGGACTGAAAGATAGGATAATAATATCTTGTAAAAAGGGAGTGAGTCCTGCTGACCAAGTTCCTCATTTCTTTTAGCCTTAATCTCCGATATAGATTGATTGCTTACTGAAACACCTCTTTCATTCAATAATTTCTGAGCAAGCTTTAAATCAAAAGCACTCCATTCATCTGGTTTCAATACAATCTCGGAGAGCTCTTCATTGGAAAATGAAAACAAGTAGTGATCTGAATCGACATTATTAATAGCATCTAAAGCTTCTTTCTCAAGTAGTTTTTCTGCTTCTGTAAAGTGTTCTTGCCTTACATATAATAGTATTTCATTTTGGAGTTCATTACCTGAGAAGGTAACATCTACAGAAGGTGAATTATCTTTTAAGATAGTATCAATATCACTCTCGAGGAGTAGATTGGTGATTTCAGATGCTTGTGCTGAATCTAAGAATTTACGAAAAACAGAGTATCCTTTCATTCGTTTTGTGAGATTATGCTACGCCATTGACACCAAAGTCATAAAATTGTTCTTGATCTAAATTGTATTTGACTTGCCAATATTGACTTCCCCCATCTGAAACGTTAATCCATTCTTCTTTCCAACCATCTGCAAATGAAGATTTAAGCCATAAGCAATTGATTAGTATTACCCTCTCCCCTTTTTCATTGATAAATCCTAGGTACTGGCGCACATACTTTCTTAAGTTTTTATGAATAGCAGGACCATATCCCTTCCCCTGATTAAGACCATCAGAGTTCAAATCATTTATTTCTAGCTTCAGTTTTACTTCTATCTTATCTATCTCCTCAGATGTAGGAGTAAACCTCTTTTCCTTAATCGTAAAAGTCCATGGAGGCATTGCATATTCTGAATTAAATATTGCTCCCCGGTATTTCTTCCCTGAGACCACTTCTGCTGATTGGCCTTGAAGACTTATTGAAGCAACAAGTAGGATATGGGTTATGATAAGTTTCATTCGTTTTATATGACTTAATTACCTGGCTTATATCCGTAGATAGTGTATATACCATTATCAAGTTCAAATGGTATGTTGCAAGATTTTAATCCTTGTTCTATGAAATCAGAATAGTCTGTTTCACTTGGTTCAACCAAACGTCCGACATATTCTTTACTAATAGGATCTATTTTAACCCATTCAATAATCTCAAACCCATCACGTTTGACATCTTCCCACCATACTGGTGTAAAGCTAGAAGTAATCTTATCTTCTTGAATGTACTTAATGATAACATTAGGATTATGATTTGGATCAGATGTAATCGCTGATACTAGCTCATTCCACTTTGTATTATTCATACAAGAATTAAGGTTTTTGTCACTTATTATTTTCAAAGTGTGAGCATCCATTTCATTCGTTTTGTGAGACACTTTTATTTATTAAGCATTCCCTTGGAAATCATCGAGACAATCTTGCTTCGGATCACTTCTTTTTCCAAAGAAGTTTCAGACTGCAGTTGATTTACAATCGATTCTGATACATTTTTAGAACCAAGCAAATTGCCCACCTTATATAGTTTATGAATTCTTTCTTCAATACTCATATTAATTAAAATTCGTTTTGTGAGACAATCCAGTTATTCACAAATAAAACTTAACTTCATGTAATTTGAAAAGCTATTAACTAATGAGGCAATGTATATCGACTTTCATAAATACAACTATGAATTAGTTCCCTCTCAAAAGGTAGATCAATTCAAACAAAGGGACCAGGAGAGTTATAAATCTCTGTTAAGGAGGTGGTTTGATGAAAACCTAGATGAAATAGTTGATCGAAAATGGGAAATTGAAGAAATCCATTACTTAAAAAACATAAGTGATTTCATAAAATTAGTTCGTGAAGGTGAACAGCTTTTTGAGTTTGGATTTTATACTGGTTGTATTTCACTGATTGGTGTCGCTAGTGAAGACTTTTGTAGATATATCTCCGGTCAACTGGGGAAACCGGAATATGAAAATCTCACTCAGTTTAACCGATTGAAAAACCTTAAATCTGATGGCTTAATTTCCAACGCTACATACAGTTTGCTTGATAGTATCAGGAAAATCAGGAATGATTGTTTACACTATAATCAAAACTTCAAGCAAAAGGACATTAGTGAACTCAGATCTGATGCAATCAAAGTGTTGAATAATATAAAGAACACATTGAAAAGAATGCTTGGTGAAAGTGAAGTTGATTTTCAGTCTAACTTAACTACTGTTATTTCAGAGATTGGATCGAATGAAGGCACAAGGAATAAGGACGAAATTGCGATTAAAGTAAAAAACGCAATATCACACCTTCTCAATTTTCCAGTTGCCTTTGATCCTAATTCAAAGTTTCAAATTAGGACTTCTGTCTTTGAAATATTGGAGATTGATGCGGATTATGACGAGATATCACTCAAAGATTTAATTAGTGAAATACCTGTGATTGTTGAATTTCCCAAAAAAGAGAGAGAGTACTACCAAGACAAAGAACTCAACACTAGGGATAAAGTCAGCGCAACCTTAATATCTATGATTGATCAAAACGGATTAACTGGTGAATGGACCATAATAGATATCAACAAAATATAGCTACAGCACACATTTCCAATATTCGCTTTATGAGACTAATTCTTTGCTTGTCGATTCTTGAGTTCAAGAAGATAATACTCTAGTTCATCATGAACTAGCTCTTCTAGAATTAGTAATCTGTCAGAATGTCCTTTTGGGTATGGACGCAGAAGTAATTCGTTGTGAGAATTAATATTGACAGTGACTATGCCAATCAGCTCTGACGCTTCAAAAGCTCCATCCAAACTTAGCTTCCTTATTTCTTGATATACATCAGTATCATATATCACTTTGGCTACCTCGCCTTCTGTAGTACGGTAATCATCTGTCATTTATCGATAGATCTAATCGTTTTGTGAGACTAATTCCGTTACTCCTTTTTCAATCTAGCTATACTACTAACATTACCTGAATCTCTTGCTTTGAAACATATTTCAGGTAGCCAATGAAGGAAGTAATCGGCTTTTTCCATAAAAAGATCCAATTGTTCTTTGATCTCTTTGTACTCAATCGATCCCTTATTATTGAGGATCTTAATACTATGATAGATTTTCTCATCTACTTCATCGTTTACCTCATAATAAATAGAATGAGCAAACCCATTTCTAATATTTGCCATTTGCATAAGAGATGAATAATCTTGATTATCAATAATGGCCAAACTTCGCAATAACTTTGCTTTACTCCCAAAAGGTGTGATACTACTATGCATAAGTAAATCCATGAACTCTTCTCGTTCTTGAGGTTTGAAATAGAAAGCAAGTATTTCTCCCATCCAATGTTCAAGATTATTTAGTTGGACAATAACATGAGATGAAATCTCAGAAATATTCAAATTATTAATGTCTCCAACTTTCGTATTTACTCTTAAGTCCTTAAAATCATCCCTTTTCTTCATTTCGAGATCTATTTAGTAAAAAGCTTTATTTACAAAAGCTAACTTTTCACACCTTCATTCCTTAAGTACTGATATAGGGTTGATCTACTTATTTTTAGTGATTCAGTTATTTCAGTAATAGGTAGTTCCCTTTTGTACAAAGTTACTGCGGCCGCAGCTTTGTTTTTATCATATGATCCCTTAGGCCTACCTCCCTTTCTACCCCTAACTCGTGCAGCCTCGAGACCATGTTTGGTTCGTTCACTTAAGACCTGAACCTCCATAGCTTTCAGTATTGCTATTATTTGAAAAACAGCTTCGCCCATTGGGCTGGTAGTGTCAAAGACTCCTTCTTGAATACTCTTGAACTGAATTCCTTTTTCCTTAAAATCCGACAAGAGTGATATTAACTCCTTGGAAGTCCTGCCCAATCTATCAAGACTATAGACCATAACAACATCACCACTTCGAAGCTTACTTAATAGTTCATTAAGCTTAGGCTTATTCTCACTTCTACCTGAGAGCTTTTCGGAAAAGACTTCTTCACATCCCTCCTTCTTAAGTGCATCGATTTGTAGAGCCAAACTTTGGTCCTTAGTTGATACCCTTGCATATCCAAATTTCATATCAGTTCGATTTAACCATATATATGTAATTAATCAAACATAGATTAAACCAACTAGTTTTTCGAACTATTAGTTTTAACTATATTCATTAATTTAGTTAAGTGTAATAAGAGTTCGATTAAACGAACGAATTATCGAACCTAGTTACCATCGTTTATAACTAAAATTATAATGAGTATAGGGCGCACAAAGTACGCCATATCGGATGTTGGCAACAATTTAAATAAATGGCGATACCAGAAAGACAATTACAAACATGGTCAAATCAAGGAGCAGTTCAATCTTCGGCAACTACTCACAGGAGTGTTGAAAATTGCATTAAAAAAGTTAATTGGAATGACGATGTAAGCTATGTTACTTATCTGCAGGGATCCTATCCAAATTACACAAATATTTATGGGAACAGTGATGTAGATTTAGTTGTTGAGTTTCGCTCCTTATTTTCAAAGAACTTGTCAGCACTCACACAAGAACAAAAAAGACAATTTGATTCTGACTATGATGATGCAAAATATTCATTAGCTTCTTTTAAGCAAGCGGTTATTGAACAATTAAAAGATTGTTATGGTGACAATGTGGAAGTTGGCAACAAAGCTATAGTTGTGAAGGGCGATGGGAGCAGTAGACTCGATTGTGATGTAGTTGTATGTAATCCGTATAGAAAATATAATTCGTATTCTTCATTAAATAAGTCAGACTATATTGAAGGAATTATTTTCAATACAGAACATGATGTCCCTCAAAAAACAATCATAAATTATCCAAAGGTTCACTTAAAAAATGGTAGTATAAAAAACCGCCAAGAGAATACAAATGGAAATTTTAAGCCTTCAGTTAGAGTGCTAAAAAACATTAAAGCATCTATGGTAGACAAAGGTTACATAACCAAAGAACTTGCACCTTCCTACTTCTTAGAATGTCTAATTTATAATTCAGAAAACACGAATTTTCGATTTAACACATATCAAGAAATAGCAGTTTCCATCATAAATCAGTTCAGCACAGATTTAAAGAATGGGGCGATGACAAATTACTTAGTACAAAATGAGCAACGGAAGCTTTTTGGTTCTGAAGACCAACAATGGAATATTGAGGATGCAACGACTTTCGTTAACCAACTAATTAAGTTTTGGAACGAATACTAATGGATAACGCTGAACTTAACATATTAGTTTTAGATGGTGGCGGCTCAAAAGGGGTCTATACTCTCGGTGTTTTAAAAGAGCTTGAATTAAAATTAGGCAGCCCTCTCTGTGAGCATTTTGGATTGATTTTTGGGACAAGCACAGGTTCAATTATTGCCGCTTTAATTGGGCTGGGATACCACATTAAAAAGATTGAAGAGCTCTACCTGACACTCATTCCAGAAATAATGGGAAAAAGCTCAAGGACAGGAAAAAGTGAAGCCATGGAAGAACAAGCCAAAAAGGTGTTTGGCGACAAAAAATTTGACTCTTTCAAAACGAATATTGGAATTGTAGCATTGAATTTTGAGACACAAATGCCCTTAATTTTCAAGACTAATATTGATCAGGCCCATGCCATGAAACAATCCTTCAAATCGGGGTTTGACCGCACCATAGAAACAGCTGTAAGATGCTCGTCTGCTGCTTATCCTTTTTTCAATAAAATGAAAATTAACACAGATAACCATGGAGAGATTGAAGTTGTTGATGGAGGATTTATTGCTAATAACTCTACACTCTATTCTATGGTCGATGCATACAAGGCTTTAGGATATAAAGAATCAAACATTCATCTTTTAAATGTTGGTGTTGGTCAGTACATAGAAAAGTCTTCAGGCCTTCGTTCTAAAATCTTAAAGAAGTTTGGCTTCTTTCAATTTATTGAACGAGTGCTAACCGCAAACACCAACAGTAATACACTTGTGGCCAAATTGCTCTTTCCTGAACTAGATATGCTAAGAATCAGTGACTCCTTTCCTGAACCACAGCATGGTACCAATATGTTTGAAGCAGATTTAAAGAAACTGAACAAAATGATTCAGCTAGGTCGATCTTCATACGCCAAGTATGAAAAAGATATAATTAAACTTTTAAGATTATAAAGAAAAGCACATCTGAATCTCGTTTTATGTGTCTCCCGAATCAAAACCCTTTGGTGAGACTTTGCTTCATTCACTAGCCTTCGATGATTTCAGCAAAATATATGGCTTATCAATTGACCGTTTAATAGATACTATTGGTATTATCAACTTTGCAATAATCTAAGAAAATGAGATTCTCTCACAAGCATTGATCCATACAGGATTCTGTCCATTCCATGATAAAATTAACAAACTCGTAAGTTGGACTTCAGACTTAGGGTTTATTAAGGTATATCCAACTTACTATATTTTATAATACCTTTATATATCATATACCAAAAATTAAGCTATGAGATATTTAATAGCGTTATCCCTAATTATTGTTCAATTCAAAATTGCTTATTCACAAAATATTGTAAATAACGGAAGCTTTGAAATTCGTCAAGCAGGCACTAATTGTCCGAACGGACCTTGGAATACTCCAGGCTCAACGCAAGGCTTTCCAAGGGATTGGACATATGGCTGTAGATCTACAATTATCAATGGTGGTGGTAATACTATAAATGGAACACCAGATTATCTTCAAACTTGCTCCTCACTAGGCAGTGGATATAATCCTGCGAATCATATATATGGATCTGAAGTTCCTAGAACAGGGACTTCAATGACAGGAATAATTGCCGCAAGCCCATTTTCATTTGGCGGAACAAGTGCTGAGTACTTAATTTATGAATTTGATACACCTCTTCAGATGGGTGCGTTTTACAGCGTCGAATTCTTCGTAAGCTTGGCTGATGATACTGAATATGCCGTAAAGGGATTGGGAGCCTATTTTACCTCTAATTTTTCTGAACTCGTTCTAGATGATTTTCCTTTAAACTACTCGCAATTCACACCTCAAGTACCATCTAACTATCCATCACCGTTTGCTTTTTTAAACTCTAATGGTTGGAGTAAAGTGTCAGGTACTTATTCGCCCAACAATTCAAATGTCAAGTATATGGTTCTAGGAAATTTTGCTACCGATCAAAGTCAACTTGTTACTAATCCTGGACACAATGATAATAATAATGCCTACTATTATATTGATGATGTTTCAATTGAAATCTCAGGATTTAATCAAACATGCAGTGTACAAATAACTGATGTTGGTGAACTTAATGCACTAGGTCAAGATGAAGTAACATTTCTTACCACAACCACTAAAACTGCAGGTACACAGGTTACAGGTGGTAACTTCCTCATTTATTTTGAGAATGGTGATTCTTTCTTTTATCCTGCAACTGTTAATTTCTTAGGTAATACTCAAGTTTCAATACCAGTAAGCTGTTCGAACAAAGTTACAAGTGTTGTTGCAACAGTTTTTGCAAGTAATTCTAACATAAATACCAATTGCAACGATTCATATTCTAAAAACTTCACATTCGGCGTATGTGGTACGGGTGGTGGATTTGGAGGGTTTCAAATGACCAACAACTCAGTTATAGAAGTTAATATTCTTCAACTAAACGGTGATTTAGTAAAATCACAAACTCTTAAATCTATGGATCAAGTTGACTTCAATGGTATAAAAAGTGGCTTATACATTATTCAAACAATGAATAATAATCACTTAACACAGAAATTGTTGAGAATTAAATAAGTACCGGTGAGCTTACATTCATTGTTGCACCGGATTTTGAAAGCCTTCAAGACGATGGCACCAATAATGTCTATGATATAGTAGTAACGGCAACAGATGAGTCAGGAAACATTTCTGAATTGTCTATTGCGATCACCGTCTTCGATATTGAAGATGAGAACAACCCGGTTTTCACTTCCTCTGCTACGGCTTCCTTTGAGGAGAATGATACTGGAATAGTATATTACAGCAGTAGCAACTGATGAGAACACCCTGAACTATGGCTTAGCAGGAATGAGCGACGATGAATTATTCGCCATTGATGCCAATACAGGCTCACTTACTTTCGTCAATGCTCCAGACTTTGAAACTGCTCTGGACGATGATGCAGATAATGTGTATAACATCGTAGTCACTGCTACAGATGAAGCCAGCAATACGTCTAGCATGACAGTTGGAATCACTGCTCTAGATGTAGATGAGGATGCTCCGGTCTTCACCTCACCAGCAGCAGCTTCCTTTGAAGAGAATGGTACTGGCACTGTATATACTGCAGTAGCAACAGATCAAGGTACCATCCTACAGCTTGACAGGAAGTATTGACGACGACTTGTTCACTCTTAACATAAGTACCGGTCAACTCAATTTTATTGTTGCTCCGGACTTTGCAAACCCGCAAGACAACAACGCAGACAATGTGTATGACCTAGAAATCGCTGCGACCGATGAAGTGGGGAATATGAGTAGTTTGGTGGTTACTATCACCGTCAACGAAAAACCACTCTCAATAACTTCAAATGAAGACATATCTATCTATCCAAATCCGACTACAGATCGCTTTTTGGTTAATTTGAATAACTACATTGAAATATACCTGATCAGAGTATTTAATCAGTCGGGTAAAAGTGTGATGGAATTCAAACCAAACAAAGATCATTCCTACGACATCTCAAGATTGAGTGAGGGTATCTATTATGTCATCCTCGATCAATCTGGGAGTACGGAGTTGATTATTGGATCATGAAAAGCGAATGAAGCTTAAAAAGCCTTAAATGAATTTATTGGAGATGGATCAATTTCTTTAATCTAGATAACCCCTCGTTTTATGAGTCTCACGAATCAAAGCCATTGGTGAGACTTTTTCCAATTTCAATGACTTTCTTGATTTCAGGTTGAAATGTGATTCATCAACTGACCGTTTTGCTAATTAATGTTAAATAGAAATCAAGAAATATTAGCATCCGTTAAATTCAAGAAAAACGGATATTATGCACTCATCAACTTTCTGGAAAAATCACTTTCAAAACAACTTAACGAAAAAAAGAGTAGACTGGAATCTACCATTGAGTATCACGCAAGGTGAAAAAAATAAAATTCTCTATTCTCTGAAGGCATGGCAGTTAGGCGAAACTAGTGATGGAACTCATTTACTAGCTGCTGCAGCAAAACATGCGAAGAAAACAGATGATCCTACTTATCTTGATGCTGTTAAACTCTTTATAAAAGAGGAACAGAAACATGGGAGTAATCTTGGAAGCTATATTGACCAAATAGGAGAAAAACGTGCTAATAAAGATTGGGGCGATACACTTTTTAGGAAAGTTAGATACTTTAATACAAGCATGGAGCTTTGGACTATTACTGTAATCATTGTTGAAAGCGCTGCTCAAGTGTTCTACCAAGCATTACATGATGCAACGAATTGCCAACTTTTAAAAGCGATATGTAAAGACATCCTAATTGATGAATCACATCATATAAAATTTCAAAATGAGCGACTCTACAAAATCTTCAATAGCAAGGGGTTTTACAATAAAGCATTTAGTGTTGGATTTTACGGTTTGTTATTTTTTGCTACTATTCACGCCATTTGGTTTGGACATAATAGAGCTCTTAAAGCTGGAGGAGTAAATAAAAAAGAGTTTATGCGCCAGATGTATTATAAGTTCTTCAATAGCTTAAAATTCTGTCACTCAAAATCTAAAAAAGCAGCATATAAAGTAGCAGCTATTACTAGTTAAGAAGCACTATTACCTCAATGCAAGGAATCTCAAGAATCAAAGACTTCCATGAGACTTTTTGCTTATCTAACTAATTCATTGCTTTCAGTTTAAAGATGATTTATCAATTGACCCTTTTACTAAATTTTGCACTACAACAAGATCAGATTAATCCACTTTACTGTATGGTGTTATTATTTTTAGCTAGCTGTTCTAGCATTTTATAATTAGCATCTGTAATAGATTTAAATAAAATTTTAGCTTTTTCTCCTCCAGACCAATTTTTAAACATTCCTGTTATTAGATAATTCTTGTCATTAACAGTATATTTCATTTCTGTGAGCATAGTAGCTGAAGTTGCTGTAAAGATCCATTTTGCTGAAATTATTTCGCTTTTTACCTGAACTTGATCATCATGAAAATTTATCGCAGCATTTGAAAATTCAATTTTAATGTTATTATCCTTGGCAATTTGATTTATCGAATTTTCAAAAACTTCTCTGTTTGATGGATCTCTTGTTGCACTGACACTAGGGCCTTTTTTTACTATCCTAACATCATCACTCGATCTGGATAAAGTAAAAACATAACTTGTATTTTGAGATCCGATAGCATTGATATCTGTGTATTTTTTTGATGACGAACACGAGGATAAAACAGTTAGAATTGTAAAAGCGGTAATCATCGATTTCATAGTCATAATTGGTTGTAGTATCATGTCTTAAAAGAATAGAAAAATCAATATAATGTATCTTTAGAAAAAAGCTTGTGTCTCATTTTCTTTGGTTAAAGTCTCAAAGGCTTTGGTTTTTAACAGGCGGTGGAGGTATTCCACAACCAGGAGAAATATCGCTAGCAAATAATGGTGTGCTGTTTTTGGATGAGCTTCCCGAGTTTCAAAGATCCGTATTAGAGGTAATGAGACAACCCTTGGAAGAGCGAAAAGTTACCATCTCACGAGCCAGGATTTCACTGGATTATCCATCCAATTTCATGCTGATCGCTAGCATGAACCCTTGTCCCTGTGGATATTATAACCATCCTGAAAAGGAATGTGTATGTGCACCAGGCGTTGTGCAGCGATATTTAAATAAAATAAGCGGACCACTGCTTGATCGAATTGATCTACATGTAGAAGTTACCCCCGTGTCTTTTGATCAAATGACTGAAAATCGAAAGACCGAATCTAGCAAGGTTATAAGAGATCGTGTTATTAAGGCTCGAGAAATTCAGGAGGAAAGATTTAAGGATCAATCGGGTGTTTTCAACAACGCCATGATGAGTTCTAATATGGTGAAAGAAGTTTGCCAAATAAATGAAGCTGGCAAAACATTGCTTAAAACAGCCATGGAGCGATTGGGTCTTTCGGCTCGTGCTTATGATAGAATTCTGAGAGTATCTAGGACAATTGCTGACCTGGCAGGCACTGATTCAATTGCCATTGAGCACTTAGCAGAAGCCATTCAGTACAGGAGCCTTGATCGAGAAGGCTGGGCGGGCTAATGGCATTATTATTCTCAAAATATCGAAAACTCCTGTACGTTTTGATAAAAATTATCGCATGATTTTCATCAGAAAACTTCTAATTGTATCGTGTCTTTTCACTTGCGGATGGAGCTATTGTCAAGAGCCCTTTCAGCAGCGATTATCATCTTCTGCTATTGAGTTAACGAATCAACAAGTAGTTTACGATCCTTCTTATTTTTCTATTGGTTATCCAAATGGAGATGTGCCTAAGGGTAAGGGAGTTTGCACAGATGTCATAATTAGGGCCTATAGAAAGCTTGATATTGATCTTCAGAAAGAAGTTCATGAGGATATGAGAGCCAATTTTAGTCTTTACCCGAAAATATGGGGACTGTCCAAGCCAGATAAGAATATTGATCATCGAAGAGTACCTAACCTTATGACATTTTTCTCACGGCATGGAACAGAAAAGTCTCTATCGAATGATCCGAAGGAATATGAAGTTGGCGATATCGTATGCTGGAATTTAGGAGGTGCAATTACCCACATAGGAATTGTAGTAATACATAAATCGAAGGATGGTGAAAGGAATATGATTGTTCATAACATTGGGAATGGTCAAGTAATGGAAGATGTGCTTTTCGATTTTAAAATTATTGGACACTATTCTTACAAGAAGTAGAATGCAATCTTGATTGAATGAATGATGCAATCACCAAATCAATGCAGAGCTATGGCTCTTTTACAGCGGAAGAATTGGAACTCTTTCATTCACAGCTGGATAAAAGAGAAATTGCCAAAGGAGAATCAATTCTTGATAAAGGAGAAACCTGCATGGAGATTTCATTTCTCAAACAAGGCAGTTTTAAGCAGTTTTACCGAAATAGCGAATTGGATGAGGTAATCATTAATCTTTTTGCCGAAAACAGTTGGGTACTCGATCATTCAAGTTTTACAGGACAAAAACCTTCGAAATGTAAAATTGAAGCATTTGAGGATAGTGAGATCCTGACCATAAATGTTCACCACTTACATGAACTAATAGGGAGGTATCCATCTTTTTTCGCTTTAGGTAAAATTTTGGAGGTCGACAGATCATTTGATGGTAAATCACCTGAAGAGAAATACCTCAAACTGCTGGATCAAAACCCAGTAATTATTCAAAAATTCCCTTTGAAATATATTGCCTCTTATTTGGGAATGACTCCCGAGACGCTTAGCAGAGTCAGAAGAAAAATCCTGTAGTATTTCTTGATTTCGATCAAGTGCTCTTTCAAGCACTCGAATCTAAGTTTGTTCAAAAAAACAAATGGAATTAAAAGAACAAAAAGGATCAGGTTTAGCATTAATTATTGGGTCTATACTCATGATAGCTACCATGGTTTTACACCCTGTAGGAGGAGACTTTAATCACTTATTGAGCATAGTCACTATCGGGATGGTTTCTCATAGCATTGCTATAATATCTGTTCCATTTGTAGCCTATGGATTTTGGGGACTCACTGCTAGGTTAAGCTCAGAATCATTTTTATCTAAAGTTGGCTTTTCGATCATGTTTTTTGGGTTGATCGCTGTAATGATCGCTGCTGCTACCAATGGAATCATACTTATGGATTTTGTGAAATCTTATGAGGAAGCTTCTAAAGAAACTTTGAAGTCACTTGCCCCAATTTTTGTTTTCATTCGGAGTTTCAATCATGCATTTGATTTCATATTTATAGGCGCGGTTTGTATCTCCACATTATTGTGGTCGATTTCCATTGTGAGAACTAAAAAACTAGCTGTCTGGCTTGGGTGGTTTGGCATTTCCATTTCATTATTGGCGGTTCTTTTTCTTACACTAGGATTTGTTTTTGTTGACCTTCATGGTTTTCGACTTTTCATCTTCGGATGGGTTGCTTGGGTAGTTGCGGCTGGATTATGTCTCTTGAAAAAATAGCTTTTCATATTTAAAAGTTTTGACCCTCAAGAAATAATCCACTTATGTAAGATTTTTTGATAGATAGAGGGAAACTCTGAGGAGTTATTAGTCATGATAGTGAAAAAAAGTTTAAACTATGGATGATGTACAAATTGGCCCAGTTATATCAGGAGGATGTGGCTTTGTGGCAGGTGGCTATGGAGGTCACGCAGTTGGAATAATTAATGGTCAGGCAGCATTTGAAGTTGCCAATGGGTTAATTATAGCCGAACATACTACCTTGACCGCAGAAGGTGTAGGATTAAGTGTAGAAGGAAGCATCGCACTTGCAGAAGCTGAAGCCGGAATCTACACATCTGGTGTGACTCTTGGGGCGGCAGGAGCAGCAGCGGGGTTAGCAGGTGGAATAACTGGATACTTTGTTGCTGATTACGTAGAGGAAAAAACAGATAGCAAAATAGCTGGTGTAGCTGCAGGAACTCTTTCAGGAGCGGCTGTTGGCGCTGGAGTAGGTTTTTTGATTGGAGGCCCGGCAGGAGCAGCGGTTGGTGCTGTCGCTGGAGGGATCGCGGGATTTATCGGAGGGCTATTTTAATCTATTATTCATCACAACTCCAAAGACAAGGTAGTATGCATAAGGATAGATGTAGCCTTAGATCAGCATCAAAAAATCATTAAATGATCCTGACAAAAAAGGTTAAGACTATGAGATCCTATGGAAAAAAGTAGATCAGTTGTTCATTCAGACCTCAACTGTTCCGCAGGATTGATTTTTCCTGTCTGGTATACCTTATACCCTATGGTTAGTACAACGATGGCTAACACAACGATGGTTGCGAGAATAAAGTGATCGGGACCTGGAGAAACATGATAGGCGTAAATAATATCGAATACCATATTTAATATGATAGGACTAGCAGTCAATCCCACACATGCAGCTATCCCGAGTATCCAGTACAAGTCTTTTCCAAGCAAATGGATGATGGTATTTCTGGAAGCACCCAGCACTTTTCGAATACCAAATTCTTTGCTTCTCTTCTGCACTTTCAGTGAGATTAATGTATATAATCCAAGGATAGAAATAAGAATGGATATGATGGCCATAAAGCAATTTATTTTAATGAATACACCATTTGTACCTCGGGAACTTTGACGTATATCACTTTGCAAAAAGCCAGCATACAATTCTTGAGGGAAGACCTTATACCAGATCAACTCCATTTCTTTATTGATGCGTTCAGAGCTTCCGGAAAGTTTCGCAACAGCATAATTGTAGTTCTCTTGGGCAGCATACCTGATTACTGCCGGAGTGATTTTATTATCCATCATGATGTTTCGCATGTTGAAATCATCCACTACGCCGATGACCACCAATCGCTCACCTCCAACAACCAATGTTTCGTTCAGTAAGTCCTTTCCAAACTGCCTTTCCAACATAGAGTTGATGATGATCTTATCCGAGTTATCGCCTAGTTCGGTAAAAAATGAGCCTTTATTCAATCTTAAGCCTATCACTTCAGTATAATTCTGTCCAACACGAATCATAGATATTGGGACATCCAGCCCTTCTTGATCTACAGATTGATGTTCAATTGAAAAACCAACGAGATGACGCGATCCTGCTAAATGCTGTATGTTGGGTTCTTGATTTAAATGGTCAGCAAGAACCTGATATTGTTCCGGTCGATTAAGTTGAATGTTTACAACCTGATCGGAATCGTATCCAAGATCTAATGTGTTTTGGTAATGGGCGTTATCAACGTTTAGAAAGACACCAAACACATTATAAAAACACAAGGCAAACTGGAAAGTGAGTAACCCCACCATCAATCCATTTTTCCCTGAAAGAGTGATTTTATCTTTAAATATTTTTAATGCTGAAAATCGAGAGACATAAAAGGAAGGATAAGCAGCTGAGAGAATGGTTACTATCAGAATGAGAATTAATGCAAATTGAATAAGTGTTGAAATAGGGATTTGGTCCATTTGTATCAGCTCACGTTCGAAAAGTGCATTGTATTTTGGAATCAATAATGTGGAAATTCCAATGGAGAGAATTACAGCGATAGAAATCATGAACGTATTCTCAATAATGAATTGAGTAATTGTGCTCTTCTTGTTTCCTCCCATTACTTTACGAACAGCGATTTCCTTCAATCTTTTTCCTGATAATGCTATGCTTGTGTTGATAAAATTGAAACAAGCCATCAATAAAATTGAAATGGCTGCACTTGCGATTCCTATGACGGAAGATGAATGTAGGTGATGCCTAAATTCTCCTCGGTATAAGTAATTCTCAAATGAAGGCCATGAATGCAAATCAGCAAGTTCATAATCAGTGATTAATAATTCAGGGTTATTTTCATTTCGAATTTCTTTCAAAACGGATAACTCTCTTTTGACTAAGTCCAGTTGATCTTTCTCAGCATATATAAAGGTTCCATTAATGCTTCGTCTCCAGTTATTATTATCGATGTTATAGTTGTTCAACAGGTTATTAAAAGACGTGATGATGGATTGACTAAAGCTCGTATTTGTTGGAGGTTCCTCGAATACATCTTTGATGAGAAATGATTCTTCTCTTTGACCATCAAAAGCCATTTTTACAAATTCTCCAACCGGATAAGGTTCATTGAACAGCTTCATTGCTAATTTTTCCGATATAGCTACCTCATTGATGCCAGGTAAACTAACAGAACGATCATTTAAGCTTTTTAAAGATAGCTTTTGAAGGAAGGATTCATCTACGTAAGCTACTCGTGTTGAGAAAAGGAAATCTTTTTCTCTTATGGCTACATTTCCTGCTGTGTATCTGAACGCATCAATTCCAGATTCTCGTAGTATTGGAGCGAGTGCTACCGAACTTGAACCAAGTGTGGACTCGCCTGTTCTGGATCCGTTGACCTTATAGACGTTCTTTGCTTCTTTATAATAGGAATTAAAGGATGTGTTGAATCGGTAATTGAAGTACCCAATGGTGCAAAGGGATATAGCAAGAGCTAATCCGAAAATATTGGCAAAGACATAAAATGGATTCAATTTTATGGATCTGATAGATGTTTTCAGGTAGTTTTTAGGTAGTCTCATCATATTTGCGGGAATTAGATTAATTGATCGGATGACGGATGGGCGAATCATTTTCAACACCTCTTTGACATATATACTTCTGGCTTTCTTCTCTCCCAAAACATCTATATTTTCGAAGTAAGCCTCTTCTAGATCCCCTTGGAGTTCTTCAAAAGAGACTGGATCACAAAACCACTGAAATAGCGTCGAAGGAAATTTTGGCAAATCCCTTTTCATCAGATGCTGAATTTTGGGGCAAGACTCCACATTTCTTCACGAAGTTCTTTGGCTTGTTTCAATGCGGATTTTCCACTAGATGTTAAGGTGTAGAAACGCTTTCTTCTTCCACCTCTTTCAGCGGTAGCTCCACCAACATGAGATTCCAAAAATCCTTTCTCCTCAAGCCTTGACAATGCAGTGTGTAATGCTCCGCGACTAAGTGTTCGCTTTAATCTTTCACTGATTTCTTTTTGAATTTTGAGACCGTACGCTTGCTCATCTAGTATGAGGATGGATAGTAAAACGATCTCTTGAAATTCTCCCAGGTTAGTGCCTTTCATATTGTACTACTTTAATCAATCAGTTGAATGGGTTAAGCGTCACGCTTATTTGTTTCTTTTTTGAAGACCAAACGTAGTTGAATACTATTTGTTTCACAAATGAAGACCTAATTGTGATAAGTTTTGTCAAAAAAATATGGTAATATTGAGAATTAATTTAATTATTTTAATAATATCTAACATGACGAAGATTTTTAAGAGACTATTCATTTTGATAACATTCATTGCTTTCATTTCTTGTTCCGATGATGAAGCAAGCGACTGCTCACCAGAACTTACAGAGATTTCTGGGGCAAGTCTAGGGACTTATACGGGACTATTAACTTTGAACGGAACAGAGGTATTTAATCAAAATGGCACAGCTACTTTGGTTGAAACAAGCTGTAAAACCTATCGAGTGGATTTTAGTGATGATGTGTCTTCTATTGAGGGAGTAACCTTTATTGCAAATAGTGATAATACAGTATTTACTTATACGAATAGTAATGCCACTACTACAGTAGTTATAGATGACGAAGGAGACCTTTCCATATCACAAACAGTTTCATCTCTCATTGTCTTTACGGGCAGTAAGTAGAAGATTTTTTTAACCTAGTCAGGCTGTAAATCTGACTGGGTTATCCTTTGCTCATTTTTTTCTGACCTGTGATGTAGAGTTAGGAGTACATCAAAAACAATCTTCATCAAAGTCTTCCTTCAGAGTGCGTCATTAAACTTAAAGAGCCAATCTAAAAATGTTAGCGAAGACATAGAATAGATTCAATTTTATGGATCAGATAGATGTTTTCAGGTAGTCTCATCATGTTTGCTGATCGGATGATCGATGGCCGAATCATTTTTAGCACCTCCTTGAAATATATCTTTCTTTTCTTCCTCAGATAAATTTCTCATTTTCAAAATAAGCCTCTTCTAGATACCCCTGGAGTTACCATTGAAACAGCCTTGAAGGAAATTTGGCAAATCACTTTTCACCCGAGGAGCTATCATATCATATTTTTCTATTTGTATATAAAATATATTATATACATTTGGATAGAAATAATCACTATGGGTTCAAAAGGAAAATACTTAGGAGAATTTGAAGAGATGGTTCTATTGGCAGTAGGTATACTAGCTAATGAAGCCTATGGAATATCTGTAAAGAATAAGATTGAGGAAATGACGAATCGTAGTGTAAGTATGGGAGCACTACATGCGGCTCTCAATAGGTTAGAGGAAAAAGAGTATGTTTCTTCCAAGCTAGGTGAAGCTACTAAAACGAGGGGAGGCAAAAGAAAACGTTTTTATTCTGTCACTACCTATGGGCAACAAGAAGTCAGTGACTTGATGGCTAAGCGCCAGCAACTCTGGGAAGCTATTCCGCAGGGAGCATTTTCGGTTAGGTGGACACCTGATAATAAATAAGTTATGTCAAAACCACCGAAACTTTTTGATAGAATACTTCAATGGTACTGTGCTCAATCAGAAATGGAAGATATTCAGGGTGATTTTTACGAAGTATACATTGAGCGTGCCGCATCTTCAAAATTTAAAGCAAACGTTCTGTTCGCCTTTGATACACTTAAGCTTTTCAACCCCTTTTCTAAACAACGCAAGCGAGGAACTTGGTTAAGCGAGTCTTACCATTTCAATTTCCGAAATCAATTGAATCGGTCTTTCAGATACCTAAAGAAATACCCCTTTATCAATACATTAAAGATTGTAGGTCTAGGCATAGCCATTAGTGCTTTTTTCTACATTTCTGATTATGCCAATTTCCATTACAACTTTGATCAATTCCATGAAAAGAAAGATCGAATTTATCGTGTAGTAACTACGGTAACTTCTCCTGACCTACAAGATGTAACTGCTTGGTCTCATGCTTATTTAAGAGATATCGCCGACGAATTTCCTGGCGTTGAACAGATCGTTAGGCTTTTAAAAGTAGAAGAAGCCGTAGTTGTTAATACTGGAGAGAAACACTTCAAAGAGAGAGAAGTATTCTTTTCTGATCCCGAATTTTCTGAAGTCTTCAGCTATAAGTGGATAGAAGGCAACCCAAATACGGCACTGTTCAATCCTAACTCTGTCGTCTTGACCAGAAGTATTGCAAAGAAGTATTTTAATGATACGGAACAAATAGTCGGAAAAGCCATAAAAATTGATCAAGAATCCTATCAAGTAACTGGATTAGTGGAGGATATTCCGGCAAATAGTGATTTGAAATTTGATTTGTTAATTCCATTCGATTATTCTTTCATGGAGGAGTGGATGTTCGTTTATGTATTGCTACACCCGGAAACCTCTGGCAAGGAACTAGCGTCAGATTTTGGAGAAATAATAACAGACTACAATGATCACTATACAGATCAGGGGATTTCTTTAACCTATTCTTTTGAAAACATCACTGAAGTTCATTTCAGTAAACCAAAGCTCTACGATACTCCTAAAATGGATAAGCAGCGCATTTTACTTTTCCAACTAGTCGGCTGGATCATTTTACTTATTGCGTCAGTCAATTACATCAACTTGTACGCAACACAATTACTCCAACGCATTCGAAGTGTAAACGTCCAAATGGTCGTTGGAGCATCAAAGAAGCAACTGCTACTTGAGTTTTGTACCGAAGCATTCATGTATCTAAGCCTGGCCTTATCGCTTGGTGTATTAATGACTTACCTGACTAGTGGTTTAGTAATTCATTACACCAACTTTTCATTCTTTAGTATTCCCATTTCTGCGATTACTATAGTATATATTCTAATCAGCTTCGTTGGAGCAATTGTTTTATCAGCAGTCTATGCTTTGATCATTACGACCAGGAGATCTCACTCACAATTGTTTGAAGCTAAAACAATCAAAGCACCTTTCAGAAAAGGATTGATAGGCGTGCAGTTTGCGCTTTCTTTTGCTATGATTCTTGGGACATTGGTGATTTATCTTCAAACTGCCCATATTCAAAATCAGCCATTAGGTTTCAACCCTGACCAAACAATCAACTTTCAGTTTCCGGATTACATGGAGCAAAGCAAAATAGACGTTCTTAAGCAGGAATTATCCAAGCTAGACTTTGTTCAGTCTATCTCTCAAATTGAAAGTAATTCCATTCCTGGAATGGATGCCTGGGTAGAAGAATATTACATTCATGAATTAGAGCAGACCAAGCTCTTTGAAGAATTGGGAGTGGATGATCAATATGCCAAGACACTCCAGGTAGAAGTGTTAACCGGTGAGTTCTTCAATGAAAAAAAACATCAACCCTATCAAGCATTCGTAGTAAACAAAGCATTTGTTGATCATTTGGGATGGGATCCATATTCCGCATTGGACAAGAAACTCAATGTATATGGGCATAATGCGCCAATCGTTGGAGTAGTCGATAACTTTTATTTCAATTCTCCTCACGAATTGATAAAACCACTTATTCTCAACTATTCTCCTAGAGGAGCATTCGCAATGGCCAAATTGAGCTCAACCATTGATTTGAAGTCGGCTATTTCTAGAATGGAGATAGTCTGGCATAAGCATTTGCCGGCCCTGCCGTTTAATTTTTCTTTTTTGAAATCTGACTATGTGTTGCAATTCGAACAAGAACAAACAACGTTAAACGTATTGGGAATTATTGCTGGATTGGTCATTACCTTATCCATTCTAGGCATGTATGCTATTCTGCTCATGCTAGGAAAAGCAAGGGAAAAGGAATTGGGTATTCGAAAGATAAATGGTGCCCGTCAAGTCGACTTGTTCACCTTGTTCTCAAAAGAATTTGTCAAGATACTTGTGATAGCTATTGCACTTTCTGCACCTATTGTTTGGGTTGGGTTAAGCAACTGGCTAGCTGAGTACCCACTTCGGATTTCTCTTAATCCACTGTACTTTGTTTTGACGGCAGTAGTTGTTGTATTTATCGCTTGTGGAGTGATTTACATTCAGGCATTGAAGTCCTATCGATCCAATACAGTTGACTCTTTGAAGTATGAGTAATCGAAATCCTGGATTATAAGATTTGGAAATAAGAACGGGTAAGTAGCTATGAAAAGAATTCTTTGTACAATCTTCATTTTGCTTTCATTAGTTGGCTATACCCAAGAGCACTTCACCCTTTCAGGTAAAATAGTGAGTGCTGAAACAAATGAGCCACTGTCCTTTTCAACCATTAGCATTTTAGGCACTTCAATAGGAGTTGTTTCCAACTTTTTGGGAGAATTTGAATTGCGAATTCCAAGGGATCATGCAAAAGACACACTCTTGGTTTCGATGCTAGGTTATAATCCTTATACCAATCCATTGAGCAAAATGGAAAACGACTCTTCTCTAATAATAGCATTGGAAGATAATATTATTTCTTTATCAGAAGTAGAAGTAAACGCTCACAAATTGACAGCCTTAGAAATAGTGGAAAAAGTGATCGAAAGCATAGCCGATAACTACCCAATTTCTCCTTACCTATTAGAAGGATTTACCCGATCTCACATGAGAGAATGCGGGAAGTATGTGAAACTATATGAAGCTGACTTTGAATTGTACGGACAAGGCTATCACAAAAAAAGTCCAGAGAAAATATATATCAACGAGTCCAGACAAAGTGAACAAGTGGCAAACTATCAAAGTGTTGTATTGCGTGGTAATCGAAACCCATTCATTGCCATGAGGCACATAAATGATGTCTTATTTAGATCCTATTCCCTTAAGACTGCCAATAAGAATTATGTCATTGATGGCTACACCTATGTTGATGATCAATTGATCTATATCATCAAAACAAACCACTCTAAATACGAAAATCACACCATGTATATCAATGCTGAAGATTATGCATTAATCAAGGTCAATATGATCATGGCCACACCAGAAGACGAGGATTGGAACCCGATCCTCAACAAAGGGACCTCTACTGATTCTTCCAATTTTCAAGTCACTCAAATTTCTAAGGTCATTCAATTTGAAAAAGTCGAAGATCGATATTATGCCAAATACATGGATTGGCTCATTGAAGGAAACTTGACTAACAGAAAAACGGCTGAGGAGTTTTGCGATTGGGGATTTCGATTCGAAACGATGTTTGATCAAGTCAAATTCAAAAATTTTGAAAAACCAGCTCGTGATCGGTTAATGATTCCACATCCCAAAAAAGACCCAAAACACACTCCTTACAATGCCCTTTTTTGGGAGAATTATCAATTGATTCAAGATTTTCCAATTACCCCTCAAATCATTCAAGATCTGGAAATAAGTACTCCATTAGAAACTCAATTTAAAAGAACTGATAAGTAACTATGAAAAGAATTCTTTGCGCGATGTTCATTTTACTTTGGCTATCAGCTGAATCCCAAGAGTTTCTCACCATTTCCGGGAAAGTGATTGATAAAAAATCCCAAGAGACTCTAAGCTTTGCTACAATTGGACTAAAGAAGGATCAGCAGGGGACTATTACTAATCTAGATGGAGAGTTTAGTTTTTCAATACCCAAGGAAAATGCCGCTGATACGCTTTTTGTTCGGTACCTAGGCTATGAAACCTACCGGGCTTCTGTTTCGAGCATGCTCGAAGAAAAAAACGTGATTCAACTTGAGGAAAGTGTGGTGCAATTAGCCGAAGTAGAGGTTAATAACCTGACCGCTGATCAAATTATGCAAAAAGTGTTTGAACGCATGCCTGAAAATTATTCAACAGACCCATTCGTTATAAAAGGCTTTTTCAGAGACATAAGAAATCAAAATGATCAATCCTCCTATCTAGTGGAAAGTGCCGTTGAGGTTTATGACCCTGGAATAAAGATGAATAAAGAGGGGAATAAAAAGGAGCGTCGGAGTTTTTTTATAAAAGACATGCGGGCTTCTGAAAACAAGATCAATGAACTCCTCACTCCAGTGCTGAACAGGTTCAATTTCCTTCACTTTACATTGGAAAATAATTGGTATAAATACTACGCGGTATCTCTGAAACCTTCCTCAGCAAGTCACTACGAACTTAAAGACATTATTCACTCAGATGGAAGCTACCTGTTCGTGATCCGTCTTGAAGAACAAAAAGTAACGCCGGGCAATGACTCGAGCTATGTGAATCTTTCCTATACACTAGAAACACTTTTCTATGTGGATAGTGAAACATATGCGATTCATAAAATTGTTCATACAGAGATTCCTATAAATGAAACTTTTGTAGCCATCGAACCTCCCTACCCTGGTGACTCTCTTTACTACAGACAAAAAGGATGGAAGATTGTAAGAGAGTATGGTGAATACCGAGGAAAAATGTATCCAAAATACATTAGCCAGATATATCCTTTTGACATTTACAACAAAAAGCAGGATCGAGTTTACCTGGATTTAGCCTTTCACATGACCTTTGTTACCACAGATGTTCAGTTAGAAAACGTAAAACGGCCGACTGGAGGAAAGGCACTCCGAGGGAAAGACCTCATGCTACAGACCCAAAAGTATAATCCTGCTTTTTGGAGCAACAAGCAGAATGTTAAGCTGGTACCACTAACGCAAAAGCAAATACAGGGATTGGAGCGGGAGAAGTCATTGGAAGAACAGTTTCGGTTTAAAAAGACAAAATCAAAAAAATGAGGATGGCTAGATTTTTCTGCATTTTAGTTATGATAATGTCTGTTGGTTTAGGCTATTCACAACAGTTTATCACCATCTCTGGTAAAATAATAGATGCTGAAACGAATGAGCCATTGGCGTTTTCGACCATAAGCATTCTTGAAAAACCTATAGGAGTAGTTGCTAACGAAGAAGGATATTTTGAATTCACTTTTTCAACGGAATTACAGAGTGACTCCTTAGTGATATCGATGATGGGATATGCCTCGGAAAAATATTTACTCCAAACTTTAGCAGACAAAAAAAATCTATCAATCAAGCTCGTGAGTAAAGCGGTAATGCTTGATGAAGTAGTGGTTACCGACAAGCAATTGACTGTCGAAGATATTCTTGACTTGGTACGACGAAACATTAAGCATAATTACCCGACAACTCCTTTTGAATTCGAGGCTTTTTATCGAGACTATAAAATTGAAAATGATAAGTGTGTGGGCTTGTTTGAGGCTGCAGTATCGGTGTACGATAAGAGATATTCAAAAGTAGTAAACGGAGATGTGCTAAAAGAAAAAGTTACTCTAAACCAGGTGAGGAAGAGCTTTGCTACTTCTTATCAAACGCATGCATTCAAGCGGATCAATATTATGAAAGAACTTTTGCGGCTTAATGATGTGCGATATCAATCACGTGTATTAGATAAAAAGAGAAAGTATAAGCGCGAATTAGATGGTTACAAAATCATTAATGATCGCCTGATGTATCGAATCAAAGCAGTAGAAGATTGGACGTTTTATATCTATGTCGATGTTTCAACTTATGCTGTCCCTAAAATCGAAATGAATTTTGAATGGGAAGATGATGTAGCTGAAAATGAATGGACACTTGGAGATACGATTAAATATCAGCAGCGAAGCGCAAAAGAAATTCTGGACTTTCAGCTAATTGATGGTCTTTACTACCCGAAGTATCACAGCTTTAGAACTGTCCTTCACGCATTTGATTTCAATTCGGACAGCCTTCTCTTTACGTCTGACTTACTTCAAGAGTACATGGTCACCAATATTGACTTTTCTCCTGGAGAAAAACCAGCAAAGAATAACATTATGGACCCAGATGAAATGCTAGAGAAGCAAGAAACCACATATGATCCTGAGTTTTGGAAGCATTATAACATCCTTAAAATGCATCCTAGAGATGAACAACTAATCAGAGGCTTGGAGAAGACTAGCTGGTGAAATAGCAATATATAATCATGTATTTCTTTTACTAGACCTCTTTTAGTAGGTTCAGATTCTGTTTATGCCTCGTTTATTTTTTCAAAAAGACGCTCGTTTTATGAAGCGATTTTGATTTTTAACGAAACCTATGATTTAATCTTTCGTTATACTTTGGTATTCTATGTATATAGAATGCTTGTATGACAAAGTATAAATCTTAACTAATGATTTCTAAAAATTTAACTGCTGCATCGACAAAACCAATCATTCTAGGAATCCTTAAACAAGGAAATAGTTATGGCTATTTGATCATCAAGAAGATCAAGGAGCTATCGGGAGGTAAAATGGAATACTCTGATGGGATGCTATATCCTGTACTTCATCGATTGGAAAAAGAAGGTCTCATCAAATCTAATTGGACGATGGATGGGGGCACCAGACCAAGAAAATATTATGAAATCACAGAACTTGGTAAAGAAGAGCTTATCACTGAGCAAGCACAGTGGAAACAAGTAAATGCATTGCTAAACTCACTTTGGGATGTAAATCCTTCAACTACCTAATGAATGTTTAATCTGGAAAAAGAGATAGGGAAATGGTTAAAATCCTTTAGAAAGCAACAAGCTTTTGACGAAGGAGCGATTCATGAGATGGAGCTTCATCTCCGTGATCATATTGAGGATCTAATAGCGGAAGGAATTGACAGAAAAGATGCATTTAATCAAGCAGTCAAGGAGTTTGGAGACGTTCCGAAGGTTGCAGAGGAAGAATTTTGGAATCAGCAACGAAAACCAACCATCAAGTCAGTTATTTATTCTTCTTTGTTGAAAAGCTTTTACTCGGTTGCATTGAGAAACCTAATAAAGCATAAAACCTACTTTGCGATAAACGTTCTCGGACTTTCCATTGGGCTTTCTGGCTTCATATTTATAAGTCTATTTGTAGCTAATGAGCTGAGCTACGATCGCTTTCATGCCAACTACAAAAACATTTACATGGTAACTTCTCCAGCTACAATAAGGGGAGAGAAAAACCATGATGCAAGATCTTCTATGCCGCTTGCAAATACCCTTTTGCAAGAATATCCGCAAATAATTGAATCTACTAGAATCTATAATCCAGGGTCGATATTAATTGGCAAATTGAAGAATGTAGCTAATGAGGAAGGAGTCTTATTTGTAGACGATAGATTTCTAGGAGTATTTGATTTTAAGCTTTTGAAAGGTGACCTGAATAAAGCATTGAAGGAGCCCAGGTCGATCGTGCTTACCAAATCGTATGCAAAAAAATATTTTGGAAAAGAAAACCCTGTTGGAAAAGAGCTTTTGGTGGGGACAGATGAAACGTCTTATAAGGTAACAGGTGTCATTGAAGATGCCCCAGCGAATTCACACATTAAGTTCAATATGCTAGGATCTATTTCTTCCAATGATGCTTGGAATTCCAACAGATGGATTGGAGGGACGCAGTACACCTATGCGGTTTTAAATGAAGAAACTAAAGTAGATGCGCTTGAAATTGAAATGAAGGAACTCTTCTATAAGTTCATGGCTCCTGAAATAGAATATTATACAGGGATGAGCATCGAAGAATGGGAGGTTGGAAACATCATAGGTTATGAGCTAACTCCTATAAAAGATATTCATTTGAAGTCCTCTTTCACCGCTGGTGAGCTCGAACCCCCAGGTAATATTTCTTATATATATATCTATTCTTTGATCGGGGTTTTGATATTGCTTATGGCGATTTTCAACTTTGTTAACCTAGCTACTGCGTATTCCTCAACAAGAGCAAAAGAAGTCGGGATAAGAAAAGTCATTGGCTCTTCAAAGGGCCATCTAATATCTCAATTTGTTCTTGAATCTATATTTATTGCCTTTTTTGCCACCATAGTAGCGGCGCTTATCGTTGCAGTTACTACTCCCTACTTTATTGATCTTATTGGAAAAAATCTTGCTTTCAAATTGACGGATCATTTGGTATATGCCTCCATATTGATTGGATTGGCATTGATAGTCGGTCTTTTAGCTGGCTTCTATCCCGCTTTGATTCTCTCTTCATTTAGGCCTGTAGAAGTGCTCAAAGGGAAAATGCGTTCGGGAATGAAGTCTGGATGGTTAAGGAATATGCTCGTAACAGCACAATTTGGTGTTGCCATTGTAATCATCATAGGAACGACAATCACCTATGAGCAGGTCAAATTCATGCTCAGTAAGAGTTTAGGTTTTGAGAAGGAGCAGGTGTTGGTGATTGAGCGACCGGATTGGTTAGGAGATAATATTGATACATTCAAAGAAGCGTTGCTCTCCCAATCAGCTGTATTAGGAGTTTCCAATTCTTTGACTCTACCAGGAAAACGATTTGAAATGCGGTCGTATAGAAAAAAAGATGAACAAGAAGTTTTCCTCTTTTTAAATAATCAGGTGAATTATGATTACCTGGATGTGATCGGTTTAGAGTTAGTTTCCGGAAGATTTTTTGAAAAAAAATTTGGCGCGGACTCCAATGCTATAGTTATTAATGAATCGGCAGCAAAATCTTTTGGTTTTGAAGATCCAATTGGGAAACCGATGAAATCTGCTTTCAAGAAAGGAAGACCTCTAACAGTTATTGGAGTAGTAAAAGATTATAACACTGAATCACTTCATAAGTCAATCGGGCCAATGTCACTTGAGTTAGATGAAAGAAGTGCGGGATATATAAGCCTGAAAATCGCTAGCAATCAAAATATTAGAGAGACTATTTCATTCATAGAAGATGCCTGGTACGAATATGCGGATAGCAAGCCCTTCGAATATTTCTTTTTTGATGAAGATTATGAAAATTTATATAAGACTGAAACTAACACTGGAAGAGTATTAGTGGTATTTGCGTCGCTTTCCATTTTGATAGCATGCCTAGGCTTGATCGGTTTGATCACGTTTACTACATCAGTAAGAACAAAGGAAATAGGGCTAAGAAAGATATTGGGAGCAGGTTCAGGAACTCTGATAAGGTTACTCTCGAGGGAAACACTTATCCTTATCGGTTTTGCAATCTTCATCGGATGGCCCCTTGCCTATTTTGCTAGCGAATATTGGCTTCAAAATTTCGCTGATCGTATTGAGGTCAGTCTTTGGATCTACCTCGTGCCAACATTTGCATTAATACTTGTTGTGGGGTTAACAATTAGCTTCCAGACTATCAAAGCGGCAACAAGCAATCCAGTCGATTCATTGAGACAAGAATAAAAAAAACTAAAATGGACTTAGAAAAATCAATTCAAAAATGGCTAAAAACCTTTAGAAAGCAACGAGCTTTTGACGAGGGAAATATTCAAGAAATGGAGGTTCACCTACGTGATCATATCGAAGATCTGATTGCTGAAGGGTTTGGCGAAAGTGAAGCTTTTGAAAAGGCTATTGGAGAATTCGGAGAAGTCCCTGTAGTAGCTAGAGAGGAGTATTCAAACATTAAACGAAAGACTTCCTTGAAAAGCATATTGTTTACAACGATGCTTAACAACTACTTCAAAACTACACTTCGGAGTATGATGAAGAATCCACTCAGCTCTTTCATCAACGTCTTTGGTCTTGCTGTTGCGATTGGTGTCTGCACTGTAGTCTACGCATTTATCGATTTCGATTACAGTATCGATCGACATCATACAAACGAAAATGAGATTTATCTGGCTACATTTTTCATTGATAGAGATGGCAAGGAAGATCATTACGGGTTAAGCCCCGCTCCTTTGGGAAGTATGCTGGAGCAGGACTTTTCTACCATTAAAAGTGTATGTAGAATTAAGCGCGGCGAAGCGATTGTAAAATATGATGACAAAGTTTTTAATGAAAGCATACGTTTAGTAGACCCAAGCTTTTTAGAGTTTTTCACTTTCCCATTAAAATGGGGGGAATCCGCATCTTTAAAGGATGTAAACAGCGTGATTTTAAGCGAATTCATGTCTAAAAAATATTTCGGGGACACGAATCCGATAGGACAGCAACTTTTGATAAAATTCACAGAAACAAAGAGCAAAACCTTCACAGTCTCGGGTGTAGCGGAAAAATTTCCTAGAACACGTGCGGTTACTTTTGACTTTCTTATCAACCTTGAAAACTACGATTACTTCAATAGCTCCTTCGATTTTTCTGATTGGAGTGAATTTGTAGCAGCCACACTCATTTTTGTGCCAAACCCAGAGGATATTAAAGAGATTTCTTCTGGCATGCAGAAGTATATAACTCTCCAAAATGAGAAAGAAAGAGATTGGGCTATAAGCTCTTCAGAATTGATAAAACTTAAAGATTTACACTTTAGATCCAGAGATATTCAAAAAGATATTTCACATGATAATTTTTACGAAGCTCGGGTGATTCTACCGATCATCGGGATATTCCTGATTGTTTTAGCCTGTTTTAACTATATAAATATTGCGGTAGTTTCTGCAGCTAAAAGATTAAAAGAGATTGGAATAAGAAAGGTTATAGGAGCTAATCGCTCCAAAGTTATTAGCCAATTTCTGACAGAAAATATAATACTTACACTTTTTGCCTTAATCATTGGAGTGTTGTTGGCATTTACTGTAATGCTCCCCTGGTTTAATGGTATTTCCAGCATAGGGTTATCCCTTTCGATATCCGATTACAAACTTTGGTTTTTCCTAACAGGTCTTCTTGTTTTTACAGGAGTTGTATCAGGAATTTACCCAGCATTCTATATTTCAAAGTTTCCTGTTGTTTCCATCTTTAAGGGGTCTGTAAGATTCGGAAAGAAGAATTTGTTGACTAAGGTGTTTTTGGCTTTTCAAATTATACTGTCTTGTGTCGGCATTACCGTTGCAGTTATGTTCACCCAAAATAGCAGTTATCAAAATCAGCGTGGCTGGGGATATGATCAGCGAGGAGCTATGTATCTATTTGTTTCCAATGAATCCGGATTTAGACAATTACAAGCTATACTTTCCCAAGATCCGGATATTACTCATCTATCAGGATCAAGCCATCACTTAGGAAATTCACGTGGATTACAAGTCGTATGGGATGAAAATCGGGAATATGAAGTATCAGAACTAGCAGTAGACGCGAATTACTTTGAGACAATGGGGCTTTCCATAATAGAAGGAAGTGGTTTCGATGCTGGTACAAATACTGATCAACGTTCAATTATTATTAATGAACTTCTTGTTGAAAACCTCGAAATCGATACACCAATTGGTTACCAATTAAAGATTGATAGTGTCAATTACACAATAGTTGGTGTAGTCAAAAACTTTCATTTTAATAATTTCTATTATGAAAATGAACCATCAATTTTCACAAAAGCAAAAGGAGAAAATTATCGATTTCTGACTGTCCGATCTCTAGCAGGAAAAGAAGAAAAAGTCTATCAAAATATGCGCAAGCAATGGGCTGAACTCTTTCCAGAAACTCCCTTTAGGGGTGGCTATCAAGAAGATATCTGGGGAACCTTTTATGAGGAATTAGATATCCAAAGGGTATTCACAAGAAACATTGCATACATTTTCATCATTCTTACAGGACTTGGCTTATATGGTTTGGTGTCTCTAAATGTGGCTGGGAGAATCAGAGAATTCAGTGTTAGAAAAACCTTAGGTGCAGGGGCGAAGCACATAGCATACGGCATCATTAAGCAGTATATTTTGCTTGCTACCGTTGCATTACTTTTTGGAGCTCCTATTTCTTATGTTTTGGCAAAAGCCAACCTCGACATGATGTATCCAGACCCAAGACCATTTGGGGTTGACAGTGTATTCATAGCAGTCACAATTCTATGTTCAGTACTCATAAGTGTCATGTTAATGCAAGTAAGAAGGGTTACTAAATCGAACCCTGTGGAAGGGCTAAAAACAGAATAAATACAAATGGAATTTAAATTGAATACCAAGCTTCATCGCTATGGTTTTGTGCTCTTCACGTTATATGCTTGGGTACTTATAGCCTGGGATTATTTTCACGATGGAGTTTCCACTCATTACCTATTACATGATGAAAACATGCCGGGGATTTCCAATTGGTGGGGCGCACTGATTATCCCAGTTCTGTCATACATGACACTTTCTCGAATACAAAAAAGGCAAAATGAATATCCCTCTGAATCTAATAGGAAGATCTTTATTAGATTCATTTTGTCACTTGTTTTTGCTTCCGCACTTTCAATTTCCTTCTTTTATAGCCCAGAGTTGATTGATTATGGCATGATTGCCATATTTGTTATATCATTTGGAATTCCTCTATATAAAAGTGAGTACTTACTTGGGTTTGTCATCGGTGCGATGTTCGCCTTCGGAGCTTTCATTCCGACTTTGGCTGGCTTGATTTTAATAGGCATTTATTTCCTGTTCTATACTATTGGGAAAAAGAGTTTAACGCTAATATTTAAAAAGTAATCATAGTGTAACTGTAATCTGATATTTAGAAAATTTATAAAATAAAATTGAGTAAAATTTAAAAAGTGATATGTTGGAGAACCCCAAATTGAACATCAAAATTAAGCTTTCGGCTTTATGGACATCAGTAGTATTCTGCTATTTATATGGCGATTATTTTGAATTATACGTGCCAGAAAAAGTTGATAGTCTTATAACGGGAGTCAACGTATTGGACAGTCCAACCAAGTTACTAATTGCCTCAATAATCTTAGCAATTCCCTCTCTAATGATTGCTTTATCAATTCTACTGAACCCAAAAGTGAATAGATTTCTAAATGTATTTTTTGGAATTGTATTTACATTGATGATGGTATTCATAGGTACCAATTCCCTAACTCCTTGGTATAGTTTTTATGTATTCTTCGCATTTCTTGAAAGCGTGATAACCTTTTCAATAGTGTTTCTAGCCTGGAACTGGCCTAAGCAAGTAATAAATTCAGACGGATAGATATGACATCAAGAAATAAAAATGCTAGACTAGCAGGAATACTATACTTAATACTAATAATAGGTGGAATTATAAGTCTTGCATACATTCCTTCCCAGCTAATAGTCCGTGAAAGTGAATCTAAAACATTTGAGAACATAACAAATTCTGAACTGTTGTTCCGCTTGGGAATAGTAAGTGGTATTATCACTTTTCTTATCTATATACTTCTACCATTGGTTTTGTATAAGCTATTAAATCAAGTAAATAAGGCTTATGCAAGTCTTATGGTAATATTTGCACTGATAAGCGTTCCAATCTTTTTTGTTAATATTTTGAATAAATTTTCAGTTTTAACACTGATCAATAAAAAATCTTTTTTGCAAAAGATGGGGGAAGTTGAACTTCAAACACAAGTGATGTTTCATATTGACAGTTACAATAATGGACTTGAATTATCACAAATATTTTGGGGACTCTGGCTATTTCCTTTTGGCTATTTGGTTTATAAATCAGGTTTCCTACCAAAAATCCTTGGAATACTCTTAATGGCGGGCTGTTTTGGCTATTTAATTACTTTTTTTGGAAGTTTTCTATACCCAGATTTCAACGAGACAATTCTATCCAATATTGCTGGATATCCTGCGCCTCTTGGCGAAATCGGGATTTGTTTATGGCTTTTAATAATGGGAACAAATAGATTAAGAGGAAATAAAAAATTGGAGATCAAACAACACGAATAGAAGATCTTTTTCCTTACCTATTTAAGCTTGATCAAAGTAAAGTATCTGGATCAAATGAATATTTATTCTATAAAGTAGAACATATTATTTTTGCTTCCGTATATTTGTTCTATTAAATAGAATAAATCATGTCGAAAGATCATTTAGGCGAACTAGAAGAGTTGATTTTACTGATCATTGTGATGCTAAAGGAGGAGGCTTACGGTCTAGCTATTAGAAAGGCGCTCAAGGATCAGGCAAATCGGAATGTAACTATTGGAGCAATACACGCTACAGTAAATCGCTTGGAAAGCAAGGGGTTTATCGGATCGAGCATGGGTGGAGCTACCGAAGAACGTGGTGGAAGGCGTAAGCGAATATTTACCATTACGGCCTCCGGAAAAAACGTACTCCAAAAGAGCCGTGATGTCAAAGTAAATCTTTGGCAGCAAATTCCTGAACTATCAATTGAAAACTCATAGCGATGGCAGCTTCAAGACCTCCCAAATTTGCAGATCGGCTCCTAGGTTGGTTTATCAAAGGTGATGTGCTGGAAGAGGCACTTGGCGACCTGTATGAGTACCATGATGAGATGGAAGGACGGTCTTCATGGAAAAGAAAACTGTTCTACTGGTTTCATGTATTTCAGTTTCTCAGACCTCAACTAGTCAAGTCATTGATGCCTAAAAATCAACGCTTTTTCTGGGAAATGATAAACTTTAACTCCAAAATAGCACTTAGAACATTGCTAAATAATAAGTTGGTATCGATCACAAGTATGACCTGTCTCATATTAGGATCCCTTTGCTTTCAGCTTATTTATACTTGGTTTTACAATGAATTGAGTACCGATAAGTTCCACACCAAAATAGATCGGGTTTACATGGGTGTGGCACGTACAAACCCCATGGCAGATCTAGCCCCAGTCAGTCTTCAAGCATTCTTTAACCTGGATTATGATCAATTTCCGGAAATAGAAAATAAACTAGTGCTGCATGTCTACAGAAAAGATGAAATAAAATTTATTGCCGGCCAGCGAGAGTTTACAGGAAAAGGACTCATTACAGATAGCACATTCTTTGACTTCTTTGATTTCAAGATATCCCAAGGAACCAAGAATTTAACAGATCCTTCTGGTATTATCATTACTCAATCATTTGCCAATCGAGTTTTCGGAAAAACCAATCCAATTGGGAAATCGGTAAAAATTAGATGCGATCAGGAAGGTACTTACAAGATTGTTGGTGTTCTGGATAAAATCCCATCCAATAGCTCTATCTATTTTGACTTTATTGTTCCAAAACATTCTCAGCAATTTTGGAGAAGAATACCCCTAGATTTAATATTGACCTCTCCTCATTTTGATTACACTGCTTTCAATAAAAAAGTGGCATTTATGGGAAGAGAATCCGTTGATCGATTTCCAGAGAGTTTGTTGAGTGTGGTTCCTTTTACGGATCTATATTTTGAAAAAACGGCAGAATCTATCTTACTCAATAAGTATGGTAGTAAGGACAGTGTCTACACCATGATTTTTATAGCCATAATGATCTGGGTAATTACGCTATTAGGGTTCAATAACCTTCAATCTACCTTACAATTATCTTCAGCAAAAAAGCATGGCATTAAGCAAATCATCGGAGCAACAAAAGGAGCACTGATCAATGAAATAGTTTTAATGAGATTTTATATGCTGCTGATTGGAGTACTAGTCTCATTCTTTCTTTTTCAATTTATTTTCCCATACTACAGTGCCTTCATGGAGTTTGAAATCGATCATGTTTTGACCGATGATTTCTTATCCATTTTGGGCGTTTCCTCACTCTTTTTGATTATTTCAACAATTATTTCTGTTCTTCAAATCAATGGCATCAAAGCAGATCAAGCAGTTACTAATACAACTAATTTGTTTAGAATCTCTAAACTGCAACGCGGACTTGTGATTACGCAATATGCAATCACAATCATATTGATGATTACCACTTCGGTGGTTTTTATCCAGTATAACTACATGTCCAATAAAGATCCTGGAGTTAAAGTTGATGATATTGTTAGCGTAGATTTTTTTGAAATCCAAAGCAGAAACTTGAGTGAAGATCAGCTAAGAAGCTTTGATTTTGTGCAAAATTCTTTAAGCCAAAGTACACTAGTAAAAAATTACTCGCAGGGAGATATGCCCATTGGTTCTAAAGTCAAAGTATCCTCTTGGAGCAGAGTAGGAGAAGGATTTGATTATGCAAGTGAGAATATCATGACCGTTGATACGGGATATGATCAGCTTTTAGGACTAAAGCTGATTGAAGGTCGTTTTTTCTCTGACTCTCTAGATCAACCCCGCCAACAAAAGGTTGTCATCAATAATGCAGCAAAAAAATATTGGCAGATAGATAATATTCAAAATGCAAAACTCTCTAGTAATACAAGTGGAAGACAAGAATATGAATTTGATATAATTGGAGTAGTTGAAGACTTCCACTACGAACATCTATCAAATAAGATAAAACCGTTAGTTCTTCGATACAGACCATATCCTGATGAGAGCTTTCTCATTGAGTTGGTGGAAGGCAGAGAAAAAGAAGGTCTGAATTTTATTGAGGACCTATTTAAAGAAGTGAATCCAATAGGAGGTTTTGACTACCAACTATTATCGAGTGAGGTTGAAGAACAGTACCTATCTGAAAAGAGGTTGAGAAAAGTATACTTTTCGTTTACACTTGTTGCTCTAGTGCTATCCAGTATCTGTTTATTAGCATTTTCTTTCTACGAAGCTAATAGAAGAACAAAAGAGGTAGGCATCAGGAAAGTAAATGGTGCCACAGCGAAAGATGTATTTGGCCTGCTCAGTTTTTCATTCATGAAAATCATACTTCTGGCCATCTTGATTGCAGCTCCATTTAGCTGGTACTTTATCCAAAAATGGATGGATAGATTTGCTTATAGAGCAGCTATTGATTGGTGGGTTTACCTTTTGGTGTGCTTATTCGCAATTTTAACCGCACTAGTTGTCACCATGTGGCAGACAATCAGTGTAGCCAAAAAGAACCCAATCCATAGTCTTAGATACGAATAGAATTTTAATCAATACCTTATGAAATCAAGAATTACACTTTTAGTGCTGTTTATAGTTGGCACTGCTTTGCAGAGTTATGCTCAATCGAATCAAAAGTATTTCCGACAAATATCATACAATCATGTGTCCCCGCATGTAGAGATAAGAGGGATTTATGAAATAGAAAAAGAAGAATCGGTAGATGAATCCCACTATATTTTTTCCTATGATGACGAAAGAAGGCTAGTAGAGATCGTAAATAATCACTATGCTACGGAGAGGCGTCATCCTCTCACCACTTTAGGAGCTTATAAAACAGTTGTTGAATACAGCTCTAACAAGCAGACCTGGACCTATTTTGACAAAAATGGAAACGCCATAGAAAATGATCGCCAAGTTTTTAAAGAGGAATTTCTTATAGATAAAAGAGGCTTCAGATATGAGTTGAATTTTTATGATGCTGCTGATCAACCTATGGAAAGCATGTGGAAGATTTCGAAGTACACATGGAAGAAACATAAAAATCTGGTGATTGAAAAACGATTCAATGTCAATGGTGATGAAGTGAATGTCTCCCCATATTTCCCTTTTGGAACCTCAGGAATAGAGTATACAAAAAAGGGCTATCCAAAAGCTCATCACAATCTGGATGATGAGCTTAACATTGTGAATAATGTGCATGGCCTGGCAAGCTATAAAGATGAGTATGATGAATTTGGCAATCATAAGAAATGGTCATACTATGATGCCTCGGATAAATTGATTAAAAATCAATGGGGGTATGCTTACGCAATAAAAGAGTACGACAATAAAGGGAATCTCTTAAACTGGAATACCTATGATGAAAATGATGAATTGATGCAAGAGAGAAAGATGGTTACCAATGTGAAAGTCCAGATTCCAAAACCGGCAACTAAGGACGATTCGCTTGAAATTGAAACGGTATCTAAAGGCTATTTAGAATCACTTCAAAACCTTGATTCCGTTCAGATGAAAAGGGTAATGCATCAGCAATTAGCCAAGAGGACGATAGCGTACGATCGAAGAATGCAAACGGAGAACATAAGGGAAACATCTTACGATCAGATGGTGGAGTTCTCTAAATCATGGAATAAAAGTGGAAATAGATTTCCATTCAACCCTTCCAATAAAGCGATTATTCTTGATGTTTACGATCGAATTGCTACAGTAAAGCTAGTATCCGATAATTGGATTGAATACTTGCACCTCACTAAAATTGAAGGCGAATGGAAGATCACTAATCTATTATGGCAACATAAAAATATAAATGCATATTCCAATTTTGGAAAATAACAATAATGTAAAATAAACTTTACATTTAGTAAAACATTTTTAACTTACTGTTCGTAATACTTTACATTGAGTAAAGAAAAACGTACAACTACTACTGTTAAAAATGGACTATCACGAAAGAAAAAGTATTGTTAACATGCTCAGTACAGTCATAGTACTGGGCATTTATTATTGGTCCGTATTTGAGCGCTTCAGCAGTGAGGTTATGAATACAGATGAGCAGCTACAGTTTTGGGCTAAAGCAATTTTAATTGCCATCCCAATTTCCATCGCTGCTAAAATTGTGGTGATGATCATTTTTGCCATCGGCGATTATGTAATCACGAAGGAAAAGATCCCATGTTTTGAGGATGAAAGAGATAAGCTTATTGAATTGAAATCAACTCGAAATTCTTACTTTATTTTCGGGGCAGGATTCTTCATCGCACTTGTTGTTCTCGCTTTTGGCTACCCTCCAAAGTATATGTTTATCTCCCTGATTTTAGCTGGAGTAGGATCTGAAATTTTCGATAATCTTTCTAAACTTTATTATCACAGAAAGGGCGTATGAAAAAGAGTCAGCATAGCGTCACCAATAACATCCGTAAGCTCAGGTTTGAGCACGATGAAATGACTCAGCAACAGCTCGCTGATTCAGTCAAAGTAACAAGACAAACCATAGTGGCTATTGAAAAAGAAAAGTATTCTCCATCACTTGAATTAGCCTTTAAGATCGCTCACCTATTTAATACTCCGCTAGAAGAAGTCTTCTCATTTACACCAGCTAAAGATTAAATCCAATGAAATTATTTATTCTTAAAACAGACATAAAATCGAAAAGGCAATTGAACAGGCTTAAGCCTATTTTTCAACAAAATGAGCACATTTTTCGATGGTCCATAGACTTAGATGATATTGACAAAGTATTAAAAGTAGAGACTAATGAAGATTCTAAACAAAATGAGATGATTCAGCTGGTTCGAGATCAAGGTATTTATTGCGAAGAGCTACCAGACTAGCGATGATTAGCAAATCCTACCTTCGTAAAGTAATCCTGCAGTATCGAGTGCTTACCGATGGACTCATGTACGACCAGCGGAATGAGCAATTGTGTAGAGCTATTTTTGAATTTATAGAGTCTAAAAACATCAAGAAACTGCATACTTTTTTATCAATCGAAAAGAACAAAGAACCTGACATTTCACCACTTTTTAAAAGCTTTTGGAAGGAGGGAAAACAAGTAATTGTCTCAAAAACAGATTTTATGTTTAAGCAGATGCGACACTATCATCTAGATGAGAAAACAGATTTGGTAGTAAACAAAAAGGGCATACCTGAACCCTCAGATGCCGAGGAAACATCGCTTGAAGATTTAGACATAATTTTTGTTCCGCTTCTACTTTCGGATAGACTAGGTTACCGTATCGGATATGGTGGTGGATATTATGATCGATTGCTCGGAGAAACAAAAGCATTAAAAGTGGGGTTATCCTTATCACCTCCTGTTGACAGAATTATTCAAACAGAAAAATGGGATGTACCTTTGGATTACTTAATAACACCTTTTAAAACTTACCAATATGGCTAAAATCACACTAGGCGGAACAGACACAAATACAATAGGGGACTTACCTGCAGTCGGAAGTCAGGCACCAGATTTTCAATTGGTAAGAAAAGATATGAAGGATATCACACTTGCCAATTATCATGGTCAAAAAGTAATCATGAATATCTATCCAAGTATTGATACAGGGGTTTGTGCTATGTCAACTACAAAATTCAACCAAGAAGCTTCGAAACTTGACAATACCAGAATAATCTGTGTCTCCAAGGACTTACCTTTTGCTTTGAATCGCTATTGTGAGGCAGAAGGAATTGACAACCTGGACAACCTAACGAATTTCAGAGATGCAGGAAATTTTGGCAAAGACTATGGAGTAGAAATCACCGATGGAGCCTTCCAAGGATTAAATGCAAGAGCAATCGTTGTTGTAGATGAAGAAGGAAAGGTGGTATATAATGAGCTGGTTCCAGAGGTTGGTCAAGAGCCTAATTATGAGAAGGCTTTAGCGGCCGCTCAATAGTGCAAAGCAACCATTTGCCATCTTTGTACATTAAGTGTCTGTTAAGTTCGAAACAATTTGAGCTTTCGTACGTCTTTGGATAGATTATCACTTAAAAAACACCACTTTGAAGAAAATACTACTGCTACTGGCAGTCCTTCCTTTATTCCTTCATGGCCAGGAAAAAAGCACGATTAGCGGATACGTAAAAGATATCGCTAATGGGGAAGCCTTGATAGGAGCTACTGTTCTTGTGAAAGAGCTTGAGACTGGTAACATTACCAATGTATACGGTTTCTACTCAATCACTTTACCACCTGGAGAATACACAGTTGAGTTTCGTTACATAGGATTTAATACACAGACAAAAACGATTAGTCTCAATGAAGATCTAAGGATAGATATGGAATTGAGCGAGGAAGAAACGCAACTTCAAGAGGTGGTGGTCACAGCCACCCCAGAGGATCAAAATGTTTCTTCCACAGAGATGAGTGTCGTAGAGCTTGATATAAAGACGGCAAGCAAGCTCCCAGTATTTGCTGGTGAGGTGGATATTATAAAGAGTATCCAACTACTTCCAGGTGTTAGTACGGTGGGAGAAGGTTCCTCTGGCTTCAATGTTCGAGGAGGTGGAGTAGGCCAAAACCTTATCTTGTTGGACGAAGCGCCTGTTTATCAGAGTTCTCACTTATTTGGCTTTTTCTCTGTATTCAACCCTGATGCAGTAAAGGATGTGAAGCTCTATAAAGGGGGGATTCCAGCCAAATATGGTGGACGGTTGGCATCAATTCTCGACATCCGAATGAAAGAAGGGAATTCAAAAGAATTTGATGTATCAGGAGGAATCGGTACCGTTTTTAGCAGACTCACCGTGGAAGGTCCCATCAAAAAGGATAAAGCTTCGTTTATTGTAGCAGGCCGAAGATCTTACGCAGATGTTCCTATCAAACTTTTAACTGATGTTTTAAGTGATGGTGCCGGATTATTTTTCTATGACTTCACGGCAAAAACCAACTACAACATCAATGAAAATAATAGAATCTTTGCTTCAGGATATTTTGGAAGAGATGTATTCAAGTTTGATGCTCTGCAAGGATTTAACTGGGGCAATCAAACTGCCTCGATAAGATGGAATCATCTATTCAATGATCGTTTCTTCAGCAACTTTACTGCCTTCTATAGCAACTATGACTATGCATTTGCCTTTGGTTCTACGGAAGACGACCAATTTGATTGGGAGTCTAAGATACAGACCGTAAACTTCAAGCCTTCGTTTTCTTATTTTCTTAATCAGAATAATGAGTTGAGTTTCGGAGGTGAGTTGCTTTATTACACCTTTTTCCCAGCTAATGCCACAGGGGTCAGTTCAGGAGAAGTTATTGACCTCACGTTAGATAAGAAAAATGCACTGGAAGCAGGTATTTACGTATCCAACAATCAAAAAATTGGAGATAAATGGGAAGTTAATTATGGAGTTAGGTATTCTTATTTCAATAATCTGGGCCCTGGAAATAGGTTCACTTTCGGCGAAGTACTCCCTGGGGAGAGAAAACCTGTCGTAGATACCGTATCTGTAGGATCAAGCGAATCAATTGCGTCTTTTAACAATCTGGAACCACGATTTTCCATCAAATATCAACTAAACAATTCATCCTCAATCAAAGCGAGCTATAACCGAATGAATCAATACATTCATTTAGTTTCGAATACAGTCGCAGCTACCCCGATAGACGTTTGGCAACCAAGCACAAACAACATAGATCCACAACAGGGAGATCAGGTAGCTTTAGGATACTTTCGAAATTTCTCAAATAATAAGATTGAAACATCTGTAGAAACGTACTATAAATGGACACGCAACCAGCTTGATTACATAGATGGTGCTGACCTTTTTATCAATGAACTGTTAGAGGCAGATGTCCTTTCAGGAATTGGACGTGCATACGGTATCGAATTTTATTTAAAGAAGAATACCGGAAAAATCAACGGATGGCTTAGCTACACACTCGGAAGGTCAGAACTTAAAATTGATGGGATTAATGCTGGACTGAACAGTGTAGATAGAGAAGGAAGATGGTATCCTACACGATTTGATCAAACTCACAATCTGAAATTGGTTGGTAACCTTCAAATCAATGAAAGGAAAAACTTTTCAGCAGTATTTAGCTACGTCTCTGGTGCGCCAATCACTTACGCAATAGATCGTATTTATGTGGCTGGAAAAGTTATTCCAATTAATGATGGTAGCCGAAATGATGTGCGCTTGCGGGATTATCATCGTCTGGATGTTTCTTACACAATAGACTACAACAGAATTTCGAAAAAAGGGAAAAAGAGATCAAGTAGTCTGGTATTGTCTATATACAATCTATACAACCGCAAAAATGCGTTTGCCATAAACTTCCTACAGAATGATGAGCGAGTCGGATTTACGCAGATTAACAATCTTAATGTTCCTAACGAACGAGTAAATACTCAGGCTTTTGAGACTTCAATTCTGTTTTTCATTCTTCCATCTGTGACCTACAATTTCAAGTTTTAAAATGAAAAAATTAATATATACACTTACTCTGGCGGTTTGTTTTTATTCCTGTGAAACAGAAGTAACTCCGGACTTAGATGCATCATTGGGTGTTTTGGTGATAGATGCCTGGCTTACAGATAATGATCCCATTCAACACATCAATATTACCAGATCACAACCCTATTTTGATAATTCGCTTCCTGAAAAAGTGCCAGGAGCAACAGTCACAATAAGAGATCTTACAGACACATCTATTGAATATATATTTGATGAAGAAGAGGATCGTTACACGTGGGAAAGTACTGATGGCTCTACCCTCGGAGTAGTGGGTCATACATATGAATTGACAGTCATTTTAGATGGAGCCTCCTACACTTCTGTAACAGAACTTAACCCTGTGCCTCCTGTTGATAGCCTTACATTTAGATTGGAGGAAGGAAATGCCTTTTTTGATGATTTGTTCTTTGCTGAACTCTTCGCAACAGATCTTGAAGGAACTGACAATACATACTGGATTCAGACATGGAAAAATGGTAGATATCTAGGGAAGCCGGAAGAGATTAACATCGCTTATGATGCTGCTTTTGGCCCTGCTGCAGATAATGATGGTGTGCAATTTATTCAGCCTATCAGAGATTTGATCAGCCCTTTTGAAGTAAATAAAGATGATGAAGTATTATCTCCGTATAATCTGCCTCAAAGATTGCTTGTTGATAATGATACCATTTTCAACGATAATGGATCCATTTATGGAGTTATTGAAAACAACACAATCTTTTTTGAAAATGCTAAAGTTGCGGAGGATTTTGAGTCCGTATCATTAGATGATGACCAATATCGGCTGATGAATGACTCCCTTTTTATACAAGGAGATTCAGTATATGCTGAGATTCATTCCATTTCAAATGATGCCTATTTTTTCCTAAATCAGGTAATTATTGAAACGAATAGAGAGGGAGGTTTTGGAGCTCTGTTTGCAACTCCCCTTGCAAATGTCTCTACTAACATTGTGCCCCAGAGTACTGATAATACAGTTGCTGGTTTTTTCAATATTGCATCTGTCTCCTCTGCTGGAAATAGATTAGAAAATGAAGAGCAGATCAGAATTATCGAATAGCATTCAATTAAGCGAAATACTAGATTAACCACGTTAAAGCGCAATTTTAATTGTATAGAATTGTTAGCATCCAAGAAAAAATATACGATTACCATACGTGAAGGAGCGTGGGAAAGAAGATTTGGAGCGGTGGAGATGGGCCTAGTGAGCAAAGGCTTTTAATCTTCCGCCAGGCGGCCCTGTTGCCTTTTTTGTTACTTTTTTCGTCAAGGAAAAAAACGGTCCGCCGCTGCGGTAAGGAGAGAAATGCTAGGAAATGTTGTCTTAATGTAGGAGGGTGATTTTTGATTCAGGACAAAAAACTTATCTAAAGATTTCGGAGTATTTAAAACAAAATTTTTAGTCGAATGACAGTACGATAAATCCACTTGACCTGATAGCCTCGTAGGTAGCTTGAATTTTAAAACACTAAAAAATTTAAACACTATGAGAAAATTAGTTTTATCACTAGGCCTTGTTATTACAGCTGCCTTAGTGATTGTTTTGGTGGCCGCTGACCACATAGACGCTCCAGCGGTAGGTACACTATCGGAGGGAAGCACAGTAAAAGACATCACCGATTACTATGCTTTTGAGAGTCCGTCAAACTCGAACAACTATGTGTTTGTTTGTAATGTTGCCGGACTAAGTTCTGAAACATCATTTAGTGATGATGTCATGTATGAGTTTAACATTGACACAGATGCAGACAATGTTGAAGATCAATTAATTCAGGTTTTCTTTAGAGATGGTCAAGCCATTACTTATGGAGTAGTTTCAGCTTCATCACAAACTGGACTAAGCAGTGAAATAGTTTCTGGGACTAACAGAGTAGCTACAAACGTTTCGAGCTCAGCTACAGTTGGTGGAGTTCAGCTCTTTGCAGGTCTTAGAGATGATCCATTTTTTATGGATCTTTTCCAATTTATCAATATTGTGAATGGTGTAGGAGCTTCTTTAAGTGACGATACCAATACTGGGATTTATGATCCTGAAAGAGATTCTGATCCTGATACAGAAGGTATTCAACCTTACCCTGCTTCTTTCAAGTCGGCCACAGATCCTACGGACGCAGCTGCTGATGCACTTGCTGGAACAAATGTACTTTCAGTAGTTGTAGAGGTTCCTAAAAGCGATATTGGAGATACAGATGGAAAGTTTACATCGTGGGTGGAAGCCAAAGTAGGCCAGTAATTTTTTGAACATTTATAAAGAAAAGAACTATGAAAAACATATTTAAATTATTCATGATTTTGGCGGTAGGAGCTACAACACTTGTTGGCTGTGGCGATGATGATAGTACTACGCCGGAAGAATTAGAAGCTACATTAGGTGCAGACTTAACTGTAGAGATAGAAACGACAGTTACTTTAGATGCAACCGCAACAGTTGGAACAATTTCAACTTTCGAATGGATGGTGACCGATCCTGATGGTACTGAAGTATCATTAGATGGCGCAACCACTTCTTCCCCCTCTTTCATTGCAACAAAAGGAGGAACATATGATGTAGACCTTACCGTAGCATCCTCGACTGGTGTAGAATCTACAGCTATGGGATCAGTGATTGTGGAAAATCCAAGCTATGAAACAGCTGACCAAATGGGCCGTCCAGCAATCAATACTGTCTTCAACTTTTTCGGAACAGCCGAAGTAAAGAATGGATACAACGAAACCCTTCCTTCTAATGGCTCTGACGATGCTACAGCTTTTGCAGGAATTTTGGATGCACTTCAAACATACATTGGATTAGATCCAGAGCAGTTTGAGAATATCCTAGGAATAGGAAATGATGCACTTGCTGGTGTTTTGGCGGTAGATGTGCTACAGTCTGACAAAGGATCTGCTACTGCATATGGATCCCTTAATGGACGTGCTCTGGCAGATGATGTTATCGATGTAACATTGACCCTGGCTTTCGGCGATCAATCAACAGCAGGTGAAGCAAATGCTGTGAAAGATGGGCTTGTATCGGACAATGTAGGTGCAAATGATAAATCATTTACTAACAGTTTTCCATACTTGGCTGATCCTCACTAATTAATTACTGAATTTGTTAAGAAGGTGTCTCAAAAGCCACATAAACGTCATAGCGAACAAAGTGAATCGGATCGCCGAAGCGACTATCTCAAATGCTCTAGCATTTTTCTATCATTAGATCGCTTCGGTTCCCTGCCTTTGCAGGCAGGCTCGCGATGACGATTTTGAGACACCCTCTTTTTTCAATCACAAAAACCAATGCTATGAAATCGTTTTTACATCTATCAATACTTATTATTCTAATGGCTTGTGCGAAAGAGGAACAAAGTGCAATAAGCCAAAAAGAAGACTATTCACCCTTTCTAAATATTGCCAACGAGGACACAACACATCTCATCAAACGAGTCTCTCTTTGGAAGGGAAAAATTGAAAATCAACCAAAAGGTTTTATCTATTACGAGAAGCTTGGAGGAATCTATAATCAGTTATTTGAACAAACAGCTGAGGTAGAGTATTTACACAAAGCAAAAGAGTCTTTTACGCAAGCAGAAAAACTTACAAGAGGGAAATGGAAAATCTCAAGCTTACTCAGTTTGAGCAGTCTTTCTATAAAAAAACACGATTTTAAATCAGCAGCAAATTATGCAGTGAATGCACGAGAAATTACCAATGAAAAGTTCGGTGCTTTAATGATGCAATTTGATGCTGAAATGGAACTTGGTAATTATAAAATGGCAGGGGCTATTTTAAGAGAAAACAAGCGTTTTGATTCCTTTGATTACCTCGTTAGACTTTCAAAATTCAAGGACTATGAAGGCGATTTAGATTCTGCTATTCATTATATGGAAAAAGCTGATATCGGTTTATTCAAGTATCAAAAAGGGAAAAAATTGTGGGTGACAGCAAATCTGGGAGACATGTATGGACATGCAGGAAGGGTAAAAGACTCCTATAAAAAGTACCTCGAAACTCTTTCGATGGATTCTACATACGATTATGCACTCAAAGGAATAGCCTGGGTGGCTTATTCAGCGGATAAAAATGTAGATGATGCAAAAAAAATAATTATGGCACTAGCAGATAGAAGACTAACACCCGACCTATATCTAAACCTGGCAGAGATTTATGCATTTGAAGGGAATACTGAAATGAAGGAGTTATATGAAGATTCTTTTCTGAAAGAAGTAGAAAAAGAAAAGTATGGAGATATGTACAACAAGTATTTAATATCAATATACAATGATCGAAAGATGTTTGAGAAGGCAAAGGGGCTTGCCCAGTTGGAAATCAATAACAGACCTACTCCCGCTTCCTATGATTGGCTTGCATGGACGCTATACAATCAAGGAGAATCCGATAAGGCGCTAAAAATTTACAAGGAAAATGTAGAAGGTCAAACATATGAGCCAGAAGCCCTGTATCATATGGGGACTGTGTATCATGAGATGGATCAAAAAGCAGGAAGAAAGCTGCTCGAAGAATCTTTAGAAGCAAGTTATGAGCTGGGACCACTCATAAGCTTAGAAATCAAAGAAAAACTGAATGGATAATTGCTATGAATTAAATCCGGCAATGGATTTAGTTCGTAAGTAGAATTAGACTGTTATCGTGCTCAGCACGATATATAGCTGGTTGGTGATAGATGACCCTGATTATTCAAATGATCAGGGTTTTTTCATTCATAATGAAATGTTAATGCCATCAAAAAGCGGATGACCATTGAATACATTTCGTATTTTTCTGCAACCTATAAAATCACGAGCTTGAAAAAACTTGTCGCCTTATTTTTAACCGCCCAACTATTTGGTTGTACTCAGGAGGAATCCAATCATCCTGTTTTTAAGTATTATCCTCCCAATGATGTGTTTGAGGAGGGTTTTGTCAATAAGTATTATCGTCATAATTACCCCAAAAATCAAGACGCTCGTGCAGCTACAGAGGTTACTTATTCAAGTTTAAGAAAAGAAGGCAATAAGATATTTATTGAAAAGTTCAATGCTGGATTTGAGTTAGCAGCGGTTACTGAGTTACGTGTTTCTGATAATGGTGATGTATTCACAGAGAAGCTAACTGATATTGTGAGAATGGATACTATCCCTATTGAAATCCTTAGCCCTGTTAGTTCAAGGTGGATTAACAATCAAGACGAACCTTATAAGATTCGATACTCATTTTCTGATAAATATTATCAGTTCACCGAAAGGCAGTTAAAAGTGTATGATACACTCATCGATGGAAAAGCTGCTAAAGTCTTTATAAAGTCTGGTGAGTATCTCAATGAAGAAACTGGTGAAGTAACCAATCGATTTATGGATACGACCACCTACTTAACAGATATTGGTTTTTTTGAATCCAGAGGCGGGAATGAAAACTATCGTTTTGAAACCGAGATGGTCGAGCAGATGCCACTCGATGAATTCAAAAAGAGAGCAAACCATGGAGAGCATCGAGTTGCATACATAGACCCTTCAAACACTTTAGAAAATGGTGAGCAATTCAAAATTTGTGGTCAAGAGAAATCCATTGCCGACTACTATAATTCTACGCCTGATGGAAGATACTTCCACGGAAAACGTGCTATGATGGATACCATCTTTGATAATCTGGATAGGGCTAAACTTTTTGATCAAAACGGTAGTCTGGTTTTTCGTTTTGTGGTGAATTGTGAAGGGAAGGCAGGGAGATTCATTGGGGAAGGTTACGATCCAAACTACCATCCAATGGAGTTCAATCCAGAAACTATTGACCACTTGTTCAGCATACTCAGGAAGCTGAAAGAGTGGAGAGCAGTAGTCATTCGAGAAGAAGCCAGAGACGCATATTTCTACATCAACTTTAAAATCGAGAATGGTGAAATCATCGATATACTTCCTTAGTGCTTGTTTAGCATTATGTTGTTCTTGCTCACAAAGAGAATGGTATAAGAAAGAGCTTTCTGATGAGGTGAAGAAAAGATATTCCCCTCAGGTAAGAGGAGGTAGGGCTTATTCTTATCAAGGCTCTGTTCCAGAACAATTTCAGCTGAAAGAAGCCATGATGCTGGATTCAACAGATGCAGACTTGTGGCGAGAATTTGGCACAGCTCGTGTAAAGCGAGGAATTTTGGATGAGATGTATTTCTTCTATGAAGAAGCAGTTAAAAGAAAACCTGAAAAATGGGCAGGCTTTAGAGGTTACTTGTACTTATACTTTTATCGAGATTACTACCGTGCAATTGCCGATTTTAATTTAGGCGATGAAGTAAATGGACAAGTGGAATACTCCCAAGGACAAAGTCATGATTACATGCGAGGAATCTGCTATTTTGGATTAAAGGATTATCCGGCTTCATACGACTTACTCTCGAAGTACATTGATAAAGTGACCAAGGATGAAGGCGAAGAATGGGTAGATGTGTATGCTATGCTTTATAGAGGGCTAACACTCATAAAAATGGATAGCCTGGATGAGGCTGTTATTGAATTTGATCGCGCTTTAAAGTATTATCCTACCCTTTCAGACTGCTTTTATCATAAAGCAAGAGTATATGTAGCAAGGGGTCAATTTGAATTGGCATTGGAGCAGTTGGAACTAGCAGAGAAATACCATAATCAAGGCTATTATCATCAAAGGCCGTATGTTGAGGTACTCGAGCAAATTTATATTCAAGACATTCAACAACTCAGAAATCAGATCTCTACCAGCTGAGTGCCGACTAGGCTGCTGCTTTAGTTCTAACGGATCTAAAAAGTAACTTTCTATGATTCATCGCTTGCTTATCTTCAATAGATGTTGTGTTAAAAGTAGAATTATCAGTAATAATTTTGAATTCAAAATTGCTCATTAGACTTAGGTCAAGTCCTACTTCCGTCATTTCATCATCTCTATTGGCATTCACCCTCCAATAGATTTTCATTTGTTTACCAAGTTTGTGTGCCTTGTTCATCAGTTTGATAATGGATAACAAATACTTGACAGTCGTGGTATTAAACATTTCCAGTTTAAAGCTTAGTATCAATTCAGATTGACTTTCGAGGAATTGATTGACTTTCAAAATCAGATCATCATATTGAGCGCTTACATTATCTGATACTGACCAACCTTTTAGTTCAACAAAATTGAGCTGCAAGTTGTAATTGATATGTAATAGTTTTTCTTCATATGGGAGACCTTTTATTTGAATGGGAGGTCTCTGATTTTGACTAGCTACTTGAAGATTCATAATGATGAGTTTTAATTTCTTAGCAAAGATTTAGAAATAATGAATCTTAGATGAGAGTGATTCTCTGATATAAAAAAATACGTGGATTACGTATTTCTCCAAGCATCACCACCCCAGCATTCGAAAAATAGATGAATTTCCAGGGTGATGATCCAAAACCTATAAGTCATATTTTATAGTAAACAAGCCATAGCGTTGCTGAATATTGTAAGAGTAAGTGCTGATCAAATTATCGCTAAAACTATCTCTACGTACAGATCGTGTATCTAGCAAGTTGAGACCTTGTGCTTTAAATTCCCATGGACTTTTCTTTTTCCGGTAGCTCAGAGAAAAGTCAAGCATATCAAAAGAAGTATCTTGATTTTGACCCTGATTGACATATTTATTAAAAGCATACTCTGTGTCAAAGCGGAATCCTTTGAACGTTAAAGTAGTACTCACATTTGGGCGATAGTTTACAAATTGGTTCGTGAATGAACCAGAGGTGTATCGATTGACTGACACTGTATACCCGGTTCGAACCGATAGTTTTTTGAAGAGTCTCGCAGACATATTTAGCCGATATTGGTGAGTGAAGTTATCATTTTGAATGATCTGGTTTTCAATCTGATTATTTAGCACCGTTTGTGCTACAGTTACTCTTCCACTTATCTTGAAATGATTAAAGCGCTTCTCCAGGTTTACATAACCGCTTGTTGTTTTGTTAGCCTCTGTAGCGTTGATAGAGGTGAGCAGATTCTCTACTCCACTTAGCTCTTGATTATTGGTGAAACCATCTTTGATATATTGAAAATTTAGCCCCCCACTTATGTTGAAAAAACTATACATGTTGAAGTTTCTATAGCTCAAGCTTACATTTTGCAATAGAGCTGGGTTTAATTGCGCATTTCCTGATACTAACGTATTATATCTGTTCAGTACAAATCCTTCTGAATAAGAACCTACACCATTGTATTCCAGTGATTGGCTATAGTTTAACTCGATATCGTGCGAGCTTCCAAACTCGTAACGTGCATTGAGCTGAGGAAAAAGGTATTGAGCTTCTTCTGAAGCTTCTACAGCACTTTGCACCGTATAACTGTTAAGACTGACGCCCGGACTTATAGTTAGACGTTCCCATTTTTTACGAAACCGCAGACTCACGAATCTATTAGTAATTTCAAGTTCTCCATCCAGCTCTTCTACTTCTTCTCGTTCATCATTTAGATTTGACGTCAGCGTTTGACGAGATAGATTTAGACCAAAAGAAGCGTTTATATGGGTAGTTTTATTAAGGATATAATAATAGTTAAATACGCCATCTATACGCCTGGATAAGATGTTTTGATCTTGAAATAATTGTAATGAATTAGTAGAGAGAAAATCGCTAAACAAGGGGAGTTGACTTGACAATAGCTGAACGGAAGGTGTTTTTTCTTTAGTATAGTTCAACTCTGCGGAAATAATGTTTTTCTCATTGAGCGCATTGAACATTCGCAGCTGATGAAGTTGACTTTGCGGGCCGCGTCCATTGTCTTCCTGAAGTAAATTATCACCTGATATAAGTTGTGAGTTTCGGATCATTGCCTGATCAATAGAGCTACGTTTACCAAAGAAAGTATAGTCTAGTTGCATGTTATAATTGGGAGTATACTTAGCAGAAAATCTCCCCAACCCAGATCTATTGGCAATAGAAGTGGCCGTAATTAATTGCTCTTGGGTTTGATCTTCTAGCTGAGGATATGTTCTCAGAGAGTTGGATCCGAGGGTAGCATCATTGTCAAAACCAATAACAAAGCCAGTGAATTGTAATCTATCCGATGGACGTGTAGTAAAGTTCAATGCACCAAGCTTGTTGGTAAGATCGCTGGCTGAATTTCTATCTGTCAAGGGAATGCCAATATCTCCAGCATTCATTCGAAATGATGTGCCATTACGAGATGCGAGAGAAGCCATTCCTCCTGACATTCGGAAGTAATCGTTTAACGTCAATGCCAGCTCACCTACATTATTGGCATCTCCTATGAAGTTTATACTGGTTTCTGGAGCGTAGTAAAATGTATTAGCATGACCAAAATATCGTTTTTCGGGACCCCCTCCAGCTTCAATATCACCAAAGACAATCCTTTTTTTGTCGGCTTTCAGTTCGATGTTAAGGGCTAATTGGTTATCGCTATTTAATCCTTGCATGGGCTGAATGTCATTGTAGTTCTGAAGTACTTGAACCCGATCTACTACATCTGCAGGGATGTTTTTGGTAGCTAACTTAGTATCTCCTTGGAAAAACTCCTTACCATCCACCAGCACTTTGTCCACCTTTTCTCCTTGCACCTCAATGTCTCCATTTTCTTTGATATCAAATCCCGGTAGCTCAGCTAGCACATCTTCTAGCTTTCGCTCATCGCCATTCGTAAAAGCCTCAGCTTTGTAGGAGATAGTGTCTCCTCTCACAAGTACAGGCATCTCAGCGACTACAGTTACTTCATCTAGTGAATTGACAGCCTCTTTCATGATAATCATGAGTGGATCATCTAAGGCCTTTTCTAGCTGTAAGTACTGGCTTATGGGTACAAATCCTACGTAAGTGACCTTGAGTTCATACACAATATTTTCTTGTAAGCGTAGCTGAAAGCCACCCTTGATGTCCGTCACAGCGAAGGCTTTCATTTCCTTAGTAGCAGTATCGATTGCCATTACATTAGCAAATGCGATGGGTGCATATGTTGAATCTCGTGTTTGACCCTTGAGGAAAATATGGTTCTGAGCCTTTGCTGTAAGTGATCCCAGCAAGCTCATTAAGCAAATAAGAATTAGTCCTTTCATGTTCTTATCCTCCTATTCTAATTACACGTCTTTCGCCTCCTTCACCAGTATCATACTTCTTCATCATTTCCTGAAGTTTTTCATCACGTATTTTATCTGCCTCTTCACGCGTTACCCGCTTACCTTTGCTTGGCACTTCTATTTGAATTGGAGTGGCTGGGTTGAGTTCTACTTTAGTACATAAATAGGTGAAACTTCCATCCTTGAGTTCAAGAATAAGACCTGGTAAACCCCAGGTATTTGAAGGTCCTTGAGAAACGGGGATTTCTGATGTATACCAGGCAGTGATCATTGTTGTATCCATGATGGTCTCTGTCTTTTCCTCAGAATTGCTAAATGACATGGTGGTCTGCTCACGGATGTTCTGATACTCCGCCTTGGTCACTACATAGTCACCAATTTTTTTTGTTTCATTGGTGATTTTCCAGGTAAAACTGGGTAGTTCATCCTCAATAAGAAATTTCTTTCCGAAGATTTCCGTTTCTTCAAGGAATTGATTTTTACTTGGGTTGAGGTAGCTGATAGAATTACCAGTAGATAACTTGATTTGCATACCTCCACTAGCAGCAGCGTTGGTTTCAGGTGCAAGTGCTGCATCTTCCTTCCATGTAGCTTCTTGCAGATTGAATGTCAAGGTATAATCTTTTTGCGATTGCTGCATTAGCTGTTTACGAACAGATTCTTGCATATCTGGACTCATATTTCTTCCAGTCACTTGTAGGGTTCCTACACTCATGGAAGATCTGTATGTAGCGATTCCTTCAAAATTTTGCTGACAGACAGCACTGAACACGATTCCCAATAGCAAACCTGGTACTAGTGAGATGATAAGCATCTTTTTTCTCATTGTCTTTTTGTTTCCAGCAAACCAATGAGAATGAGTGCTAACATACAGTTAAGCAGTGTTAACGTGTGTTAATGGATGGAAGACAGCCAACATGTGCCTCGTATATTTGTGATGTGACAAAACAATCATATCGTAATAGCTTGATTTTGATCGTGGTGACAGCAATAGCCTTGACAGCTGCCCAGGTATACTTCACAGTGCAAAATTATGAGGTAAACAAGCAGCGGTTCATTCAGGATGTGCAGCAGTCGCTGGATTCAAGTATAGAAAACTACTTTGCAGGGAAGGCCAAAAAAAGCGTCTATATCTTTGGACAGAGCTCACTTGATACATTGATAGATGGAAAAAATTCCATAGCGTATACATCCACTATCAACAATATAGATAGCATTTTCAAAATTGCAAGTGACAGCTCGCGAGCATTACGCTCCGGGTATACCCATATATGGTCCAGCTCAGACGCGGATTCGATTCAGCTAGACACGATAATCGCCTCCAGAAGAAATCCGAAAAAACAGATCAAGATTTCAGGAAATCTTGATTCTTCGCGAGCCAAAGAATTCCAATTTCTAACGCAGAAAGTGATGCTCTCCATTAGTGAGGATCTGATAGATCTCGGACAACTATATGAGGAGTTGGAAAAAGAACTTAGCAATAAGAATCTGGATATCGGATTTGTGCTGAAACAGAAAAGTCAAGGGCAGGATACAAGCATAGGAGCCATTAATAACTCCAACTTTCTTACTACTACTGCTGCTTCGACTTTTCTTAATGACTTGAACTCCATAGAGTTGGATTTTGAAAATGCAACGTTGATTATTCTAAAAAACGGGATAGGAGGATTAATACTTTCTGTCCTCCTTATAGGATTAGTTATAGGCACATTAATTCACTTATACAGGACCATTTTTGCGCAGAAGCAACTGGCAGCTATCAAAGACGACTTGATCAGCAATATTACGCATGAATTCAAGACGCCAATTGCTACGATCTTTTCTGCACTTGAGGGCGTAACCAGTTTCAATACAACCAACGATCAGGAAAAGACACGTCGCTATCTGGCACTCTCCAATGATCAGCTGAAAAAACTGAATGACATGGTGGAAAAAATGCTTGAGACCGCTATCATAGATCAAGGTAAACTGACCATAAATAATGAAGAAGTGGAAGCAGTAGCCTGGACAAATGAAATTGTGAAGCGTTTTCAGCTAGTTGAAAGTGAAAAACAAATTGCCTTTGAAAGTGAGCTAAAATCATCCGTAAATGAGTTGGACCGTTTTCATTTAGAGAATACCCTTTCCAATCTTATTGACAATGCGATTAAATATGGTGGAAATAAAATCGTAGTACGTCTTTTTAAGAAAGAAGAAAACGTGGTTTGGGAGGTGGAAGACGATGGAGGAAACATCCCTCAAGCACAAAAACATAAAATATTTGATAAGCTCTACCGCATTCCAACAGGAAACCAACACGATGTAAAAGGGTTTGGCATTGGGTTATACTATGCACGCTCAATAGCAGAACTTCACGGAGGTCATCTTACTTTGGATATTTCGGATCATCGAACACTCTTTAAGTTAACCATATGAGTGTGGAATCAACTAAAATATTGCTGGCAGAAGATGAGGCCGCCTTGGGTATGATTATCCGGGAGAGCCTGGAGTCTCGCGGTTTTCAGGTAATCTTTTGCAGAGATGGCGAGGAGGCTAAAAAAGCCTATGAAGCAGAAAAACCAGATATACTGGTTCTGGATGTTATGATGCCTAAGTTAGACGGCTTCTCGCTAGTAAAAGAACTCCGTAAGTATGACCAGTTCATCCCCATCATTTTCCTAACGGCCAAATCAAGAACGGAAGATGTAGTAGAAGGATTTGGTTATGGCGCCAATGACTATCTGAAGAAACCGTTCAGTATGGAAGAGCTAATTGTACGGATTCATGCGTTGCTAAACCGTAAAGTATCTCGAACATCGGAGGCAGAGCAAGAGATTGGTGAATATGTATTTGACTGCCAAAAGCAAGTGCTTTTTCACAGTCCAAGTAAGCAAGAGGAGAACCTTACTCATCGAGAAGCACAGCTTCTGGATGCGTTAGTTAAAAACATCAATGAGCTGACGGAGCGTCAACAAATATTGAAATCACTTTGGGGGAATGATGATTTTTTCAATGCTCGTAGTATGGACGTATTTATCAGTAAGTTGAGAAAGAAACTCGCACGAGATTCCACGATCCAAATCATCAATGTAAGGGGGTATGGGTATAAACTGGTGGTATGAAATTGCTGATCTTTTCTTCATCAAGAACACAGTTCGTCATACTTTTAACCCACCTTTTTTACCTTCTGATCCCCTGTAATGGCATCTATCATTTTGGTATAGCTGACTTTTTTTCCAGAGTGTTGAGATACATAGAAATATTGCAAGCCTTCGAGCTCTACAGTGCATTTACCCAGCTCATACCGTTGAGCTAATACTTCGTCTCCTTCTAAGATTTGGACACCATCCACATCAAGTATTTCCGGTGGGAGCTTTTCTTTAGGTTTCTTTTTAAAAATTCCGAACATCTACAAGGATTCTTTTGAAGCGTGCAATAGTAAGTGGATTTATGCAGGTATCAAAAAAGGTCGAAAAAAGATAATGAAATGATCCTTTGATAACTTAAGACAATAGGAGTGCTATCGAAGGGCAACAATCAGTGCGAATCCTTTCATTAAATTTGAAAATATGAAACACTATACGGTCTATACCCTAAAATGCGCTGATGATTCTTATTATGTAGGAGTTACAAATGATATTGAAACCAGATTAGTGCAACATAACGAGGGTATTGATCCGAAAACATACACATTTAGAAGAAGACCTGTTGAATTAAGGTTTCAGGAACATTTTCATGATATCAATCAAGCCATCGCATTTGAGAAGCAGGTGAAGGGATGGAGAAGAGCCAAGAAAGAAGCTTTGATCAATCGTGATTGGGATCTACTACCGGAGTTGAGTAAAGCGTACTTTTTGAAGAAAGGGTAATTGTGCACTTTACCCTTCGATAAACTCAGGGTGACAAAGTGAGTTTGATTGTCGTCCTGATTAGCGACGATAGGAGCGCTATCGAAGTGCAAACAATCAGTGTGACATCAGACATTCCCCACAACTTGCATGGTCTCTAGCGAAGGACTTTCACTTCCGCCACGTGGTTCAATAGTTACTGCAAAGGCTGCAGCACCTGAACCTATATTCTTCATTTGAACTAGGGAATTTGAGTTACCAGGACTAAAAACCCCAGCATCGACGGGCTTGCCATCGATAATCGCCCAGAGCTGATATTGTTGATCTTGAGATAACTCTTTTAGGTTTTGAATACTTAAGTACACATCGGCATTGGATTCATTCCAGTATACGGTAGCTAGAGCATTAGGAGAACTATCAGTGCCGTTCATCACCACACGTTTGTACGCTGTGTTATTCATGATAGCCACAGCATTCTGTATATCATCCAATTGCTGGTTTACCTGATTATAATTATCAGCAAACTGTTGATTTTGTGCAATTAAATCCGAAAGTTGATTTTCGGCAGACTTCCATTTGCTCCAGTAATTAAATGCTAAGAATGCTGAAGCAAGTGCAATTACTATAGAGGCTGCAGCTGCATACTTGAGCGCACCAAATGAACCATTTGGCTGCATAGCAATGACTGGAGTTTCTTTTTCCTTTTCTGATGGCTCAATTTTAGTCATCAATTTCTCTTTCACATTCGAAGGAGGAGTGACGGCAGTGGCAAAAGCAAGCGTTTCCATTGACAACTCAATCGCCTCAATTTCATCTTTTAATTCAGGATGCTTTGCAATCATGCTTTCTACTTCAGTGCGCTCAGCTTTACTTAGCTGATCCATCACGTAAGCTTCCAGTATTCCGGACGATATGTATTCTTCTATATTCACTCTACTTGCAATACTTTTCTCATGTTCTTCAATGCCATTCGAAGACGCGTTTTCACGGTTCCGAGTGGAATATCAAATTCCTCTGAAATTTCTGATTGGGTGTAGCCTTTAAAATAAACCATCTCTAAAATGAATTTCTCTTCATTTCGTAGAGAGGTGAGCGTTTCTTTCAACCCAATGCCATCGACATTTAAGTAGTTTAGTTTCTCACGCTCAATACCAGTTACGTAAGTTTCTATGTTATCGGTTTTCCCAACCTTCTTCATTTCTTTTGATCGTAGCTTATCGATCGCCAAATTTCGACTAATATTCACCATCCAGGTAAAAAAACGTCCTTTCGAAGAATCATATTGATCAATCTTATCCCAAAATTTCATGAACGCATCTTGAAGAACTTCCTCGGCAACATCTTCATCATTCACTATTCGGGAGATCGATCCGTAAATCGCCGCAGAATAATTGTCATACAAATAACTAAACGCCTCCGCCTTCTTTGCTCGCAGTTGAGCAACAAGTTGATCTTGATCGATTTGTTGATGGGGAGAAGTCACTATTAGCTAATTGCAATGCCTAAATTATGAATTATTGCTCTTCTGATCACTTTCTAGTCCGATTTAAATTTATGGTAAGGCCCTTCAATTGTCAGTAGAGATTTGAATATATAATTCTATTTCTTGATTATTATATTTACGTATTTAGGATCCACTTAGGATTTCATGTTTGAATTATAGGATGACAACTAAAAATCCAATCATTCCAATTCGATCGTATGTTGGAGCAATTATTATTGATAATTAGCATCTAATACGTTATGAATTTTCTGAGGAATACACACTACTTATTGTTACTCCTTCTATCACTATCAGGATTAACTCAAACCATCAACGGATCCATTAAGGATGCGAAGACTGGAGAACCTGTGGAGTTTGTTACAGTCTATAATCTGACAAGTGAAGAGCACTCACATTCGAATGTTACTGGTCAGTTTTCACTCAAGAATGTATCGAATGGTGACTCGATTTTTATTTCTATGGTGGGCTATGAACGTATTCAATTTAAAGTTGTAGAAAGTACCAATTGGATGATTTCATTGGAACCAGCACCTGTCGAGCTCTCGCAAGTTGTTATTACTCCTGAGATTAATACACTCAATAAGATTAAACAAGTTGATTTAAAGCTCAATCAGGTAAATTCCTCTCAAGAGATATTAAGAAAGGTGCCGGGACTTTTTATAGCGCAGCATGCTGGTGGTGGGAAGGCGGAGCAAATATTTTTGCGTGGTTTCGACATAGATCATGGTACAGATATTCAAATCACAGCAGATGGTATTCCTGTAAATATGGTCTCGCATGCCCATGGTCAGGGCTATGCTGATTTGCATTTCCTTATTCCTGAGACTGTACAGGGAGTCGACTTTGGAAAAGGTCCGTATTATACGGAAAAAGGAAATTTCACTACGGCTGGCTATGTTGATTTTAGTACCTACGATAGAATTGACGAAAGCAGTATAAAAATTGAAGGAGGAAGATTTAATACGCTTCGAACAGTCAGCATGATTGACCTGATGAAGGGGAATGCGAAACAAGATGCTTATATAGCCACTGAATACCTTGTCTCAGATGGGCCTTTTGAATCATCTCAAAACTTCAATCGACTAAATCTTTTTGGAAAGTACAATGCTCAAATCGGAAACAATTTCTTGACGATTCAAGCTTCTACCTTTAGCAGCAAATGGGATGCTTCAGGACAAATTCCCTTGAGGGCAGTTGAATCAAGTCTTATCGATCGATTTGGGGCGATTGATGATACGGAGGGAGGAGAAACATCCAGACAAAACTTTTTAGTCGATTATACTTCCTCATTTTCAAATGGAGATTTTGTACAAACAAAAGCGTTTGTTTCAACATATGATTTTGAGCTGTATTCGAATTTTACGTTCTTTTTAGAAGACCCGGTCAATGGAGATCAGATTCGACAAAAAGAATCTAGAACGATTTATGGCATTCAATCCACTTATAATTATGGGACTCAACTTTTGAAGGGCGATTTGACCTTAGCGAGTGGTGTTGGTTTTAGATATGATGATGTGAACGGCATAGAGCTATCTCACAGGAGGAATAGAAAAGAAACACTGGATTCTATTGCCCTTGCTGATGTGGATGAGCTTAATGGGTTTGCGTTTTTGAATGCCACTTGGGAGTCTGGAAAATGGATGATAAACACAGGGATAAGATTAGACCAATTCAGATTTGAAGAAGTTGACTTTCTCTCATCTGTTTACGATAGAAAATCTATGTCCCAAATGATTGCTTCACCAAAATTTAATGTGATTTTCAGCCCAAAAAATAATTGGCAACTTTATGCAAAATCAGGACGAGGTTTCCATAGTAATGACACACGAGTTGTTTTAAGAGAGCAAAATCAAAACACACTTCCTGCAGCATGGGGATATGATTTAGGGACTGTTTATCAGCCAATTGATCGATTGTTCATAGATGTTGCTTATTGGGAGTTGCGTTTAGAGCAAGAGTTTGTTTATGTCGGTGATGCGGGCATTGTTGAGCCAAGTGGCCGAACAAAAAGATCAGGAATAGATCTGGGCATCAATTATCAAGCTCTCAACCAGCTGTTTATCTATGCGAATTTTAATTACGCGAATCCGAGAGCTATTGATGAGCCAGAAGGAACAGATTATATTCCACTTGCCCCTACATTAACAAGTATCGGTGGACTTACTTATCGGGGAAGCAACTTCAGCGGAAGTATTCGATATCGAAACATTCAGGATAGAGCAGCAAACGAGGACAACTCAACGATAGCTCAGGGTTATTTCTTGACAGATGTGAATCTGTCCTATGATCGCCCAAGATGGACAGCCACGATGGCGATTGAAAATTTATTTGATGTAGAATGGAGAGAAGCTCAATTTGATACCGAATCCCGTTTAGCCGATGAGCCGGAACCCGTTTCTGAAATACACTTTACTCCAGGTGTGCCTTTCTTCTTGAAGGCAGGAATAACATTTAAATTTTAAACACTTGCGTCATTACAGGGGGAAAATGCTGAAGGGATCTCATATTTAGATCACTTCTCCGCTTGCAGCCTCTTTGAGTATATAGTATTATCGAAACCTTCTAAAGAGGACTTTTAAAAATTCTTTCACCTCATCAGACTGCATATCCCATTCATGGTGTTTGGCGTAACCCTGAACAAGAAATTCTACTGATTCGTCAAAGCTCTGGTAATCTTCTAGCTCACCCAATGCTTTTTCAAATTCCTCTTTATCATTTCTGAATAATTCTTTGATGAACATATACCGATGATTAAGAGAAATGAGGCTTAGTATCCCACTTTCCTTATTGGTACTTTCTAAATGTTGAGCTACAGTTTCTTCATCTTTCTCAAACTGCTCATTGATTGTCTCTTCAGGAAAGTCATCTTCTTTGTCTTCCTCTTCTAGGATCACGGGAGTTTTTACTTCCTTTTTAGGCTCCTCTTCTTCCTTTTCCTTGACTTCAGGTTGAGCTTGGCTTTCTTCTTCTTTTGGGGGTTCTGGAGTTTCTTCTACTATGGACTTTTCAGCTTTAGCATCTCCATCTTCAATATCTTCTTCCAGCATAGCATCATCTTCTATGCTCACCTCTATGTTTTCATTTTCTGGAGTTGCATCAGGAGCAATCTTTTTTGATTTGGGACGCTCATCTACAAGATCTTCTTCCCCGGGTTCAAACAAATCATCTTCGTCAAACTCATCCATCTCTGGGTCATCTGAAAAGATTTTTTCAGCAGTGATTTCGAGAACATCAGTCAACAATGCACATTCTTCTTTTACAGCTTCCGTGGTGTCAAACTCATCGAACTCTTCAGGGAGTTCATCAACTACATCGTCAATTGTGAGCCCCTTCATGTCAGACAAAAAGTTCTGAATTTCTTTTTTATGGATTTTCAAATACTTGACTGTACCTTCAACAGACTTATCTTTTATGGTCTCTACACCTCTGCTATCTAAATCAATTTCCACATAGGCCTGTGGCATTGCGGCAAGGTAAATCGTATCTTTTACTGCATGATTTAGCAGTGTCTCAAACTTTTCTCGATTGATTTCAATGTGCTGGGAAAGTACATTCATAAACTGAATCATAGCCTGTCGCACTTCATCGTGTTTATAGTTGAAGAAGGGGCTTTCCAGTTTCTTGGTCTCTTCTTGCCAATACCTGAACAATAATTTTATCACGAAGAAATTGACCTGTTTAGAAGGGGTGACCTTCAATATTTCTTTACCAGTGATGACCTCTTTTCCATCTTTGAAGAAATTGGCAGTCACCGTGGATGCAAATTTCTCACAATAACCGTCTATAAAGTCTTCGTTTAGTTTCTTTTGCATTATTGAAATTGATAAAGCATGTCGACTGTAGTAATTGCCAACTTACAAAGTAAATCTATTCATTGTGATGATAAAAGGGAAAGTTTGCTTGATATTTTGCTTACTGAGACTGATTGGATGCATGCATGTGGAGGGAAAGGTAGATGTACATCATGCAAAGCTAAAATCTTAGAGGGCATGGATAATCTAATGCCTAGAACAAAGGTGGAGGAGCAATATTTGGAATTGAATAAATTGCGAGGAGATGAACGCTTAACTTGCCAAGCTTGCGTGACAGGAGACGTCACCATTAAAGTGCCGAAGGAAACACAATTGCCACATTTGATATATTCTGAATAAGATGTTTGTAGAACCACATATTGGAAAGGGTACCTTAAGGAGAGGTGGATGGATAGAGGTGGTCTGTGGATCAATGTTTTCCGGGAAAACAGAAGAACTTATCAGAAGGTTAAATAGAGCAATGTTGGCAAACCAGCACGTTGAGATTTTTAAGCCTGCTGTAGATAAGAGATATGATAAAGTGAAAATTGTTTCACATAAAGACTCATCAATCCCATCTACTCCAGTCAATTTTGCCAATGATATTTTGCTTCGCGCAGGAAATTGTGAAGTTGTGGGAATTGACGAAGCTCAATTTTTTGATGAGGAGATTATCAGCGTTGCTGATAAACTCGCAAATCAGGGAAAACGTGTGATTGTTGCAGGACTAGATATGGATTTTAAGGGTAGACCATTCAGACCTATGGATTCACTGATGTCTATAGCGGAATACATTACCAAGGTACATGCAGTATGTATGAAATGTGGAAATGTGGCATCTTATTCCCATCGACGTACTAAATCCAAGCAAACAATAGTTTTAGGAGAAAAGGATATTTATGAAGCGCTTTGCAGGTCATGCTTTTTTGAGGCACTTGATACTGAGTAGTTTACTAGTACTCACATCTGTGGTTTTTGCTTTTTCGCAGAATATTGCTGTAGGTACATGGAGGACTCATTTCAGTTATAGCAATGCTCGGTTTTTAGAGGTTACTCCCGATAAAATCTTCTGTGCCACTCAAAACGGGCTTTTTTCAAGGGAAATTTCATCAGGAGCTTTAAGAAGACTGTCTAAGATTGATGGATTGTCGGATGTGGGTGTCTCTGCTTTAGCCTATGATGAAATTAACAATGTACTCGTGATCGGGTACGGGTCTGGTTTCGTTGACTTTGTTTTTGAAGACCAATTGTTGACCATTTCTGATATTGCCACGTCTAATCTGGACATAGATAAAACCATTAATGACATTGCTTTCGGAAGTCCCATGACGTATCTGGCGACAGATTTGGGAGTCATTGTTGTAAATACTTCAGACGTAGAGGTAACGGAGAATTATGTTCAAATTGGCGATGGAGGAAATGAGGTTGAAATATTCGAGATCATTTTCAAAAATGATTCACTTTTTGTTAGAACCAGCGAAGGAGTACAATCGGGTAGTCTTGATACAAACTTATTAGACTTTAATAACTGGGTAATGTACGCTGGAACATCAGGTTACTCAGACCTTACACTTGTAGGGAATGAAATATTTGCTATTTCAGCGTCTGATTTGATGAGGCTAGCAAATGACACATGGCTAGATACTGGAGTCGATTTGCCTGCAGGATCATCAAAATTATTTGAAGTTGATAACCAGCTGATAACTTCAGTGTTAGGTACGCTTTATACATATAATGGTAGTGAATTCCTCCCTCAGAACACAACTCTTGCTTTGAATGTGAATGACTTGGCAATAGCTGGCAGTTCGCTTGTAGTGGCCGATGGTGAGCTCGGATTGGTAGAAGAAGGGGGTAACACACTTTCTCCTCAAGGACCACTCTCGGACAATTTTTCAAACTTTCGAGTGATCAATAGTCAGGTCTTCGGTTTTCATGCCCCATCACCTTTTACGTATGATGGATCCGATCAAGTAGAATCATTTTCTCTTTTTTCAGAAGGGGAGTGGCAAGAACGATCAATAGCAGGGTTTGGAAATGTATCTGATGTTGCAAGATTCAATAACAATTTCTACTATTCATCCATAGGAGATGGAATATATGATGAATTGAATGAGAGGGTCATTTCAGATATTCCAGGAAGTTCTAGCGAGTTAGATACAATCGTTACTGCATTAGCGAGTGCTCAAAATCTATGGGTTTCCTCTTTTGGAAATTCAAACCCAATTCATGTAATGAATAGTGAACAGAGCTGGACGTCTTATACGAATGTGTTTCTTGGAGAAAGCGAATATTTGACAATAGACCTTTCCGAAACAGGAATTGGTTGGCTCGGTTCGTCATCTGGTGTCATCATTGTTTTAGATTCAGAGGAGAACATCTCTGACCAAATTACGACGGCAGATGGTCTGCCATCTTCATTCACAGATATAGATATAAGTATTGAAGACAATGCATGGATAGGCACGACTCGTGGGCCAGTGATTTTTCCTTTTGCTTCATTCATTTTTTCGGATTCACAAGGGATTCTCCCATCGTTTGAAAATAGAACACTGTTTGAAGGAGAGGAAATTACAGCAGTAATGACGGATGGAGGCAACAGGATTTGGTTTGGGACCAATCAAGGACTTTGGGTATATGATGAAAATACTTCCGAACAAGTGGCAGTTTTCAATGAATCAAATAGTCCTTTACCTTCAAATCAAATTATTCAGCTAGCCTACGATGGAATTACCGGGGAAGTATTTATTCTTACTGCCAAAGGAATGGTTTCCTTTAGAAGTTCGTCTTCTGTTGGCGGTAGAAAGCATAGCGATGTTAATATTTTTCCAAACCCCGTTCGTCCTGATTATCAAGGATTGGTGGGTTTAACAGGCCTGGCAAATAATGCAAATGTGAAAGTGACAGATGTCAATGGAAACTTAGTTAAAGAAATTGATGCAAACGGAGGGTCTGCTTCTTGGAACCTGCTAGATATAAACGGATCTATGATAAGGACTGGAATTTACCTGTTTTTTAGTTCCACGTCTGATGGAGAAGAAACGTATGTTGGGAAAATTGCCGTGGTAAGATGATTGTTAAGTCTAAGGGGATTGTTCTTAGCTATATGAAGTATGGCGATACTTCAATAATCGCAAGGATATTTACAGAGGAGAGCGGTTATGGTGCTTACATAGTCAATTCAATTAGAAGCCAGAAGTCAAAAAAGAGTATTGGCTACTTTCAACCATTCACCATCCTTGACTTGGTCTTGTATGTTAAGGAAACCAGGGATCTTCAACGCATTTCAGAATTCAAGAGCTTTTATCCATTGCATCATATCCATCAGGATTTAGTGAAGAGCTCTATTACACTTTTTCTTACGGAGGTCTTTTCAAAATTGCTTCAGTCAGAACAATCTCCAAACCCTGAACTTTATAAATTTGCAGAAGAATCGATTAAGCAATTCGATTTGCTAGATAAAGGTGTCAGTAATTTTCATTTACAATTTTTGCTGAAAATCGGCCCATTTTTGGGATATGCAATAGATGATATAGACAACCTTTTTAGTTCCACTGATAAGCTAGTTCCTTCAACGGAGAACCATGAAATTATGGATGCCCTGCTAAAAGAATCATATGGCTATGATTTTAAGATGGCGAGAGAAGTAAAAGGAATTTTGTTAGATACAATTTTGGAGTACTATCAACATCATGCTCATATCTCAAAACCAAAGTCTTTGGAAGTTTTACGCAGTGTTTTACATTGATTTCCACTTTATTCTGAATTAAATTGTACCTCTAATTACTCGAAAATGGCTGACATACTTTACGATGAGATCCCTTCACTGGACTTAGCGGATTTTACCAATGGTACGAAAGAGCAAAAGGATGCTTTTGTAAAAGCTCTGGGAAAGGCGTACACGAATATTGGATTTGTATCTATAAAAAATCATGGACTTTCTGATGATCTCACTGAAAATTTATATCAGTCGGTGGAAAGATTTTTTCGGCTTCCCGACAATGTGAAATTGGCCTATGAAAAGAAAGAACTAGCGGGACAAAGAGGCTATATAAGTAAAGGACGCGAAAAGGCAAAAGGCAGAAATACGGGAGATCTCAAAGAATTTTTTCATGTTGGACAGCCTCCTGAAAAACAGAGGTCAGACTATCCTGAAAATATATGGCCTACTGAAGTGCCGGAGTTAGAGAAGTATGCTTCAGAAGCATTTTTAACTCTTTTACATGCCGGAATAGAGATGTTAAGAGCTATTGCACTCTATCTGGATTTACCTGAAAATTATTTTGACGATAGGGTAGAGGATGGAAACAGTATCTTAAGACCTATTCATTACTTTCCAATAGAAGACCCGGATGCGATTCCGCCAGATGCCGTTAGAGCAGCAGAGCACGGAGATATCAACCTTATCACCTTGTTAATGGGTGCAAGTGCTGATGGCTTACAAGTATTGAGGAGGGATGGGAAATGGATCCCTATCACCGCATTACCAGATCAGATAGTGGTCAATGTTGGGGATATGCTAGAGCGACATACCAATGGGAAGCTCAAATCCACGATCCATAGAGTGGTCAATCCACCAAGAGAGTTAATGCATACATCACGATTTTCGATTCCCTTCTTCATGCACCCAGTTTCAGAAATGGATCTAACGTGCTTAAAAGGATGTATCGATGCAGAGTACCCAAAAGCATTTGAAGATATAAGTGCCGGAGATTTTTTAGATGAAAGATTAAGAGAGATAGGATTGAAGGCGTAAAAAATGTCGATTAGACGCGTTAGAAATATCATTTTCCTCAAGGATGTGTCAGTCCTGTCCCTTACAGCCTTTGGAGGACCGCAAGGGCACTTTGGAATGTTTCTTGATTTGCTCGTTGGAAAGAGGGCATACTTGACTGAGGAGGATTTAATTGAACTATATGCACTGTGTCAAATATTACCTGGACCCACATCCACACAAACCATAACGGCTCTCGGGTATAAAATAGGCGGACCCAATTTAGCTTACCTCACGCTTTTAGTTTGGATGCTCCCCGCAGTATCCATTATGACAGCATTAGCCATTTTCGTTTCATCGGCACAAAACATGAACGTCTCTCTTGACTTTCTTCGATTTATAGAACCAATTGCAGTAGGTATTGTCACATATTCGTCATATAAGATTGCGGTAAAGGTGGTGAATACTAAAGTTGGTTTTGGCTTAATGATCTTTTCTGCTGCTGCATCTTTCACTCTTAAAAGCCCATATGCTTTTCCTATTTTGATTATTCTAGGTGGGCTAGCTACTACATGGAAGTATAAAAAACAGCCAATTGAAGAAAAGGAGAAAATAAGCATCAACTGGTCAAATCTTATTCTCTGGATTTCAGTCCTAATAGCTGCGGCAGTACTTGGGGGAGTCACACAATTTCAGTCAATAAAGATATTTGAGAATTTTTATAGGAATGGAAGCTTAATTTTTGGTGGTGGGCAGGTTCTGGTGCCGCTTCTTTATACAGAATTCGTTGAGTTTAAAGACTACTTAAGTTCGCAAGAGTTTATTTCAGGGTATGGATTTGTTCAGGCTATACCTGGTCCTGTATTTTCATTTAGTGCTTATGTGGGAGCGCTGAGTGCAAGAGAATTTGGTGCTGGTGCGCAAATACTCAATGCAGGAGCAGCTGCTGCAGGAATATTCTTGCCAGGCACGTTTCTGATTTTCTTTATTATCAGATTTTGGGAACAGCTAAAAAAATATAGAATTGTAAAAGCCTCTTTAGAAGGAATTACCGCAGTGAGTGCTGGGATGGTAATTGCAGCGGCCTTTTTACTTTTTATGCCGATGGAGTTCAAGACGATAAACTTCATTCTTCTATTTGGCACAGTTGGGATGATGCACTTTACTAAGGTCCCTACACCTATCATCATCATTGTAGGACTTGTGTTTGGAATTATTATTGCATAAACAACCCCATCTGCCAACTAGCAGATGGGGTTGTTTTTTAAATCTTCAATTGCTTTTAGTTATCAGCAGGAGGATTAATACCTAGTTTCTTCAATACGATATTCGTCACATTGTCTTCTTCTCGCGCATATAAAAGAATGCTTTGTCCACCGGCAGTCATGTTAAAAACATGGGAGTATCCGTTTTCTTTGGAGATTTGCTCAATAGCCGTTCCAATTTTTTCAAAAGCGGGCTGAAGAAGTTGGTTTCTTTTGTTAACCATGGAGTTCTGCGCGTTTTGCTCAAACTCTTGGATAGAAGTTTGAAGGTTTACGATTTCGCTCTCTTTATCAGCTCTTACAACTTCCGTATAACCTTCAGCATTTTGCTGATAATCGGCAACTTTTGCCTGATAGTCAGCATATTTTGCTTCTAGTTGAGAAGATAATTGCTTATCATACGCAGCTAATTCGCTTTCAATTTGTTTTGCCTCAGGCATTAGGCTCAAAACGTACTCTACATTTGTATAGCCTATTTTTAACTGCGCCATTACTCCAAAACCGATTACAGCAAGGGCAGTACTTAGTAACATTCTAACTTTCATATCTAAATCACTTTTCGTTTATGGTTTGGGCGTTCACCCATTGGTTTGATTAAGTTTCAATTTTTATGCTCAATTATTATTAACACTCTGATTTTCTACCAATCCCAGATCTTCCAGTACGAAATCAGTATAATCATGGACTGGATCAGTGTAGATCATCACAAGATCTCCGGACTTATCGAAGACAATTTGGAGTCGATTATTCTTAGCCACACGTTCAACAGCTTCAAATACCTGGTCTTGTACTGGTTTTACCAACTCTTTCTTTTTTAAGAAATAAAGACCGTCAAATCCAAAAATCGATTGTTGAAACTCTTTCACCTCTTTCCATTTACGCTCAATTTCAGCATTCCTATCCTCCCACATCTCCTTTGTCAGAAGTACTTCTTCCGCCTTCAACTCCACTTCCATAGCCTCTACCTGTTGATACAAATCTTGAATTTCAACTTCCCAACCTTTAGCGAGCTTCTCAATTTCTGCTTGAGCATCTTTATACTCAGGCATTTTTTCCAAAATGTATTGAGTGTCTACATACCCAAATTTTTGCGCAAATGTAGCACTGACGCAAAACAGTCCAAATAGCAATAGAAATATCTTTTTCATAATATCGGTATTTTAAGACATCTCTATTAACGAATCTGCTGACCAATAGAGAAGTGGAATTGTGGACCTGAATTTTCAAAGCTTCCAGGAACTCTATCAAAACCGTAAGCCCAATCAATCCCCATAAGCCCAAACGCTGGCATGAAGATTCTAAGGCCTATACCTGCAGATTTTTTTATGTTGTATGGGTTAAATTCTGCAAAGCGATCCCAGTTGTTTCCTCCTTCTACAAAGGTTAATGCATAAATAGTAGCAGATTGAGCAAGTGAAATAGGATATCTTACTTCCATTACATACTTATTGAAAAGTGTTCCGCCTTCAATGTTATTTTCTTGATCGAATGGTGTAATAGAATTGTTCGGATAGCCTCTTAAGCCGACCACATCTGTTCCTAATAAGAAGTTTTGACCAGTGAGACCATCGCCTCCTAGCTGGAATCGTTCAAAAGGCCCAACACCTGTTTTGCTGGTATAGGTGCCCAAATACCCAAAATGTGCTCGGGCAGAAAGAACGAGTTTTCCAGTAAGTGTTAAGAAATATTTGGTGTCAAAATTCCATTTATGATATTCTAGCCATTTAAATCGCTCTTCTGGTTCAGCATTTTCATAATCAAGATTTCTCCAAAGGGAATATGGGGGAGTAAAGGAAGCACTTAACGAAATACTTGATCCATTTCTAGGGTACATTGGGTTATTAACCGTATTTCTTGATAATGAGGTATTGAATGTAAAGCTATTCGCAGCACCCGTTTGGAATCCAAGGGCTCTACTTTGGAATTGGAATAGGTCATATCTCTGGTAGGAAAGACCGGTGCTTACTGTGAAATAATCATCAGGCCACTTTACCCTTCTTCCTAACGAGGCGGAAATTCCTGTTACTTTCAAAGATCCAAAAGTCTCATTCGTAAAACGATTAATTGAGCGTTGGATTGATTTGCTGTAGCTAAGACCAAAAGAGTTTGGATTTCTTCCGCCTAGCCATGGTTCTACGAAACTGAAGGAGTAACTCTGAAAATTTCTACCGTTTGCCTGGAATCTTACCGAGAGACTTTGTCCATCTCCTACAGGTAAACCTCTCCAGTTTTCCGGTTTGGTAATATTTCTTACAGAGAAATTATTAAATGTTACTCCAAATGTCCCAACAAAGCCAAACGCTCCACCCCATCCACCAGAGAGTTCAATTTGATCATTTGATCGCTCTACTAATTGCCACTCAATATCTACTGTTTCATTGATTGGATCAGGTATCGGAAGAGGATTTACTTGTTCTGGGTCAAAATATCCTAACTGGGAAAGTTCTTGCTGTGTCCTGATAAGCTGCGCTCTACTAAATTTATCACCTGGCCTAGTCCATAGAGCTCTTAGTATTACATGGTCATTGGTTTTATCGTTTCCACTTATATAAACCTTGTCAATTGTGGCTTGAGCACCTTCATAGATTCTCATTTCTAAATCAATCGAATCCTCTGAAACTCGAATTTCCACTGGATTTATATTGAAGAAAAGATATCCATCATCCATATACAAAGAGCTGATATCAGGCCCATTAGGATTGAAGTTTAGCTTTTTATTTACTAAGTCAAGATCGTATACATCACCCTTTCCGATTCCAAGAATACGCTGTAACTGTTCATCTGTGTAGATATAGTTTCCACTCCATGATACATCCCTGAAATAATATTTGTTACCTTCAGCTAAGGAGATATCAATATTCATGTACTTATTTGAGATATCGTATATGGTATCTAAAACAATTTCTGCATCTCTATATCCTTTTGAATTATAAAAACTAATGATATTATTTTTGTCCTCTTCGTAATCATCTTTGACAAACTTGGCAGACTTAAAGAAATTTAAGTTTACATGTGTTGCAAGATATTCTCGTGCCTCTTCTTTCGAGGTTTTCTTCGAGCCTTTTATGAATGAGATTAGATTTGGAGGCCACATGAGTTTTGCTGTGGTTTCAATGATCTCGGTAGGTAATGAAAACTTAGGGATCATTCCAACCCCTTTCATTTTAGATCTGAGCTTTTTTGAAGTAAACTGCTCATTCCCGTCAAAGCGGATATTCCTAATTTTTACTTTTTGGCCTTGATCAATGACGACTTTCAGATAAGCACTATTTCGAAGTACTGTATCGCCTTGTTGAAAAACTTTAACGTCAGCATTCAAGAAACCCTTGCTTTCCATATAGCTCCTTACTGCTAGTTCGGTATTCTTAATGACTACATCAGTTAATACTTTTCCCCTAATCAATCCTATTTTTTCCTCTATCTCCCCTTGCTTTGTTTTACTAACACCTTCAATGATGTACTTTGTCAACCTTGGGCGCTCAGTAAGTTCGATAACTAACCAAATTTTATCCCCTTCTACTTTCGAAGCATAAATGGATACATTTCCTATAATTCCCTGATTCCAAAGTTTCTTAATTGCTGTAGTGATTTCATCACCCGGGACTTTGATCTTATCTCCCACCCTTAGACCAGACAATGAAATCAGCGCATTATTGTCAAGGTATTGGACTCCTCTAACCTCAATATCAGCTATTTCGTACTCTTTCGGGCTTGAATAGTTTATTGAAAGCCCACTTCCAGGATTATTTTGATCTCTTCCAAAGACTACCTGTGATTGGACTTCAAATATTGTCAAAAAGCAAACAGCTATCAATAATGTTTTTTTCATGCTTAAAATCAATTCACCCAACTGCTGCGCAGAACTTACATGACTAGTTTTAATATTTCTCGTATTTCTTGTTATCATGCTCATTTCATGCTTTCACTTGATCACTTGTCTTTCCAAATCTTCTTTCGCGTCGTTGATACGATACGATTGCTTCATAAAGATCTTTTTTTCTAAAATCGGGCCAAAGTACATCTGTAAAATGTAATTCTGTATAGGCCAGCTGCCAAAGTAGAAAATTACTTATCCTCATTTCTCCGCTAGTTCTAATAAGCAGATCAGGGTCTGGAATATTTGCTGTGGATAAATTGTGATCAATATCCGTGCTCTCTACAATGGATTTACCTTGTTCAATAAGCTTATTCACAGCATTTACGATATCCCACTTTCCTGAATAATTAAGGGCTAGGATAAGTTCCATACCATCATTTTCATTTGTTAAATCACTTGCTTCCTTCAACTTCTTTTGAGCATTAACCGGAAGCCCTGATATATCCCCTATTGCCAAGAGCTTAATTTTATTCTTCTGAAGCGTATGTAATTCATCTTTTATGGTGTTGACTAAAAGAGTCATGAGGCCATCTACTTCGTATTTTGGGCGATCCCAATTTTCAGTAGAGAAAGCATATAGTGTAAGATGTTTTACTCCTAGCTCAGCAGCTCCTTCAGTAGCATCCCTTACTGCTTCAATTGCATTTTGATGCCCAAAAATTCGCTTGACTCCTTGGCGTTGGGCCCATCTCCCATTACCATCCATTATTATGGCGATATGTTCGGGCACTTTTTTAAGCTCTATTTGATTCTTTAGTTCTTCCAACACAATTTTCGAAAAGTCCACAAAAATGAACTTTTTTTTACTTAAAGGGAATGAAAACCAATGATTTAACTTCTCTTAACGTGAAAGAATGGATTGGTTAGGTCGGTATGGGAAAGGACATGGGATATTGAATAGCGTAATACTGAAAGAAAGCCCTGTAAAAAAATACCAATCATCATCTTTAGGATTGCCATATTGATAATCTTTGATTGCTTGATCCCCATCAGAAATACCATCTAGATAATCGAAAAAAGTTTTTCTAGCACCTGCTTCAAACCCAATAGTATATTTTTTTTGGATCAGATATTTAAATCCTACACCTACCGGGAGTACAGGCTGTATTTTTCCAACACCTTCGTCTGCAGGTGCATCACTAAAATTAATGAAACCGATCCCTCCAAATATATATGGAGAATAGTTGACTCTTGAATTTTCGGACTTGAAATCCAAGAAGTGATATTCAAAAACGGAAGAAACTTCTAAGATTGTTGAGTTAAAAGCATGATCACGTTGTATTGCGAAAGCATCTATGGGTGTTTCAGATCCTCTTACTTTTCCAACAGTGAGTGCTAACTTAATGGTTAGTATTTCTGAAAAATTCATCCGATAAAAAGCTGTTCCTGCTAACGAAGAAGTACTGAAACTATACCCTCTTACCAAATCTCCCGAGTAATTCATGGTTCCAAGCCCACCGCCAAACTCCATGAATTGAGCTGAAGAGCTTAAACTTATGATGACAAAGAAGATGGGAATAAGTTTTCGCAAATTTTATCTGTATTTAGCTCGTCTACGTGTTTTTTCGCCTAGAGCGTATGATATTTTTATCTGTGTAACGAAGATCATATCATTATCGTCTGGATTACCTCTTGTAGCTCCATCATATCCTCCACCTATAAATGACGAAGAATAGAAACCATGCTCGGATAAATTGTGAATACCTGCATTAGAAAGATCTCTGGCATCTCCTTGTAAAGAGGTAGGTTCAGCAGATCTATCAGACAGAATTCTAGATAACACCCCGTCATTGCCTTCTAAATCTCTTAAGTCAACGTAGTTACTACTCACATCATCAATGTAATCTGTGAACAAATATCTTAGGCCAAGCTCAAGGCCAGCTGTAAGTTGCGTATTAGGGATTCGTACCTGAGCCCCTACCGCTATAGGTATAGAGAAGGCTATTGATTTGTATGGATCTACAATACCCAAATTTTGTCCTTCCGTTCCCAAAGGCCTTAATTTAACCCATTGACCCGCATTTGGAGCATTAACAGAACCGTCCGGTGAACTTTGATAATCTGAGTCAGGCACTTTCCCTTTAGGTTCATGGTGGAAGATGGATGCACCGACCGATAGGTAAGCATTGAAAGGTAGTCGCTGACGCACACCTCCATAGTTTGGCAATAAAAATACTTGAAGACCTATTCTAAATTCTTTAATATCATTTCTAAAACTGAGATTTCTAGCAAATCTTGGGAAACTATCTTCTGAAGAAGGATCAGAAGTAAAATCGTCACCAAAAACCCTCACCCAATTTATGCCCGCGGTTAATGCAAGAGAATGATGAAACTTGTATCCTCCAAACAAGCCAAATCCTGGACGGGTAAACGAAACATCAGTACTAGCAGCTTTATTTACAGGAGCTAGATCTCCGAAGTAATTACCTGCATTCAGATTTGCTCCAACAAAATAGTATGGTTCGAATCTTCCATACCCACGTATGCCTCCCTTGTAGTGGGATACTCTTTTGTTCGTCTGTCTTCGCTTTTTATATTTATTTCTTCTCTGCGCTTCAGCATTATCTGCTAACCCCAGCATGATTATGGAAAGTGCAATTACAACTAGGTTTCTGAGTTTCATATTTCTCACTCTTTAAAACACAAAAATATGTTTTTGATTGTTCTTCGCTACTGGATTATTCGACAAATCACTTATTATCAATGGATAAAAGTAGATAAACAATGTTTTTTTGAACAAAAAATCACTTTTAACTTAGCATTTCAGCTAAAATGTGACAAATTCAATTCCTCTTATCAAACCCCCAACCAAGCTTATTCCTAATAGTATCTGGAAAATTAATGCCTTCAATACGAATAAGCTTTGCTTGAAAATCAGCTTTTTTGACTACTATATCTACGTCGTTTTCAATTGTTTCGGATCTTGAATCAAGTGATATGAGGAAATTTCTATCTCGGGTTTCAATTTGAAATTTGAGCTCAGAGTGATCTGAAACTATAAGAGGTCTCACATTCAAATTATGAGGACTGACAGGAGTGATGATAAAGTCTTTTGAATCAGGCATCATGAGGGGTCCTCCACAGCTTAAGGAATATCCTGTGGATCCTGTAGGTGTTGATACCATCAAACCATCTGCCCAATAGGTATTTAAATATTGATCATTGATATAACATTTAATCATGATCATGGAAGAAGTATCTTTTCTTAAAATGGCGCATTCGTTTAAGGCATATGTCTTGCCTTGGAAGAGGTCCATATTCGTTTCAAGAGATAGCAATGATCGACTTTCTATTTCATACTCTCCATTAAACAAAAGGTAAAGAGATTCTTTTATGTATTCCTTCGCGATGGATGCCAAAAACCCAAGACGTCCCATGTTAATTCCCAAAATTGGTACTTCTGTATCACCAACCCAAAGCAAAGATTCGAGAAAGGTACCGTCACCACCAAGACTGAAAACTGCATCTAAATCGGATGAGGAGCTATCAATAATGCTTTTAGAGTCATTAATAAGCTCCATATTTCGTGAATGAAATATGGAGGTATATTTGATATCTACATTTTCTTTTTGAAGGCGATCAATAATCTGTATCAAGTATTTCTCTGAATGTGACTCAACAGCTAGTCCATGCAAGACAATCTTTTTCATTTTACTCATGGATCGAGAAATTTCATAAGTAGCCCAAACCGATCCTTTTCATCAAATGAATTATCTTCAGTGTTGAATGATGAAGTGACTTTATAACCGCTTTTTGAAAGCCCCGTTGCTATTTGATTTACATCTTGATGATTGATCCGTAAGACTATCTCTATTAGTGAAGGATCCTCAAAATCAGGTTTGATGTTAGCTCCTAGAACCGTGGAACCATTCATTTCTACAATTCGAGAGATTTCAGAAAGCGAATAATCATTTAAGCTTGTCTGAAGTGTAACTATTGCACCAACTGAGTTAACAATTGCTGTCTTAGCAAATTCCTTTAAAATGTCAGAAATAAGTACGACTCCTTTAAATTCCTCCTGACTCAGGACAGCCACTACCTCCATTTGATGTTCATTCTGAACCTTAAGGATATCATAATAGTGATTTGAAGCTTTGACTACACAGTCTTGACCAATAAGCGGATATTTCCCCACTTCAGGATGCATGATTTCAGAATCATAAAGTAATTCTTCAGATACGAAACCAAGGAGTTTATTGTCATGAACAACTGGAAGTTCTTTGACACGAAACTCATCCATCCACTGTTTTGCTCGAGCAATATCATCGCTGGGCTTTAATGGAGGTATCATATAATTTATAAGCTGTTCTGCAATCATGGGTATAAATTTTAATATCCTAATCTAAATGTTACAAAACGATTAAGAAGGTCATAAATGTGTTGTTCTTCTTTGGCATGTTTTCTAGTGAATCAATCATATCCTTTAAAAAAGGAAGAATATAACTAAGCCATTCGAAGACTGCTGGTGCGATATGTACAATATACGGAAAAAGGATAGTTTCGTCCGCATAGCGGTCAGTTAGATCAAATCCTACTGACTCAAACACCCAGAAGATTACACTGAGTACAAAAGCCCATTTAAGTATTCCTATCACTGCACCTGCAATGTTGTCTAAGGATCCAAAAAGAGTCATATCAATCGCATTCTTTAGAGCTTTTGCTCCTACCTTAATTGCCATACTCAGGAAGATGAAAAGAACGATGAATACAAAAATGGAGGCAATCTCAAAATAATTTGAGCCACCGAATAATTCATTTGACACTGGAATAGTAAGCTCGAGGGCTAGGTACAGTCCTACAAAAAAAGCAATGAAGGAAAATATTTCAACAATAAACCCTCTTCCATAGCCTTTAAATGTGCCAATCCCTAAAAGGATGATTAATACCAGATCGAAAGTGCTCAATGTACTAGCTCAGAAGTTTTTTAGCTAACGAAGAAATCATTTTTCCGTCAGCCTTTCCAGCTAATTTTTTTGTTGCCACTCCCATGACTTTACCCATATCTTGTGGACCGGTCGCTCCAGTCTCAGATATTATCGCTTTTACTTCTGTCTCAACTTCTGCTTCGCTTAGCTGCTTAGGTAGAAAACTTTCAATGACAGTAAGTTCAGATTTTTCCGTTGCTGACAGATCATCTCTTCCTTGTTGTTCGAAAACTTCTATAGAGTCTTTTCTTTGTTTAGCGGCTTTAGTCAACAGTTTTAGTTCAGCATCTTCTGAAAGTTCACCTTCAGAGCCTTTTTCTGTTTCTGCTAAAAGAATTTGAGACTTTATGGCTCTCAACGCTCTAAGACGATCCTTGTCTTTGCTAAGCATTGCCTGCTTTATTTCTGATTCAATGGTAGTTTTTAAACTCATGTTTTCATTGTTTATTTAATGAACAATTTTGCGAAGAAAAACATTCTTGAGATATGACCCAACTAAGTGTAAATATCAATAAGATCGCAACACTAAGAAATGCACGTGGAGGCGATAATCCTAGTGTAGTGCAAGTTGCTAAAGATTGTGAGAGATTTGGTGCACAAGGTATCACGGTTCATCCAAGACCGGATGAACGGCACATTACCAAGCAAGATGTCTATGATCTTAAGGAAGTGGTAACTACTGAATTCAACATAGAAGGATATCCAGACGAACGCTTTATGAAAATAATTGAAGAGGTACGACCAACTCAAGCCACTCTTGTGCCTGATCCGCCAAACGTGCTTACTTCTAATGCCGGATGGGATACCTTGAAAAATGAGAGAATGTTATCTGAGATAATTGATCAACTAAAAAAATGGGGCATAAGAAGCTCTATTTTCATTGAGCCAAATATTTCAATGATGGATGGGGCAAAGCTGTGTGGAACTGATAGGGTAGAGTTATATACTGAAATGTATGCGTCTTCTTTTCTTCAGAGTCATGAGCGCGCCATAAAAGAGTATAAAAATTCTGCTGATCATGCTAACTCAATAGGCCTAGGAGTTAATGCAGGACATGATCTTGATCTTAAGAATATTAGTTTCCTCAAAAGGGAGCTTCCGTATTTGAAAGAAGTATCTATTGGACATGCGCTTGTTTGTGATGCACTTTATTATGGGTTGGAAAATACGATTCAGATGTATATCAGAGAATTAGACAGATAAAATGCTAAACATTTTAGTAAAATGATTAATTTTGATTAATGGAAATTTCTAGCTTGATTTTTTTGATTGCCGGTTTAATCGTTGGTGTACCAATGGGCTGGTTAATATTTCGAGTTAAGAGCTCCTCTCAGGTTCCTGAAAGTGGAGAGTTAAAAATTCAGCTAAAACTTGAGCTGGAGCGTTCCAAAAAACTAACGGAAGAATTACAGCTACTAAATGATAGTCTTAAGCAGGAGCGTGAAGAGATTATTAATTTGAATAATCAAAATTCGACACTAAAAGCAAATTACCAAAATTTGCAGGTTAGGCTGGAAGAACAAAAAGGCGAATTGAGTCAGCTTCAAAGCAAATTCGCAATAGAGTTTAAAAATCTCGCAAACGAAATTTTTGAGGAAAAAAGCAAAAAATTTACTGATCAGAATAAGACAAACCTTCATGAGCTTCTAAGTCCGCTTGGACAAAAATTGACTGATTTTGAAAAGAAAGTTGAGCAAACGAATAAGGAGAGCTTAGAAAGAAGTACCGCTCTTAGAGAACAAATCATAGGCCTGAGAGAGCTAAATGATCGGATGACAAAAGAGGCAGAGAACCTTACTAAGGCACTAAAAGGAGATGTGAAAATGCAGGGTAATTGGGGTGAGGTGATTCTTGAGCGGATACTTGAAAAATCTGGCCTTGAAAAAGATCGTGAATATTTCGTTCAAGAAACGTTGCATTCCGAGGATGGAAAGCGCTTGCGCCCTGATGTGATCATCAAACTACCGGATAACAAGAACCTGGTAGTAGATGCTAAGATGTCGCTTATAGCTTATGAGAAGTACATGAATGCTGAGGATGAAGTTGAAAAAGAACAGTACTTAAAGGATCATATACTTTCAGTAAAGGCTCATGTGAAGGGATTATCAGAGAAAAATTACCACCAATTATTTGATGGCGGATCCCTAGACTATGTCTTAATGTTTGTGCCTATTGAGTCAGCATTTGCTTTGGTTGTGCAGCATGGAGGCGAATTATATAATGAAGCGCACGAAAAAAGTATCATAATCGTAAGTCCGGCCACATTAATTGCCACACTCAGAACTGTGTCCAGCATTTGGAAACATGAGTATCAAAACAGAAACGCTTTGGAAATTGCAAGACAAGGCGGAGCACTGTACGATAAATTCAAAGCCTTTGTGGATGACCTAATAGAAGTAGGAAAATCACTGGATAAATCTAAACAGCAGTACGGTCAAGCGATGAATAAGCTTGTTGAGGGGAAAGATAATCTGATTCGAAAGACTGAGAGGCTTAAAGAACTTGGATCTAAAACTTCCAAATCAATGGATGACAAATTGCTGCACAGAGCTGGAGCAAAAGAGGACGATGATTCACCGAAACTCTTCGAATAATCTGTAATTTTGAGTTCCAAATATTGATACATGGAACTAACCGCGGAAATCAAACTGAAAAATATCATTGTAGTTGGTGATCGAGTGCTAATCAAGCCGGTAAAAGAAACCCAGAAAACGGATAGCGGAATTTACCTTCCTCCAGGAGTTCAGGAAAAAGAAAAGGTCCAAAGTGGCTACATCGTAAAAGCAGGACCCGGTTATCCAATACCTAATGTAGTTGAAGAGGAGGATTGGAAACCTGAGGATGAGAAAGTAAAGTATATTCCTCTGCAGGCAAAGGAAGGAGACTTAGCAATTTTTTTGCAAAAAGGAGCATTTGAAGTGCAATACAATAAAGAAAAATATTTCATTGTAGCACAGTCTTCTATTTTAATGTTAGAGAGAGAAGAAGATTTATTCGACTAAATTTTTCGTAGTTTTTAAGATAATATTCTGTTAATACGTACTTTTAGAAAAGATTAACAAGTGTAGTAAGGATGCGAAACCTGTGCTTTTTACTGATATTTTCAATTCTACTTTCACTATCTGCACATAGTCAGGAAGATTTACCATTTCAAGTTCTAGTGGCAAAAGGCGCTAATATTTATGGTACTCCTGTTGAAGCTTTGCAAATGATAGATGATGTTACCTCTATTGAGGTTGTGGAGGGAGGCTTTCTGAGCTTAGTTCATAAAGGAGGTACTACTTATGAACATACAGAGAAAATATTCACATTTTATTTGAAACCTGAAGAACTAAAAGATAGGAAGGAAAGGCCTAGTTTGAACTTGCTCTACATGGATAGTACTGCTCTTGATCAGACAAAGTTGATTACTGTATTATATCCTCCATTCGATCGATCGGGTTATTTAATTTGGAATGAAGCAGAAGGCTTTGAGGTTTTTTGGCACCTTCATGATGAACCAGTTTTAAATTACATTCTGTCTGTCACTGACAATGCAGGTAATAAAATCCAAGATTTCAGGACGAGATTGCATAAACACTCGCTTAGACCAAAAACATATGGTTTAAGCGATGGAGTCTTTAGTTTGAAAATAAGCAGCACATTTGGAGGGGAAACTGTAGAATCTAAGACTTATACAATTCAACTTAAACCTGCGCAGGTTTATGAAAAAAAAGCAACGGATTTTATTCTTCAAGCTTTGGATCTGGAATTAAGCCCGGAATTGGCTTTGCCCATCTGGCAGGAAGCTATTGGAATGCAGAATGGTGAATTCTATAAGCCACTATTCGAAAAATTTCTGAACCGAAATGCTATTGTTCTTACAGAGGCAGGTCAAGATGTGAAGCAGCTTCTTTCGCAAAATAAGTAAGTATCATGTCAGCTCCAGCCCTTTTGATTGAAAGTAAGGACTCCATCATTGCTCGTTCCCCGTCCAACCATCCTTTTTGTGCTGATGCTTTAATCATAGCGTATTCTCCAGAAACGTTGTAAGCAGCTATTGGAATGTTGAAATTGGATTTTAATCGATGTATTATATCTAAATACGCTAAAGCTGGCTTTACCATAAGAACGTCGGCACCTTCATTGAAATCTAATTGTGCTTCTATTAAGGCCTCATCACTATTCGCAGGATTCATCTGATAGGTTTTCTTATCGCCAAACTTCGGAGCAGAATCAAGTGCATCACGAAAAGGTCCATAAAATGCACTAGCGTACTTGGCGGTATAGCTCATTATTCCAGTGTCAGTAAACCCCTGTTCATCAAGCACATTTCTTAAATAACCAACTCGGAAATCCATCATATCTGATGGTCCAATCATATCCACACCGGTATCAGCTTGAGCAAGTGCCATTTGACCAAGGATATCAAGAGTTTCATCATTCAAGATTTTACCATCCTCAACAATTCCATCATGCCCATCACTGCTGTAAGGATCCATTGCTACATCCGTTACTATAAGAGCTTCAGGAAATTCTTTCTTGATCTTTGTTAGAGTCTTCAGATAAAAGAAATCAGGATCGTAACTCCTGGTAGCAGATTTATCTTTGTATTTTTCATCTACCACTGGGAAGATGTCAAACCCTTTTATGCCTGCTTTTAAGCAGAATTCAATTTCTTTAAGTATTAAATCCTCTGACAGACGAAAAATACCAGGCATGGATGCAATCTCAGATTTTTTATTCTTCCCTTCCAATAAGAATAGTGGGAATATAAAATCATTGGTAGTTAATACGGTCTCTTGTGTCAGATCTCTGATAGCAGCTGATACTCTATTTCTTCTTGGACGCCTCATTGTTGCAAAGATATCTTCAATATTTTCCCATTAGTACCGGCTGCATATCCAATGTTGTCTTTCACACTAACTGCCCAGTAGTTGAGAGTGTCTAATCTGTTCCAATTTTTTCCAAAATCAAGAGTGTAATCCAGTCCTTTTGGGCCACAAGCGAAAGCAAAGGGTTGATCATCAATTTTAGTGATTGCGCTTCCATAAAAAGCACCTACTGTTTGTGGTTGATTTCCTAAAATCCAAGACATTCCCCCATCTTGAGAAAAAGCATTGTTATTTGTGTACTCTGAAGGCTTTAATAAATCACCACCCGTAACAACGCCAATTTCCCCTATGAATGATACAGAGGTATTACCTGCTGCTTCACCGGTTATAAGAGGAGATTCTACTTCTTTCCATGATTGGCCATAATCATTGGTAATAAGAAATCTACAGTTGCCACTTGCTCCTGTTGCTATCCAGGCTTTACCTGCTTCTCCGGTAGTCACACATGTACCACTTGAAGCGAACCCTCCTTCTCCTTTACCGGCCTTTGGCATATATGTCGTATCAGCTCGTGACCAGCTTTGACCTCCATTAATAGTAAGCATGATGTATGGATATGCATCGATTGCATCTCCGTATGCAATCCCTCTCTGACCATCCCAAAAATCTATACAGTCAAGGAAGCCAAGTGAGTCTTTCATGACAAAATTCTCTTTCCACTGATTAGGAGTTTCAAAACTAATTATCCTAGAAAGAGTCCCAGGTCCAGCACTCATGAGGATGACTTTTTTTTCATTGAATGCATGAATATCGCGAAACTGAAGTGTGTCACCAGTTGGATGAATAAAAAGCTCCCAACTCTCTCCACCGTCTAGCGATCGTATAAAAGACCCATTGTGTCCGCTCATCCAAACTGATTGATTATCGATGATGCTAATTGCTTGCAGCAGAGCATCAGTCGGACTGTTTAGGAGTTCAATCTGAGGTTTGATCTCTTTGGAAGAACAGCTCCAGGATAGAATGGTGATAAGAACTAAAGAGATATTTCTCATGCAAGTAATGTTTCTTGTTTCAATGATTTCCCAATAGCGGAAATCCATTTTGCGAATAGTTTTTTCTCTAAGGATAACGCAAACTCCCCATACGATTTCCAATCACCAAAGAACGTATCCATTTGTTGGATCATTTCTTCCAAATGCCCCTGCTCTTCCACCACAATCATCCGTACACTGATCCTACTTCCTTGGCTTTTCAACACTTCTTCATATACGGGATACAGTTCATCAGCTCTTACCTCAATAGCATACGTTACTAATAAGTATGCTGCATATTTCAGTTTACTTCCTGAATAATCAAGATTATTTTTTAAGTAACGACTAATGGACGTGTCCAAAGCGTGCAAGTATTGAGTGCTTTGAATGGGTGCTAGCAATTCGTCTGATTGATATGTTTTGCAACCATCATATCCTGTTTTTTTGATCTGACTTTTAAGATAGTAGGCGTGTCTAGCCTCTTCTGCTGCATGTTTAAGTACAATTTCATCAACCAACTGATCATGTTCGGAGGCCGAAATTTTTCTAGCTCCCGTGTTTTCCATCATGGATAGTGAGTTTAGCCATTTAGCATGAAGCTCTGAGTTGGGTACTATTTGTTCAATTAGTTTTTGAAAGTCCATTTATATCGTGTTGAAATTCAAAGCTACTCAGGCACGTGAAATACATGAAATTAGAATAGGTCTAATTAATATTTAATTCATTCTTTATCATGTGCTGTAGGTCAAGATTGCTTTGAATAAATTTCCTAAGTACCATTAATGTTTGGCTATTATTATCCTTTCCTCCCACTAATTCTCTTTCTAGATCCAAGTAGAACTCATTGGTTCGAGCACTTGGAGTTGCACTTGTCAACCACGCAAATTCTGTAATGTGCTTTCTGGCAAACGGAACCAAAAATCTGTGAAACTGATTTTCTACATCTAGTAAGCCTGATTGAACTCTGTTTTGTTCATATTCATAATACCTGCTAATCGCGTTCTTAAGTATATTATCAGAGATGGTAATTGATGAAGATTTTAGCGTTTCATAGGCATTGTCAATAGGGTGATATTTATAAAAATTAATGAATAAAGCTAGATTAAGTGATAATGTCTCATCATCTAATTCTGGAAGCTTGGATTCAAGTAATACACCAATACTTTCGACTGATTTCTTTAGTTGATTTTCAGCTTGGACAATATTTACTTCATCTTCTTTTAAATTATCAAATATCTCTGAAAGAATTTTTACCTCTTCATTCCTAGCTTTTCGATTTTCATTCCAGTTATTTAAACCAAATGCTCCAACTATACCGACAGTTATAACGATAATTTCCAGTAGGAATTCTGGCCATTTGTCAGAAAGTGTTAATAGGATGCGTTTCATTCCTTATACCTCCAACTTGTTAAATCAGCACCTTTTGGTGCGCTTTCTTGAATACGTTTTATAATCTTGTCTACATACATAGTGTTATACCTCAGCCGAGAGATGTGGTTAGGGTTATCTTGATCACCATTCCAGCAGTGCTCCGCTCGGTCTCCATAATCTACTTCACCTTCATAATAGGGATTGCTCGTACTTTCCAGAAACTCCTCCATCAAGTAGACAGCATTATTGAGATAATAGTTATCCATATCGCCACAATAAATGTTGATCTTTCCCTGAAGTTTAGGGCCGAGTTTATCCCAGTCTCTTTCCAAAATGTATCTTAGGTCGTAGTTTTCTCTCCAGTATTCAGCTACTTCTTTATTAATCTTGCCAGTCAGTCTATCCCATACGCGTGCGGGATATCCATCATCACCTTGAGGAGAATAGGTTGCTTCCCAAATATCGAGCTGCTGTCCGGAGCGTGATTTATCACCTAGTGCGAGTTCTTTGTAGCTGAAATCCTTTACGGATGAATTGACCATTCCTAGATAGTCTCTATGTGCGGGAATAGGCAGCTCTTTGTGCTCACTTGCATAGTAGTATGCATTGTCATATTCATAAAGATTTATTGAACAGTAAGCTCTGAAATCAATGGGATCAGGACATGCAGCAAAGCATCCATTGTATTCGTCAGGATACATGACTTGTGCTGCTAAAGCTTCCCAGCCTCCCGTAGATCCGCCATATAGGAAGCGAGCCCAACCTTCCCCTATTCCTTGAAATTGTTTTTCAATATATGGAATCAATTCGTATGTAATAGCGTCACCATAAGGTCCCTGACTTGCTGAATTAACGGCATAGGAGTCATCATAATAGGGTGTAGGATGTTGAATTTTGATAATAATGAAACGAGGGAAATCATCGCTTATCCACTGCAGATATTGATTGTAGGCCTCCTGTTGTTGAATAATGTTATATCCCGGGATATCAAATCTGGCTGAATAATCTGGCTTAAGGTTTGGATCGGGAGGGGTAGTTCTAAAACCACCAAAATCAGAAGGATAATGACCATGAAAAACCATTAAAGGGTAGTTAGCTTCAGGGTGGTTTTCAAACCCTTTTGGTAAAAGTACATGAGCACCTAAGTAGGTGTCTCGACCCCAAAAATCACTAAGTAGATCACTTTTCACCTTGATGTGCTTAATCCAATCGGTATCTTTTGGCTCCTCAATGGGTGGGATGATCTGATCCATTACAATCGAAAAATTGGCTGATTGCCCTTCCGCAATGGTTATTTTTATTGGTGTACTGTACAGATTCCCTGGAGAGCGATTCCATTGCTGTCCTTCTCCATTATCCATGGGCAACTTCACGGTATGGCCAGTGGATAAATTGAAAGTTTCATACGTGTGGAGTAGTGCTTGTGCCCAGTAATCTCCCGACTTTAGATCGTCTAAACTTTGGATAGGATATCCAAAGTGTTCCCCATCGAATAGAATGGTTTGATCAGGATCCATTCCTTCTACGTTTTGTCCATAAACTAGCTGAGAGGAAGGGCCATCGTTTATTTGAAAGCGAGGCTCTTTTGAGTCATCAGTTGATAAAAGTAGAAGCAAACGTCCATCTCTTGGCTCATTAGATACATCAGAGTTTAATGAAACATTGAAGGTAATTTGGGGATCAGATGGTTCGCAACCGAAGCAGCATAGGATTACCATTAGAGTGATATAAATTTTCATAAGCGAGGCTCTTTTAATGCTTAATTTAATTATATCTGGCTATTCGTTTTTTACTAATTCATTACAAATCGAATGATGATTGAACAATCTCAAGAATTTTAAGGTTATTAGGCTTGAATTAATGAACCTAATTAAAACAATTATGAAAAATTTATTTGTCTTCGCAGTAGTTTGTCTAATGGCAATCGGTACATCTGCACAAGATTTTCCAAAATCGGATGCAAGTCCAATGGATGCTGCTTATTTTCCATCCAGAGCAGCTTTTAGAGGCTTTGAAAAAACGGACGAGGCTAAGAAAGCAAACGAACCAAAAATTCGTGTTATCTATTCAAGACCTCAGAAAAAAGAGCGTGACATTTTTGGAGGATTACAAAAGTATGGAGAGGTATGGAGAGTAGGTGCTAACGAAGCAACAGAGATCACTTTTTTTGCAGATGCTAAGATTGGAGATGCGAAAGTAAAAGCGGGTAGATATACTATCTATGCTATCCCTCAGGAAAGTGAGTGGGAAGTTCACTTCAGCAGCGATAATGATCGTTGGGGTCAGTATGCATACAAACCTGAAGAAAGTTTAGTAACTAAAATAACTGTACCTACCGCGAAAACGCCTTCAACTGTAGAGTCACTTGCAATAATGTTTGAAGCTGTAGATGGTGGAGCTCATATGATCATAGGGTGGGATGATACGATGGTACGTGTGCCTATTATGATGTAAAGTTTCGAAAAGATTTAAAAATGGGCTTCTCAAAAAGAGAGGCCTTTTTTGTTTCTTACTTCCAAGAGATTTTCACTTCAAATACCTCGTCTCCATTAGCTATTGATTTTGGTATTTGCATGGATAAATCTTTGCATCCGCAAATTTCCAATGCTTTTTCCACCCATCCGGCAATTCGATATTCAAGATGCTCGCTTTGAGTTGGGAGCTTCGTAAAATGTACTAGCATAGATTTGTCAGTACTGTCTACAACTTCCACTTCCGTTGGATCGTAAAATGTTGCCAAAATTCTTGAAGCTCTTCTGATTAGAAATACTGGAGTACTAACAACAACAAAAACTTTATAAATACCAGTAAGACTAACTTCAGCGCTATACCTGCCAGATTTCCAGGCTCCCTCTTTGGACGAGGTATAAAACATTTCACACATGATCTTTGTAGGCTCCAAAATGCCTTCATCAATGGAATACCAACTAGAGCTACCATTTTTTTGCATAAGCTTTTGTGAAGCTGTTGGTAGTGCGTCTATCCATTTATTATAGTCTTTGGAATGGATATTTTTTACGTAAGCATTGATGTTACTGATGATAGATCCTCTTACTTTCATGACTAGGCGCGGTGTTTAGGTTAGGTTAACGTGAAATAGAAAAGTTGCTACTCTAGCGACCTTTAAAAATATGATAAAATAAGAATTTATTCAGCTTCCGGAGAAGTAAGAGTAACTAGTTTTTTTCAACTCGAATTGGATCTACTCTAAACAAATACCTACCCTATATTTACTTATGCAAAAACTCACCTATTGCCTTTTATCACTTTTGTTATTTATTGGGTGTACATCGGATAAAGAATCGAGGTTGTCCTCTTTTAATGTATTCTGTGAAATGGTCGCTGGCGAAGCAAAGCCCCTTGCTCTATCTGAACCTATGACAAGTAGGGAGCTTGATAAATACTGGCAAGATTTTGAGAAAATCGCCGCAAAATTTCAAGTGAGAATCTATCGTGAGAAGGACTTTCCGGTAACTCCATTATTTCCTCCTGATGTTACTCAGGGTAAAGAAGTTGTTATTATCTACAGAGCAAATAGGCTAGTTCAATATGATCAATTAAAAGCTGACCTTAACAAAACTGTTCCGTTAATGGCTGCAAGAAGATTGGGTCGTTTATTGGGTTACAGTCCTCAAGGAATAAACGGCCTCTTGATGAAAAATTCTGAGTACCGAACATTCAATAGTTACGGAGTTACTGATCAGGTGACGCACGTATATTATGAAAATATAGCGGGTGCAAATACCTTCTACAGCGATATTATAGGGTTGAAAGAATTAGATACTGATTTATACAAAATCAGTGATGGAGCCTTTTTAAAATTGCATTCTTTTGATGATAAACACCCAAAGAATCAACCTAAGTCCACAGCTATTGCATTCCTGACGGATCAATTGCCTGAGTGGTATACTTATATAAAACAGAGTGGAGCCCCCATCAAATACACGTATAAGCCTAAAGAAGATGGGCCACATGACGGATTTGTTGCTATTGACCCTGGAGGGTATTTGTTAGAGTTTGAAGAGTTTAAACAACATCCTGAAAATGAGCTTTTCATGGCGATATTAGAAAATACACCTAGAGTTGAAACCAGAGTGGAGTCACTTAATTTTCACGGATCTATTACCTGGACTTACCACAATGATCTTCTGAAAATGCAAAAATTCTATGAGGAAGACTTAGGCTTTACAATGGTGGCAGATCAAGGATGGACTAAAATTTATCAAACGACTTCAAGTGCATTTATTGGATTGGTTGATGAGCGAAGGGGGATGATGGATTATGCAGATAATAAAGCAGTTGAAATTGAATGGAAATTGGATAATCGCACTGGTGCTATTACCTATTTCTCAGGGCAAGAAAGCTGGCAATCTGAAGAAGATATGATGATGGGTCCAGAAAATTACCGATACTTAATTCGTTAGCTTAAAACATAGCATTATCTATCAAATGGGAATCTTTCAAACAAAAAAAACCGGGACGAACCCGGGTTTTTGTTCATTAAAATAAGATTTAATTCCCACCTTCTGGCTGAATGAGAAATGGCGCTTTACCATCTGTAATGATCACACGTGACCCTGGTGAGCTTGCCAACTCTTTAAATGCTTGTATACTTTGCCATTGAATAATCTCAGGACTGATGCCTTCCTGCAAGATTTTTTGTGCGTCACGGATACCTTCTGCTTCCAGCATCCTACGCTGTGCTTCCAGACGTTCTTTTTGAAGAACAAATTCCATTCGTTGCGCTTCTTGTTCAGCCTCAAGTTTATCCTCTACTGCCATATATAGTCCTGGAGGTAGTTGAATAGTTTTCAACAGCACAGCTTCAATTTCGAATCCACGTTTGGATAGCAGACTTTGCATCCTCGTTTTTATTTCATCTTCTATTTCAGCTCGCTTAATCGTGTGCATATCCTTCGCGAAAAAACGCGAACAAACATCAGCAGAAGCTGACCTAAACACACTCTTAATCACTACTTCTTCATAGTTCGTGCCAATATTCTCAATGACATTGGCAGCTTCCTCTTTCCTTATATGATAAAGTATTGAAATAATCGACTGGACATTAAGTCCCTCTTTTGACGGAAGGTTACTTTGAATTTCGACATTCACTGTTCTAATGGGCAACTTTATTACTGTAGAGGTAAAGGGATTAAATACTCTAGCCCCTGCTTCCATTGTTGTAGGATTTAGTTTTCCCAATTTTCGTTTTACCCCAACTTCTCCTTGACGTATAACGGCACAAGATGAAACTAATACAATTAGTGTAAGGCTTACTAAGCCATTTTTTAAAATTTTCATGATAAACTCAATTTAGATTAGACATTTATTTGAGAAAGATTGCCTAGAGTAGGTATCTTCAATCTAAATGTGCGAGTCGAGGTAACTGATTGTATAGATGTAGTCCACATTGAAATTGCCATTTACAGGATGTTCAATGAGGCGAATTGTTGAATAAAATGAAATTCTTGATGATGTTCTTTTTTGCCTGTTCTGCTTTAAGGCAATGGATCGCATGAAGGCCTGCGAATGGTAAATACTGTGCAGCGCTTCTTCTGATTTTTCCGTCTTCTCCGTTTTTTCGGAGGTTTCTTCCATTAAAACAAAACTCCCCGTATACACCAATGTGATGATGAGGATGACTTGAGCTATTTTGGAAAGAGCGGATTTAATCAAATTAGTAAGCATTTGATTTGTATTAAACAATAACCAAACCAAGAATCTGTCTCATTCACATGTTTTTTAAAATACAAGTGAGTGATGCTTAAATCAAATATCTTCAAGAACTTTATAAAGAATATGATTTACCTGAATAATGCTGGTACTTCCTGGCCTAAACCAAATAACGTAACGGAAGCGATTGAAGAATTTAATCGAAGTGATCCTGATCAGTGGATGGAGATCTTCGAGGAGGGCATCCAAACAGTGACTTCCTTTTTTGGAATTGCTGATCCAAGCAGATTTCTATTTACGCAGAGTTGTACGCAGAGTCTGGCAACTGCTTTCACGGATTTCCCATGGGAAGCAGGAGATCAACTGATTATAAGCGAGATGGAACATCATGCGCTATCCAGATGGTATTACAAACTACAAACTGAAAGGGGAGTTGAGGGTATCATCATTCCACGAGCAGCAGCGGGCCCTCTTGATTTAGAAAAACTAGAGAAGGAGCTTAAGAAAGGAGCTAAGATGGTAGCTATATCTATGGCTAGTAATGTAACTGGTGAGATTCTACCTTATGAGGAGGTTGTTAGACTATCGAAAGCATATGGAGCTGTTTGTTTATTGGATGGTGCTCAAGTAGCTGGTATTATCCCAATCAATATCTCTGAATTAGATCCAGATATTTTTGTGTTTGCGGGTCATAAAGGCCCACTTGGTCCACAAGGAATAGGTGGATTGTATATCTCAGATCCTGTATCTATGGTTTGCCCTAGTGCAGCATGTGAAGTCACTCCTGGACAGAATAAGAACACCATTTTCCCTACGTACTGTGACATAGGATCTGCTCCAATGATGACTATTGCCGGATTGACTGCAGGAATTAAATGGCTGGAAGCGAAAGGCTGGGATGCTCTCTTAGATCATCAAAAAACCTTAGTAGAGAAAATGCGATCTGGACTTAGTGACATAGAAGGGGTAGAAATAGTAGGAAGCTCAAGCTACGGAAGATATACAGGTGCTGTTTCAATCAAGAGTCTTACCAAGCCACTCGAAGAAATCAAAAGACAACTTTGGGACAATTACCAAATCAAAGGTAGTATGGGTTTTCAATGTGCACCACTAGCACATGAAGCATTGGGAACAAGTGAAACCGGAACTTTACGTTTTAGTGTTGGTCCAATGAATACAGAAGAGGATGTGGAGGTGTTTATAAGTGGGTTGGATGATATCCTAGCATCTTAGTCAATGAATACGAATATTTGCTATTTAACCTGCTTCAACCCCTCCAATACAAATGGCATAAGCTCAGATACGGTAGGATGTACTAAGACAACATCACGATACTTTTTACAGGGTATATGACTATGCATAATGGCAGCAAACATATTGATGATTTCGTCACCGCCCGGACCCAGGATGGCAGCTCCTAAAATCAAGTCTGTGTCTGCATCCACTATCAATTTAGCCAGACCTTTGGTTTCGCCCATTTCTTTAGCTCTGGATATTTCAGCCATGGGCTTAGTAGCCTTCATAATCGAATGACCGTTCTCAAGGGCTTCTTTTTCTGTCATGCCTACTCTACCGAGAGGAGGGTCTGTGAATAGTCCATAGATTGGAATTCGATCCGATATTTTTCTGACGCCTCCGTTCAGGTGATCGAGTACAATTTCTGCATCATTAACAGCTGTATGCGTAAATGCTCCGTGCCCATTTACATCCCCAACTGCAAATACATCAGATTCAGTTGTTTGACACTTGCCATCAACTTGTATAAAACCTCTTTTGTCAACCTCTATTTTAGTAGCACCTAAATTCAGTTTGTCGCTATTCGGTTTTCTTCCCACTGCGATTAATAAATGTGAGCCATCTATCTGTTTTTGCTGACTGTTTTTTTCGATAGTCAGACTGATTCCTGTGGATGTTTTTTCTACTTTTTTAGCTGATGCATTAAGCTCAATAGCAACTCCTTCTTCAGAAAGAAATTCATGGATGGGCTTAGCAATATCCTCATCCTCTTGAGGCATAATTTGACCACCTCGTTGAATCACAGTCACTTTGGAGCCAAATCTTCTGAATACTTGGGAAAACTCGATTCCAATGTATCCACCACCGACAATGATCAAATGCTGGGGAAGTTCATTTAGCTCAAGAAGGCGTTCGCTATCCAGCCATAGGATATCTTCCAAACCCTCGATAGGTGGGGCGGTAGGTCGTGTGCCTACGTTTAAATAGATTTTTTTTCCTTGAACTAATTCATCATTCACCTTCAATGTATGTGAGCTTTCAAATGCCGCCCATCCTCGAATAAGGTCTACATTTTCAGTTGATTCAATCCAGTTTGTGAGACCATCACTACTTTTATTCCTCACCTCATTCATGCGATCTATGATCCGAGACCAATCAATGGAAATATCTCCAGTTTCAAAACCAAAAAAACTACCTCTTCTGGCTTGATGAAGAGCCTTTGCGGAGGCTATCATTGTTTTGGTAGGTGTACATCCGTAGTTAACACAACTCCCTCCTACTTTGTGTCCTTCTATAACGGCAATGGAATCCCCAGAGGGGATTAGTTTTCCTAACAAAGTACCTGTGGCTTGTCCGGTACCTACTATGATATGATCGTATGTTTTACTCATGCTGAAATTCAAATAATGATCATTGAATTTAATGAGAAATGATCAAGATATTAGAAAGAGTGTCTGGTCTATATATTAAATACGCTGAATAAGTGATGCCATCACTTTAATTAATTTTGATAAATCCTCTTCTCTAATAACATATGGGGGCATGATATAGATCAGATTTCTAAACGGACGAATCCACACACCATTTTCTACAAAGAATTTCTGTGCTTTTGGGACATCAACCGCTTCTTTCATTTCGATGACTCCAATCGCACCGAGTACGCGTGCGTCTTTAACATTGAGCGCATTGGCAATAGGCATGAGCTCTCTTTTTAGCTGTCGCTCAATATTACTGACCCTATTTTCCCAATCTGAGTTGAAAAGCAACTCCAGACTCTTATTTGCAATAGCACATGCCAAGGGATTCCCCATGAAAGTAGGGCCATGCATGAATACGCCTGCTTCTCCATTGCAGACTGTTTCTGCAACATGTTGTGTCGTCAATGTAGCAGCTAGAGTTATGTAGCCACCAGTAAGTGCCTTACCGACACACATGATATCGGGTGATATTTCTGCATGCTCACAGGCAAATAGCTTCCCAGTTCGTCCAAAGCCCGTTGCTATTTCATCTGCAATCAAGAGTAAATCATACTTAGTACAGAGTTGTCTGATTTTCTTAAGGTAATCAGGTGAGTAGAACCACATACCGCCAGCTCCTTGTACAATCGGCTCTAGAATGAAGGCTGCACATTTAGGAGAGTTTAGGCGGAAAAACTGGGTGAGGTGTTCCAGTTCCTCTTCTTCATATTTTTCACCGAACGATTTTTTTGGCTGATCTACAAAAAAGTGTTTTGGCAAGAAATCTGAAAATAGATGATGCATACCTCCATCTGGATCGCACACAGACATAGCTCCTGTGGTATCGCCGTGGTATCCATTGCGAATAGTCATGAACTTATTCTTCTCAGGGTGTCCTTGAGCATGCTGGTATTGGATAGCCATTTTCATAGCGACCTCTACAGAGACAGATCCACTGTCAGCTAAGAAGACTTTTTCTAATCCTGCTGGAGTTATTTCAACTAATTTTTGACAAAGCTTGCTGGCAGGTTCATGAGTTATGCCACCAAACATTACATGCGCCATTTTACCTAATTGGTCATTAGCGGCTTCATTCAATTCTGGAACATTATAGCCATGGATAGCGGTCCACCAGCTAGACATTCCATCTATCAGTTCACGCCCATCAGAAAGCGTTAACCTGACGTCTTGAGCTGAGACTACAGGGTAGACGGGGAGGGGGTTCGTCAGAGAGGTATATGGATGCCAGATATGATCTCTGTCAAACTCTAGAAGTTTTGAATCAAAGTTTGAGTCTTGCTGCATACTTCCGGATGATTTCTGGCATGATTGATTCTTCTTTTTCGATCTCAAGTAGACACTTTGCTCCCGTTCTTTTCATGATCACATCAAAGGTAGACGGATTCTTCTGTCCATTGAAAATGATGCCTAACAAAGGAATATTTTGCTGCTTAAGTAGATTGAGTGAAAGCAATGTATGGTTGATGCTGCCCAAGTAATAGTTGGAAACTAAGACTACTGGGAGTCCTGTTTTGGCAACCCAGTCAATATTCAAATAGTCCTCTCTCATAGGGACCATTAAGCCTCCTGCTAATTCAATAATCAACCTATTCTTGGTTTCTGGTATGCTGAGTTCAGCTTCATCTACATGAACATTGTCAATAGATGCAGCAGCATGCGGACTCATGGGCTGGGTTAACCGATAGGCTTCTGAATGAACAGTAGTATTTGGTGACCAGCGTTGTACTTTGTGAGAGTCGGTGTTTTCTAAATCTCCTGCCTGAACGGGTTTCCAGTAATCTGCTTTCAGTGCTTCACATAGGATTGCCGATACGACTGTTTTTCCGGTATCTGTGCCTATTCCTGCTACGATAAATCTTTGATCTTTCATTTATTCAAGATTTCAAATAGCAAATCTATTTCTTCCTGGGTGTTGTATGCATGTAAGCAAAAACGAATTCGTTCAGACCCCTCTGCGACACTCGGTTTCCTAATGGGCAGTGCATTTATTCCAGCGTCCATTAGCTGATTACCTATGGCGATCACATTTTCATTTCCAGGAATAATCAATGATTGAATTTGAGACGGGGAATCGAGCCAGTCTAAAGTAGATTCCTTTCTCTGTTCAATAAAGTAATTGATGCGATCTTGAAGCTTTTTTCTTTCACTCGTTGCATAGGGGAGATAATCATAAAATGCAGAGATAGCTGCAAAATGATGTCCAGTTGGAGCAGTAGAGAAGATTAATGAACGAGAAAAATTTACCTGATAATCTTTAAGCCACATCGGCCCAACAACTGCCGCCCCATGAATTCCTGGACCTTTTCCATAGGTCACAATTCTTGCCATGACTTTTTCCTCTAGACCTAGTGCTTGAGTAAGTCCTTCACCTTTTTCACCGTAAACTGCTATTGAATGAGCTTCATCTACAATCAACATCGCTTCAAACTGTTCGCATATATTGGTTATTTCCTCCAGAGGGCAGATATCACCATCCATACTGTATACCGATTCTACTATGACTAATTTTTGACCATCACAGCTTTGAAGTTTTGCGCTGAGATCTTCAACATCATTATGCTTGAATTTAATTTTTTTAGATACTCCTAAACGAGCGCCATCTATCAGGCTGGCATGAATAAGCTCGTCGCAAATAAGTGTCGTTTCTCTGGTTGCTAAACAGGAGATTAGTCCAAGGTTTGCCGCGTAACCTGAGGAATAAACCAAAGAGCTTTCTACTTGATGAAAGTCAGCAACTTTTTGTTCTACCTGCTCTGCATAATCAGAATTTCCGCTGAGTAGTCTCGAACCTGTGGCACCATTTGTACAATCGGAAGATTGGATTTCTTTATCTATCGATTTTGATAGTTCTTTGGATTTAGCGAATCCTAAATAGTCATTGGAATAAAAATCAATCCCCTCTGGTGGGAGGGGAAGAGTTCGCAACAGATGTTGCTTTTGTCTTTCTTGGAGTGCCTTTTGATAGCTATTCATCCAAATTATTTAAGCTTCTACTTCTGCTTCTTTTTTGTCGTATTTGAAAGCCTCTCTTGGTTGCAATCCAAGTAGATTAAACATTTCTTTGTCGTCATTGAAGTCTGGGTTGGGAGTCGTAAGTAGTTTATCTCCAGCAAAAATCGAATTTGCGCCAGCCATAAAGCATAAGGCTTGTTCGGTCAAGCTCATTCCTTCTCTTCCAGCTGACAGCCTTACGACAGAGGCTGGCATTACTAGACGAGCAGTTGCAATCATTCTCACCAACTCATGTGCCGCTACTCTTGGCTGTTCTGCTAGTGGAGTTCCTTCGACAGGTACTAGTGCGTTTACAGGAACTGACTCTGGATGAACATCCATATTGGCTAATGTGAGTAGCATGCCCATTCTATCCTCTGCTGACTCACCCATGCCAATGATACCGCCCGAACAAACAGTGATCTTCGCTTTTCTCACATTATCAATGGTTTTTAATCGATCGTCATATTCTCTTGTGCTGATGATGTCATCATAATAAGCTTCTGATGTATCAATGTTGTGGTTGTAGGCATACAATCCAGCATCAGCTAATTTTTTAGCTTGGTCTTCTGAGACCATTCCCAGAGTACAACATACTTCCATATCCATACTGTTCACCGTTTTCACCATGTTCAATACTTTATCGAAATCACTGTTATCCCTGACTTCTCTCCAGGCAGCTCCTAAACACATTCTTGAAGCGCCATTTGCTTTGGCAGATTCAGCTTGAGCTCTTACCTCATCTACTTCCATCAGTTTGTGCACTTTGATGTCGGTATGGTACCTCGCAGCTTGCGGGCAGTAAGCGCAATCTTCTGGGCACCCCCCAGTTTTGATGGAAATAAGACTACTGACCTGCACCTCTTGAGGATTATGGTATTTTCTGTGAGCTACCTGAGCTTCAAATACTAGGTCGAGCAGTGGTCTATTATAGATTTCTGCAATTTCTTCTAATGTCCAGTTGTGTCTTACTTCCGCCATAAAATAGATTATTTATTCGAGCTGCAATAATAGATCAAATCAACTCGATCATACATAAAGATAAGGAGTCAGTGAAATAATTCTAATTTTTGGCTGATTGAGTATCGAGGTAAAACAAAGTGTAAACTGTTTTGATACGAATGATATAAAAAGATTACGCTTATAGCTAAATAAAGATACCCCTAACAGCTTTTCTATTAGGGGTTAATACACAAACCACTCTCACGATGATTTGTAATACGCTGAATTAGTCAACTATCTATTTTGCATATTCAAGAAAACCATTCAACGATTTCATAACAAATACTTTGGAAGCATTATAGGCACCATTGATGAATTTGTCTTCGTCACACTCTACAGCTTGAACACGGTTTAACTCTCTGTCATCAACATTGAAAATGGTGAATGAACCCATATTTGTTCCAGACATTTTAGTTTGAGCTGACTCTACTGCCTTATATTTTTTCTTTGGATCGAATACGCCTTCAATTTCGACTGGCTTTTTTATGGCATAGTTTGCAAACCCTTGCTTTTTCATACTCTCTGTATGACCAAAATTGCAATATGAAGTGATTGGAAAGCCCCCTTTTAAGCTTTTAGTCGTGATCCATTCATTTGGAGATATTCTAAAATTAGCTTTTGCTACTACTTTTGCGACTCCTCCAGCTGTTTTAGCAGCGGTCTTACTGAATTGAGATTCTCCGTCTTCAAATACTGGGATGATTAGATTTACTTTAGCAATTATTGCTCCATTAAGTGCTTTCGATAGTTTTGGAGTATAATCTAAGAATGTGTTTTTACCTCTACCATCTTTCTTGATTTTCTTGTAAAAGAATTCATATCCGGTAGGAGTAACCAATAGATAGCCAGGATTTTGAGCTTCATTAATTGTTCCTCCTTTTGTTCTACTCCATTCTGCCATATACTCCGTTTGGGCAACTTCATCTGGGGAAATAATTTCAAAACCCGCGGCTTTTAATTTGTTGGTATATTCTTTATACAGCTTATCTACACTTTCTTGTAATCTTTCTTGAGATATTCCGGGAATTCCTAGCGTTAAGCTAACTCTTGCATCGCCTCTGTATCCTCCACCAAACTCAGAACCTCCTCTAGCAACTTCTGCGGCACTGTACATTAGTTGATAGTTGATGAAAAATTCTGCTATAAAGACTCTTTTTGGAGCATCTTTTAGTTTTTTCTGACCATATGCTCCGACTCCTTTGGTTGGTTCAAAATCATCGAATGATTGAGCAATCAACAATGAGCTTCCTAGAACAAAAAATGAGACTATTAAATAAATTTTTTTCATGACGGATAAATTTTGATTTGTGTGACTCAAAATTCGAGATATAACGAGGTAGATTCCATCCCATTCAAGAGGCATTTTCGTATACCATGAAACCCGTAGAAACAAAAAGTCCTCTTGTTGTGAGGACTTATGAAGTCATGCTTTTAATTCAGATAGAATCTTCGCAACTCACTATTGAATTGGTCAATTTTCTTCACGTACACAATTGAAAGGAGTCCACTTGGACCTTCTTCTTAGAAAGTGTCAATAAGGGACATCAGTAAAAGAACCAGAGGCTGAATATTCGTAAGCCTGGGAGTTGCTGTTGCCTTCTCCGAATACTGCAAAAGTCCCTGATATCGTTTTATTCTCTTTGTCGAGCGTAGTAATTTCAATGATGGTTCCATCGGTTCTATTTAATTGATTAAACCAAAAGCTTGCGCCATCTTGAAGTGTATAAACTTTTTCCTCTAAAGGGGCAGAGGATCTGATAAAAAGATCCAATCCTCCAGTACTCCATCCAATCCCCATTTCAAATCCGTTAATATCGTTTCCGCCACTGGTGCGCGTGATTCTGGCAAATGCACACTCTTGTTCGGAAAGTTTGACTACAGCGTTTTTTTCACAAACGAATGGCTCCTCTTTTTCACAGCTCAGGAAGGAGATTGAGCAGATTATTAAGGTCGAAATAAGATTTATTTTTTTCATTGATTTTTTAATGTCAAAAATCAATTCTTATTTGATGAAATGAATCAGTGGCAATGGGGGTTCTGCGTACGTAGTTGACGGTATTTTAGATCAAATTGTTAGCGTAAGCGAATTTTATGAGTCCAACTAAGTTATTGGTACCTGTTTTTCTGAAGATGTTTTTGCGGTGAGTCTCTACCGTTCGTTCACTTATGAATAGCTCTTCGGCCATCTGCTTGTTTGTATACTCTTTGGAGATTAGCTTAAGAATTTCTCGTTCACGGTCAGTCAGAAGTTTTTGTTCCCCAGTGCCATTTAACCCTCTCATTAGCATGGTGTTGACATCCGAACTTAGATAGACTTTACCATTTTTTACGGCTCGAACGGCATTGATCAATTCCTCATGAGAGTCCTTTTTTAGAATGTATCCATCCACTCCTTCTTTTAGGATCTCTTTGATTAAATGTGCTTCATCATGCATACTTAGCACAATGATTTTGACGGAAGGGTATTTTTGTTTTACCCTTCGAACCAGTGTAAGCCCATCATCGTCGGGCAAATTATAGTCTGTAATCAAAAGATCGGGACTCTTTCGGGTTAGGGAATCCAGTGTTTCTTGAACAGAACCAGCAGTTCCAATTACTTCGAATACATCTTCGCTAGAAAGAATTTTCACAAGACCACCCAATAATATGGCGTGATCATCAGTAAGAAATATTTTCATTTTGGCGGATTTATCTCCTCTGATGAAAGATAGTAAATTCATTCTTTCTTGATCTTAAAATTCTCAGAATCAAAGAAGGTTTTGAAAGAGGATTAATACTATACCATTTCCAGGGTATTTTCTTTTTTTGATAAACTAATCTTACTTGGGGCATTGATGATCAACGTATTTCCTTTTTTCTTAGGTTGTGTTTCTAAATCTAATTCACCCTTAATGAGGTTGGTTCTAGTGTTCAGATTTTTCCATCCATTCCCTTTCCCTGAGGTGAGTAGAGATTTATCAAATCCAATACCATTATCCTCAATGAGCAGCGTTATCTCGTGATCATCTTTTGTGATCTGAAGTGTTATTTTATCAGCATTGGAGTACTTCAATATATTGTTGATCCATTCTTGAGAAATACGATAAAGTGATACCTCCTGAATTTCGGTTAAACGCTTGTTTAAGCCAAAAACATCAAGCTCCACAAACACTTTTCCTGATTGATTGATGCGCCCAGTAAACTCCTCGAATGCACTTTTAAGACCATTTTGAATCAATGTTTGCGGCATAAGGTCAAAACAAATGTTTTTTAATTCCTTATACATTTCTTCTATGACTTGAGAAGATGATTCAAAAACTTTTTGGCGTTCATCTGGTTTGGCACCTTCCTCAAGATTTTTAAGGTTCATGTTGAGTAGTGAAATCATTTGCCCAAACCCATCGTGTAAATCTCTTGCATAGCGTGAGCGTTCTTTTTCCTGTGAGGAAATGGTTGCTGTTATTTCTGCTTCACGCGCTATTCTTTGACTCTCTTCTTTGAGCTTTTCAGATTTTAGTTTCATCTGCTGTTTGAATTGAATGAAAAGGAATATCAACAAGAGAATAATTGCTGCTGAGCCGATTAATTGAGTGTTTTTTTGTTTGATCTCCGCTTTCTGAGTTTGTATTTCTGTTTCCTTTTTTTCTGTCTGATATTTAGTCTCAACCTCTGCTAATTGCTGACTTTTTCGTTCGTTAAAAAGACTGTCTTTTACTTTTACATGATCCTTATAATATTTTAGCGCACTAGCATATTCGCCTCTACGTTCTTCTACCAATGAGAGCATTTGTAAAACATGCTTTTCAAAGTCGGGAAAAGACACTTTCCGCGCAACGTTCAGTGCTTCTTCAAAATAAGTTTCAGCTTGATTGGTTTCACCTATTTCGAGTAGCATCTCCCCAATATTATTTTTTACAATAGCATACCCCACTTCATCTTTTATAATGAGCTTATATTTTGCAGCTAATTCAAAATAGTGTTGTGCACTATCATACTTGGCTAGCTGTGTATACACCATTCCAAGGTTGTCATAATTATAGCTGAGCCCGATAGTATCTCCTATTGCGAACTTTACCTTTGTAGATCTTAGGTAATAGTCTAATGATATTTCTAGCTCATTTTTTTGAAAATGGAGTACTCCGAGATTATTGAGACTATTTCCAATACCTATTGAATCATTTTTCTCATTAGCATATTTCAGACCTTCCAAAAAGTAGTCTGAGGCTAAATCGAAGTTTTGTTGCTTCTTCTGCAAAGTGCCTATGAGGTTAAGAATTTCGGCCGGCTTTTCTTTTGAATTAAGCGACTTAAATATGTCTAATGATCTTTGATATTGCTCCAAGGCAGGTTCGAATTGTCCCAAGCAGTAGTGTGCTAATCCTAACTGAAGAATTGCTTCAGCCTTTAAAGATGAAGCATCCGATTTGTCAATGTTTAGACGGTTAAGCAGCAGAAGTGTACTGTCGCACGTCAGCTGTGCATCCACAATTTCTTCCAATGAGTTTTTTGAAAGGCTAATTTGTGAGCGAACTGAAAAAGTGATACAAATAAGAAATGCTAAGGCAGGCAATTTCATGTGACTAATTTGTAAAAATCTCCTGATCGATAAAAATTGTTTTCGTTTAATCAGCGATATGATAAGACGACTATTTTTAACGAGCTTTTTAAAATGAATTTGTTTACTTCTATAAGTTAAATCATCATCAGCTCCAGGCGCAGAGGAGGTTGTTGAGGAGAGCAGTTGGTGGGATGATGTCTATGACTGGGTAGACTCATTGTTCTAAAAGAAAAAACCCTCTAAGGAATTAGAGGGTTTTTTAACTATCAATCTTTCTTTGTAGCTCTTTTTGACCTAATAGGAGGCGCTGGCTCGTCTTTCAATTCAATGCTTTCTGTCGTAAGCTTTTCAAGTGCAATCTCAATGGCCTTATCGAGTTGAGGATCTTTCCCTTGTAGAACCAGTTTTGGCTCTTGAATTACTTCAATATCAGGCGCAACACCTTCACCTTCCACAGCCCATTCTCCGTTCGCATCAAAGAACCCTCCACGAGGGGCTACCATTCGCCCACCATCTATGAATGGAGGAGTATCCCACGTACCTACAAGCCCTCCCCATGTTCTGGTTCCTACTAAAGTGCCAATGTCCATTGCTCTAAACAGATAAGGTAAAAGGTCCCCACCAGATCCTGCTCTTTCGTTGATAATCATCACTTTTGGACCCCAAACTGCAGACATAGGAGTGGTCCATGGCTTATGATCACCTACTTTACTATTGAAATAACCGTAAAGCTTTCTATTCATGACATCAGCCATATAGTCGGCAGCTGATCCTCCACCATTATTTCGCTCGTCGACGATCATGCCTTGCTTATCCTGCTGCGAAAAGTAGTATCGGTTGAAAGAGGTATAACCTCCCCCTCCTGTATTTGGAACATAAGTGTATCCTATTTTGCCATCTGTTTTTTCAGAAACATACCTTCTGTTGTCCTCAATCCACGCTCGAGATCTTAACCCATTTTCATTACGTACAGGGACTACATTTATAGTCCTTGCATCACCAATATTTGTAGATCTGCTGATTTTTATTTGAGTGACCTTGCCTGAAGTCTGCTCGAACAGGTCATATAAATTTTTCGTGTCATCCAATCGTACTCCATTTACTTCTAGAAGGTATTCTCCTTCTTTGACTTCTTGGCCAGGGATTGCTAAGGGAGCTTGAAGGTCGGGGTTCCAATTTTCCCCAGTAAATATTTTACTGAACTGATAATTTCCATTCTTAATGGTATAATCTGCACCTAATAGGCCAATCGGGACACGATCTATGTCGGGGTAGTCCCCACCTCGAGTGTAGGAATGACCGACAGCTATTTCTCCGCCAAGAATGTCAATGATGTAATTCATATCTTCCCTGTGTTTTACATGGCTGACCCAGGGCTTGTACCACTCGTAAATGTCATCCCAAGGGGCTCCATGTTGATTATTTACATACAGAAAATCGCGCTGATATCTCCAGGCTTCACGATAGATTTGCTGCCACTCCTCTGTTGGACTTACCTTCATTTTAATGTCAATCGTCAATCGACCATCGGAAGATTTTTGACTTTTACCACCCGTACTTACGATCCCCCAATCCCCACTAGATTGATAGAGAAGTTGTTTTTTATCAGAAGAGGTTTCTGCAAATTGAATTCCAGACATAAACTCTGAAGATTCAATTTTTTCAAGATCATATTTATGAAGTGTTACTCCGTTTTGATTTGGAATATTTTCCATATAAAAAACAGAATTTTCAGGCCCTGAAACCAAAGCAGAATAGTTACGCTGAGGAACATCCAGTGCAACAATTCTTGACAGAACGCCCTCATCGATCTTCACTTTTACTTCCTCAGTATCTTCTTTTTTATCGTCTTCTTTTATTTCTTCATCACTTTTAGGAGCAAGAGGAGATTTATCGGAATTTGATAAAACTGCGGCATAGAGTCCTCTGGTGACCGGAATGTTATAGGAACTCATATCCAACCAGCCAGTATTCAATCCCCAATTTGTACTAGCAAGGAAGTATAAGTACTTCCCTGAAGCATCCCACACAGGTTCCAATGCATCAGCCATATGATCGGAAATGTTCATAATTTTTCCGGAGACAACATTGTATGCTTTCACTACTTTAAACTGCGCATCTGTCAGTTTTACGTAGGCAATCCATTTACTATCTGGAGACCAAACTGGATTTAAGGACCTATTTGGATGTGCATAGCGCTCGGTATCTGCCTTCGTTGCTTTTCCGCTTTCCAGGTTCAATACCCACATGTTAAAATCTGTGTCAGTATAACTTATGTATTTCCCATCAGGAGACCATGCAGGCCTAAAGTAAAAAGTGGGATTAGGTAGTGGATAGGTCTTTTTGATTGTATTTCCATATTGATCACTAATCACTAACTGGTACTCGCCGGATCGATCTGAGAACCAGGCGATTTCCTGTCCATCTGGAGACCAAACTGGAGAGCGATCTGCAAAGGTTGATTTTGAGATATTTCTCCATGATCCATTTTCTTTAGGCACAGTGAATATTTCACCTCGGTATTCAAATAATGTACGCTGGCCAGTTGGGGATAGTGATGCGTTTTGTAATTGTCGTCCTGAGGCTTCATCCCATCTTTCTCGAGCCCAATTTAAATCTCCATTGACTGTTATCTCTAGCTGTTTTCTATCTCCGGTTTCCGGGTTAAGCGAATGAAGATATCCTCCTTGTTCATACACGATGAGATCGTCGGTAGCATCTAGGCTTTTAGTATCAAATCGTGTATGGAAAGTAGCTTGAGTATAGTTTTTAGTAGACAAGTCATAGGACCATATGTTGCTGGTATAGTCTCTTTCGGAAAGGAAATAGATTTTGTTTTTATACCAGACAGGATCCAGATGTCTCTCTTTATCTGGTTGGGGAGTTCGTTGTAATTCATTGGTTTTGAGATTCAAGATCCAAATAGGCATGGCTTGACCACCACGATAATTTCTCCACTCCGGGTCCCATGAAGTAATGGGAGTATAAGCAGCATAATTCCCGTCTGGAGAAATTTCACCGTACGCTATTCTTGGAATTGATAGCTCTTTGGGAAAGCCTCCATTCACACTTACGGAATAGAACTTATTAAGTCTTGTTGGTTGTCCTTTTCTAGTAGAAGCGAAAATCACTTCATCATCAGGGGACCAACCTTGAACCCTATCAGCACCTGGATGATAGGTTAATCTTTTAGGAGCTCCGCCATCAACGGATACAACAAATACATCTGTATTACCATCATATTGGCCACTGAAAGCAACCCACTTTCCATCTTTCGAAAAATGTGGAAATGATTCTGCTCCTTCAGAAGAGGTAAGTCTGGTTGCATTTCCTCCTTCTCGATCTACTACCCAAAGGTCGTTGGCATGAACAAAAACAATTTGAGATTGACTGACGGTAGGCTGACGAAGCAGCATAGTGCCTTGCGCAAAAATGCTTGATGTACACAGCGTCAAAAGGGAGATAAAAAAAATTCTCTTCATGATTCTTTAGGTTAGACTATCAAGTTAGCCTAAAGCTTAGATCATCACAAAGAGAACTTTATAAGTGGGTTATTTCCAGTTTAAAATCGTTTTTTCAATGATATCACAGCATTCGTGCAGCTGCTCCTCGGTCATTACCAATGGAGGCGCAAATCGAATAATGTTGCCGTGTGTTGGCTTGGCTAGCAAACCATTTTCTTTTAGTTGAACACAAATATCCCATGCTGTTGAGCTGTCTTCCGAGTCATTGATAATAATTGCATTCAGAAGACCTTTCCCTCTTACTAAATTGACAAGATCAGTTTTCGCAATCATGGCGTTCATTCTATCTCGAAAGATGTTCCCAAGCTTACGAGCATTTTGGGTCAATTTCTCATCTCGAATCACATTTAATGCGGCAATTCCAACAGCTCCTGCTACCGGATTACCCCCAAAAGTTGAACCATGCTGACCAGGCTTAATAACTTCCATGATGGCATCATTGGCAAGTACTGCCGATACAGGGTAGGCACCTCCTGAAAGCGCTTTTCCTAATATTAGTATATCAGGCTCAGTGTATGTAGACTGTTTTTCACAATGAGATTCACAAGAGCAGTCACCACAAACTCTAAGTAAAGCTCCGGTTCTTCCTACCCCTGTTTGCACTTCATCAGCTATAAACAATACACCATGCTTTTGGCAAATTTCCTTAGCAGCTTTTATGTATCCTTCATCAGGCACAAAAACCCCTGCTTCTCCTTGAATAGGTTCCACCAAAAACCCGGCTACATTCTCGCCTTGAACAGCTCTTTCTAGTTCCTCCAAATCATTGTAAGGAATCCGTGTGAACCCAGGAGTGAAAGGGCCAAAGTTTTTGTTTGCAACTGGATCATTAGAAAATGAAACAATTGTAGTTGTTCTGCCATGGAAATTGTTATCACAAACAATTATTTGAGCTTTATTTTCAGCGATACCTTTTTTCTCATAGGCCCATTTTCTGCACAACTTGATCGCTGTTTCTACAGCTTCTGCTCCTGTATTCATAGGGAGTACCTTATCAAAACCGAAATACTCAGTTATGAACTTTTCATAAGGTCCTAGTGCATCATTATAAAATGCTCTGGATGTCAGCGTAAGAGTTTCAGCTTGCTTAGCCATTGCGCCAACTATTGCTGGGTGGCAATGCCCCTGATTTACGGCAGAATATGCAGAAAGAAAATCATAGTATTGCTTACCTTCAACATCCCAAACATGAACTCCATTACCTTTTGCAAGCACTACTGGAAGAGGATGGTAATTATGTGCACCATGCTTATCTTCCAATTTCATCAATTCCTCACTTGTCAGTGTCTTGTTTTCTGTCATATATTTTACCGTTTGTATCTTCACCACAAGATTAACAATTTAACTGCGTAGGCACAATTTGAAAGAGGAAAAGGAATCAGCGGATTATTACTTTAATGAGGCAGGCTTAATGGTTTTTACGAAGGAATTCCACCTGAAACGAGGCTATTGTTGTGGAAATGCTTGTCTACATTGTCCATATAGTCATGAAAATGTTAAACAATAGTTTGCATATTGAATTCAAATCCCGATATTTGCACTCCATTTTTGAAAACGGGATAGAAAGATGTCAAAAGTTTGCGATATAACTGGTAAAAGGCCACAGGTAGGAAACAACGTTTCTCACGCTAATAATAAAACGAAAAGAAGGTTCAATCCGAATCTTCAGAAGAAGCGATTCTACATCCCTGAAGAGGATAAGTGGATCACACTGAAAGTGTCTACTTCTGCAATTAGAACAATCAATAAGAATGGTATCACTGCGGTGCTAAAGAAAGCAAGAGCAAACGGGATGGTGATCAATTAATATTGATTTAAAAGAAATTCAAACCCTGACGATATCGTCAGGGTTTTTTTTGCTCTTTTTTAACCTAATTCCCATCCATATAATCATTATGCCGATATTGGATTGCTATGATTGTAGTCGGTTATATCCTGACTATATTTATTGTTCCAAAATTTGAATAACATGATGAAGAAGTTTTTTTCCTTGATTTTAGTTTTTCTCTCAATAGGATCATTTGCACAAAATGAACCCGATGATTTTTTAACTAGTACATTCCATAAAGAGCGAAGAACATTGGCTCGAGAGAAAATGCCTACAAATTCTGTTGCCGTGTTTTTTGCTAATCCAGTAAGAAATCGAGCCAATGATGTTGACTTCATTTATCATCAGGATCCAAATTTCTATTATTTATCAGGTTACAAAGAGCCGCATGCTGTTTTAATGATTTTTAAAGATGAGCAAGAAGGTCCTGAGGGTAACTTCAATGAAATAATATTCATTCAACCGAGAAATGCAATGGCTGAGATGTGGACTGGCAGAAGGATGGGGATAGCTGGGGTAAAAGAAAAATTAGAATTTAATCAGGCATTCAATAATACTGATTTTGATGACTATAATATTGATTTTTCAACATTTGATAAAGTTCTTTTTTATGATTTTTTCGATGATGTAAGGGATACGCAAACAGAAGGAGATCTATATGACCTGATCGCTTCTTTCAAACAAAAGGCTGGTTATCCTACCGAAGGTGATTTAACTATTGAGTCAGCGGCGAATAATCTTGATATGGAAACATTGGATCAAATTATGAAAGATTTGAGGGGTATCAAGACGGAAGCTGAAATTGACTTATTGCGTAAAGCTGTAGACATCTCATGTATTGGTCAGGCGGAGGTAATGAAAGCGATGCGACCAGGGATGAGTGAGAGAGAGGTTCAAGGCATTCATGAATTTGTATTTAAAAAGTATCAAGCAGAATATGAAGGCTATCCTTCCATTGTAGGGGAAGGAAATAACGGTTGTATTCTTCATTACATAGAAAACTACAAGCCTGAAATAAACAGTGATAAGATGATTTTAATGGACCTGGGTGCAGAATATCATGGATACACTGCTGATGTGACCAGAACTATTCCGGTCGATGGAAAATTCTCTAAAGAAGAGAAAGCAATTTACGATTTGGTATATAAAGCCCAAGATGAGGCGATTAAAGCAGCTAAGCCAGGCGTGAATGTTAGAAGGGATTTGGACGCTGGAATCGCGAGAAAGATTATTAACGAGGGCTTGGTAGAACTTGGAATAATTGAAAGTGTAGATGAGCGTCACCTTTACTATCCGCATGGGCTTGGGCATCATATCGGTCTTGACGTACACGATAAAGGAAATTATGAGTTTCTGGAGGCTGGAATGGCCATCACAATTGAGCCAGGAATATACATTCCAGAAGGCGCTAAATGCGATGAAAAATGGTGGGGTATAGCAGTAAGAATTGAAGATTGCATACTTATCACAGAAGATGGGAATGAGCTTCTTTCAGATTTGGCTCCTAGAAAAAGTGATGAAATCGAAAAGTTGATGAAGCAATCAAGTCCTTTAGATTCTTTTGTTCTTCCAGACTTAGAAAAAGGTAAATAATTTGTAAGAGAGGAGTGAGTAAATTTTAGCAGAACTAACATTTTTAAAATCAACTAATTCAACTACATTTGCACTCCTTTTTGGAAAAGACAAAATAAAATGGCGAAGAAAGGTAATAGAGTTCAAGTAATACTGGAATGTACGGAGCATAAGCAAAGTGGCCTTGCGGGTACTAGTAGATACATTACAACAAAGAATAGAAAAAATACTCCAGATCGAATTGAGTTGAAGAAATACAATTCGATCATGAGAAAGTATACTTTACACAAAGAAATTAAGTAACCATGGCAAAGAAAGTAGTAGCAACTCTTAAGCAACCCGGTGGAGCGAAGTACGCTAAAGTGATCAAAGCGATCAAAGGAGATAACGGATCTTACACTTACCGAGAAGAAATGGTTCTTGAAGGTGATGTAAAAGACACTTTAGCGAAGTAAAAAATTAAATCCTAAAAGAAGGGAAGGCCGCTCCGACAAACATGTCAGGGTGGCTTTTTTTGTATTTACCACCTCTTAATCCAGACCAATAATGGGACTAAAAAGTTTTTTCTCCAAAGACAAAAAAGAGTCGCTCGATAAAGGGCTTGAAAAGTCAAAACAAAACTTTTTTACTAAACTCAATAAAGCAGTAGTTGGAAAATCCACTGTTGATGCTGATGTTCTGGACGAATTGGAAGAAATACTCATTACGTCTGATGTAGGTGTTGAAACTACGGTGAAAATTATTGATCGAATTGAAGATCGTGTGGCCAAGGATAAATACTTAAATGCATCGGAGTTGAATCAAATTCTTAGGGAGGAGATTGCTTCTTTGCTTTCGGAAAACAATACTAAAGATCTTGTCGATTTTGATCTGCCTAGCGTAGACGGACCCTATGTCATTTTAGTAGTGGGTGTAAATGGAGTGGGTAAAACTACAACAATAGGTAAGCTTGCTGCTCAGTTTAAGTCTTTGGGTAAGAATGTGATTTTGGGAGCAGCAGACACATTTAGGGCAGCAGCAGTAGATCAGCTTATTATGTGGGGAGAAAAAGTCGGAGTACCCGTAGTTTCCAAAGGAATGAATACGGATCCCGCAGCTGTAGCGTTTGAAGCAGCAAAGAGAGGTAAGGAGGAAAATGCCGATGTTGTCATTATTGATACTGCTGGGAGATTACATACAAAAGTGAATTTGATGAATGAGCTTTCTAAGATTAAAAATGTAGTTCAAAAATTCATTCCAGAGGCACCTCATGATGTGATGCTTGTGCTTGATGGAAGTACAGGACAAAATGCCTTTATTCAGGCAAAAGAATTTACGAAGGCTACAGAAGTTTCATCATTGGCTGTTACCAAGCTTGATGGTACGGCAAAGGGTGGAGTAGTTATTGGCATATCAGATCAATTTAAAATCCCAGTAAAATACATAGGCGTTGGAGAGAAGGTAGAAGACCTACAGGTATTCAATAAGACTGAATTTGTTGATTCCTTTTTCAAGAATTAGCGGTTACTTTGAACACAATGAAAAAGCCAGCCTTCTTTTTCACATTTGTTTTACTCTCTATTTCTGTTTTTTCTCAGAATCAATCAATAGCAGATAGTCTCTATACCGTTATTCAGAAAATAGATGAAGACGATACATCACGTCTTCGATTACTTGTTTGGATCACGCAAAATGAAAATGTGCCTGAGAAAAGAAGAGAAATAGCAGAAGAGCTACTAAAGTCTGCTGAAGAGGTTAATAATAAAAAATATATGCATCATGCATATATCCAAATTGGTCAGGTGCATCGTATTCAAGGAAATTTTGATTCTGCAATTGAGGACTTGATGAAGGCTCGGCAATATTCCGAAGAAGCGAATTATCACCGAGGCATTATAGCTTCTACTACGGCTCTGGCTGATGCATATTCACTGTTAGGCAATTACGATGCTGCAATTGAGTACTACAGAAAAAGTATTCTAGAGATGAATGAAGCAGACAGCTCACTATTGGCAGTGACCCTTCTCAACTTAGGTGATACGTATTATATGACAAAGCAATTTGATTCGGCACTCTACCATTTTGAGAGCTCCAAATTAATTTATGAACAGATAGGAAATAGTCCATCTGGAATAGCTTATAATCTTGGTAACATAGGACTAGTACAAGCTGAATTAGGTAAAATGCAAGAGGCAGAATCTAACATAGCGCTTTCTATTGAAGCTCTGGAAGAGCTCGGAGATCACTATGGAAGTTGTATTTTCCTAGGCTACATGTCAGATATTTATCTAAATAATGGCTATAAGGATGAGGCAAGAACCTTTGCGGATTCATGTATGCGAATTGGAACACGATTCGGATTGAAAACAGAGATACGAGATAACCTTCTTAGACTTTCGAACATTGCGGAACAACAAAACGATTATGTATCAGCATATAGATATCATAAAAGATATTTGAATTTAAAGGATAGTATATCAAATGACGAAGTTTTTTCAAGAATCAAAGGCCTAGAGAGTGCTTATGAACTATCTCAAAAACAGGCTGAAGTAGATCTTCTCAAAGCGCAAAGAAAGAATCAACAGTCAGTAATTGTGACAGCCACGGTTGTGGTTTTTGCATTTGCTATTCTTGTCATCGTGATTTTTGTCTATTACAGATCGAAAATCAAAATCAATCGGGTCCTTAAAAGACAAACAGTTTCGCTGGAGAGACTCAACGAGACAAAAGATAAATTTTTCTCAATTATTTCGCATGACTTAAGAGGACCTGTGAGCTCATTATTTGGTGTCAGTCAATTGATCCGACATTTTGTGAAAGCGAAGAACACTGACCAACTGCTAGATATGGCCGATCACATGGAAACATCTGTTGAACGTCTCTCAAACCTACTAGATAACTTGCTTAATTGGGCCCTACAACAACAAGGTCATTTTCCGAATGTCCCGGAGAAAGTGAATGTAACAGAAATGATAGATGAGATCTTGGAAATGTTCTCAAATATGGCTTCAGGTAAGCTTCTTGAAATGACATCCTCTATTTCTCAACCAATTTATTTGTGGGTAGATCGCAATAGTGTTCATACTATATTTAGAAATCTCATCAATAATTCGATCAAGTTTACAGACAAAGAAGGTTATGTGGAAGTAAGCGCTTCAATGGATAAAGCGAGTGCAATTATTTCTATAAAAGATAATGGTGTTGGAATACCAAGTGATAAACTTGCAAGCCTTTTTAAGCTCAACGAGAAAAGTTCAACATACGGCACTGCTGGTGAAAAAGGACTTGGATTAGGCCTCCAACTTGTTCAGGAGTTTGTTGAAATGAATAATGGTAGAATGGAGGTGGAGAGTAATGGAGAAAAAGGAACAGTTTTTAGTTTAACGCTTCCTCTATTTGAAAACCAAACTATTGAAGTAGATTCAAAAGTCCACGTCTAATTCAGCTTTCACTCACTTAAAACCCTATCTATTGCGGATTTAAGTTTTTCACTACTGAAATCTACCTTTCTTAGATACTTATCTATTTTTAAGATCTTCTCTTTTGTCGGTTGATTTACATGTGCTGAGATCATTACGATTTTTGGTTTCTTATCGAGTGTATCTAATGTTTCAAAACCATCTAGGTATGGCATTTCCAGATCAATCAACAAGAGGTCTGGTTTATGCTTCACCACTTGCATTATTCCATCAACGGGGTTTTCAAAAGCTCCTAGAAGCTCCATTTCATCATATTCTTCAAAATATGATTTGATCAATTGGAGAAAAAGAGTGTCATCATCAATGGCAATACAGGTGATCATCTTAGCTGGTTAAATATGAAGACGAATGTAAGAATGATTTTCTCAATCAACAACCGGAGATCCTCCAACAATCTGCTTGGATTGCACTTCTTTCAATGATTCTGGAGTCATACGGAAAGAAAAATTAGCAAAATCCCTGCTGACCTTTACTTCAGAACAAATTCCGTTTGTATAGGTATAGATATTCTCTCCATCTGGTGATTCCATTTCATACTGATGCTCACCTATTTTCGTAAATGCAAGGTAGTCACCAAATTGAGGTGAAAAGACATGTTGTCCATTCTGAGGCTCTTCAAAATAGACAGTGGCTACTGAATATTCAATGATTTCATGGATGTTTGATCGGGATCCGTTTAAATCCAGCGTATATTTTTCTCCATCGAACCAAATGGTTGATTTTTTCTGTGTAGACCCATTCAACATATTGTGAGTGTATTCCTTAATTAGTTTTCCGTATTTATACTCACTTGTAGATTCATAGTCTATTGTAAAGGAGAATAAAACTTTAAAGATGACTTTACTGTCGATTTCATAATAGACACGATTTTCAGATAAAGATCGCTTCACTGTCATGTCTCCAAGTTTCTTACTTCCCTTGACTACATCATAGTGCAATGTCTGGCCTGTAGCATATTGGCAAATAATCAAAAGAAATAATATGGTAATGGAACTTCTCAATGCGTTGAAATCATTAGCTTAATGACAGGAAAAAAATCAATTGGTTTCAACATCCAAGATAAATTAAAAACATTCAACCTATGCGCTTAAAAAAAGTTAGTTTCAAAAATTCAGATGGACAAGAACTTTCCGGCAGACTCGATTTCCCCTTAATTGGCAGTCCCAAAGCTTACGTATTGTTTGCGCACTGTTTTACGTGTTCGAAAAACCTTAAATCGGTTGATCATGTAAGTCAGGCTTTTACGCAACAAGGAATGGCGATTCTCCGATTTGATTTTACTGGATTAGGACAGAGTAAAGGAGACTTTGCAGACACCAATTTCTCTTCAAACATCTCTGACCTAAAGGATGCTTATCATTTTTTGGAGGAAAACTATGAGGCGCCCCAAATCATGGTTGGCCACTCTCTTGGTGGGGCGGCAGTATTACATGTCTCAGGTGAATTAGAAAATGTGAAGGCCGTAGCTACTATTGGTGCCCCGTCTACTCCCGATCATGTTGCTCATCTTTTGGATAGCGGTCGAAAGGAGCTAGAGGAAAAAGGAGAAGCGACTGTGAATATTGGAGGTCGATCATTCAAAATGAAAAAACAATTTTTAGACGATATTGAAGGAGACCGAGGGGGGGCAATAAAAAACCTGGGGAAATCGCTGCTTATCATTCACTCCCCGCAAGACAGTATAGTAGGTATCGAGAATGCGCAAGAAATCTACATTGAAGCGCAGCATCCCAAAAGTTTTGTTTCGCTAGATGGAGGTGATCATTTGATGACAAAAGAAGCAGATGCAAAATATGCGGGTATGATGATAGCCAATTGGGCGGATAGATACTTAGATAAAAACATCTCCGAAGAAGCTCCAGAAGGAGAAGTGTTGATTCGCTTAGGCGAAAAAGGATATACAACAGAAGTGATTGCGGGAAAACATCTAATGGTTGCGGATGAACCACCAAGTGTAGGAGGAGATGACAATGGCCCAACTCCGTACGGTTATTTGTTGGCAGGCCTAGGGGCGTGTACCGCGATGACTTTGAGGATGTATGCGGATTTTAAGAAAATTGATTTAAAAGAAGTGGAAGTGAAACTTACTCATGACAAGATCCACAAAGTAGACGGTGAAAACAGCGAGAGCAGTACAGGAAAGATTGATCAGATTACTCGAAAAATAAAAGTGACTGGCGATTTAACAGACGAACAACACAAAAGGCTTATTGAGATCGCAGATAGATGCCCAGTACACAAAACACTTGAAGGAAAGCCGGAAATCATCACAGAAGAGAGTTTTGAATAAATTTTATGGAATGTTAAACGTAGATGCATCTAAATGATAAAATTAGCATTATGAAAAATTTATTAGTCGCATTTTTATTTATTGTGAGCCTTGGAACGATGGCCCAGACAAAAGATAAGGTTCGCTCGATCGAAGTAAAAGGAAGCAGTGAAATTGAAATTACACCGGATGAAATCTTCTTAAGAATTACATTGAAAGAATATAAAAAGGGAGGTAATAAGATTGATTTAAACAAATTAGAATCCGAATTGGTAAGATCAGTTAAAAAGTTAGGTGTCCCAGAGCAGAACTTACGTGTTGAAAATATTAACGGATATAACTGGAATTGGAGAAAGAAAAAGGCGGACGATTTTTTAGGAAGCAAGAGCTTTATCTTGCAAGTAAGTGATCTAAAAAAGATGAACAACTTGGTTGACATGCTGGATTCGGAAGGATTGAATAATGTGAATGTTCAATCTTATTCTCATAGTGACATTGAGGAGTATAGAAAAAAAGTAAAGGTTGGAGCTATGAAAGCAGCAAAAGAAAAAGCAACCTACTTACTTGAAAGTGTTGATGCTGAATTGGGCAGTCTTCTTGAAGTACAAGAAATTGACTATGGCTATCAAGCCCCCATGATGAGCATGAGATCTAATATGGCTTTGGCAGAATCAGATGTTTCTGGATACCAATCTGAAGTGGAGTTCATGAAGATAAAAGTGAGAGCAGAGATTCGGGTAGTTTTTGAGATAAAGTGATTAAATACTATTGAGGCTATTTAACTAGCTACCAACTAAAAATCCGTATCTTGAAGTTCACCCTGAATTATTCGTCATGAAAAAACTGATCACACTTTTAATGCTATTCCCACTCTTTTCCAACGCACAGTGGACAGCCGCTTCACGTATGTCTTCTGGAAAAGGTGAAACAATTGTCACAAATTTTATAAGAGGATATGTAGAGTTGAACAGTGGAACTCGTAAAGAAGGGGAGATCCAACTAAAGGTTTTGAATGGGGATACAGTAGAAATTCGAATAAAGCCAAATGGTGGGAAAAAGGAAAAATATGCGAGAGATCAAGTGGCGAAATTCTACGGAATAATCCTCCTGAAGGATGTGAAGAATGATTTTAAGAAGCCGTTCAAAAACTTCCATTCGGGGAAGGTTTTTCTGGAAAATGGTGAGGAAAAATCCGGAAAAATAGCAATGAGAGTAAGGGAGGCTGCTGAGCATGACGGGACTAAAATTTATGGACCCGTAGGAGTAAAATATGCGAATGAGAATGATGAAGTTACTATTCATATGGCTGCCAATAGTCAGATTGTATATGTCATTCAAACCATCAATGGAACTGATAATCATTACATCAAAGTAGGAAGACAGTTTGTTTCTGTTGGCAATCCGACTGGGAGATTCAGCTATTTCAAGAATCCTAAGCCAACCCATGTACGAGAAGGGACTACAAACTTCACTAAGACAGCAATCCAAGAAGTGGGTGAGGAGGTAGCAGAAGAAGCGGCTGAAGCTGCCGCAAGGAGAAGTCTAAAAGAAAGCCAAAAAAGAGGTGACGATTTTGGGGAATCTATTGGTAACGCAACAGTGGCCGCCATGAACACTGCTAAAGAAGTGAATGAGTTATTCACTCCAGATGAGGATGGAGCCATCTATTTTGAGGAGTATTACATTGTTGACAATACAAATTTGACTCGAAGTATTGTATACAAAAAAAATGTAGATGAAGTGCTTTATTCCTTGCTGGAAGGATGTGGTGTTGATGATCAGATTCCAGATGTCACTAATGGCATCAAAGAACTCACAGAAGTTATGGTTTTCTTGGAGGAGAGTATTTGCGATCAATGATTATGGATTCTCTTGATTTACGTCACAGAGAAATGAGATGACTATGCTCGGGCAATTGGAGAATTACAATAAACTTGCGTTTTTGATAATTTCGTCAAAAATCCGTTTGACTTGTGAGTCTCCATATCCATAGATGGGTGCCCTTTTATTAAACTCTTGAAAGATCACTCCAAAATCTCTGGTAGACTTCTCTTTCATTATGTCGAGGACTAATTGCTCCGGTTGGCCCAGTTTGTCCTCACTCGGAATTCTGTCAAAATGAGCTTCAATAGCTTTCATCACAAAGGGAAAATCGGCATGCATTTGTACTCCCAATTTTAGAAGTCTTTCAATGTCATTACCTCTATAGGCAAACCATAGAATTGCAAATTGATTGACGTTGATTTTAGTTAAAGTTCTCCTTTCATTAAAGGTGGGTATTAGTTCTCCTTTGTCCAATCCTCCAAATCCATACCTCAATGAATTTTTAGGTATCACGAGGGATACTTGAATATTTTTTAGGTAGAGTAAACTGCATACAAACCATAAATTGACCTGACAGAATAGGTCTTCTTCAAACCAAAGGTTTACGTCACCATTTTCTAGACCTGCAATTTTCTGAAATTCAGGTGATACATGCTTATGGTAATCACTATGAGCGTAAGTCTGATCAATAAAGCCTGCCCTTAGCTTGAGCAGCTCTTCCAGTTCTTTAGCTTGAACAGGCCCCTCTACTAAACATTCTCTGGCAATAATGATTTCTCCTGGAAGGTGATCCACAGGAAACTGCTCTTTGAGCGCATCACCATTGAGAATGTGGTAGGTTTTCAAGATTATTAGTTTTGAGTTTCCAGCTCTTCCGTATTTATTTCTGATTCGTTTTCCTCTTTCTTAAAATATCTTTTTTGGAAGATGATAATAAAGCAAATAGCTGTAAAAATTGATGCATCTGCAATATTAAAGACAGGCCACAGAGCCATGTAGTCTCCTCCTAGTAATGGCAACCAACTTGGTAAATAGCCTTCCCAGATATCAATGTAGAACATGTCAATTACTTGCCCATGAAACCAAGGTGTTGGTGCATCAAATGGTGCATTATCAAACCAAATTCCATAAAAAATCGAGTCAATGAGGTTGCCAATAGCACCGCCAAGAATCAAAGCAATACAAATGATCAGTCCAGCATTCATCTGCTTTTTGATCAGACTGTAGAGGTAGTAACCAATAGCGAACATAGCACCGATTCTGAACACAGTAAGGACAAGTTTGCCATATTCAAAATTCAGTTTCATACCAAACGCCATACCGGGATTGGTGAGATAATGTAGTTTAAACCAACTACCGAAAATCATAATTTGACCCTTAGTGCCCATGTCCATATTATAGTACACGACCATTTTTACGATCTGATCCACCAAAATAACTAAGAAGCTTATGAGGAAATATTTCAGTATCTGGTTTTTCATTTAATTAGCTACTTCTATTTGAACATTTATTTCAATCCCGTCAATATCGAATTTTTCAGCTCCATTCACTTCTGTTGCTTGAAGAGCAACAGCTTGCGTCTCAGTTTTGATATACTCTGAAAAATCCACGAGAGCAGTTTTTAGTAGGTCATCCGAAGTGTGATAGCTTATGGCAATTTTATCCTGAACCTCAAGCCCTTTATCTTTTCTTAGATTCTGAATTCTATTCACAACATCTCTGCTCAAACCTTCTTTTCTTAAGTCATTAGTAAGCGTAATATCCAAAGCAACAGTCAATGCTCCTTCGGAAGCAACTAGCCAGCCAGGAATATCTTGTGATGTAATTTCGACATCATCTAACGAAAGCGTAATTTTTTCACCTTCCACTTCAATCTGATATGATCCCGTACTTTCTAAAATTGAAATGTCTTCTTTGGCAAACCCATTAATCACGGCAGCTATAGCTTTCATTTTTGGACCGTGAACCTGGCCAAGCTTTCTGAAGTTTGGTTTGATGTTTTTCACCAAAATCCCAGAAGCATCATCTACATATTCAATTTCTTTTACATTGATCTCTGAAAGAATTAATTCTTCAACAGCCTCAATACTTTCTCTTACCTCGGCTTTTAATATCGGTATCAATACCTTTTGAAGTGGCTGACGTACTTTAATTTTTTCCTTCTTTCTGAGTGAATGAACCAATGAAGAAATGCCTTGAGCAAAGTGCATACTCTCACTCAATGATTGATCAATTACATCTTTTTCTGATTTGGTAAGAATACTTAGATGAACAGATTCGTATTTGAGTGGAGTATCATTTTTGATAGCGGCATCTCTAATTCCATCCGTTAAGTTTTTGTATAGCCATTCAGCATAAAAAGGAGCAATTGGACTCATCAATTGAGCTGTAACCATGAGACATTCATATAGTGTTTCATAGGCAGCTTTTTTATCCTCATTTAGTTCACTTCTCCAGAACCGTTTTCTTGATAATCTAACATACCAGTTAGACACCTGATCATTCACGAAATCTTGAATAGCCCTTGCAGCCTTGGTAGGCTCATAATCTTCATAATAGGAAGTCACATCTTTAATCAGAATTTGAAGTTCTGATATTATCCACCTGTCAAATCGAGGACGATCTGTAATTGGTGTAACGTTCATTTCATCCATCTGGAAATTGTCCAAATTCGCATAGAGTGCAAAAAATGAATACGTATTAGTTAGTGTTCCAAAGAACTTTCTTTGAACTTCAACAATACCATCCAGGTCAAACTTTAAGTTATCCCAAGGGTTGGCATTTGCAATCATGTACCAGCGTGTTGGATCTGCTCCATACTGATCTAATGTTTCAAATGGATTGATCGCATTGCCCAGTCGCTTTGACATCTTGTTGCCATTCTTATCTAGCACAAGTCCATTGGCAATTACATTCTTATAGGCAACACTATCATTTAGGAGTACCGCTATTGCATGAAGTGTAAAGAACCATCCTCTGGTTTGATCTACTCCTTCGGCAATAAAGTCAGCTGGGTAGTTTGATTGAAAAGTATCATCGTTTTCGAATGGATAGTGCCATTGAGCATAAGGCATGGCGCCTGAATCAAACCAAACATCTATCAAATCAGATTCGCGAGTCATTTTTTGGCCTGATTCACTTACCAAGTAAACATCATCTACATAAGGTCGATGAAGATCAAAATCTTCTGGAAGGTCGGCACTCATAAATCCTGCCTCATGTGCTTTATGAACTTCATTTTGAAGTTCTTCAATGCTACCTATACACTTCATCTCGGTTCGATCCTCTGTAACCCAGATAGGCAGTGGAGTTCCCCAGAAACGAGATCTACTCAGATTCCAATCGACTAGATTCCCTAGCCAGTTTCCAAAGCGTCCGGTACCTGTAGACTCTGGCTTCCAATTAATAGTTTTATTCAGTTCTACTAATCTGTCTTTCAAAGCGGTGGTTTTTACAAACCATGAATCCAATGGATAGTAAAGCACTGGCTTGTCTGTTCTCCAGCAATGCGGGTAGGAGTGCTCATACTTTTCAACTTTAAAAGCCTTGTTATCCTCTTTTAGTTTAATGGCTATAAGAACATCTGTTGGTTTGAAGTCAGGATCTTTCCTTTCCTCATCGCTATAATATTCCTCCTTTACAAAGCGTCCTGCAAAATCAGTAACCTCATCAACGAACCTACCTTGCTTGTCAACTAAAGGAACTTCTTGATCTTTCTCATCTTTTACCATTACAGATGGTACACCAGCCTGCTGTGTAACTCTAAAGTCATCTGCTCCAAACACAGATGCTGTATGAACAACCCCAGTTCCGTCCTCAGTAGAAACAAAATCGCCTGGGATGATTCTAAAAGCTTTGGCTTCTAACTCTTCATTAGTCACATAAGGCATCAATTGCTCGTAACGAACCTCTAGAATATCTGACCCTTTGAATTCATTAGTTATTTCAAAAGGGATAAGCTTGTCCCCTTCTTTATAATCAGTTAGCGATACCTCTTTTGCTTTATCTGAAAAATACTTACCGACTAAATCTTTCGCTAATACAACCGAAATAGGTTGATGCGAATACTGATTAAAGGTTTTGACTTTGACATACGTGATCTTTTCACCTACAGCCAAAGCACAGTTTGATGGTAGCGTCCATGGAGTTGTGGTCCATGCAACGATTCTTACATCTTCATTGTCAGAGTCGAAAAGAAAAGAAGATCGATCATCTTTTTTAACCTTAAATTGAGCAACAACGGAAGTGTCTTTGACGTCTCTATAAGTGCCTGGTTGGTTTAATTCATGAGAACTCAACCCTGTTCCAGCAGCAGGAGAGTAAGGTTGTACGGTATACCCCTTATAAAGAAGATCTTTGTCAAAAAGTCTTTTCAGAAGATTCCAAACAGATTCAATGTATTCTTTTTCAAAGGTTACGTATGGATTATCTAAATCTACCCAATATCCCATCTGTCGTGTTAGATCATCCCACTCACCTTTAAATTTCATCACAGCCTCACGGCATTTCGCATTGTATTCTTCCACGGAAATCTTCTTCCCAATATCGTCCTTGGTAATACCGAGTTGTTTTTCAACTTGAAGCTCTACAGGAAGACCGTGAGTATCCCAGCCGCCCTTTCGTTTTACTTGATATCCTTGAAGGGTCTTATATCTGCAAAAAATATCCTTTACTGTACGAGCCATCACATGGTGAATTCCTGGTGTCCCATTTGCGGATGGAGGTCCTTCGTAAAAAGTAAAGGTATCCTTGCCTTCACGAGTGCTTACAGATTGATCGAAAATGCTGCTATCCTCCCAAAACTGGAGGATATCCTTAGCAATTTCCGAATAGCTTACTTTCTTATATTCAGGATATTTCACAGTACCTAAAAGTTCTAATTAGTTTTTTTGCTTTTCTTCTTCTTGGGCTTTCCATCTTCATCTATACCTTCAGCAAGTTCTGGTATATTTTCAATTAATGGATGCTTCCCATCACGTTTTCCGCTATCAAATTGAAGTATGAGTGCAGGTAACACAACTACGTTTGTAATCATTGCAAAAAATAGCGTGATTGATGTAAGCTTTCCAAGTGCGATGGTTCCACCAAACTCCGATAACACGAAAATGATGAAACCGAAGAACAAGATGATAGATGTGTAAATCATACTAGACCCTGTTTCTCGAATACTCTTACTTATAGCTTTTGATACATCAAATTTCTTAGCGAAAAGCTCCTGCCTGTATTTTGCTAAAAAGTGAATGGAATCATCTACCGAAATACCAAAAACTATACTAAAGATTAATGCAGTACTTGGTTTTAGTGGTATTCCGAAGTAACCCATAATACCCGCCGTGATTAAAAGCGGAATAATGTTAGGAATGATAGAGACAATGATCATTTTCACATTCCTAAATAGCAGAGCCATGATCAAAGCAATAATGAAGAAAGCGATGAGCATGGAGGTTAGCAAATTCTCAATCAGGAATTTGTTACCCTTAATGAACATGAGCGTTGTTCCAGTCACGTTTACATCCATTTTTGAATCTACAAAAATGGAGTCTATTTGAGGGGCAATCACACCATTGACTAGGGAGTCTAATTTACTTGATCCTATATCTGCAATTTTTAGGGAAACTCGCACATACCGTCCAGTTGAATCGATAAATGATTGAGAAAGTTCCTCAGTCTCCCCTTCACTTAGGTATCGCATGATAAATGGCATATCTCTGTTTATTGGAAGAGAGTAGAATGCTTCACGCTGATTGTAATATGCTTGTCTAGCAGCTTTAGCGAAACTCACTACTGATATAGGTTGTGATATACCATCGATAGAAGAAATGAAATTTTCAAATTCATCAATCTTCCTTAGGTTTTTCAGGTTCTGAACACCTTTCTTAGTTCCTGTATCAACAATAATTTCCAGAGGCATGACTCCACTAAAGTTCTCTTCAAAGAATCGTAGATCTTTTTTTAGTGGGCTTTTCTCTGGAATGTCATCTACCATATAGGAGACGGCCTTAATTTTTGAAAGCCCTACTGCCGATACCGCTACTACGGCAATGGTTAAAATAAATATGGCAGGACGCATGGTATGAACAGCTATGTCAATCTTTTTGATGACCCAGTCTAGCATTTTAAACTTCAGATGCTTCAGATGTTTCTGAGATGGTGGCTTATAAAGTGAGAACACACCTGGGATCAAAATAATACTCACGATAAAGGTTGCCATGATATTGATACCTGCCACAATACCAAACTCAACAAGCACATTGATTTGTGTAGTAGCTAAAACAAAAAATCCAACAGCTGTTGTAAGATTTGTTATAAACGTAACTACACCGATTTTTCGGATGATCCTACTCAAAGCTTTCATTTGATCACCATGCTCATTGAATTCATGATGATACCTATTTAGCATGTATACACTGTTAGGTATACCTATTACGACAATGATTGGCGGGATTAGTCCTGTGAGTAGTGTGATTTTGTAACCAAGGAGTGCGATGGTTCCCATCACCCAAATTACGACTACTCCGATTATGATCAATGGAAAGAATACCGCTTTGAAAGATCTGAAAAACAAGAAAAGAATGATGCCTGTCACGATCAATGACAACACCAGGAACATATTGAGTTCGTCTTTAACCTTGCTTGTTGTTATTGATCTAGAATATGGAAGGCCAGCAAAGTGAACATCTATCCCGGATTCCTCTTCAAACTTTTTGCCTTGATTTATGATGAAATCGACAAGTTGATCTCTATTTTTCGAATTGAGTATTTCTTTTCGAATAGTTATCAGTAAAAGAGTTGCTCCGTTTTCAGCATTGATTAATTGACCACTATAAAACTTAAGACTTCTCGCTCCTGTGATTAAGCTATCTAGTGTTTTTTGATCTTGTGGGACTTCTTCGAAAATAGGCCTTAACTCGAAAGCTCTCTTTTGATTATTCTTCTCAAGTTTTTGAAGGTTTGGTAACCCTAAAACGTTTCTAATGCCCTCTTTGCCTTCTAGTCTATGAGTTAGCTCACTAAATTTTCTGAAGTTTTCTAATTGGTAAACACTACTATCTTGTATGCCAAGTGCCATAATGTTTCCATCTTCTCCAAATGTGCTTCTAAATTGTCTGAAATAGACCATATCTGGATCTTTTTCAGGAACAATATTAGCCAAGTCATAAGACCACTTGATGTTTTGAGACTGGTATCCCATGAACACTGTTATTGCGGCCAGGATGACCATAAGTGTTACACGAAATTTAAGGATGCTATAAGCTAGTTTGGACCACATAATAAAATAGTGCGCAAAGGTAATTAGATAAGGCTTAGGGGCAAGATTTTCAAGGGTTTATGAATGATTATTACTTCTAGTAGACAAAGCAGCACTAACATCGGTTTTTTTAGAATACAAGTATCTTGCCGTCATGCATAAAAACGTGTGGATACTTACACTAGCCCAGGCATTCATGATGTGTGTAAACTCAATGAATGTTTTTGTTGGTGGGCTTATAGGGAATCAGTTAGCACCTAGTGCAAAATTAGCCACCCTTCCAGTTGCGAGTATTGTGGTTGGAACCGCTGTTTTCACCGTTCCTATTACTTTTTTAATGAAGCGCATAGGCAGAAAGAAAGCATTCTTAATGATAGTACTTTACTCAATTGCTATAGCACTTCTTGCCTCTTATGCCATTTCAATCAAAGGATTTTATTTCTTTTCATTTTGTACTTTTCTTTTAGGAGCTACGAGTGCTTGCATTATGCAGTTTCGCTTTGCCTCCATGGAAAGTGTTTCAGCGGAGAAGATGCCTAAAGCTGCTTCATATGTATTGGTTGGTGGAATTGCCGCTGCATTTTTAGGTCCAGAAGTTGCCATATTTGGAAAGGATTTATTGGAAGTTGAATTTTCAGGATCTTTCTTGCTACTCTCTGGTTTGTTTGCGATTGGGTTATTCATTCTCGCTTTTTATGAAAACACAATTCCTAAGAAAACAATAGAGATTTCTAAACCTCGATCAATGAAGATAATTACCACTCAAAGAGTTTTTTGGGTGGCACTCTTGGGTGCTACAATTGGATATGCAGTAATGACCTTCATGATGACTGCTACACCTATTAGTATGCATGTGATGGATGGACACTCACTTGAAAATACCAAAGTTGTCATACAAAGCCATATCGTAGCTATGTTTTTACCTTCCTTGTTTACAGGCGGATTGATTAAAAAATTTGGTGTTTCCAGAATAATGATTGCAGGGTTAGTGGCATATTTAATTTGTATTGCAATAGCATTTTCCGGTCACTTTGTTTCAAACTACTGGGTTGCGCTTATTCTTCTTGGGCTTGGATGGAACTTCCTTTTTGTTAGCGGAACTGCTCTTTTGCCACAGTCATATCGAGAGAGTGAACGATTTAAAGTTCAGGCATTCAATGAATTTTTTCTATTTACATCTCAAGCGCTTGCATCACTTTCTGCGGGATGGGTAGTCTTCACTTTTGGGTGGGAATCACTATTGGCAATTACAATCCCTTTCATTTTACTACAGATGCTGATTATTGCTATTTGGAATAGAAGTAAAAAGAGAATCTAGTTTCGCTTTTGACAATGACCATTGCCGCTCAATTATGAAAAGGAAATAGCAGAAGACTGTTTAATTTTAAACTAATTCAAAAAATTACAGCTATGCCTAAAATCAGAATCAAATCCGTTCAATGCACTACTCCAGATGAAATAGATAAAGATGAGATGTACTTGAAAATGGATGGCCACAAAATTTGGCCCGAGGGTGAACGTTATCACCGAGTTGATACAGGAGATGTAGAGCACATAAACATGGACTTTGAAGTCTCGGAGGGTTGGAATGAAATTGAATTGTGGGATTACGATTTTGTCACCTTGAATGATAAACTTGGTGTATTCAAGTTTAAAGTGGATGATGAGTACGGAAAATATTCTACCTCAATGACTCTGCTTGAAAGAGATAGCACAGCCAGTTACATGCTTTTTTGGGAAATCTTAGATAAAGAAGGCAAGTCAGTTGACGATTAAACGGGAAGGCGATAGCCTTTAATCGTTTTGTATAACCTCACCGCATGCGAATCTGTAAGTCCGCTAATAAAATCTATAACGATCTGAAGTGCCTCATAAGCGGATTCAACTACATCTAATTGAACTTCATACTCCTCGGGGAGTAACCTTAATACTGATTTATGTTTTGGTAATGGGGAGTCAAAATAGTTGGAATATACAGCTGTAGCAAATGTTTCAATCAGGTTATCAATCACTTCATACCCACCAGCCTCTTTTTCCAACACAAGCTTAGAACGATAGATCTTGTCAATTGAAAGATTAATTATTTTCTTCATTGCGGACGCGGATGGGATCAAACTCGTTAAATCTTGATCAAAAGACCCGTCTAACATCGCTTCTTCATTTTGTATAAATGCTTCAGAACATTCCTGTATTAACTGGCCAATGGCCATTGCTCTTAAGGTACCTAAGCGTTCATTCTGTGAAGGAATCTTTTGTACTTTCTCCTCAGAGTAATTTTCCCCGATTATTTCCGCTAATAAATTTTTTACTGTTTCGAAAGACACTAAACCAAGTCTGCAACCATCCTCAAGGTCAATAATGTGATAGCAAATATCATCTGCAGCCTCCACCAGAAAAGCCAAAGGATGTCTGCACCACTTATTTTCTGCTAATTTGACCAAGCCCATCTCAATGGCCATTTCTTCAAATAGATCAGCATTGCATTGATAGTACCCGAATTTTTTCTGGCTTTTACGCCCCTTTTCTTTTTCGCAAGAAGAAGAAAGCGGGTATTTTGTAAAAGCACCTAAAGTGGCATAGGTAAGTTTTAAACCACCATTGCCTTTCCCATTCAGAATTCTCAATCCTTGAGCATTCCCTTCAAAGGTCGTGAGATCTCTCCATTCAGAATTTGTGACTTTGTTTTTAAAGAAGAGCCCTTTCTCATTGGTCAGAAAGAAAGAAGAAATACTGTCTTCTCCAGAGTGACCAAAAGGAGGATTACCTAAGTCATGGGCTAGGCATGCAGCCCCGACTATTCCCCCAAAATCATGGATACTATATCCTTCGCTTTTGAGCTCGGAATATTTTTCTAGCAAAAAAGTGCCAGCATTTTTAGCTAGCGAACGACCTACTACTGAAACTTCTAAACTGTGGGTGAGACGCGTGTGAACAAAATCATCTTCAGGTAAGGGGAAAACTTGCGTTTTGTCTTGTAGTTTCCTAAATGGATGCGAAAAGATTATTCTATCGAAATCTTGTTCGAATCGACTTCTGGTTTGATCGTGAGAAATATTTGTGGTTTCTCCTGGACGTTTATGAGAAAGTAATTGAAGCCAATTCATGGGTAAAAATTAAGTTTTTTCCAGTAATACCGGGTCTTGTTTAAGAAGTTGGCAAAGCGTTTGGTAGGTTAATGGGTGTCGATCTTTGAATTCTAAAGGCCGCTCGAAGAAGTTCTCGACGGCCACAGCAAAAAATTCTTCGTTGTTAGCGCTACCATATTTTCTAAAAAATTCTTCCGTTCCATTTTTGATTTCTTGCATTGTATGTTGTGCATGCACTTCCCATTTCTCTAATATTTTATGATCAAGAAAATCATATTCGTCGTTCATAATCCTGTTTTCCAATCTTAATGCATGAGCCATTTCATGAAGCCCAAGGTTTCGTCCATCAGATTTCAGATATCCTTCTACAAAATACTTCCATGAAAGCACAATGGTTTTTGCTTTAGGATTAACCTCACCCTTGTGATGTTGCTGATTTGCCTGACTGAAAAATGTGTTAGGGAATACCAAAATGTATCGAAACCAGCGAAGGCGAATCTTTGGAAATCCAAAAGTGAGCTGAATTGCGGAAGCTGAAATTAGCACTTTCATCTCCCATACAACTTGTTCCATTTCTCGCGGAATGAACTTTTTAGAGCTTATAAAAAGAGCCACTCGTCTTTCAAACATTTGTTTTGACTGAGGCGGGAGTTTTTGATAGAATTGAAAATTTTTAGCAAGAAATGCTTTGTGTTTGGCACTCAAGAAAAAGGCCGGAAATAGACTTCCAGTCTGATGAAAGCGTACAACCCATCTGGCAATAAATGGAATCAACAATATGAGTAAATACTGCAAATCAGACTTTTTTCAACAGATGTTTCATATCTACTTTATCGTGAATTTTTTGAATCAACTCTGCCAATGAAACTCTTTCCTGCTGCATACTATCTCTTTCACGAATGGTGACAGTATTATCTTCTAATGTTTGGTGATCGATAGTTACACAAAATGGTGTGCCTATTGCATCCTGTCTTCTGTATCTTCTGCCGATAGCATCTTTCACATCATACTGGAATGAAAAGTCATACTTGATCTCCTCAAGAATTTCTTCGGCTTTTTCAGGAAGCCCATCTTTATTTACTAAGGGAAGTATGGCCACTTTATTTGGAGCAAGCGCTGGTGGTATTCTTAGTACGGTTCGTTCACTTCCATCTTCCAGTTTTTCTTCCGTGTAAGCCGCGGACATAATAGCAAGAAACATTCTATCTAAGCCAATGGAAGTTTCAACCACATATGGTACGTAACTTTCATTTGTGTTTTGATCAAAGAACTGAAGCTTTTTTCCAGAATGCTCTTCATGTGCTTTCAGATCAAAGTCAGTTCTTGAGTGAATGCCTTCCAGCTCTTTAAAGCCCATCGGAAAGTTAAATTCTATGTCTGTTGCAGCATTTGCGTAGTGAGCAAGATTGAGGTGATCGTGAAAACGATAATTGTCTTCACCAAGTCCTAGAGCTTTGTGCCAGTTAATTCGTTTTTCTTTCCAGTGTTCATACCACTTCATATCATCACCGGGCTTCACAAAAAATTGCATTTCCATCTGCTCGAATTCACGCATTCTGAAAATGAATTGGCGTGCAATGATCTCATTTCTGAAAGCTTTTCCAATTTGAGCGATACCGAAAGGGGGTTTCACTCGAGCTGTTTTCTGAACATTGAGGTAGTTCACAAAAATGCCCTGCGCAGTTTCCGGACGTAAATAGATTTTATCTGCCCCGTCTGCTAACGACCCCATTTCGGTAGAGAACATCAAGTTGAATTGACGCACGTCAGTCCAGTTTTTAGATCCAGACACAGGATCAGCAATTTCTAGTTCCTCTATTAAAGCCTTCACATCTTGCAAATCATTAGAATTAAGAGCTTTCCCAATTCTGTCTTCAATTGACTTGATTTTTTCTTTGTAGCCAACTACACGAGGATTCGTAGAAACGAATTGCTCTTCTTCAAAAGAATCACCGAAACGCTTAGCGGCTTTTGTTACTTCTTTCGAGATTTTCCCTTCAACTTTAGCGATATACTCTTCGATCAATACATCCGCTCGATATCTTTTTTTAGAATCTTTGTTATCGATAAGAGGATCGTTAAAAGCATCAACATGGCCGGACGCTTTCCATGTGGTTGGGTGCATGAAGATAGCAGCATCGATACCTACAATGTTTTCATGCATACGTACCATTGCTTGCCACCAATATTGCTTGATATTGTTTTTTAATTCAGAACCGTTTGGGCCATAATCGTAAGTAGCACCAAGACCATCATAGATATCACTAGATGGATAGACAAAACCATACTCTTTGCAGTGTGAAACAATATTTTTTAGTGATCCTCCGTCAGGTGTATTGCTCATAGCTCGCAAAGATATGTTTACTGATTTTCTTTTGGCTTTCGAGAGATAATTTTTTGATTACTTGTCAAATTTGAGCTGCATTTGCTCCAGACTTTGAATAGATCCGACGACTGTTAATGTGTCTTTAAATCTCAATCGGGTATACCCATGAGTAATGATGGTCTGACCACCACGAACTACCGAAAGGATAATGACATCTGCAGGAAGTCTTAAATCGCGTAAGGTGATACCATGAAGATCATGATTGAGCAATTCGATATCTCTTGTATCTTTTCCTTTTGACATACCCAATAGAAGAGATGCTGCCTGTGGCGACCTCACAAAATGATCCAATAGACTTACAATGGCAGTTGATGGGTCAACGATTTTTGCGCCAATGGCTAAGAATTTTTGGGAATTATATCGCTGATTTAGTCGTACGATTAGATCTCTGGTTCCAAACTTATTATAAGCGATTTCACAAATTTGAAGATTTTCTTCGTCTGTAAGCATACAAACAATTGCTTCAGATTTGTGGGCTTGAATCTTTCTTAGTTCTGCCACAGAGAAATCCTTTAGGTATACCATGTTTATGCCATCTGGTTCCTGAAAAGTTCCAATGTCCTTCTTTGTGGCAAGCTGCACTTCCCATCCATTATCTAATAGTTGATGTGCTAAGGCCACAGATTGACTTTCAAAACCAATAATTGTAGCATCGCGAATGCCATCGAATTCAGGTGTTGGTGCTTTACTTCGGTCTTCGCCAACTTGATAAATAGCCCATTTAAAAAGCGGTGGACCAATAAATTGATTAATGACTATCAAAGCGATAATTACTGTTGCGAATTCTTGCCCCCATTCTGGAAATTCGTTTGAGACAACTGTTGCCAACCCAAGGGCAACTCCTGCTTGAGTCATGTATGGCATCCAACCAATGTGATTAAATTTCATGGGATCTTTTGCAAGAAAACCTCCTGTATAAGCTCCTATGATCATTGTCACAGTCCTGATTAAAAATAAAATAAGTGCAACTCCGATTACACCTATTATTTGATTTAAGGCAAATGTTGCTCCTGTGAGAGTGAAGAAACAGACATAAACTGGAATACTAAGATCTTCTAAGATTTTTAGAAACTCTGGTCGTGATTTAGAATAATTAGTAACGGCAAAACTTGCCAAGATGCAAATTAGAAGTGGCTCAAAAGAAATGGCATGATGAAGATATCTTTCAGTGTATATATCAACATAAAATGAAAGTAAATATGCTGAATACCCTATCAAGAGAACTAAGGCCGTTTTAGAGTATCTTCTAATGCGCCACGCTAAAGCTCGCTTTAATATGAATCCATAGACAAAGAACCCAAGTATGAAGGATAAACTGAGTTCTAAGAAAAGAATCAGTATTTCGATATAGTTAAATTCTTCTCCCGAAATCAAAACCTGAGATAAGGAAATGCAGATAGAAAAAAGGACAATGACTAAAAAGTCTTTCACAACTGTAACACCCATCACAGTCTGAACAAATGGCCCTTTGGCTCTTAACTCGTTGATTATCGCAATTGCGGAAGCAGGTGATCGTGCCACGAAAATGGCCGCAGTAATCATAGCGACTGAAATCCTTGCTGCGTTATTCATTTCAGCCATGTATGGGATGAAATCAGCAACGAAAAATACCACTATAGATCCCAGCACAAAAGTGACGACTAACTGTCCGAATGTATTCCATTTAATGGAATTAATTCTACTTCTTAATTCCCTGAGATACAATTCTGCTCCAGCAGCAAATGCGATGAAAGCTAAAGCAGTCTCATTTATAAAATTGAGATTTGTTTTTGCTGAAATAGGGATAAGCCCTATGATATAGGGACCTGCAATCAGTCCTGTGAAAATGAGTCCTGTAATTAACGGGAGTCGTATTCTCTGGAAGGCCTTTGCTATTTGATTCGCAGCAATAGCAATGACAAAAAAACCAGCAACTAGTGCAATTAACTCTTTATTATCCGTGATTAAATCCAAATAATTGTCTTTTGGCGTACATCTTGCAAGATTGTTTCAGGTAACTTCACTTTGTTAGCATCAAACAGTCTTCGATGTACGTAATTGTTAATGTTTAAAACGAAAGATAATTTATATGAACAAGACCATAATCTCTCTTACTCTTATTCTTTTTTCATTTGGAGTTTTTAGCCAAAATGGGGTTTCACATCAGTCGTTTGATGAGTTACTTCAAAAATATGTAGATGAAAAAGGTTTGGTAAACTACAAGGGCATAGATTCTGAGCGAGCTAAATTTAAGGCCTATTTGACAATGATTGAAGGCAATTCGCCACAAAAATCATGGACCAGAGATCAAAAATTGGCTTATTGGATTAACGCCTATAATGCTTTCACCATAGAACTCATTCTGAGAAATTACCCAGTTGAGAGTATTAAGGATATTGGAGCTAAAATTAAGATTCCATTTGTGAATACTCCTTGGGATGTGAAGTTTATTAAGATAGGGGGCGAAGAATATGACTTAAATAATCTTGAGCACGGGATCATTAGAAAAGATTTCAACGAACCAAGAATCCACTTTGCATTGGTTTGTGCAGCAGTCTCTTGTCCAAAGTTGCAAAACCGAGCTTATATGCCTGAAAAACTAGATGAGCAGTTGACCAAAGCGGCAAAAGATTTTTTAGCGGACCCCACTAAAAATGAATTTAAGAGTGATAAAAAAGCCAAGCTTTCGAAGCTGTTTAACTGGTATGGAGGAGACTTCAATAATGATGGAACCTTAATCGAATACATCAATCAATATGCTCCCACTAAACTTAATAAGGATGCTAATATTGATTGGAAGGATTATAATTGGAAACTGAACGAACAATAGATAAAAGAGGCCTGATTTGGTCAGGCCTCTTTAATTACTTAATTATTTTTCTTCCGACACTATGATATTCAAAACCTAGTTCTTCCATTTGTGGGAGATCATAGAGGTTTCTGCCGTCAAAGATTACTTTATTCTTAAGAGCATTCACCATTTTTTCAAACTCAGGGGTTCGGAAAATTGGCCATTCGGTCATGATCATCAATGCGTCTGCATCTTGAAGTGCATCATATTGGTCACCTGCAAAATGCACCTGATCTTTAAACAAACTCTTCACGTTCTCCATTGCTTCTGGATCATAGGCTCTCACTTTTGCTCCTTTATCAAGCAATGCTTGAATGTTCTCTAAGGCAGGAGCCTCTCTGATATCATCAGTATATGGCTTAAAAGCCAAACCCCAAACAGCAATTGTTTTACCTGATAAGTCTCCGTCGAAATAATTCAACAAGGGGTTTATCATTTTTTGCTTCTGATGTTGATTAACGTCCATTACAGAATTCAATATTTTGAAATCGTAATCGACTTCAGAAGAAGACTTAGCCAATGCTTGCACATCTTTCGGAAAGCAACTTCCACCATAACCTATCCCTGCGAATAAGAAACGATTGCCAATTCTTGTATCTGTTCCAATTCCTTTTCTTACTTTATCAACATCAGCCCCAAGAAGTTCGCAAAGATTTGCTATCTCGTTCATGAATGTGATTTTTGTTGCAAGGAATGAATTCGCTGCATACTTCGTGAGTTCAGCTGAACGTACGTCCATGAAAATAACAGGATTGCCTTGCCTCACAAACGGAGCATACAATTTCTCCATGAGTTTAATAGATTTCTCAGACTCAGCTCCAATGACTACACGATCTGGCTTCATGAAATCTTCAACCGCAACACCTTCTCTTAAGAATTCAGGATTTGAAACTACTTCGAAATCGACTTTCGCTCCATCTTTTACCTTGGCGGTTACTTTTTCTGCCGTTCCTACCGGGACTGTGCTTTTATCTACAATGACTGTAAAGTCTTCAAGTAAGGGCCCAAGATCCTCTGCAACTTTCAATACATATTGTAGATCAGCTGACCCATCTTCGCCAGGAGGCGTTGGTAGGGCCAAGAATATTATTTGAGCCCCTTTTATTCCCTCTTCTAGATTTGTTGTAAACTCTAATCGTCCTTGACGAATATTCCTTTCGAACAATGCCTCAAGTCCAGGTTCGTATATTGTGATTTGCTTATTGCTTAGTTTTCTGACTTTTTCTTCGTCTATATCAATGCATGTTACATGATTGCCTGTTTCTGCGAAACAAGTGCCTGTTACTAGGCCAACATAGCCAGTTCCAACAACTGCGATTTTCATGGTTGTATAACTTTTAATTCTAACGGTCGGCAAAGCTAAGCCTTGTTTATTTACCAAAAGAAGAACTCATCTATTTTTAGATGAACAAGATTAGTAATTTTGCGTTCCCATTAAAGCAAACGTTTTAAATATGTCAACAGCAACATTAGCCCCAGCCTCAGAAGTCACTGAGAATAAAGAGATGATCGCACAGATGGTAAGAGATTTCTGTGCTAAAGAGATTGAGCCACATAAGATGATATGGGATGAATCTCAGGAGTTTCCCAAAGAAGTCTTTCATAAAATGGGGGAACTCGGACTTATGGGAGTGCTTGTGCCTCAAGAGTATGGAGGAGCAGGGTTTGGGTATCATGAATACGTCACAGCAATCATAGAGCTATCAAAAGTTGATGGATCTATCGGTCTTTCAATGGCAGCTCATAATTCCCTTTGTACAGGCCATATTCTCCAGCATGGGAGTGAAGAACAAAAGCAAAAATATTTGCCGAAGTTGGCCACTGGGGAATGGATTGGTGCATGGGGTCTTACTGAACCGAATACGGGATCTGATGCAGGCAACATGAAGACTGTTGCAAAGAAAGACGGTGACGATTGGGTCTTGAATGGAGCAAAGAACTTTATCACCCATGGAAACTCAGGAAATGTAGCTGTGGTAATTGCTAGAACAGGTGAGCCGGGTCAATCAAGGAACGCGAGTGCTTTTATTGTGGAAAGGACGAACCCAGGATTCAAGCAAGGAAGAAAAGAGGATAAATTGGGAATGAGGTGCTCAGAAACTTCAGAAATGATTTTTGAAGAATGTAGAATCCCAGCAGAAAATTTAATAGGAGAAGTTGGTGAAGGATTTGTGCAAGCATTAAAAGTTCTAGACGGAGGACGTATTTCAATTGCTGCACTTGGTTGCGGTATCGCGGAGGGCGCGCTTAACGCAGCTATCGCATATTCTCAAGAAAGAGAACAATTTGGAAAGTCTATATCTAAGTTTCAAGGAATTGCATTTAAACTAGCTGATATGGCAGTAAAAGTTGAGGCAGCTAAACTTTTAACTTTTCAGTCTGCAGAGTTGAAAAATCAAGGTAAGAATATCAACCGAGAATCAGCGATGGCAAAACTATATTCATCAGAAATTGCCGTTGAGGTGGCCAATGATGGTGTGCAAGTTTTTGGAGGTTATGGCTATACAAAAGACTATCCTGCAGAAAAATACTATAGAGATGCTAAGCTATGCACCATAGGAGAAGGGACCTCTGAAATTCAAAAGATTGTTATATCAAGAACCTTATTTAATCAATAATTGTAATGCATTAAAATAGCTGCTATATTTGCGGCCCATAAAAAATTCTGAAATGTTAATAATCAACGTTAAAGAGAACGAATCAATAGACCGAGCACTTAAGAGATACAAGAAGAAGTTTGAAAAAACGGGTGTACTCAGAGAACTTAGATCAAGAACTCACTTCAAGAAGCCTTCAGTTGCTAGAAGAGAGGAGATCATAAAAGCGAGATACATTCAGCACATAAGAGACGAGGAAAATAAATAACCTTTTCTCCTTCTTCTTCACCTAAGATTTTAATAAGTTAGTATTCACCTCAATTTTAGAGGTGAGACTGCTTATGGTGGAGACTTTCCTCAAATATCTGTCCTTCGAAAAACGCTATAGCAAGCATACGCTTGAAGCATACGGGAAAGACCTTAATCAATTTTCTGGCTTTTTGGAAAAGGATTTTGAAATCCAAGATCTTTCAAAAGTAAAGCATGCTCAAATTAGAGGTTGGATCGTGCAATTAATGGATGAAGGACTTTCGCCAAAATCTGTTAATCGGAAAATAGCAACACTCAAATCCTTCTATAAATTTCTTTTGGGCCGAGAATTCGTGGAGTCAAACCCGACATCTCAGATAAAGCCTCTAAAAACTGAAAAAGACCTTCCAGCTTTTGTCAAAGAGGAAGAAATTACAAATCTTTTGGATAGGGTTGAATTCCCGAAAGACTTTTCAGGTCATAGAGATAGGCTACTCCTTGAGCTTTTATATTCTACAGGCATTCGGTTGTCGGAACTTCAGGGATTAAAAGATTCTGATGTAAACTTTTATGCTAATACTATTCTTGTGCTTGGAAAAAGAAATAAAGAACGTATCATCCCAATTGGAAATTCGTTAATACAATTGATAGTTGACTATCTAAAAGTGCGGGATCAAATAACCATTAAAGAGGAAAAACTTCTGGTTACAGACACTGGAAATGCTTTATATCCAATGTTTATTTATCGCAAGGTAAAGAAGTATTTAACCGCGGTAACTACATTGAGTAAAAAGAGTCCTCATGTGATGAGACACACTTTTGCGACTCATTTATTAAATAAAGGTGCAGACCTAAATGCAGTTAAAGATTTGCTAGGACATACCAGTTTGGCTGCTACGCAGGTTTACACCCACAATTCTATAGAAAAGCTGAAGGCAGCCTTTGATCAGGCACATCCTAAAGCATAATGTATAACCTTTTAAACGCGACAGACATGAAGTTACAGATGCATTCCATTCACTTTGACGCAGATAGTAAGCTGCTTGATTTTATCCAAAAGAAAGTTGATAAATTGGAAACATTCTACGATAGGATAATTGATGGGGAGGTCTTTCTACGGGTAGAAAATGACGAAACTAAGGAGAATAAAATTGTTGAAATAAAATTGAATGGACCTAAGAATCAGTTTTTCTCAAAAGAAAAAGCACGATCCTTTGAGGTCGGAGTTGATGCAGCTGTAGAAGCATTAAGAAGACAACTGAAGAAGCATAAAGAGAAGGCTTTAGCTCACTAGTAAATATTGGTCAACAACAAAAAGCCTCACTCTACAATTGAAGAGTGAGGCTTTTCATTTAAAAAGAATACAGCATTAACTTTTCCATTTGATAGTGCATCCTATAGCTCTTTTTTCTGTAACGGAAGGCTTACTTCCAGAAAGCACAGCATTTATTGCATTTTCCACATATGTTTCAGATACATCAGAAGGATCATTCGGACTATCATCAATAGCGCCAATGAATTCTACCTTATACTTCCCATTTGCTTCTTTGTTGAGCACATAAACATGTGGTGTTTTGGTTGCACCAAAGGCTTTAGTCACCTCTTGACTATCATCTCTTAAATAAGGAAAAGTATAGCTTTTATTTTTAGCTCTTTTCTTCATTTCATCCATTGAATCGCCAGGTTGCTGAACAATGTCATTAGGGTTGATTGCAACTAAAGGGAATCCTTTATCAGCGAATTTTTTATCTAAATCAATAATTCTGGATTCGTAAGCATTCGCATATGGGCAAGTGTTGCATGTAAATACCACGATAAATCCTTTTGCTGAACTAAAGTCAGACATGGATACCATTTTTCCATCGGTATTAGGTAGTTTGAAATCTGCGGCGTAATCACCCACACTGTATCCGGCCAATGGTCTTGAAGCATTCGTGAATAATAAAGCTACTACAGCCATCATTCCGATTATAAGTATAAATGTTCGTTTCATGGTTTTGGACATTTGTTAGTTCAAATATTTTTTAACGGTCTTCTCTAATTCTTCTTTAGTAAACGCTTTTTCATGGAAATACGTTTTACCCAAGTCTGTGACAAATAAGGTCGCAGGAATAGCGCCACTCCATTCTTGACTTACCTTAGACATATAAGTATCAGGATCTTTCTCATCAAGAAAAAGAACGTCTGAGTTAAGAGCTCTTTTTGTAACGAATTTCTTTACTCGTTCAACTTCATTTTGGAAATCAATACTAACGAGATAGACTTTTATATTAGTATTCTTTGATTCGAGTTCATCAAAATATGGGAGTTCTTTTATGCACGGAGCACACCATGTTGCCCAAAAATTAAAAACAGTAAGTTCTGATTCAGTATAAAGAATCTTGTCTTGCAATTCCGAAAATTTTATCACTTCTACCTTTTGAGCAGAGAGTTGTATCGACACAAGAATTGCAAAAGCCAAAACAATTTTTTTCATCATATGAAATACGAAATTAAAGAATTCAAGTTTTATACCGCAAGACAAAATTTTTGTACAAAAGCTAGATAGTTTCTTTTTCGACCTAATTCACAATCTATTCTGTTAATGATGCATTAACTAATGTCAATATGATCAAGTTTTTTTCCAAATCCTTCAAGGGGGAGCATATTGTATATATTCAACTTGTGACAGACATTCAAATTATTGGATCCAAACAAGTCAAAGCTTTTTTATCCACATTTCGTAAAAGTTATCCACATTTTTAACTGAATTGATGATAAGTACCTATAATTCAATAAGTTATACTTATTTATCGATAATTGAGATTTGTTGATAACTCTAAATGAAGGTATCTAAACAACTGATTTTCAGGTTTTTATCAATTGATAATCATTCAGATGTTTGCCGTATTAGCTTCTTTCTGTAGGCGTTGAATATTCTGGATTTAGAAATAAATCCAATGTATTTTCCATCGTCTATAACGGGTAAATTCCATGCTTGTGTCACCTCAAACTTATTCATCACGGATTGCATTTTTTCTTGAGTAGAAACACTGGCAGGAGGTTTTTGCATGATTGTTTTGATGATTACATTTTGTCTGTTTTCATCATCAAACATCATTTCTCGAACATCATCAAGCGTAACAATTCCCTGTAATTCTTTATCCTCATTCACAACAGGAAAAATATTCCTCTTACTTTTCATAACGAGTTTTACCAAATCTTCAAGAGTAGCTTCAGGCCGGATGACAAGTAGATCTTTTTCTATTATCTTATTAAGATCAATCAAGCTTAAGACTATTTGGTCTTTATCGTATTGAATTAGATCTCCAGTCTCGATTAGTCTTTTGGTATAAATGCTATGTTTTTCAAAATAGGAAATTGTGCTAAACGAAATCGCCGACACCAACATCAAGGGCACAAATAAGACATAGCCACTTGTTATCTCTGCAATTAAGAATATAGCAGTGAGGGGCGCATGCAGTACTCCGCTCATGACACCACACATTCCTACTAGAGTGAAATTGCTGGTACTTAACGAAGTATTGAGTAGGGAATTAGAACTTGAACTGAAAACAAATCCTGATAATCCTCCCATGAAAAGTGAAGGAGCAAAGATACCACCGCTTCCTCCAGCGCCAATGGTAAGTGCTGTGGCGATAGGCTTTACAAGTAGAATAAGAAATAGAAAAACGATAAGGGAAGCCTGATTTTCAGAGAGCTGGTAAAAAAAACTATGATTGAATATATCGGCAGAATTTCCTTGAAGTAGACTTTTGATAGTCTCATATCCTTCCCCATAAATTGGTGGGAATGTCAAGATTATAAGTGCTAATGAGATACCCCCAACGGCTGCTCTTCCAAAATCATTTTTGAGTTTTTTGATTACCCCTTCAAAGGCATACATAATCCTTGTAAAGTAAAGTGAGATTATTCCACAAACAGCTCCAAAAAGTAAATAGAACCCAGTCTCACTGGCAATAAAACTCTCTGTTAACTTAAACGAGAATAAGATATCTTCTCCTAATAGAACTAAGGCAACTAATTGCCCACAAACAGATGCAATTAGCAAGGGGATAAATCTGTTGATCTTTACCTCAGTGAGAATAACTTCCATGGCGAAAATGACACCTGTTACGGGGGAGTTGAAGATCGCAGAAATAGCGCCAGCAGCGCCACAACCCAATAATATCGTTCTGTTCTTATAGCTAAGATGGAATAATCTGGCAAGGTTAGATCCAATAGCTGATCCTGTGACTACAATCGGCGCTTCCAGACCTACCGAGCCACCAAAACCAACGGTAATAGCACTTGTCACCATTCGAGAATACATTCTAGTACGTCTTATAATACTTGAGTTCTTGGAAATAGAATAGAGAATCTGGGTGATGCCATGACCTAGATTTTCTTTAAAAACATATTTCGCGATGAAAACGGTGAGCAAAATTCCAACGAGTGGATAACCTAAGTACAAGTAGTTAAAGCTGGAAATGTCAAGATCGAGCTCAAGGTAATGGATAATAGCATGCACCGTACTTTTTAATATTACAGCAGCTAATCCTGAAAATATTCCAATTAATCCGGCAGTAATAAGTAAGAAATTATTATCGCTGATATGTTTGATTCTCCATACCAGAAACTTCATCATTACCGTCCCGAAAGTACTCTTGTTTCCGGTCGCCATCTTAAGAACTGTGAGGCAAAGCTTCCATTAAATTTGGTGTTGGATATTAAGCAATTATTGCATTCTTTTTTTCTAAAGCCTCTTCCACATATTTAAAAGTAGATAACACTTCGGGTTTACCATCTACTACGGCTACATCGTGTTCGAAATGAGCGGATGGTTTCTTATCAGCAGTGACTATTGTCCATCCATCGTTTAACTGAATTACCCTTCTGGTTCCCATGTTGATCATAGGTTCGATAGCAACGACCAATCCTTCTTGAATCTTACTTCCCTTCCCTCGTTTACCAAAGTTTGGAACCTCTGGAGATTCATGCATTTTTTTACCTAAGCCATGCCCTACAAGCTCTCGGACCACTCCATAGCCATGATTTTCAGCATGCTGCTGTATGGCGAAACTCAAGTCTCCAATTCTATTTCCTACAACTAGTTGTTCTATCCCCTTATCCAAACACTCTTTGGTTACTCTTAAAAGCTGTTTTACATCTTCTGCTATTTCGCCTACTGCGAATGTATAAGCATGATCTCCGTAGTATTCATTTTTCAATACCCCAATGTCTACACCTACAACATCACCTTCCTCCAAAGGTCTGTCTGTTGGAATTCCATGAACAACTTGTTCATTGACTGATGTAATAATTGATTTAGGATAATCATAAAGTCCAAGAAAGGCGGGAACACCTCCATGATCTCGGATAAATTCATCAGCAATTTTATCAAGTTGTAATGGAGTAATTCCAGGCTCAATTTTTTCAGCCATTACTCCTAATGTTTTGGATACAATGAGAGCGCTTTCTCTCATTATTTCTATTTCCTCTGGAGTTTTATATTTTATCATTCCTTGCAAAAATACAAACAAAAAAAACCTTTAATCTTATTACGAAACAGTCCCCAATTTAAGGTTTGAATTCATTAGAATGGGTTAAAATAAAAAAGGTCAACCTAGGCTGACCTTTTGATACTATTTAGATTGTTGAACTCCTTAGTTCACAATGCCCTCAAGGACATCTTTAAGAGGAACTCTACTTCCTTCTTTATAGGAAACTACCCAAGCATCTTTAACACCCATTTCTCTTAGGTATTTTTTAAATGTGGAAGCATCTCTGTATTCTTTGAAAACCCCGATAGTAAATTTTTGTAGACCATCTTTATTTTCAGCACTAAAATTTTGGGAGGTATCATATTTAGAAAGATCTTCTTTCTTTTTAAAGGCTCCAAGCTGAACTTTAAAGACAACTCCTTTATTTTCATCTATGTTACCTCCAGTGTTATTTGAAGCTACATTATCGGCTGGCTGCTTGCTTTGAAGTCTTGAAAGCTCTTCTCTCAAATCACCAACTTGCGATTGGTAAGTTAAGATTTGCTCATCTTTATCTGCAAGACGATCGTCGATGTTGCCGAGTTCAGTTTTCAAGCTGGTTACTTGTCCTTTCAAAGATTTATTCTCATCCAGTAACTGTTTGTACTGCTCTGGCTCAAGCTTTTTAATTCTTTTTTTCCACTCTTTCGCCTCTTTTTTATCCATTTGAGCAGTCGCATCAAATGCAAAAACGAAGCAAAGTGCCAGTGCGATAAGTGATATTGATTTTTTCATCTTCCTGTGAAATTGGGTTTTTACGCAATTATTAATGTTACTAAAGTACAAAAATCTCTTGATAATGGATAATGAATCAACTTTTTAGCGATCCAATCATATCTTCAGGTTTGACCCACTCGGTGAACTGCTCATCTGTAACAAGCCCTAATTCGACGGCTGCTTTTCTAAGTGTTGTTCCTTCTTTGTGTGCTTTTTTAGCAATTTTAGCAGCATTTTCATACCCAATATGAGTATTTAATGCTGTTACAAGCATGAGTGAATTTTCTAATTTTTCCTTAATAACAGCCTTATTTGGTTCAATTCCTACTGCGCAGTTATCATTAAAAGATTCACAGGCATCACCTATCAATCGAGCTGAATTTAGCAGATTGAATACCATCATTGGTTTAAAAACATTTAGCTCAAAGTGACCAGTCATCCCTCCTGCAGATATCGCCACATCGTTTCCGAGTACCTGAGCGCATACCATAGTCAGTGCCTCACACTGTGTAGGGTTGACTTTACCAGGCATAATAGAGGAGCCTGGTTCATTTTCAGGAATGGTGATTTCTCCTATACCACTGCGAGGACCAGAGCATAACATACGAACATCATTTGCAATTTTCATTAAGCTGACTGCTAGTTGTTTCAGAGCTCCATGCGTTTCTACTATGGCATCATGAGCTGCTAATGCTTCGAATTTGTTTTCGGCGGTTCGCATTGGCATGCCTGAGTATTTAGCGATTTTCTCAGCTACTAATTCCGCATATCCCGAAGGTGTATTTAAACCGGTACCCACTGCCGTTCCTCCAAGCGCAAGTTCAGATAGGTGATCGAGTGTATTCTTTAGTGCTTTTAATCCGTGATCTAACTGAGATACATATCCAGAGAACTCCTGACCCAGACTAAGTGGAGTTGCATCCATAAAATGCGTCCGTCCAATTTTGACCACATTCATAAAGGATTCCGCTTTCTTATGTAACGTGTCTCGAAGCTTTGTCACTTTAGGAATTGTATTTTCCATCACCATTTTGTAGCCGGCAATATGCATGGCAGTAGGGAATGTGTCATTAGAGCTTTGACTCTTATTTACATCATCGTTTGGGTGGATGATTTTACTCTCATCAGATAATTTGCCACCATTGAGTACATGTGCGCGATTGGCAATCACTTCATTGGAGTTCATATTAGACTGAGTCCCAGAACCAGTTTGCCAAACAACCAATGGAAATTGATCATCAAGTATGCCTTCGAGAATTTCGTCACACACTTTACCAATTAGATCAGATTTTTCCTTGGGAAGTACGCCTAGATCCATATTGGTTTCAGCAGCAGACTTCTTTAGAATTGCGAACGCTCGAATAATTTCAAGCGGCATCTGGTTTTTCTCTCCACCAATTTTGAAGTTGTCTCTGGATCGTTGGGTCTGTGCACCCCAATATTTTTCAGCGGGTACTTTTACCTCGCCCATGGTGTCGTGTTCTATTCGGTATTCCATTGGATCAAATTTTATGTGATGCAAATCTAACAATGGAAGGTGCTTTTGGATTTCAATTATCTCTTGTTTTTTGTGTAATCAATTTCTAGACCTACATTTGTTTAGAATCATTCTAAATAATAATCATTTGGCTACTTCAGTTCTATTAGCTGATTTTCAATATTTGACCCGTCAAGGTATCGCATCGTTAGTAAAAGCTATGCCTGGATTCGATTTAGTCAAAATGATTGATTCTCCAGAAAAATTGATAGAAGAGGCCACCAGTGTACATCCTGAACTTATCGTAATAGATATTTCAGACAAAGATCGGGAGCTGATTCCAAAATTAAGAGAATTAAAAGAGTCCTTGAGTTCCAGTTTCCTGGTTATTTCAAATAGTCAAACAAGGGATTCCATCCAACAGATGCTTTCAATGGGCATCAAGGGAATTCTCACCAAAAATTGTAGTGAAGAGGAGATTGTCAGTGGTTTGCGAGCGGTAGCTCAAGGCAACCGCTTTTTCTGCAACAATATCCTTGACCTGGTAGTGGAAAGCCCAAAGGATAAGGATGATTGCGAACCTACCAATCTTTCTCCACGAGAGTTTGAAGTACTTGTATTGATTACGAAGAGTATGACTACAGCGCAGATTGCAGAAGAATTGCATTTAAGTATTCATACCATTAATTCGCACCGGAAGAACATTCTCAAGAAACTAAACCTTAGCTCACCTGCAGAGCTAATTGTTTATGCATTGGAAACTGGACTGGTTAAGAATTAGCTATTTTGGGATGGCTGTTGGTCGTCTGTTTTCATCGATTGCAACAAAAGAGAACTCTCCCTCTATCGCCTGCTGTCTTTTTTCTGAATACATCTCTTCTATGTATATCTGCACAGAGACTTTAAGACTTGTATTACCTATATGGGTTACTCTCCCAATGAGTTCAATGATGGTACCTGCGGGTATTGGTTTCTGGAAATCGATCTTACTACTACTTACTGTTACCATCCTCTGACGACTAAAACGAGTTGCCGTTATAAAAGCTACTTCATCCATGGCATGCATGGCTGTGCCTCCAAAGAGTGTATCGTAATGGTTGGTGGTATTTGGAAATACAGCTTTGAATATGCGTGTTTCTGATTTTTCGATTCGCTGGTCCAGTGTCATAGTCTCAATTTAGAAGTTACACCAACTTTTCACGATGGATAAGTTGATGTAACTGGATATTTATTGTTCAGTTCTTTTTCCAAAAGCAAAGCTACGGATAACTCCGATAGAGAATCTATTTTTCCCCTCGATTGAAGCAAAATCATCCGTGTTAAATGACTGTGATATAGGAACTTGATATTGCATATTCATCGTTAGTTTATTTCTGAATAGCTGTAGCCCAACTGTTCCCAATAACGCACTTCCGCCTGTATTTGCTTCGATGATATTATTGCTTTTATGCAACTCGGCTCTTTCGTAGTATATGCCTGCAAATGGCAGAATTGAGAGCTTAGGCATCTCCATATAATAGAAAAAGTTTGCACTTATGTTGAATTGATCTCCAAACCGATAATTATCTTCATTTTCAGTATTGAATTTATAAGACGCTTCGGAATTAATGCCAATGGTCTTATATCGAGCAGTATAATTTATGGCCAGTAAATAATCTAAACTTCCGGAACCAAGCTGAAAGTTTCGGTTGACTAGCTGCCCATTGTCTTGCTTTTCAAATTGACCTACAGGGAACTTGAGCCCTCCACCCAGCATAAGTGAATGCATTACCTCCCTGGTAAAATCATTGCCAGTGTTAATAGGTGCATAGTAGATCATTGCGATAGGATCACCTACCCCTGATGAATTTACGCTTTGATGCGAACCATCCATGCGATTCATCATATATGGAACAATGTATCTAAACTGGAACTTCTTTGATAAACTAAGTCTTCCAATCAGTTCCACACGTTGGTACCTGTCTTCAGAGAACTCATCTTCAAAGTAGAAATCATCATTATCAATAAAAGCACTGAAGGAAGCCTGACTATATCGCAATCCTACAAAGTGAGTGTTGTACATTGGTAAAAAACCAAAATACAATCCTGACATATTGCAGCCACATATATCACAAGCAAAAGAAGCCCGTGCTAGCGTGATCGTAAGTATTGTTACTATTGTTTTCTTACTCATTGTTTCTAAAAATTGGATTTGAAGTAAACTCACGATCAGTGAGTGTTTTGATGAAAGCGATGATTTTAGTTTTCTCATCGTCTGTGAGTGAAATACCTTTAACATTTTCCTCATCTCTAAAAAGTGGATCTAACGTAGGTGAATCTTTGATCCCATTATCATAATGGTCGAGCACTTCTTCAAGTGTATTAAAGCGTGCATTATGCATATATGGTGCTGTTAATTCAGAATTACGCAGACTAGGCACACGAAATTTTCCATGATCATTTTCTGACTCTGTAATACAACCTCTGCCCAAATCTGTAAAGGAGTCATTGAGTCCGTTGTTTCTATAGGAAAAATCGGAGAACAACTCTCCGGAGTGGCATTCTGAACAATTTGCCTCAAAAAGCGCCAGTCCTTCCAGCTCTTGAGTAGACAAAACCGACCCCTCAGCTCTCACATATTTGTCATAGGGGGAGTTAGCTGAGATCATCATGTTTGTAAACTGCGATAAGGCATGAAGCATGAAAGGAGAAGTAATGCTATCAATCCCGAACGTCCTCTGGAATAGTGTGGGATACTCAGAATGTCCATTTAGTTTGCTAATAACATTGGCTAATTCATTATCCATTTCCACCTCAGATTCGATTGCGTTTATGGGAACAAAGTCAAGATGTGTGACACCTCCATCCCAAAAAAATTCTGGGAGGAATGCCATATTTGCTAGCGCAGGGGCATTTCTTGTCCCCATTCTATTTTCAATACCAATACTGGTAGGATGTAGAGGGGAATCTGCGAAGGCTCTTGATTGCTGATGACAATTGTTGCAAGAGATACTATTATCTCTTGAAAGCAACGGATCAAAGAAGAGTTTTCTTCCTAACTCAAATCCTTCTTTCGTAACCGGATTATTTTCAAAAGTGTAAGTGGGCTCAGGAAAATTTTCCGGTTTTTCAAAGGAGTAAATATCCTTAGGTAATTCAGTATCCTCAGAACTACAGGATATGGTAAATAAAATCGGCATCCAGCAACAGGCTAGATGCACGATTTTTAATATTTGCCTAGTCATGAGACTGTGTGCTCTGATGCACATGATGTACAGTAAATACATCCGATAGCTCATTGGCAAAAGGCCTACCCAATTTTGGAGCATGTACGGCATATGTAGTACTGAAGTCTATCTGCGCTCCATCAAGAATCTTCATAGCATCAACTACGATGTGAGCGAGCGGTGAAAGTTCTTCACTGACTGATATAGTTGTGCCAAAGTCAAGCGTGATCGTCTTTACATTATTGACAAAATTTTCATTGTCTTGGACGTCCTTCCATCCACCAACGTGCAATGCAAAAGTACCGGCTTGAGTTTCAAAGCCATTGCCCCAGTCTACATATTCTTGTCCTGAATTTTCTGCATTCCCTTCAATGGCAAAGCCAATGTATCCTGCATTCCAGTTCCAGAACCATGCGCCATTTGCTGGGTCTAGTACTCCACCTGCGGCACCTTCTTGCACACCATCTTCTTCCACGCCTATGGTGAAAGTTATTTTGTTGTATTTACCAGCGGACACATTTTCAAGTGAGATATTACCAGATCCAGTTTCAGATTCTAAAACATGATAATACCCTCGGGCCTCTGATGCACTAATAAGGATTTCATCTTCATAAAATTCTCCATCAGGACCAGACAATTGAATTTTACTTACGTAATAGCCAAGTGTAGAAACATTGAATCGTTCTCCGTTGGCTGTCTCATAGTCATAAGTAGCGTCTCCTGATTCCCGCATGGTCACCTCAGAGGCACCTATTTTATTGTCAAAGAATACCTGAAATGTCCCAGATTCCAATGCTGGAGTATCGTCTTCACTACACGAATACGAAATAGATATAAGCGAAAAAATCGCTAAAAATTTTAATGTTTTCATCTTAAAAAAATTGATTATATAAAATATTAGAAATGCCCCTTGCATCAATATTTCATGATGAAGGGTTAAAATAGTTGAGTAAATGAGGTTAGCTCAACTGAGGAGGATGAAAAACATCAGATAAATGAGAGGAATAATTCAAGAACTCATTGCCGAAGTTGAATACACAAGAATAGATCAAATAACTCTTGTTGGTAAGTTTGGTAGGAGTGAATTTTTGTGAAAAGAAAACGATCTCTTTTTCCAACATCTTACTTTCTTGATCTTGGTGCTGTGCTGCATAATCTATCCGCTTTTGGAGATAACAACTCCCCTTGCAGACGGTGATTGGTTTTTCTCTTTCAATACAAAGTACTTTCTCGATATAATCTCTTCGTACTTCAAAATCCACATAAATGAGGGGTACAAGTAAAGAACTAGATAGCGTAGAAACTATCAGCAGTGATATCACTATGTTCTTTATGCAATTCATTGTAGATGCAAATATTAATTACAAACATTGGATAAGCAATTTCTAAATGATACATTATCTAACCACACCTAGCTAGTAACTCACTACTACTAGTGATGGGGCTACCGAATACTAGTGATATAAAATTTCCCCATCGATAGCGATTGCAGAGAATCTACTCCAGATTCAATTTTGCATTGTTTAGAATCATTCTAAACAGAGAATCGAACTATACTTTTGTAAAACATAATTCATGATGAATAAAAACAAATTATTACTTGGACTTTTTCTAGGTACAACCATATCTCTAACCAGCTGTGGAGATGATGGAGATGATCCGGGTATTTCTATCTCCGAACCGGCAACATACGTTTTTACCAGAGATGGAGAATCCACAGTATCATTTAGTGGTCAAACCACTCGGATATTGATGGCCGAAGAAATCATTGATGCTTTGAAGGAAAGTGATCTGGTAGATGCGGAAACTGTCATAGATGCAATGTTTGCGCATGTAGAGGGGGCCAATGATTTTGAAGATGCAAGTTTGAATACTTCTGATAAAAGCGTAAGAAGCAAGACTGCTGCATCCTCTGACTTCTTTTCTGCTAATACGGCAGAAGCTGCGGCGGTAAAAGAAGATTTTGATGCATGGATTGCGGCACAGGTCATGGAAGTATTTCCAGTTTGGGATACAGAAGCAACAGCAGGTGTAGCTGGTCAAATTCAGGAAGCTGGAGGAGGTTCCATTCGGTACATCAATGCAAAAGGATTGGAATACAATCAGGCGTTCAATAAAGGATTGATTGGTGCATTGATGGCCGATCAAATTTTGAATAACTACGTGAGTACTTCAGTATTGGATGCAGGAACCAACAAGGAAGATAATGATGCAGGTACGGTGGCCGATGGCAAGTCCTACACCAACATGGAACATAAGTGGGATGAAGCTTATGGCTATGCCTACGGTACTGCAGCCAGTACAGCTAGTCCGAACGCAACCGTAGGAGCTGACGACAGCTTTTTGAATAAGTATATAGGTCGAGTAAAGGGAGATGAAGATTTTGCTGGAATAGCGGCAGATATATACAATGCATTTAAACTCGGAAGAGCAGCGATTGTAGCTGGAGACTATACAACCAGAGATACACAGGCTGACATTATTAGAGAAAAGATTTCTACCGTTATCGCAGTAAGAGCTGTTTATTACCTCCAACAGGGAAAGGCAACTATTGGATCAGATAATGGAGCGGCATTTCATGACCTTTCGGAAGGGTATGGGTTCATTTATAGTCTGCAGTTCACCAGACAACCGGGAACAAGTATGCCTTATTTCACACGAACTGAAGTAGAAGGAATGATTGAAGACTTAATGGCTGGAAATGGCTTTTGGGATGTGACAGCTACTAAGCTTGATGAAATCTCGAATGAGATTGCAGCGAAATTCTCCTTTACAGTAGAGCAAGCAGGTAGTTAAAGATTTTTTGAATTTAAAAAAGGGGGTAGAGATGCCCCTTTTATATGTTTTAAATAAAGGAAGAAGATGAGGAAGAAAAGTTTAATTTCAATGTTGATCGCATTTAGTTTGTGCGCATTACTAATTGGCTGTTCAGATGATGAGCTAGGTCAATCAGGTGACAACTTTGATAGAGAAGCAATGCTTCAAAATTGGGCTGATAATATCATCATCCCAGGATATCAGACATACGTTGACGATTTAAAAGAATTAAACTCAGCAGTTGAACTATTTACCACCTCACCTTCTAGTGATAACCTCAATTCGTTAAGAAGTGCATGGTTAGAAGCAAACCTTTCCTGGCAGGCAGTAGGAATGTTTGAAATTGGCAAAGCAGAAGAACTAACACTCATCAACTACACGAATATTTATCCAACTAACACAACAGATTTAATAGAGACAATAGCATCTGGAAACTACGACCTTACATCCGTCAATAGACAAGATGAACAAGGCTTTCCAGCTATCGAATTTCTCATTTACGGCATAAGAGATACAGATCAAGAGATCATAGATTTGTTCCTTCAAGAAACGGCGGAGCAGCCATACAAGACTTACTTAAATGATTTAGCCGACCGATTAGAAACGATGGCTCAATCAGTACTAGGTGATTGGCAAAATGGCTACAGAGATACATTTGTCAACAATAGTGGATCAGAGTCTACATCTTCAGTAAATAAATTGGTCAATGATTATATTTTCTACTACGAGAAGCACTTAAGAGCCGGAAAAATAGGCATTCCTGCAGGTGTTTTTTCCAGCGAAAAATCTACAGGAAAAGTAGAAGGACTTTATAGTGGAAATTCAAAAGAGCTCTTCATGGCTGGGCTACAAGCGATGCAGGATTTCTTTAATGGAAAATCACCCAACTCCAACTTGGCTGTAGAAGGCGAAGGTCTAAAATCCTATCTTGATTTTGTTAATACGGTAACCGAAGGAGAAGATTTGGGTGCACTGATCAATGTGCAATTTATAGCTGCGAGGGAAAAGGCAGAGATGCTCTCTGAAAACTTCAGGACTCAGGTGGGAAATAATAATAATCTAATGTTGGAAACCTATGACGAGCTTCAAAAAAACGTAGTTAATCTCAAAGTAGACATGCTACAATCATTAAACATCCGTGTGGATTTTGTGGATGCCGATGGTGATTAAGATATTGAGAAATACGTCATCAAAAATCATCCTGAATTTACTTCAGGCTCTGTTGATCCATTACATGAAAGATTCTGAAACGAGTGCGGATGGCTAATCTCAGAATGAAAGTAATAAGCAGATACATAGATAAGCAAACCAAGGCTGCCCCACTGGCAGTCTTTCGTATTTTCTTTGGGTTAATGATGCTCATAAGTGTTATCCGTTTTTGGGCGAATGGGTGGGTCAATAAACTCTACATCGAGCCGAAATTTTTCTTTTCCTACTATGGGTTTGAGTGGGTTCAACCTTTAGGTAATTATACCTACTTATTGTTCATTATTTGTGGACTCTCAGCACTTGCAGTAGCTATCGGGTTTCGCTATCGAATATCCATTATCGTGTTCTTTCTCAGCTTTACTTATATAGAGCTGATGGATAAAACCACGTATCTCAATCATTATTACTTCATCAGTATTCTGAGTTTTTTAATGATATTTCTTCCAGCGGAGAAGTGTTTCTCCTTAGATGCAAAGAAGAAATCATCCGATAGAGTGCCTCAATGGAGCATAGATAGTATAAAATTGATGCTAGGGATTGTCTATTTCTATGCAGGCTTAGCCAAACTCAATTCAGACTGGCTGGTAAAAGCCATGCCATTAAAAATTTGGTTGCCCGGAAGATATGATATTCCACTGTTAGGAGATTTTCTCCATCAGGAGTGGATTATTTATGCCTTTAGTTGGAGCGGTGCTTTATATGATTTGAGTATTCCGTTCCTATTACTCTGGAAACGAACTCGATGGATGGCTTTTGCCTTTGTAGTGGTTTTTCATGTGCTTACCAGAATCTTATTTCCAATCGGTATGTTTCCATACATTATGATTGTAAGTGCCCTGATTTTCTTTGATCTAGGGTTGCATGAAAGGATCATCTCAACATTCAATGTCATTTTGAGTGCAGCGAAAAATCTCTTAAGAATAGAAACCACATCTCGTAATGGGAAAAGATCTCTCCCTATGGTCGAGATGACAAATAGTAAAAGTCAGTTTCCTCATGTGGAGCATTTCGACGATTCGAGGGCTAGGGGAAGAATAAAAACACCTCAATGGAAACTCACTTTACTCACCATTTTCTTCACTATCCAATTACTCCTTCCATGGCGATACCTGATGTATCCTAATGAGTTGTTTTGGACGGAAGAAGGATTTCGATTTTCTTGGCGAGTGATGTTGATGGAAAAAGCTGGTTATGCCAATTTCAAAATTGTTGACTATACCAATGATGAAACCTTCTACATAAATAACAATGATTTCCTAACCCATTTTCAGGAAAAGCAAATGGCTACTCAGCCAGACTTTATTTTGGAGTATGCTCATTACCTTCGCGATCATTTTTTAGCTCAGGGGAAAGAAGTAGGAGTATATGTTGAAAGCTATGTGGCTTTGAATGGAAGAAAGAGTAAACCATATGTCAATCCGTCTGTTGATCTGACCAAAATCAACGAATCATTTAAACCTAAGAACTGGATTTTGCCATTCGAAGATGAAATCAAAGGGATATAACATAGCCGCAATTCTATTCCTGCTAACTGGATCATTGATGGCACAGTTTACTTTGTCAGGTACTGTAATAGATGCGGGAAGTAAAGAACCTATTGTGAATGCTGAAATTTACGATCGCAATACAAGTCAGCTCACTTCTACCAATAGCAAAGGCTACTTTGAATTGAACAGTCTGGGCGGAGGAAAACATCAGGTTGTAATCATGTCACTTGAATATCAAACCCTGGAACAAGAGCTTGAGATAACAGGAAATCGGAATATCACAATTCTCATGGAGGAGTTCCAACAAGAACTTTCTGAAGTAGTCATTAACCAAAGACGTGAAGAGATATTTGCGCTGACCAGACTTCAACCAGTAGAAGGGACAGCCATTTACGCTGGAAAGAAAACAGAAGTAGTGCTTTTGGATCAGCTAGTTGGAAATGCTGCAACAAATAATGCTCGACAGATTTATTCACAAGTTGTCGGTTTAAATATTTATGAAAGCATTGATGCTGGTTTACAACTCAACGTTGGGGGTCGTGGTTTGGATCCAAACAGAACGTCTAATTTCAACACACGCCAAAATGGTTATGATATCAGTGCAGATGTGCTTGGGTATCCGGAAAGCTACTATACGCCTCCTGCCGAAGCATTGAGTCAAATCCAGGTGGTAAGAGGAGCGGCATCATTACAGTATGGGACTCAGTTTGGAGGACTAATCAATTTCAAAATGAAACCTCCTTCTACCAAGCGGATTCAGTTCACCACACGTCAATCCATCGGATCGTTTGGATTGTTCAACACCTTCAATTCATTAAGTGGAACTGTTGGGAAATTCTCATACTACACGTATTTGAACTATAAGAAAGGAGATGGGTTCCGTCCGAATGCAGGCTTTGAGTCTGCAAACTACTTCGGGAGTTTTGGTTACAATTTTACAGAGAGAACATCCGCTACATTTGAGTTTACTTCCTTAAATTATCTTGCTCAGCAACCAGGAGGTTTGACTGATAATCAGTTTAATGCAGACCCAACCTTTAGCAATCGATCTCGGAATTGGTTTGAAGTTGATTGGAAGCTTTATGCATTGAAATTAGAGCATAAATTATCAACCAGAACAGATTTAAGTCTGAATTTATTTGGATTGAATGCTGAACGAAATGCAGTTGGATTCAGAGGAGATCCTAGAGATCCCTCTGTCAATCCAGTGACTCAAAGAGATGAACAAGATGTGAATGGGAGTTATATTTTTTCACGTGATCTACTAATTTCTGAATTCAATAATTGGGGTGCAGAGCTGCGGTATCTGACACGATATTCTCTAGGAGACAGAGATGCGGTCTTACTACTAGGCTCAAAGTACTATCATGCAAACAATACGGAACGTCAAGGACCAGGTAGCACGGAAACTGATGCTAATTTCAGTTTTAAGCTTGATGAAAATCCTGATTATATAAATCAAGCGGACTTTGAATTTCCCAATAGAAACCTTGCCATATTCGGGGAGAACATTCTATTCATCAATAACAAATTTTCCATTACTCCTGGTTTCCGGTACGAATACATAAAGACGCAAGCAAATGGAGTTTACAATGTAGAGACACTGGATTTAGCCAATAATATCACTCCTTTAGGAGACTCTACTGAAAATAGAAATTTTGATCGATCATTTCTTCTATTGGGTATAGGCGCTGGTTACGAGATTAGCGAAAATTTTGAGATCTATGCGAACATGTCACAAAACTATCGCTCCGTCACATTCAGCAATATCAGGGTGACTAACCCTACATTTATTGTAGATCCGGATATTACCGATGAGCGAGGGTATACTTTTGATTTAGGGACTAGAGGAAAATGGAAAAAGCTTATTTCATACGATGCAGGGGTCTATGGAATATTGTATAAAGATCGTATTTCTGAAATTACAAATGACCGAGCACAACGTGAGCGAAAAAATATCGGTGATGCATTGATTTTGGGTTTAGAATTCTTTGCTGACTGGAATCTTGCCAAATCAATGCGACTAGGAGCTGATTACAAATTGAACTGGTTCATAAATTCTGCTTTTACAGGATCTAGATATTTATCCTCAGAAGATAATAATGTAGAAGGTAGGGAGGTCGAATCTATACCTGAAGTCAATATGAAAACTGGTATTAGATTTGGGTATAAAAACTTGCTGGGTAGTTATCAATTAACCTATATATCGAGCCAGTTTACAGATGTGGAGAATGCACGTATGCCGGACGCAAGAGGTATCATTGGAGAGATTCCTGCTTACACGATTATGGATTTTTCTTTAACATATAGCTACAAGAAATTTAAAGTTGAAACGGGAGTAAACAATCTGTTGGATGAACAGTATTTTACCAGACGAGCTACTGGATATCCCGGCCCTGGAATTATTCCATCTGAGCCTAGAAACTATTATTTAACACTTCAATTCAAGATATAATGAGGTATCTAATCCCAATAATCATACTTATAGCTGCTTGTTCTACTAAAACAGAAAAGAAGGAAGTAGAAGAGTATCCAGTCCTTGAAACGATGGGTTACTATCAGCGCTTTTCACACAAACTTTGGTTGGCGGGGAAAAATAAAAATTGGGACCTTGCGGATTTTTATACACATGAATTGGAAGAAGTAACAGAGAGGCTAATTGATGGTGATGTCATTCATGACGATTATAATTTGAGCAATTTGTCTGAAGCTATTTTGCTGCCCAAAATTGAGAACTTGGAGAGAACAATTCGTCAGAAAGATGAAGTGCTTTTTCTTGAAAATTATGAGTTGATGATCAGCTCCTGCAATCTGTGTCACAATACCACAAAGCATAACTTCATCAAGATTACCATCCCTAATGATTCTATAGGTTGGAATCAGGAATTTTAGGTATAAGAAAGTTTCTCAAAAGCCTTAAAACTTGCCATTCTGAGGAACGAAGAATCCCTGGTGATTGATGGAGATATTTTGAATATAAAAATTCATCACTCCGCCCGCTTGTCCTAGGCAGGTTCAGAAAGACACTTTCAAGCAAATATCCAATGGGTAATTAATTGCCTGTCCCGTTTGACGACCTGATAAAAGTCATTTAGAATTAATCTAAATAAGCTTGCGCTTATCACCTTTCGGCACTACGTTTGCATTCTATTTAGAATCTATCTAAATAAGGAGAATTGATGAGTAGAGTTCCTGTACAACTTCCGGTTTCTAAGCTTTATGAAGAGCATCTTCAAAAGAAGAAAAAGAAAGGCAAAAAACTGAAAGATGAGTGTTGCTTCAAATACATGAAAAAGAAAGGAAAATACTGTAAATCATGTCCAACACTATATGCAATGCGCGAACATGCAGGAAGAGATTTATAAAACAAAAAGTGCTTCAATAGCCCAATGTGAGCTTACAGACAGCTTTCTGCTGACGTTTGATCAAGAAGAGTTTTCGTTCAAGCTATGTGATCTATTCACCTTCAGAAAGAAGATCATGTCATTTGATATTATGGAACTACTGGAAAGTACGGCACCTGACGTAGAAGTTGTGCACCTTCCACACTGTGACCGATTTTTGCTCCTGAGCCTACAAGAGATACTGGAATTTAGAGAGCTTCTAAACGGAACGTTCGATACCTTAGCACTTAATAGTGCCATTCAAAAGATTTTGCGAAAGAACGTATTCAATTTTTGATTGGTTGATTTAACAAGTCAATAAGAAAGAAAACGATTATGAAAGATATTTTAAGAAGACATCACGTACTCAAAGATGAGATCGTTGATATCATCAATCGTCAAATAAAGATGGAAGCTCACTCTTCAGCAGCATATCTTGCTTTGGCTGCTTGGTGTGACGTTAGAGGCTATGACAACAGTGCTGACTTTTTCTTTCAGCAGTCTGATGAAGAGCGGAAACACCAACTAAAACTTTTTCACTACCTGTGTGATATGGAGTGTGATGCAATATCTCCAATAGTTGGAGAAAGTCAGCATGACTTTGGGTCACTCCGAGAAGTATTCGAAAAAGCATTGGAGCACGAAATTGCAGTTTCAGATTCTATCCATGAAATCGTAGGTGAATGCAGAAAGTATAATGATATAGCTACTGAGGAATTCATGCGTTGGTTTGTTCAGGAACAAATTGAAGAAGAATATATAGCACGAAGAGCGTTGGAGCTTTTCGATGTGTTGGGTGAAGACAAAATTGCCCTTGGAATGTTCGAAGAGCGAATTCTTGGAATCACCTATGAACCTGGATAATACTTAAATACCAAGAAAATAAAACTTACGGCTCTCTTTTTTAGAGAGTTGTTTTTGTTTGGTACCAGGTAGTGAAAAAGACGTTTAGTTTAAAATTAGCTAATTCTGCTTTTGCCTCTGGAGCTAATGTCTGTAGATTCACACATGAGTCGTATTATCCTAATCATATCTTTCTTAATTACTTCACTTTTTCACACCCTAGCGCAGAATACTTCTTTTGAAGATTTGAAATTAATCTTGGCGAAGGAAGCCATTATTGTGGAGGAGAATGAGAATATGATTCAATATAAAGTTGATGAACTCCAACTTTACCTGATAGTCGATGAAAATGCTAACCGTATGCGCTTAATGTCTCCGATTGTGGAGGAGAATAAACTCGCAGAGGAAGATCTTAAAAAACTGCTTGACTCGAATTTTGACCGAGCGCTGGATGCTAAATATGCTACTTCTAATGGCGTACTCTGGTCAGTTTATGCTCACCCGTTGAAGGAGCTTTACAAGGATCAGGTGATTGATGCATTCAACCAGGTAAGGAATCTGGTGTATAACTACGGTACCAGCTATTCAAGCACCACGATAGTTTTTGGAGGAGGAAATTAAGTTGAAATCATTGTTCTGAGTTTGCTGACATAATCCCATAACACCACTCCAATACTTACAGAGATATTGAGTGAATGCTTCGTTCCATATTGAGGAATCTCCAACACTATATCAGCAGTCTCTACCACATGATCACTCACTCCAAAAACCTCATTGCCAAAAACAAACGCATACTTTGCTTCCTTATCAATCGAAAAATCTAGGAGAGAAGTGCTTTTATCTGCCTGCTCAACAGCTATTACAGCATAACCATTTTTCTTCAAGTCAGCAATGCAATCAACAATAGTTTCTTTATGTTCCCATTCTACAGAATCTTGAGCTCCCAAAGCGGTCTTATTGATTTCACGATGAGGAGGCTGAGCAGTTATGCCACACAAGTAAATTTTTTCTAAGCAAAAAGCATCTGAAGTGCGAAAAGCCGAACCCACGTTCATAGCACTGCGGACATCATCCAGTACCAAAACAGCAGGTATTTTTTCTGTGTCTTTAAATTCCTCCGGTGATAGCCGGTTTAGCTCTTCGTTTTTTAGTTTCTTCATATTAGGTCACCCTGAACTTGTTTCAGGATCTTTTCCGTCACTATTTATTATAGATTCTAAAATAAATTCAGAATGATGTAAGCAAAAGACTTTAATAAAGTAATTATTGTCACTTTGCGAACTATTAACATTGCAATCTAATTGCCAAAATTAAACTGAACCAACTGCATGGCAGGCACCAAGACCAAAGCAAAAGAAACACCTCTCATGAAGCAGTACAATGCAATCAAAAGCAGGTACCCTGGTGCATTGCTTTTGTTCAGAGTGGGGGACTTTTATGAGACATTTGGTGAGGATGCAGTCAAGGCTAGTAAAGCACTAGATATTGTATTGACCAAGCGAGCAAATGGTTCTGCATCAGAAATGGAGCTGGCAGGATTTCCACATCACGCGATGGATACTTATTTACCAAAATTGGTAAGAGCTGGTTATCGTGTTGCAATCTGCGATCAGTTGGAAGATCCCAAATCCGTAAAAGGAATAGTCAAGCGTGGAGTTACAGAGCTGGTTACTCCAGGGTTGTCCCTAAACGATAACGTGCTGGATCAGCGCAAAAATAATTTCCTTGCTTCCGTGTATTTCCATAAGGATACATGTGGAGTGGCGTTTCTCGACCTGTCAACCGGGGAGTTTATGGTTTCTTCAGGAACAGAAGATTATGTAGACAAGCTGATTCGTGGCTTTCAGCCCTCGGAGATCATTTATCCCAAGCCTAATCGTGAATGGTACAGCAATAGGTACGGAGAGCATTTCTCTTCTTTCCCTTTGGAAGAGTGGATCTTTAGTAAAGACTATAGTTACGAAAAGCTCACAGGTCATTTTAATGTGCCAAACTTAAAAGGATACGGTATTGAGGAACTGAATGAAGGCATTTTAGCAGCTGGAGCGATACTCTACTATCTAGATGAAACTGAACATAAGGAAACCAACCACATCAAGTCGATTTCAAGGATCGATGAGAATAAATATGTGTGGCTTGATCGCTTTACCATACGGAATTTGGAGCTAATCCAATCGGGACAACCAGATGGCATTTCGCTTATAGATACAATCAATCATACACTCACTCCAATGGGCGGGAGATTGCTAAGAAAATGGATGGTGCTTCCTTTGAAAAGTAAGCCTGAGATAGATCAACGTCTGAATATAGTTGAGGCACTGACAGAAGAAGACGAGTTGCAGTCAAGTATCCGAGAGCATTTAGAAAAAATTGGCGATTTGGAAAGATTAGTAGGGAAGGTAGCCACCAGTCGAGTCAATCCAAGGGAGCTGCTCCAACTTAAAAAAAGCTTGTTGCAGATACAGCCCATTCGTGAATTACTTGAAGGTCAAAAGTCTTTCAATGCATTTCATGATCTATTGAATCCATGTGAGAAGCTTATCGAAAAACTTACGAATGAGTTGAAAGAAGATGCACCACTTCAGCTTCATCAAGGGAATGTCATCGAAACAGGAGTGAATGAAGAGCTAGATGAATTGCGAGCTATTTCCACCTCAGGAAAGGATTTCCTTTCTGGCATTAGAGACCGTGAGGTAGAACGAACAGGGATTACTTCATTGAAGATTGCTTATAACAAAGTATTTGGCTACTATCTGGAAGTGTCAAATGCGCATAAAGATAAAGTGCCTGAAGAATGGATTCGAAAGCAGACATTGGTAAATGCAGAACGATATATCACAGAGGAATTAAAGAAATATGAAGAAAAAATCCTTGGTGCTGAGTCTAAAATCCAAGTCTTAGAGCAAAAGCTATATTCAGAATTGGTAGCCTTCGCTCACACCTATATAGATGCCATTCAGCAAAATGCCAAGGTAATTGCTCAGCTAGATTGCCTATCATGCTTTGCCCAACAAGCTCAAGCGTATCGCTACTGTAGACCAAATATTTCTGAAGAGAAAATCCTTGACATCAAAGAAGGACGTCATCCGGTGATTGAGCGGAACCTACCACAAGGAGAGGAATACATTTCCAACGACCTCTATCTGGATAATGAATCCCAACAGGTAATGATCATTACTGGTCCAAATATGGCGGGTAAATCAGCTTTGCTCCGCCAAACTGCACTAATTACCCTTATGGCCCAGATGGGATCATTTGTACCGGCCGGCTATGCGAAGATTGGATTGGTAGATAAGGTCTTCACGCGAGTAGGTGCTTCTGACAATCTCTCGAGAGGTGAATCCACGTTTATGGTGGAGATGACTGAAACAGCCAGTATTTTGAATAATCTGAGCGATCGTTCATTAGTATTGATGGATGAGATTGGACGAGGGACAAGCACCTACGATGGAATATCTATTGCCTGGTCCATTGTAGAGCATTTGCATAATCACCCTAAAGCAAAGGCGAAAACACTTTTCGCCACTCACTATCATGAGTTGAATGAGTTGGCAAAGGATTTACCACGTGTCAAGAATTTCAATGTTTCTGTGAAAGAGCTTGAGAATAAGATAATCTTTATGCGGAAGCTAGTAGAGGGAGGCAGTGAGCACAGTTTTGGTATTCATGTTGCACAGATGGCAGGAATGCCAAACGAAATAGTCATTCGATCGAATGAAATATTGAAGCATCTGGAGAAAGAAAAATTAACGGATTCAGATCGGCAGAAACTAGAAGAACTGCCTACCCAGCAGTTTCAGATGAATTTGTTTGAAGCGGACCCCCGAATGGAGCGTATGTTGGATATTCTTAGAAATATTGATGTGAATACAACATCACCAGTAGAGGCGCTACTGAAGTTGAATGAACTTAAAGAAGTATTAAAGGGGTCCTAAGCTACTGCTAGCGATTTATCTTGCATGGAGTCTGCTTCCATGATTAATCTGTTTACATATTGGAGTTGAGATTCCAATCCAACATCACTTCTACTCTCCAGAATTCTCACTAGGTGCTTTCTTACTTTTACTGCACATTCTAAAGTCATTTCAATCTCCGCGTTAAACATTTTCTTCTTTTGTATTGAGTTATAAAATCTTTCCTAATAGCTACAATACAAAACTGTAAAGAATAGATACGCATCGCTTTCTGTGAAAATCTGGATATTGAACTACGCAAAATAACTAGCCGATTTCAACCTAATTTGACACCTCGATGATATCGTATATTTCGTCGGTTTGTAAATGATGGTTAATCGAAAACTGTTCAGCATTTTCTTTTTTTCGGATTTCAATAATTTTTAGCCGAAAGGCATTGATTTTCGACATAAGGTAGATATTGACGACATCCAGCACTTCTTGTATTGAGCAAATCAAGTACTTATCATTTTTGTCATTCATATAGTTGTAATTATTGGAGCTTAATATAAATTTGCAGTCCTTTTCAAAGGAGAAGCAAGCATAGCTTGATTAAGCGAGAGTAGCTCAGCTGGTAGAGCACAACCTTGCCAAGGTTGGGGTCGCGGGTTCGAATCCCGTCTCCCGCTCAATGTCCCGACAGATCGTCGGGATTATTTTTTGGTATACACCATGCCTCGGTGGAGGAACCTGCCTGCGGTAGGTAGGTTGGTTAACACGCAGGACTTAAAACTATATGTTTTACGTTTATGCTATTAAAGTGAAGAGAGAAACTACATTTACGTAGGTCTTTCAAATAATCTCAAAAGGAGATTAGAGGGACATAATGGAGGAAAGAATAAAACAACAAGACCATACAGGCCTTTTGTTTTAATTCATTCAGAATCCTTTGAAACTAGAACTGAAGCTAGAGAAAGAGAAAAATATCTTAAATCTGGCATTGGTAAAGACTTTTTAAGAAGTCTATAATGCCTCGGTGGTGGAATTGGTAGACACGCAGGACTTAAAATCCTGTGACCATTGCGGTCGTGCGGGTTCAAGTCCCGCCCGAGGTACTCTTAAGGCCCTGATAACGTAAGTTTTCAGGGCTTTTTTGTGCCTTAAATAATACGAGGATAAATAGTTAAGTTTTAATAAGAGCCCCCACTTCTCATAAAATCTTAGTTCAATTGACTTATTGACGGAAATGTGAATTCAAACTTTATTAATATATTTGATATGTTGTATACAAGGTATACCAAAGTCAATGCATGCTAAGATGCATATTTATAGACTGATCAGTATACCACCACTTTCAAGTAAATTTTAGGAACCACTTCCATATCAGGTAGTGACGAAAGCTATCGCTCTTCGACTTAAGGCTTAGTGTTACTGACTATTAGATAATACGCTAGGAAAAAGGCAACTAGTTAGCTCTCAAAACAACCACCTGTAATAGCAATAATTACTTAGACTTATTTAGAAATCCACTCAATAAGCCTGTATAACTTCTAAAGAGCATATTCTAATTTTTTTAGCATATGCATGGATGAGTCTTTCGAGACTACAGGAAATATGAATTAAAATCAATCAACTGGAACAATATGAAAATTCAAGCTATGAAAACGAAGATTATGATACTCTTTTTAGGAGTATTGCTTATTTCTTGTAATCAAGCTGAGGACCAGCAAACCTCCGCGAAATTTGAAGTAAGAAAGGGGACAAACATTGCGCACTGGCTTTCTCAGAGTGACAGAAGAGGGAAAGATCGGGAAAATTTTTTCACTCAACTGGATGTACAAAAAATAGCTAATCTTGGATTTGATCACATAAGACTGCCAATTGATGAAGAGCAGATGTGGGATCTAGAAGGTAATAGGCAAGAAGAAGCTTTTAAGCTCATGCAGAACTGCGTGGATTGGTGTGAAGCTAATAACCTCAGAGTTATTGTAGACCTTCATATTCTCAGGTCTCATCATTTTAACGCCGAAGTAAAGCCTTTATGGACTGATGTTGCTGAGCAAGAAAAATTCTTCGATTTATGGCGTGACTTATCTAAAGCACTTAAAAAATATCCGAACGGTTTAGTAGCATATGAATTGATGAATGAGGCAGTAGCAGATGATCATGAATCTTGGAATCTGTTGGTAGATCGAGCGCATGACGCTATTAGGGAACTAGAGCCTGAGCGCACCATTGTAATTGGGTCTAACAGATGGCAGTCTACAGAGACTTTCGACGCGTTGCGGGTGCCAAATGATTCCAATATTCTTTTGAGTTTTCATTTCTACGAACCTTTTTTACTTACTCACTATAATGCAGAATGGACTTATTTGAAAAACTATGCGGGACCGGTTCATTATCCTGGAGTTATTCTAACAGAACCTGAATTCGAAAACATACCTGATACCATAAAGCCAAGTGTCGAGAAGTGGGTTAATGTGAAATTCAATAAACAGCTACTCTTGGAAAGGTGGGCTAAGCCCATTCAAAAGGCAAAAGAATTGGGGCTGCCTCTATACTGTGGAGAGTTTGGTATTATTTCCAATGCACCCGATGAAGATACATTTTTATGGTATAAAGATATGATTGAGCTTTTTGATGAAACCGGCATTGGTTTCGCTAATTGGAATTACAAGAGTGACAATTTCGGTCTCTTCAGTACTGATAATGTCGAAAAGGAGAACCTGGTATCCATTGTCACCGGTAAACAAGATTAAGAGCATGGTAATCAGATCAAAAGAATTTATAGACATCCTTCCAATTCATTTGATTGTATTGATATACCTTCTATTGTCTGGTTGTGCGTCAAAGGAAAATCAAAACTGGAAATGGGAGACTATTGAGGCGAATGGCGAGCCTACAGCTCGTCATGAAGCAGGACTTGTGGCGTACAAGGATCAAATTATATTGATAGGTGGAAGGAGAATTAATCCTACAGATATTTTTGATACGAAAACCAATACTTGGACTTCTAAATCCGCTCCTCCAATTGAAGTACATCATTTTCAACCCGTGTCGGTCAATGATGCCATTTATCTTATTGGAGCAATGACAGGCCAATGGCCAAATGAAAAACCGCTAGATCGTATACTTATTTATTATCCAGAACAAGACAAATATGAGTATGGTCATGAAATTCCAAAGGCCAGAAGAAGAGGAGGTGCCGGAGCGGTCTACTTTAATGATAAAATATATCTGGTTGGAGGCATCATAAACGGTCACATGAACGGCTACAAACCATGGTTTGACGAGTATGATCCCAAAACTGGCGATTGGCGAGTGTTGCCAGACGCACCAGATGCCAGAGATCATTTTCAAGCTGTAGTTAGCAACAATCAGCTTTTTGCCTTTGCCGGCAGAAGGAGCTCTCACAAAACGGGAGAAGATATGGACTTGACCAACAGTTATGGGAATGTTTATGACTTTACGACAAGAGAGTGGAAGAAAGTAACACAAAATTTAGCGATCCCAACAGAGAGAGCGGGTAATTCAGCGATAGCCTGGAAGGATGAAATTATCTTAGGCGGGGGTGAGAGTGCCGTCCAAAAGGAAGCGCACAGAGAGTTAGAGGCTTATAATAGCGAAACCAAAACTTGGCGTAGTTGGCCTTCTTTAAATAGGGGAAGACATGGGTCTGGATTTGCAGTTATAGATGATTATCTCTACACCGCCTCCGGAAGTGAAAATAGTGGAGGAGGGCCTGAGCTTACCTCTGTAGAGCGGCTAAAGCTGCGATCACCTGTAAAGACTGATCATACAGAAAATGTAGATCAAACGTCTGTTTATAAGCAATTCCACACCGTAACGCTAACTTTTGAAGGACCTGAAACATCAGAGTCAGATGAAGACAACCCTTTTTTGAACTATCGCTTGCGAGTCCAGTTTAAGAATGACGGAAATGTGTATAACATTCACGGCTTTTATTCAGCAGATGGAGATGCCGCTGAAACTGGAGCAGCTAATGGGAATGTTTGGGAAGTCCGGTTCACGCCGGAACTTCTGGGGCAATGGAGTTATACAGCTACTCTCCATCATGGTGATAGTATTGCATTGAGTGATGATACTGATTTAGGTACATCCATTGAAATTTCACCGGCGATTGGTGAGTTCATTGTTATCAAGTCAGACAAAGAGGGACCTGATTTTCGAGCTAACGGTCATTTAGATTCCTACCAAGGATATTATCGATTTCGGAGTACTGAAAAATACTGGCTAAAAGGAGGAACGAATAGCCCGGAGAACCTACTTGGATACGAAGACTTTGATGGAACCTATCGCATTCAAGCATCAGCAAGAGAGGGGGAAGCCAGCACGAATAATGAAATCCACTCATTTCCCAAACACCTTCAGGATTGGAATCAGGGCGATCCAACATGGAAAGGTGGGAAAGGTAAATCACTGATTGGAGCTATGAATTATCTGGCTTCCAAAGGGATGAATTCCTCGTACTTTTTGACCTTGAATATACTAGGTGATGGTAAGGATGTCTGGCCCTTCGTCACGCCTAATGATTTCACTAGGTTCGATGTGAGCAAATTGGAGCAGTGGGAGGTGTTATTTCAGCACATGCAGCGTCAGGGTATCATGCTACACATGGTGCTTCAGGAAACAGAAAATGAAACTATGCTGGACAATGGAGATACTGGCCCACTCAGACAATTATACTTTAGGGAGCTCATAGCACGTTTTGGACATCACCTGGCGCTTACATGGAACTTGGGCGAAGAGAACGGCCCGGCATCCTGGTCACCCATCGGTCAAAACGATGCACAACGAAAGAATATGGCCAAATTCCTAAAAGAGACTGACCCATATGACCATCCAGTATTATTACACACCCACTCACACGATCCACTTAGAAGCGACATATTGGATTCTATAGCCGGGTATCCATATTTAGATGGATTGTCCTTGCAGCAGGACAAAAGAAAAATGGCTCCCAATGTTGTGGAGACCTGGAGAAAAAAATCCAGAGTAGCTGGTCGAGACTGGTTGATAACCATGGACGAAATAGGAATGTGGCACACTGCGGCTCTACCGGATTCAATAGATCCAACCCATAATACATTAAGAAGATATGCACTATGGGGAACACTACTGTCAGGGGGTGCAGGAGTGGAATGGTACTTTGGAGCGAAGTATCCGCACAACGATCTTACCTCAGAGGACTGGCGCCAGCGAGATCGTTTGTGGGATCTGACTCATCATGCGATGAACTTCTTTGATCAGTACATTCCATATTGGGAGATGGAGCCCAAGCATCATCTGGTAAACTCATTAGAAGCATACTGTCTACAAAAAGCAGATGAGTTCTATGCTATTTATTTACCTGATTCGAAACCATACACATTGGATTTGCCTGATTCAGATAGCGAGTTTGATGTGCTTTGGTACAACCCATTGCTAGGTGGTGAACTACAAAAGGGTTCACTAGGAAATGTCAAAGGAGGGGAAATAAAAAGTCTAGGAAATCCACCATCAGGTGGTGACAATTCTACTACCCAAGATTGGGTCTGTCTTGTACGCAAGAAGCTATGAATCTTCGGAATTCATAGGTTTTGATAGTTGAATAGAGGGAGTTATTCAGTTGGAAAATTCCAATGTGATGATTTATTACATCGTTTTAAGTGTCAAAAAAGCCTGTTTTAAACGCCAAATAGACACGATTAAGCACAATGAATCATTCACCAGTCTAATACGAAACATATCTCGTTGTTGCATTTTTTAAAAAAAGTGATGTTTGAGGTTGTAAAATTTTAAATAATTACCCCAGTACACTTGATCTTTTTAGAATTCTCATTACTCAGCAAAAGATATCATCGAATTGATCAGGATAAAAAATATGCCTATGAAGAAAAAATAATACAACAAATGAAAGTGGAGATAAAAAACGAAAAGTGCTTTGGCACTTCCTTACTTAGATAATCAACTTAAGCTTAGCTAATGATCTAACTATTTAAAAATATGAAAAACTACAATGGTTTTGGGTTCATAGCCCATCGACTAAAAACAAAACTAAAAATGAGACTTACATTACTCTTGTTCGTCTCATATATTTCAGTACAGGCGAGTACTGAAATAAATAATTTGCCTACTGACATAGCATCTTTACAGCAAAGAGTTTCAGGTACAGTGACAGACTCAAATGGAGAATCCGTTCCTGGAACAACCATTCAGGAAAAAGGAACTAACAATGGAGCAGTTACTGATATTGATGGAAATTTCTCACTGAATGTATCTGGACCAGAATCTATCCTCTTGATAAGCTCTGTTGGTTTCATTACACAGGAGGTTACAGTAGGAAATCAAACTTCGTTCAATATTCAACTAGATGAGGATTTGACAGCTCTGGAAGAAGTGGTTGTAGTAGCTTACGGTACAGCAAGAAAGAAAGACTTAACAGGGGCCGTAGCTGTTATTGGAGCTGAAGAACTAAATGCGTTTCCAGCAACTACTGTAGACGAAGCTCTACAAGGCAAAACTGCCGGAGTGCAGGTTACGTCCAACTCTGGAGCACCAGGTGCTTCTGTTAGTGTAAACATTCGAGGAGTGGGAACCTTTGGAAATACAACACCACTATACATTGTGGACGGCTTTCCAACACAAGATATCTCATTCATCAACCCTACGACCATACAATCTCTAACTGTTTTGAAAGATGCTTCAGCCACAGCACTTTATGGTGTGCGTGCAAGTAATGGAGTGGTTATCATCCAAACAAAACAAGGATCTAAAGGTATGGTGGAAGTAGAATTAAATTCCTTTATTGGTTTCCGCACCTCACCAAGAGAGATCGATGTACTTGGAGTGGAAGATTTTACAAGCTTTGCAACAGAGTTAAGCAGTAGTGATAATGCACAAGTAAGAGGTAACGCAGTGCCATATACAGGATGGAGTGATCCTTCACAACTTCGAACTATCAATTGGCAAGATGAAATTTTTGATCAAGCGTTGAGAAAAAGTACCACATTGAACGTAAGAGGGGGCGGTGAAAAGTCCAGAGTGGCTTTTACTGCAGGGGTTTATGATGAAGAAGGTACACTGCTTGGCTCGGAATATACACGATACGATTTAGGTCTTAACACAAGCTTTGACATTAACGATAAGTTACGACTGAACGCAAATGCAAAATACATTAGCTCTCAAGGATTTCAGCCACTAGGTACTGGACGTGATGCGTTGCTAAATTTGTTTTCTACCATCCCTCATTTGGCTCCTGCTGGAGAAGCAAATAATAACCCAAATGATCCCAATGATGTGAATCCAACAAATCTTCCTGTTGACGAAAATGGTAATTTCGGAGCATTTCCAGATGTAGGAGGTGAGTCATTCAGAGATGGAAGAAACTGGGTAGCTCGCGCATTGGAAAATGATCAGGATAACTTGAGTACCACGATCCTTGCGAATGCAGATATCGAATGGGATATCATTGGAGGTCTATCCACACAGGTAAAAGTAGGTGCACGAGTAGACAACAATACAGGATCTTTCTTCCAGCCAGAATATTATCGAAGTAATGGAAACCTGGATGTGAGACCTAATGCATCATTTTCGAATGATCAAAGTACCTCCAATGAGTGGTTGGGGGAGTATATCTTGAAATATTCTGAAACATTTGCTGGTCGTCATAAATTTGGCGTTTTGGCTGGTACTTCTGCACAAAGAATCACTTTCAGATCTTCAGGAGGTACTGGTGTAGGATTTTTGAATAACAACGTTCGCAGTGTTGCGGCAGCAGATCAAATTACTCGAGCTCAGGGATTTCAAAGTACGCGAACACTAGCAAGTACCTTTGCAAGAGTCAATTACGACTATAGCAGCAAGTACTATGTAACTGCGACTGTTAGAAGAGATGGTGTAGGGGATGTATTCGGTGTTTCAAACCTATATGGCACATTTCCATCCGTGGCTGTGGGTTGGAATGTTGATGAAGAAAGCTTTTTTCAAAGCACACCATTTGACTTCTTAAAAGTTAGAGGAAGCTGGGGTGTGACTGGAAATTTCTCAGGTATTCCTTCCTTTGGATTTACGTCTTTCTACGTAAGTGATGCAGGGGTTCTGAACAGCAACTATAGCTTTGATGGATCTAATTCTACTTTAGGATTAGTACCACGTGGATCGGCAAACCCAGACTTACAATGGGAAGAACAAACCCAATTCAATGTAGGGATAGAAGGTGCAGTTCTGGATAATAGTCTGTATTTCACTATAGATTATTTTAACAAAGAGTCCGAAGGTCTTCTCTTTAATGCTACAGTGCCTTCGCAAAGTGGCTTTACCTCACAAGCCCAAAATGGCGCGACAGCTGTCAATAAAGGATTTGAGTTTTTAGTTGGTCACCGAAAGAACGTAGGAGATTTTAGCTGGGATATAAATGCTAACCTCACGACGATTTCTAACGAGATCACACAGATCAATTCGCAATCTGGACTAGCGGTATTTCCTAATGAATTTTTGGATGATTTTTTCACAGGTGGTTTCTGGTTCGATGTTACCCAATCACGACTTGGAGGAGAAGTTGGCACTTTCTATGGTTTTGTAGCAGATGGAATTTTCCAAAATCAAGGGGAAATAGATGCACTCAATGCAGATGCTCCTAGTGGAAACTACCAAGATAGTGATACAGCCCCAGGTGACCGTAGATTTAGAGACTTGAATGGTGATGGTGAAATTACAGGAGATGATAGGACCACAATAGGAAGTCCTATCCCAGATTTCTATGGAAGCGTCAATCTGAATTTTTCTTATAAAGGGTTTGATCTAGGGCTTAATTTTTACGGAACGTATGGGAACGAAATACTGAATCTGGTAAAACGTGAACTCGAGAGCGCCTCAGGTTATGGAAATAATGCCTCTTTCTCTAATGTGAGTACAGAATATTTTGAGAATCGTTGGAATGGAGAGGGATCTACTAACTCGTTTGCAAGGGCATTAATTGATGATAATGCGGTTCAAAATAATCGTGCCTCCAGCTATTTTGTGGAAGATGGTTCTTATCTTAGATTGAGGAATGTTACGTTAGGATATAACTTACCTTCCTCCTTAGTTGGTAAGGTTGGCTTAGGTTCTGTTCGCTTTTATGCCAGTCTTCAAAATTTATTTACGATCACGAATTACTCGGGCACAGACCCTGAAATTGGTCAAAACACGGATATTAATGGCAATAACAGTGTGACAACACGAGGAATTGATGCAGGGGCATATCCACTTTCCAAGTCATACACTTTTGGCCTCAATCTTAAATTTTAAATGAGAACTGTTATGAAATTTAAAGCAAAAAATACAAGTTTATCCTTAATTGGATGTGTACTCTTAGGTACAATGTGGGCGTGTTCGGATGATTTTCTAATCGATGCGAATGAAACAGATCTAACAACAGATGTGGTTTTTAGTGCCGATCGAACTGCTGTTGCCGCTGTGACGGGAGTGTATGATGGATTTCAAAATGACTCAGAAGGAGATCCGGGGGTACCCAATGAATACAATGTAAAAGGAGTTTTTGGTTGGGCTAATTATATGTCTTTGGATTGGCAGACGCCAACAGAGAGAGATGATAACAATTTTTTCAATTTTGAAGTGAATGCTGATGGTGAGGTAGCTACCAAGATTTGGCCAAATCACTACAGGCAGATCGGAAGAGCAAATGCGGCTATTGAAGGCCTGCGGGGTGGACTTGATGCGGGGAATCTTACCGGAGAGACAGGGCAAAGGCTGTTAGGAGAAACGTTAGTGCTTAGATCCATCTCTTACCAGTATTTAGCAGCTGCATATGGCGATGTACCACTCATGTTAAATTTGTCGGATGACCCATTGAAAGCAAGAGATCCTCAGGATATGGTTTTCGAGCAGATCGTCACAGATATGGAAGAGGCTATTCCTTATCTTCCATGGTCGTATGATTCTGAGAGAGGGCGAGTTAGCAAAGGAACGGCCTATGCTGTACTTGGGAATGCCCTTATGTGGTTAGGAAGATACCCGGAGGCAGTAACTGCTTTTGAGGAGATAGAGGCTGGAGGGGTAACTTCTTTGGAACCCAATTTCTTAGATGTGCATGCATTAGCAAATGCCAACGGAGTAGAATCATTGTTTGAATTACAGTGGGCAGCTGATGGTGACCTTTCGTGGGGAAGAAATGACGAGGTGTCCATTTTGCAACTTTTCACTATGCCGGCTGATATAAGAAATGGTGATGGTGCTTTTGCAGGAATACCTACCCAAGAGTTGTGGGCATCATTCGAAGCAGGAGATTTGAGACGACAAGCCACCGTCATCGGACCAGATGAGGAACATCCAGATCCATTGATTGACATCAATATGTATGATGGAATAGATATAAATACGGCTGGTACAGCAGCTGATCCATGGACAGGAAACCCACCAGCTGGTATGGCAGAAAATCCTCAAAGAACAGGGTATTGGGGCATCAAGGGTTGGAGAGATCCTGCAATTCTTGGTTGGGGATCTGCGGTTATGTTTGGTGGACAGAATCATATTTGGATTCGCTATGGAGAGGTGTTGCTAAGTCTTTCAGAGGCAGCATTAAAAGCCGGAGATATGGGCACAGCACAAGCAGCATTTGATCGAGTAAGGAACAGAGGTTGGGGTGGAACTGCTCCCGCATTAACTGTATCGATGGATAATATACTGCAAGAGTATAGACACGAGCTCGCTGGAGAGTTTTCTTTGTGGGCAGTCATCAGAAGGTCAGGTGAGGCAGCTGCGTATCTTTCTAACAACTATGGGGTATCTATGCCTGCTGGTTTTGACGTAATACCCATACCGAATTCTGTGATGACGATAAATCCTAACTTAGAACCAAATCCTTCGAATTAATTGAAAGTTTGCTGTTCTATATAAAGGGCTTTGGATAATTTTATTCAAAGCCCTTTTCATGACTAAATAGTTTTGCGAAGAATGAATAAGATATCTTTCACCCTCCTTCTTTTGTTATTTGTTTTCTCTTGCCAAGAGAAAAAAGGGAAGCAGTTTACATTACTGAATGCCAATGCAACTGGTATTTCATTTTCTAATGACATTGTTGAAACTGATACCCTAAACTACTTTACTTACCCTTATATGTATATGGGGGGAGGTGTGGCTACCGGAGACATCAACAATGATGGCCTGGCTGATTTGTTCTTTACAGCAAACATGAAGTCTAATTCACTTTATCTCAATAAAGGGGATTTCAAATTTGAAGACATAACCAATAAGGCAAAAGTAGCAGGTGATGATCGGTGGTTTACGGGTGCTACGATGGTAGACATCAATAACGATGGTTATTTAGATATCTATGTAAGTGTATCAGGTAAAGGAGACAACAGGAATAATTTACTGTATGTGAATAAAGGTAATTTGACCTTTACTGAACAGGGTGATCTTTATGGTATAGATCACAATGGTCATACAACTCAAAGTACCTTTTTTGATTATGACAATGATGGCGATTTGGATCTGTATCTGGCCAATTATCCCCCTACTCCTTTCAAAAGTCCGGTTGAACTTTATCGCTATAAAATGAATAACCCGAAACCAGAGGAATCTGATATTTTATTCGAAAATAAGGGTGATGGAACTTTTCAGGATGTTACTACCCAAGCGGGGATCTTAAATTTTGGACTTTCACTAAGTGCTACGGCCTCCGATTTTAACCACGATGGATGGGTAGACATCTATGTGTCTAATGATTTTGATTCTCCGGATTACTTATACATCAATAATCAAGATGGTACGTTCAGTGAGATTTCTAAGACTTCATTGAAGCATACTGCGCAGTACGGAATGGGTGCAGACATTGCTGATTACAACAATGATCAGTTACTCGATATCGCTCAAGTAGACATGACACCTGAAGATAACAGACGATCAAAAGCCAATATGGCAAGTATGAACCCATTGGGTTTTGATAAAATGGTCAAGGCTGGTCTGAATTATCAATACATGCAAAACTGTCTTCAATTAAACAGAGGGTTAGATGAAAACGGGAATCCTGTTTTTAGTGAAGTTTCAAGATTGTCAGGGATTTCAACTACGGATTGGAGTTGGTCTATACTATTTTCTGATCTGGATAATGATGGATGGAAAGACATCACGGTATCTAACGGAACCAGAAGAGATATCAATAATAGGGATTATTTCAACGCGTTAAAGTCAAGAAATCATTTTGGAGGTGTGAATTTATCTGCAGAAGAAATTGAACAAATCCCCTCCGAAAAAATTTCTAATTACGTTTTCCGAAACAACGGAGATTTTACTTTCGAAAACATGGTTGATCAATGGGGCTGGGGCGAAAAGACTTTCTCCAATGGTTCCACTTACGCAGATCTTGATAATGATGGGGACCTTGACTTTGTTATTAATAATATTGATCAGCAAGCTTCCGTCTACGAGAATAACAACCCGGATAAAAACAATTACTTAACCATTACCTTCAATGGTTCTGAGAATAATAGAAATGGATTGGGTACTAAAGCGTACATTCATACACGCACATTAACTCAATACAGTGAGCTTACACTTACTAGGGGTTTCCAGTCTTCGGTAGCTCCACAATTGCATTTTGGGTTAGGTAAGGCAGAAAAGATTGATTCAATCAAGATAGTATGGCCAGACGGATCTGTTTCAAAAAGGACGAACGTTAAAGTAAATCAGAATTTAGTAGTTGACTTTGCGAATGAGAGTAAATCAGCAGATATACGTGCAAAAGAAAATAGCGTGTTTGAAACGTTATCATCTAGCACGATGGGAGTTGATTTTAAGCACACTGAAAACAAATACGATGACTATTACTTTGAACCTCTTTTGCCGCACCAGACATCAAGACTAGGGTCTGGAGTGGCTGTTGCTGACGTGAATGGTGACGGCCTGGAAGACATTTATATGTGTGGGGCCTCCGGTCAGGCGGGGGCTCTTTATGTGCAGAATAGTGAAGCATCTTTTGAAAAAACGAATATAGAGTTGTGGAAAGGTGATGAAGCCTTTGAGGATATGAGTGCGCTTTTTTTCGACTATGATGGTGACGGAGATAAAGACTTATATGTAGTAAGTGGGGGTAACGAAAAAAACAAAAAAGAATCAGCATTTCAGGATCGTCTGTATGTAAACGATGGTGCCGGTGCATTTACAAGAGGCAATAATATTTTGCCTTCAATAACAGCAAGTGGCTCTCGCGTAAAAGCAGGAGATTATGACAATGATGGGGACTTAGACTTATTCGTGGGGGGGAGATTGATCGTTGGGAAGTATCCTTGGCCAGCAAAGAGTTACATACTCCGAAATGATGAAGGAACCTTCTCTGATGTAACAATGGAAATAGCGCCTGATTTCGAAGAGTTGGGAATGATTACTGATGCAAGCTGGACGGACTTTGATGGAAATGGTACACTTGATCTTATCATAGTAGGCGAGTGGACGCCTCTATTGTTTTACAGTAACGAAGAAGGAAGATTTAGCGATGTGACTAATACAACAGGTTTAACGCACACAAACGGGTGGTGGTCAAGTATTTCTCAAGACGATTTTGATGGTGATGGCGATATGGATTATGTGGTTGGCAACCTTGGACTCAACTATAAATATCAGGCTACACCGGAAGAACCTTTTGAGGTATATGCAGATGATTTTGATGAGAATAATAGAAAAGATATTGTCCTGAGCTATTATAATTTCGGGAAATTATTTCCTGTTCGTGGGAAATCATGTTCCGCACAGCAGATGCCTTCGCTGAAGGAAAAATTTAAAGATTACAATTCCTTTTCAGTTGCTGATGTTTCAGAGATATATGGGCAGGAAGCATTGGCTAATGCTGAAATACATCATATCTCAGAGACTTTTGCGAGTACTTACATTGAAAACATGGGAGGTGGAAAATTCAAAATGACTCAGTTGCCGAATGAAGCGCAGTTTTCTTCAATAAATAAATCAATAGTGGTAGATATCGATAAAGATGGCTTTAAAGATATTATAGCCGGAGGAAACTTATACTCAGCTGAAATTGAAACACCTCGAAATGACTCGGGTATAGGGACCTATCTGAGGGGAGATGGGAAAGGAAATTTTTCTGCGGTCCGAAACAACCAATGTGGCCTATTTATGGAGGGTGATGTAAAAGATTTTTCGCTAGTTATAATTGATGGAAAACAGTTTATTGTAGTAGCCAAAAATGATGATCGCCCTCAATTCATCAAAATAAATAATTGACTTTAAGAAGCTATTAAACTTTACTGTAAGCGGATCCTTGTGAGATACTTATGTGTTGTCATATATAAAACAGTCTCGTTTTCATTGAAAGCGCAATTTGCAGTTGCAAATTCTGTCAAAATTATTCCGATTTGTGTTCCGTCTGGCTTAAAAATGTAAACCCCTCCAGGGCCAGTCGCAAATACGATTCCCTCTTTATTGACTTTCAGGCCATCAGGAAGGCCATTCAGAGATGACACCTTTTCAGTGGCATCAAAAAAGAGCCTTCCATTGTCAATGCCTGATGGAGTCACACCATAAGCCACCCATATAGCTTTTTCAGGATCCGAATTAGCCACATAAAGAGTTCTTTCATCGGGTGAGAGTGCTATTCCATTTGGACGCGTAAGACTGTCAATCAACAGCGTCAAAGTACCATCGGAGGCTAGTTTGTACACACCATTGTAATCAAGTTCTTTTAATGAATCTGCATCCTGATCTTTGAGCCCATAAGGAGGGTCGGTGAAATAAATGTCACCACTAGATGAAATTATCAGATCATTTGGGCTGTTAAATCTTTTATCTTCAAACCTATTAACTACACTGGCAAATTCCGGACTATCATCATTTAATTGACTGGAAGATATCCTTGCTATTCTCCGATCCCCATGTTGACAAAGCAACAGGTCTCCATTATGATCTAAAATGAGGCCATTGGACCCTCCAGAGGAAGATGCAGGCTCGATACCAGTATGTCCAGATGGTTTGAGGTATACAGAGTTGCCTTCAGATTCATTCCATTTGTATATCGTGTTTTCTGGTACGTCAGAATAGAGTAAACTATTTATTGACGGAACCCATACTGGTCCCTCAGACCATGTAAATCCTTCAGCCAGTATTTCTATTTTGGCATCTTTTTTTAAAACCTCATCAAGTGATGAATCTATTCTTTCAATTGATCCTATGGTTTGATATTCTTCATTAGCGTTTTCTTCTGAGTCCTTTTTTCCTGGACTACACTGTGAAAAAACCAGAATGATCATGAAGTAATTACAAATGCTGGAATATCTCATCACTGATAGTTAAAAGTTACATTAAGGTCACCAACCATCGCTTTGAACTGGCCAGGCTCGGTGATCCAATTGTTGTCAATGCCTACGAAAGAAAGATCCTTTTCTGAAAGAGTAAAACTTACAGTTTCACTTTCTCCCGGTGAGAGTTGTACTTTTTGAAAACTCTTTAGTTTTTTGTTGCTTGGAGTAACCGAAGCATACAGGTCACTTAGATACAATTCTACGATATGTTTCCCTTCTCTCTTACCGGCATTAGTAACCTGTACTGTCAACTGAAGAGATTCATTTTCGGAGATTGTTTCTTTATTTACTCTAAGCTTTGAATATTCAAATTCTGAATAACCCAGTCCATGACCAAAAGGCCATTGAGGTCTGTAGGCGCCACCTGCGTAGGTGTTCGGTAGATCCTCCCTGATAGTTTCGGAAAATTTGTGATCGTAGAGTACGATATCGCCGGTTCGTTTTGGGTAGGTGAATGGAAGCCTTCCAGAAGGGTTATACTCTCCTGCAATTACATCCGAAATAGCAGATGCTCCTTCACTGCCAGGTCGATACGCGTTAATGATAGCGTCCATATCAGCTTCGATACTGGATATTACCCTAGGTCTTCCCTGAACAAGAACTAAAATCACAGGCTTACCAGTTTTTTTGGCTGCTCTAGCCAGTTCGATTTGGCGAGCATCAAGGGTAAGGTCATCAATTACACCAGGCCCTTCAGCATAAGAGTTTTCTCCCAAGCATAAGATAATTACGTCAGCTAATCGTGCATCAGCTATCAATTTTTTTGCATCATAATTATCAGTATGATCGAAATCCGCATTAGCCCTTGAAATAATTTGATCTCCAGCGATTTCACCATCACTGAATGACTCCTTAAAGGCCTCTAGAATAGTCTTAGTTGATTCAGGATAGTGTGCTGCATCATTTCCTTGCCAGGTAAATGACCAACTTCCGTGAAGTGCAGGAATATTATTGGCACAAGGTCCTGCTATGAGTAACTTTTTCTTTTTATCAAGCGGTAGAATATTTGATCTATTTTCCAACAAGGTGATCGATTCCAGTGCCGCCTGCTTAGCAATTTCTTTAAACTCTGGCTTTCCAAAGTTTTGAATAGCGGATTCTTCTGGGAAAGCATTATCAAACAAACCCAGATCAACTTTTAATTTTAAAATTCTGGAAACGGCCTCATCTATCCTTTCCATACTTACTTCCCCTTCATTTACTAGCTCAACGAGGTAATCATAAAAAGAGTAATCCATTGGAATCATACTCATATCTATGCCAGCATTTACAGCAATTTTCACAGCTTCTTTAGGGTTAGCAGCTATTTTGTGTCTTGAATGCAACCTTATTATATCCTCCCAGTCCGAAACCGCAAGACCTTCAAAGCCTAATTCTTCCCTCAAAACAGTCTTGAGAAAATAAGGGTTGGCGTGTACAGGTATCCCGTTTACTTCTCCTGAATTGATCATCACAGTAGAAGTTCCGGCATTTACTGCTTCCTGAAACGGAGGAAGAAAAATTTCTCTTAGCTGTCGCTCTGGTATATATGAGGGTGTTCGATCCTTACCGCTTGCTGGAACAGAATAACCTATGAAGTGCTTCATACAAGAAGCAACGGCATCTTTCTTACTTATGTCTCCTTTTTCATAAGCCTCTATAACGCCTTTTCCCATTGCGCTGGTTAAGAAAACGTCTTCTCCAAAAGTTTCTTCGAACCTAGACCATAGCGGCTGTCTTCCCATACCTACTACAGGGTCAAAGTTCCATCTGATACCGGCTGCTCGGGTCTCTAGAGCGGTTACATGCGCGGTTTTTCCGGCTAATTCAGGATTCCTGGTAGCAGCCATACCAATGTTATGCGGGAAAAGAGTTCCGCCTTGAATATAATTGGCTCCATGAATAGCATCTATTCCATACAGAACAGGTATTGCATTTGGAGTTTCTTTTACAGCCAACTCCTGAATCTGTCCAATGATTTCATGCCACTCATCAAGGGTATATGCATTGCCCTTTACATTCAGAATGGAACCCACTTTTTTCTCAATGATAGCTTTTCTCAGCTTGTCCGGATCCACTTCCGTGGAAGACTCATCTTTTAAAACTAGATCAATCGTTACTTGTGTCATTTGACCCACCTTCTCTTCCAACGACATGTTGGATAATAAGCTGGAGACTTTGCTATCCGCTACCTTCCTTTCAGGGCTTTTGAAGTTACAAGAATAGGTTAATGAAATAAGCACCAGACAGAGGTAAACTGTAGATAATTGAAATCTTGACATGTTGTTATTCTTTCTAAAAAATTCAGAATGGGTTATGATGTCAAAATTCAACAGGGAGGACTTTTAGTAACGGTGAACTCTAATCCAAAAGTAATGGGTATTTATTCCATTATACTTTGTTAGATTTGAAAAATGCGCTTTTTATTGTTTTTGGCTCTTTTTTCTAGTTTGAGTCTTGTTGCGAATGCTCAGGATAGTTACCAGTTTGAGCCTTTACCAAAAGGCATATCTCAAGGCTCTGTGACCAAAATAATTAAAGATAAGTATGGGTTCATGTGGTTTGGCACGCGCTATGGACTCAATAAATTTGATGGCATCAGCTATCAGCATTTTCCAAGAAAGAAAGACGGGGATGTTTTTAAGGAAGGAAGCTATGTGCGCGACATGGTATTGGATGATGCTGGTGATATTTGGATTGCAACTGAAGGTTCAGGAGTATTAAAATATGACTATTCGGCAGATACCTTTCTTATCTATAAAAATGATCCACTTAATGATCATACAATTTCGTCCAATGCTGCTGGCAGTTTACTACTTGATGACGATGATCTTTGGATTGGGATAAAATCCAGAGGAGTAAATAAAATAGACCTGAAAGAAAATTTGGTGAGCCGTTTCTGGTCAAATGCGGATAACGAGAAAAGTATATCTAGCAATCAAGTTACTTCCCTTCAGAAAGATGATCAAAATAACGTCTGGATAGGAACGTGGAATGGCTTAAGTCTCCATACTCCAGGAACTCCAGGCTTCACTAGATACAACCTGGATGAAAATAACGAGTTTCTTACGAATAAGGTCGTGTGTATGTACAAAGGAAGAAACTTTTGGTTGGGTCTTCAAAAAGGGGTGTGTCAAATCATATATAGGGATAATAAATATCATTTTGAACCAATACAATCAGATGAAAATACTTTGTCCATCCTGAACGAATTAACTGTTTTATCAATGACCGAAGACAAATCTGGTAATCTGTGGATTGGAACGGAGAATGGTGGCCTTTTCTTCTATGATATAATTTCAGGAAAGCTGAGCCAATATCTAATCAAGGATGCGTTTGGAATGATCATTAGTAATTCTGTTTGGTCATTATATGTAGATGATTTGGGAATTCTCTGGATAGGAACATTCAATGGCGGAGTTGTTAAGCTGGACCCTCGTCACCAGAGAATGAAGCATATCTATAACAAAGCAAATTTAGAAACTGAAATCAGTCAAAACATGGTTTCATCTTTTGCAACCATAGATGAGAAATTTGTTTGGGTGGGCACGGACGGAGGAGGCCTCAACAAGTTTGATCTCCAAAATGGAAGAGTCGTAAAAAAATATGATCTGGAAAGGTCGGGAGGGAGTAATGCTGTTCTTGATTTATTACTTGACAGGCAAGGTGATTTATGGTTGGCTACATGGAATGGGATGATGAAAAAAGAGGGTGAAGTATTTAGGACGTATAGGTATCAGCCAGGCCGATTAGAAGACGGACCATGTGGTAACCAGTTATTTGATCTCATGGAGGATAATCATGGAAATATTTGGATTGCCTCATTTAGAGGGGGGATAAGTGTCTATCTAAAAGACAAAAAGAAATTCCGTAAGCTATTTCAGAAAAATGCTGAGTCAAATCGTATTTCCAGTGAACGTCCCACCGTAATTTTTCAAGATTCTCAGGAAAATATTTGGATCGGAACGGAAGGAGATGGGCTGTATAGGGTACGAATGGATGAACAATACAACATTTTAGACAGGACATTTTTTGAATATGAGAAGAGCGATGAATCCAGCTTATCACATAATATCATAAATATCATTTTTGAAGATCAAAAAGGAAATATCTGGATAGGTACAGAAGGAGGTGGGTTGAATCGCTTTAACGAAGAAAAAGAATCTTTCAAGCGGTTTACAACAGAAGATGGCCTTTCCAGTAATCTGATATATGCTATTGCTGAAGATCACGAAAACAACCTTTGGTTAAGCACAAATAATGGGTTAAGCCAATTTAATCCAAACTCGGAAAGAATAAGAATTTTTGATGAAACAGATGGAGCACAATCATCAGAATTTATAAAGGGAGCTGCTTGTACCTTACCTAACGGAGATCTCCTTTTTGGGGGTATCAGAGGGTTCAACTATTTCACGCCTGGATCTTTCGTAACCAACGAACATACTCCGGAGGTATATATCACATCAATGACTTTCGAGATGCAGCCTGAGAAATCAATCCATTTCGGGTCGATACAGATGAATGAAGATTCCAGATTCATAGAATTGGATTATGAGGTAAATGATTTTGTCATAGACTATGCTGTACTTAACTACTCTAAATCGTCCAAAAATGAGTACGCATATATGCTGGAAGGATATGATGATCAGTGGATATACCCTTCTTCTTATCGTCCGGCCAGGTACACGAATGTAAGCCCGGGCAGTTATGTGTTCAAGGTAAGAGGCTCTAACAATGATGGAGTATGGAACCCTGAATCAGCAAATCTAAGTATCGTAATCAGCACGCCATGGTGGAATACAACGACTGCTTACATAGTTTACACATTTATTATTGGATCAGTTCTTTTTGGTTTAGGGTGGCTTTTTATCAAGCGTGAAAGGCTCAGGCGAAACCTAACTATCGAGCATCTGGAACTTGAGAAAATGAAAGAACTTGACACGATGAAGTCTCGTTTTTTTGCCAATATATCTCACGAATTTCGTACACCATTAACCTTGATTATCAGCCCACTAAAATCAATGATTGAGGGTTTTTATAAAGGAGATCCAAAGAATCAATATATAATGATGGCGAGAAACGCTGATCGTCTCTTGAGCCTGATCAATCAACTACTAGACCTCTCCAAACTTGAAACTGGTCATATGCAACTTCAGGCGTCAAGACAAGATCTTGTGAAATTCTTAAAGCCTGTGGTCCATTCTTTCACTACTTATGCTGAAAAGCAGTACATAGATTTTAAATGCACATTTCCAGATCAGGATATTCATCTCTTTTTTGAAAAAGACAAAATAGAAAAAATTGTTGGTAATCTTCTTTCAAATGCGTTCAAGTATACGCAGGAGTTTGGAAAAATAGACTTTACTGTCATCGATAAGAAAGAGAAGGTTCAAATAATAATTGAAGATACTGGTATAGGGATGTCTAAAGATCAATTGGACCTTATATTTAACAGATTCTATCAAATAGATAATAGCCATAAAAAAGGTACAGGAATAGGCTTGGCTCTCACCAAAGAGCTGGTTGAATTACATAAAGGTAATATTGAGGTATTTAGTACAGAAAGTAAAGGCACAAAGTTTATCGTTGAATTAAAGAAGGGAGAAGCCCATTTAACGGACGAAGAAAAAACCTATATAACTGATGACTTCCATTCAAAAGAACAAGAGTCTTTTGTAGGTAGCCAAACGATGGAAGCTTTGCCTATTGATGGTGTGACAGGAGAGCCTGAAGATGAAAATCTCCCCATCGTATTAATTGTAGATGACAATGAAGATATCCGACTTTTTATAAGCGAACATTTTATATCCGATTATAAGATTTTAGAGGCAGAAGATGGCGAAAAGGCATTAAAAATTGCAAAACAAGAAATACCGGATATCATTATCTCAGATGTGATGATGCCCAAAATGGATGGTTATGAGTTGTGTAAGGAATTAAAACTAGATGCAAAAACGTGCCATATACCATTTATAATTTTGACTGCCAAGGCTTCCGGCGATAGCGCACTTAAAGGGTTTGAGCTAGGAGCAGATAATTATGTAACCAAACCATTCAATCCGAAACTACTAGAACTTAGGGTAAGAAACATTTTGCAATCGAGGGAGAATTTAAAATCACAGCTTTTGGATGTGGATAATAAGATCCAGTTAGAACCTAGTGAAGTAAAAGTAGTCTCGAGAGACAAGGAATTTCTGAACCAATTGATTGTATTTATTGAAGCTAATATGTCTAACTCAGATCTGAATATAGATGATGTATGCAAAGAAATGGGACTTAGTAGGACCCAGTTGTATAGAAAGTTGAAAGCTTTGGTAGGGCAATCTGCTAATGAACTTATTCGATCGATCCGACTCAAACGTGCTGCCCAACTGATAAAATCAAATGAAATGACTATTTCTGAAATTACTTATGAAGTTGGATTCAACGACCTTCAATATTTCAGATTTTGCTTTAAAAAGCAGTTTGGTGTAAATCCTTCAGAATATAATACACAGGTGGAGGTATGATATTTTTGGAGTAATTTTTTAGTCTTTGAGACTATAATGAAAATCAATTCATAGTCGGATAAAAAAATATCAGGACTTTGAAACATACACCAGTCTATTCCGAAACGTATCTCTGTGTCACCATTTTTTTAAAAATGTGATGTTTGAGTTTGCAAGTTTTTAATAAATCAATAGTTCAATGCTCATCGTTGTAATGGGAGTCAGTGGAAGTGGTAAGTCTACCATTGGTAGAGGAATCGCAGAAAGGCTTAATCTGCCTTTTTTCGAAGGAGATGATTATCACCCTAGGAATAACGTAGAAAAAATGTCTAAAGGCATTCCACTCAATGATCGAGATAGAAAACCATGGTTAGAAACTCTAAGCGGTCTCTTATTGGATTGTCAAGAGGGATATGGAGCTGTTTTTACCTGTTCAGCGTTGAAAGAATCGTATCGTACTTTACTTTCTTCATCAGTAGAAAAGGTGCATTGGATTTTTTTACATGGCCCTAAAAAAATAATCATGAAGAGAATGCAGGAACGAAAAGGGCACTTCATGAAAGCTGAGTTACTTGATTCACAATTCAGTATCTTGGAAGAGCCCGAAGATGCGATACGTGTGGATTTGAAAAAGGATCCTAACAAAATGATTAATAATATAATAAGTCAGTTGCTTAATGAGTAAGTCATCATTTGGGTTAATAGGTTTGGGAGTAATGGGCAGAAGCCTAGCTCAGAACATCCTGAGAAATAAGTTTTCTCTTTCGGTGTATAATCGAGATACTCCAGAAGAAGCCCATGTGCTAACCAGTTTCTTAGAACATAATGCAAGTGAGATACTTCATGGCTTTACCAGTCTTAAAGAGTTTGTTGAATCACTGGATTCACCAAGAAAGATTCTCTTGATGGTGAGTGCTGGTGCGCCTGTAGATGATGTGATTGGAAAATTATTGCCTCTTCTGGAAGAGAAAGATATTGTTATTGATGGAGGAAATTCCCACTATCAGGATACTGAGAAAAGAAATGAGCGATTGGGAGAAAAACAGATTCAATACCTCGGATGCGGAATATCTGGTGGAGAAGAAGGTGCATTGAAAGGGCCTTCAATTATGCCAGGCGGAGTAGAGGAGGCTTACAAAGAAGTATCAGGAGTTCTTGAAGCTATTGCTGCAAAAGATAAAGACGGCAAGGCATGTTGTAGCTACGTTGGATCTGGAGGATCTGGTAATTTTGTGAAAACAATTCATAATGGAATTGAATATGCTGAGATGCAACTGATAGCAGAATGCTATCATTCTTTGAGTTTACATAAATCCAATGAAGAAATTGCTGAGATCTTTGAAAGGTGGAATAGAACAGACTTGTCTAGCTATTTGCTAGAGATCACGATTGAGATCTTAAGGAAGAAAGAAGGAGATAAATATCTGCTTGATCTTATTTTGGACAAAGCAGCCAACAAAGGGACAGGATCATGGTCTAGTCAAATTTCACTTGGCAATGGCATGCCCACTACCATGATGACGGATGCTGTATTTGCGAGGTATATATCTACACTTAAAGAAAAAAGAGTAGTCCTTTTCAAGATTGTTAATAGAAAAACGAGCAGTAAGGATATTGATGAGGTAATTGTGGAGGACGCTTACAGATTTGCTCGTTTGGTAAACCATCAGCAAGGGTTTTCACTGGTTAAGAAGATATCAGATACAAATGAATGGCATGTCGATTTATCTGAGATTGCAAGAGTCTGGACCAATGGGTGTATCATTCGATCTCAATTAATGGAAGAGCTTGTATCTCTTTTTAGAGATATTGAAAATATTTTCGATTCAAAAGACATGATCGCAAGGCTTTCAAAACTAGAGAACGGAGTTGCTTCTTATCTGGAAACCTCTGTGAGGGCCAAGATTTCAACACCAGTAATCTCATCAGCATACCAATACTGGTTGGGTATGATTACAGATCGCTTGCCCGCCAACTTGATCCAAGCGCAAAGAGACTTTTTTGGTGCTCATACCTATGAGCGGATTGATTCTGAGTCTGGAAAATTCTTTCATACTAATTGGTAGCGCATGATTGATTATTGGATGCTCACATCGGTATTTATCGGAGTAGCTGTGCTATTACTGCTAATTCTTGTTGTGCGATTGCAAGCATTTATTGCCATGCTTATCGCCAGTATTCTCGTTGGAATATTGGCGGGAATGCCACCTGAGGACATCATTAAAACGGTTCAAACAGGCATGGGTGGCACGCTCGGCTATGTAGCGATAGTCGTAGGTTTGGGTGCTATTTTCGGTGCTATTTTGGAACAATCTGGAGGAGCTCAAGCGGTTGCTCAATCGCTGATACGCAGATTTGGTGAAAAGAGAGCTTCCTGGGCGATGGTATTTACAGGATTCTTTGTTGCGATACCAGTATTCTTTGATGTTGCATTCATCATTTTGATACCATTAGTATATGCACTCCAAAGACGTACAGGAAAGTCGATTTTACTCTATGCGATTCCATTACTAGCCGGACTTGCAGTGACTCATTCTTTTATTCCACCTACTCCAGGACCGATAGCCATTGCGGAAATCTTGGATGTTGATCTGGGCTCAGTGATACTCTTCGGGTTCATTGTAGGTATACCAACAGCGATCATTAGCGGGCCAGTTTTTGGAAAATTCATCGCATCTAAAATATTTATTGAAGCACCGAATCAAATCGAATCATCGGATGAGGTGTTAGATACTTCACTGCTTAGAAGTACGATTGCCATTGTTGGACTGCCTATTTTATTGATTGTGGGAAATACAGTAGTAAATAGCTCTCTTTTTCCTAGTGGATCGGTCTCAGAAGTATTTAAGTCCACGATGCAAATGGTTGGCCATCCGTTTGTTGCACTGATCTTGGCCAACTTGATTGCATTGTACGTGCTTGGGACCCGGAGAGGGGTTTCTCGTGCTGAGTTGCAAAAGATGAGCACAAAGTCACTTGCTCCGGCTGGTACGATCATTCTTTTGACAGGAGCGGGAGGCGTATTTAAGCAAGTCTTGATAGATACTGGTACAGGTGCGATGTTGGCTTCATGGTTTGCTGATAAAGGACTATCCATCTTTCTTTTTGCATTTATAGTTGCTGCAATAGTTAGAGTATTGCAAGGGTCAAGTACCGTGGCTATGATTACAGCCGCAGGTCTGGTTTCGCCATTGATGGATCCAGAGAGCTCAACACTCCTCAAAGCGCTAACTGTTATTACTATCGCATCAGGAGCGTCCATCATGTCTCATGTAAATGATAGTGGCTTCTGGTTGGTAAAGCAGTATCTAGGGTTAACCGAAAAGGAATCATTTGCGAGTTGGACAGTTATGACAACTATCTTGGCCTTAACTAGCTTTATCTGCGTCCTTTTGTTGGCCTGGTTGTTATCTGTTTAGGGCAACCTTAATTAGGACGGGAAGCTAGAAGAGGAAAGAGCTTCCCGCCAATGTTTACCTGACATTAAATGAGGTCTTAATTCCTTCTTGTGCATTTGGAGCTACCCACAAATTAAACTCGCCAGCCTCAAGAACCGGTTCTCCATTTTTATTGTAAAAGCTTAGTTCTTCAATGGGAAGTAAGAAAGTTATCTCTTTCTCTTCTCCACTTTTAAGTGCGATTTTATCAAAACCGACCAGCTCTCTTATAGGTCTGGTGATACTTGCTGAAACATCCTGAAAATAATATTGAACTACTTCAGTAGCGTTTTTACTACCGGTATTAGTTAGGTTGAATTTCACCTCAACGGCATCCCCTATCTCAAAAGTCTTTTTATTTAGTCTTAGCTCAGAGTATTCAAAATCACTGTATGTAAGACCAAAACCAAAGGGGAACAACGGAGTAAAGCCATCGTCGAGGTAATGTGAATTATTCCCGAGCGAACTTTGCCAGGCCCCAATTGGGATATCATCAATACCCACAAATGATTCTTTGGATGCTGGTCTTCCCGTGTTTTTGTGATTGTAGAAAATGGGAATTTGCCCCACACTTTTTGGCCATGTTACAGGGAGTCTTCCGGATGGGGATATTTTCCCACTCAGGAGATCCACTAATGCTGGCCCACCCATCGTTCCAGGGTGCCAGGCCATGATTACCGCATCCACATCAGATAAAATATTTCCTAACGTAATCGGTCTCCCTGCCATAATTACAAGTACAATGGGTTTGTTTAGTTTGGATAGTTCTTTGATGAGCTCTTCCTGGGAACCTGGCAAGTCAATATTCGCACGGCTATGAGCTTCTCCTGAAAGGATTGCTTCTTCTCCACCAATAAACAGGATGACGTCTGAATTCTTTGCTGCTTCAATTGCTTTGGAGAATCCTTTCTTTGACTTATCTCGACTGTGGGTCAATCCAGAAACAAAGTTTACCTGACTTCCATACTGTTTTTTCAGTGTCATCAATGGGGTTATCGTGTGCTTTTGTTCGCCATCAAATGTCCAAGTGCCCAATTGTTCGTGCGGCGCATCAGCAAGGGGCCCAATCACTGCTACTTTAGTTTTAGAAAAATTGATTGGCAAGAAGTTTTTAGAATTCTTTAATAAGACCATGCTCTCCATAGCTGACTGCTTGGCAGCTTCCAAGTGGTCAGGATGATAGTCGATGTTCTCGCTTTCGAAATCAGCATTTTCAAAGAGGCCCATGTTGAATTTAATTCTCAAAATATTTTTTATCATCTCATCCAAAGTGCTTTCATCAAGTAGACCTTCCGTTATCAAATCCTTAAGGTGATCTGCATAGGCGTCACTTGTCATTTCCATGTCCATACCTGCTTTACCTGCCTTTAAAGCTGCCTCTCTTTCGTCCGCTGCATATCCATGTGGAATCATCTCTATCACGGAATTCCAGTCACTCACAACAAAACCATCAAACCCCCACTGATCCCGTAGCACATTCTGAAGGAGAAACTGATTACCTGTAGCTGGAACACCATTGAGCTCATTGAAACTGGTCATAAATGTGCCTACTCCTGCTTCCACTGCTGCTTTGAATGGTGGGAGATAGGTGTTGTAAAGTAGTTCTTCATGAATAATGGCAGTATTATAATCTCGCCCACCAATGGCGGCACCATAGCCCGCAAAATGCTTGACACAAGCAACCATAGATTCTGAGTTAGCAAGATCATCTCCCTGATACCCTCTCACAGATGCTAGTGATACTACTTCTGCTAAATAAGGATCTTCACCTGGAGATTCAGCGATACGTCCCCAGCGTGGGTCTCTGGCAATGTCAACCATCGGAGCGAAGGTCCATCGAATGCCTCGTGTTGTAGCCTCTTTTGCGGCAATCCGTGCTCCATCCTCTATCAGATCAGGGTTCCAAGAAGCTGCTTGTCCAAGTGGAATAGGAAAAATGGTCTTGAAACCATGGATAACATCTCGAGCAAAAATGAGAGGAACTCTTCGTGGGCTTTCTTCCATAGCTATTCGTTGAAGTTCTTTCACATGCTCCACATTCATCACATTGAGCATAGCACCTACTTCTCCGTTACGAACTTGTTCTTTAAGTTTTTCAGGGAGACCCTTTTCTCTGGATGATGTACCCCTTAGAGCAGTTTGACCAATCTTTTCTTCCAGCGTCATCAAACTCAAAAGACTATCTATTTTCTGTTCAGCGCCCGATTGACTTTTATTGCTAGTCAAATCATTGCATGAAAGGATAGATATGCTGACAAATGTTAGGGTGAAAAAGCACTTCATAGTTGTATACATGTATTGAAAGCAATAGTATGAAAAGCTCTTTCTACATGGCTGGACAATAGTTTCAAAATAGCGGGGTATTTGGTCTAAAGGATTACCTCAAAGGTCATCTTAGCTTTAAGATGATTATTCTTGACACCTAGTTTTCTAAAGCAGATACAGAATGATTGCCCCAACTAACCCAACTAAATGATGAAAAAAAATAATCTACTCCTCATAACTATTATAGCATCACTAGGAGGTCTTCTCTTTGGCTATGATACTGGTGTAATCAATGGCACACAATTCTATTTTAGCAAGTACTTTGAGCTAACGGATGGTATGAAGGGTGATATTGTCAGCAGTGCTTTATATGGATGTGTTCTTGGAGCTGTCTTTTCTGGTGTTCTAAGTGATTGGATAGGCAGAAAAAAGTCGCTTGTTATATCAGCAATTTTATTTACCATTTCCGCTTGGGGCTCTGGATTACCATCATTTCTACCCGAAAGTCTGAACCTACTCATATTCTTTCGACTGATTGGAGGAGTCGGAATTGGCATAGCATCTATGAATGCTCCTATGTATATAGCTGAAATTTCTCCTAGTCGGAAAAGAGGTCAAATGGTGACCTTTTATCAGATGGCTATTGTAACTGGATTCTTTGTTGTGTTCTTGGCGACCTATTTTATTGGTAATTCGGGAGATTTAGAATATCGTATTGCAAATGGATGGAGAGACATGTTTTGGTCTGAGTTAATTCCATGCGGCCTTTTTCTTATTCTCTTATTTTTTGTTCCGAAAAGCCCGAGATGGCTCTTAATCAAGGGGCGAAAGGATGAGGCAAGAGTTATTCTTGAGAAAATTCACGGTGCTGATGAAGCAAAGGTAGAGTTCAATCAAATCATTGAATCAATTGAGAAAAGTGACAAGACGTCAATAAAAAGCATTATAAAAAAACCTCTGTTGCAAATAGTTCTTATTGGTACTGCTCTTTCAGTATTGCAACAATTCACTGGGATAAATGCTGTGCTATATTATGGTGCAGATATCTTTGAGAAGGCATTAGGCTTTGGTGAAGAGGATGTATTATCTCAGCAAATTTTATTGGCAGGAGTAAATTTTGGATTCACGTTTTTAGCCATGTTTACGGTAGATAAATGGGGTCGGAAGCCTTTAATTATTACAGGATCACTTGGAATGATTTTGGGTTTTGGTTTACTGAGTCTAACACTAATGACTGAATCTGTGGGTCTACTGTCTTTATTAGGTATACTGATCTTTATTGCCTCTTTTGCAATGTCAATGGGTCCTGTCGTTTGGGTCCTTCTTTCAGAGATGTTTCCAAATAAAATTAGAGGTTTAGCTATGTCAATAGCAGTAGCAGCCCAGTGGCTATTTAATGGAGTGGTAGCGCAAACATTTCCAAGAGTGATGGGTAGTGAAATAAACTCCGCTTCTCCATGGAATGGATCTCTTCCCTATTTCATTTTCATTGTATTTATCGCGTTAACGATCATTCTAACTAAGAAATTCATACCTGAAACCAAAGGAAAATCATTGGAAGAATTAGAGAATGTGTGGGAAAATTGATATAGCAGAATGTATGATTGTTTGCAGTATGACAAACTTGCTAAAATTTTTGTAACATAATAAATTCGTTCGTTTTGGTCTAGGGCATCTTCAATTAGATTTTGAAATGCTCTTGAGAATTCCGTTTTACGGATAATAAAATCTCATTTTTGTTAAAAAGCATTTATTTTGAGGTTCTCATTTGGTATTTGAATAAATTCCGTTGAAAATTCAGGCTGATGAATATCGAAAAATAAATCCATTGTTTGACCCGCTATTAGCGGGGAGTTTGGATTTATAACAACTAACAACCTGAATTTTAGGAATTTATTCATAGCCTTGGGCTTTTTGCTTCGTTTTTGGGCTAAGCCAAAAATGAAGAACCCGTCCGGTTCAAGGACATACATTGAATAAACAAGGACTCCTTAATTTTGTATCTTATCAAGTATTAACGGAATCTTTATGCGATATCTACATCTTTTTTTCATCTCTTTTCTTACTATTTCATCATCTTTTTCACAGCTAAAGGCATTGGTTGGAGGAACACTCATTGATGGTTTTGGGTCAACGCCCATTAAAAATAGCATCATCATCATTGAAGGAGATCGAATCAAGGCTATTGGACAAGTTGGAACATTAGAAATACCAAAAGGATCTGAAATTATTTCAACGGAAGGGATGAGTGTGATGCCTGGACTGTGGGATATGCATGTCCATCTCATGATCAACGGGCATGCTGATTATGCTTATTGGGATAAAACCTATCCACCATTGTTTGAAGAGGTCATTATGCCCGCCTCCGCCCACCAACTTTTGATGGCTGGGGTAACAAGCGCCCGAGATTTAGGTGGGCCTTTGAAGGAAAGTCTGAGCGTAAGAGATCGAATCGCAAAAGGAGAAATTCCAGGGCCAACTTTATACGTGTCTGGGCCATTTATTCAAAAAAAGCCATATCCTGGAACCGAAGCATTTAGGTGGGGAGTAGCTAATGAAAAGGAAGCTAGAGAAAAAGTTAGTCGCTTAGCGAAAGCTGGTGTTGACTGCATTAAGCTAATCGACCAAGATCAAATGTCGCAAAATGTTGTAAATGCAATAGTAGATGAAGCACATAAAAATGATTTGACAGTCGTGGCTCATGGGCATAGGCCTGAAGAAATAAGGAAAGGTTTGTTGGCAGGTGTTGATTGTTTTGAGCACACCGGACTATCCAGTTCTCCAGAATACCCTGTAGATGTGATGGAAATGATCAAAGAACGTACTGCTCAAATGAACCTTGGTCCACTATACTGGACACCAACTGTAGAAGGGCTTTATAATTATGAATACGTAAGAGACAATCAAGAAAAATTGGATAACCCTGAGTGGCATTTGGGTTTGCCTGATACAGTTGTTTCAGATATCAAAAATTCATTTCAACACCCAGATCGACTTCCCTACTTTCAGCTAACACCCATTAGAAAACCTACTTTAGAGCGAAAGGTAAACCAACTAAAAGACGCGGGAGTTGTGCTGCTCATTGGCACAGATAGTGGAATACCAATGAAATTCCATATACAATCCACTTGGAATGAATTAGATGTCTGGGTAAACGAATTTGGTTTTGATCCAATGTATACGATAAGAGCTGCTACATATTGGCCAGCTAAAATTATGGGTGTAGAGAAAGAATATGGAACCATTTCTGAAGGCAAATACGCTGATATTATTGCCATAAAAGGTGATGTGCTCAGATATATATCACTACTTCAAGAAGTTGATATGGTAATAAAGCATGGAGAAAGGGTTAAGTAGCCAGTTGATAATCTTACTAATCATCTTTTAAATCTATGAAGTACAATGTAACTTGAAGTTTTATTATATAAACGGCATTTGGACACATTTAACCCAATTTTTAAGCAAAGATTTCGTTCTTTTATTAACCTTATTTCATGGGCCATTTTTGGGGGAGCGATTATTTATTCATGTAGTACTTCTCGAAATGAGGAAGCTTCTTTTGAAATAGAAGAGGCAATCCCACAGGTCATTGATTTCAACTTTCACATAAAGCCAATCATTTCTGATCGATGTTTCAAGTGCCATGGGCCTGATCCTAAAACCAGAGAAGCTGGACTTTCCTTGCATACCAAAAAGTTGGCTTTTGGGGCACTTGGAGAGAAAACTAAACATTTTGCGCTCGTTGCTGGAGATACGGGAAATAGTACGCTGATTCAGCGGATACTATCATCAGATCCAGGCGAGGTTATGCCACCACCAGAGTCTAATCTCACATTGTCAGAACGGGAAAAGCAATTACTTATTAAGTGGGTAGAACAAGGCGCAGAATGGAAACCTCACTGGGCATTCATCCCACCAAAGAACTCAGAAGTTCCAGAGGTAGGGAATAGTGACTGGGCGAAAAATGAAATTGATTATTTCATTCTCAAAAAATTGGAAGAGAAGTCGTTTAAACCTTCTAAAATAGCACCCAAAGAAAAACTCCTAAGAAGAGTTTCGTTTGACCTAACCGGGTTGCCTCCGACCATTTCAGAGTTAGAGTCATTTCTCAATAATGCCTCTTCGGATGCTTTTGAGAAACAAGTAGATCGCTTACTTGCATCACCCGCATATGGAGAAAGAATGGCAATCGATTGGATGGAGCTAGCACGATATGCTGATACGCATGGCTATCAAGATGACTTTGAACGAATAATGTGGCCATGGCGTGATTGGGTGATACACTCTTTCAATAAAAACCAAGCATACAATGAATTTGTAAAATGGCAATTGGCCGGAGACCTTATGCCTGCGGCTTCTTTAGAAATGATTGTTGCTACGGCCTTCAATAGAAATCATAAAATCACTGCAGAGGGAGGAGTGATACCAGAAGAATACCGAACAGAATATGTTGCGGACAGAGGCCAAACAGTGAGTACTGCTTTCATGGGATTGACCATGGAATGCTCCAGATGTCATGATCATAAATATGATCCAATCACACAGAAGGACTATTTTTCAATGTTTGCCTTCTTCAATAATATTCCGGAAGTAGGATTGATTGAAATGCAGGATGTTGCGGCAGATCCACATATAAAAATTTCCAAAAAGGACATTGATGGTATTCTGTCTTTTATCAACAATAGGAATGATGAAGAAGAGATTCCATTAATGGTGATGCGTGAGATGAAGAAACCTCGAAAAACATTCATTCTTAATCGCGGTATATATGACCAACCATTAGAACAAGTTGATCCAGCAACTCCGGAATTTATTTTTGACTTTGACGAAGGCTTTAGTAGAGACCGATTGGGATTAGCTAATTGGCTGTTTGATGAAAGAAACCCTCTTACTGCACGTGTAGCTGTAAACCGACTTTGGCAACAGCTATTTGGCCAGGGTATTGTCTCTACCCCTTATGATTTTGGAAATCAAGGAGCCCTGCCTTCCCACCCTGAGTTATTAGACTTTCTTGCAGTCAAATATGAGAAAGAAGGTTGGAATACAAAGAAAATGTTGAAGTATATGGTGATGTCCGCAACCTATCAGCAATCGAGTAATGCAACTCCGGAGATGGTCAGAAAGGACCCGGAAAATCAATACTTGGCGAGGGCTTCCAGACTAAGGTTAAGTGCCGAGATGTTGCGAGATCAAGCCCTGCAATTAAGCGGTCTTTTGAATGAAGAAATTGGAGGTCCTAGTGTAAAACCGTATCAACCAGAAGGGCTTTGGAAAGAGACCACAGGGGGAGGTGGTGGAAGCACTGCTCAATATGAGATAGACTCGGGAAATCTGGTTTATCGCAAAAGCCTGTATACCTTCTGGAAACGGACTGTGCCCCCACCAAATATGATCACATTTGATGCCGCATCCAGAGATTTATGTACTGTTAAGCGACAGCAAACAAGTACACCATTGCAAGCACTAGTTTTACTGAATGATCCACAGTTTATTGAGGCAAGTCGATCGCTTGCTGAAGAAGCATTATCCAATAAAAGCGACCCTGCTGAGATAATGAAGTTTATGTTTAGAAGAGCGACATCCAGAATGCCGTCGGAAGAAGAATTGTTAGTATTGAATGAATATTTCGAAGAGGAGAGAGTAGCATTTTCTAATGAACCAAGTCGTGCTAAAGCATACCTGGCAATTGGAAGAAGCGAAGTGAAATCTTCTCTAGATACTGTGGAGTTGGCTGCATATGCAATTGTAGCACACGCGATTCTCAATTTGGATGAAGCAATTACACGAGGTTAAATGACCCTGTTATGAAGAAAATTCTAGAGGAATATGCATTGAATGAAAATAGGCGAGCCTTCTTGGGGAAAATGGCTTTAGGTGCTGGTTCCGTAGCTTTGGGAGGACTCATGGGAATGAATTTTCTGAGAGAAGAAAAAGGCATAATCTCTACCGATACGGGAACCTCTGGTGTACGAGGGGCATTAAATGCATTACACCATCCCGCCAAAGCGAAAAGAGTAATCTACTTATTTCAAAGTGGGGGGCCTTCACAGCTGGAATTATTTGACCATAAGCCACTCTTAAATCAAAGAAGAGGAGAGGATCTGCCAGAATCTATCAGAGATGGTCAACGACTGACAGGGATGACTTCCGATCAAAATTCGTTCCCTCTTGTTGGTTCTCAGTTTGGTTTCAAAAAACATGGGCAAAACGGAACTGAGATTGGCAACATATTACCATACACCTCAAAAATTGTTGACGAGCTTTGCATTATTCGATCTATGCATACCGAAGCGATCAATCACGATCCAGCGATCACCTTTTTTCAGACAGGATCACAGCAGCCGGGTCGTCCGAGTATTGGCTCCTGGATGAGCTACGGGCTGGGAAGTGAAAATGAAAACCTACCTACTTTTTCGGTACTTCTTTCAAGAGGAACAGGTAGACCCAATGGACAGCCCTTGTACTCCAGACTATGGGGAAATGGATTCTTACATTCACTACATCAAGGGGTACAATTCAGAGCAGCGAAAGATCCAGTTCTTTATTTAAATGATCCCGATGGAATGACACGTCAAAGTCGAAGACAAATGTTGGATAAGCTATTTCAACTAAATAGCATGCAGTTTGAAGAGACTGGAGATCCAGAAATTAACAGTAGGATTTCGCAGTATGAAATGGCCTATCGAATGCAGACTTCAGTTCCTGAAGTCATGGATATCCAAAATGAGCCAGATCATATTTACAAAATGTATGGCCCTGATTCATTGAAGCCTGGAACGTTCGCCGCAAATTGTATTCTTGCCAGGCGGTTGGCTGAGAAGGGTGTACGCTTCATTCAACTGTATCATATGGGTTGGGATCAACACGATAATCTCCCAGGAGCTATTCAAAAGCAAGCGATGGATGTAGATCAAGCCTCGGCTGCCCTGGTAATGGATTTGAAGCAACGTGGAATGCTAGAAGATACGCTGGTGATATGGGGAGGAGAATTTGGACGCACTAACTACTCTCAAGGAACACTTACGGATGCCAATTATGGAAGAGATCATCACCCTCGCTGCTTTTCTATGTGGATGGCAGGAGGAGGTATCAAACCTGGAATTGTATATGGAGAGACCGATGAGTTTGGTTACAACATTGTGAAAGACCCAGTTCATGTACATGACTTTCAAGCTACGCTTTTACATCAGCTAGGAGTTGATCATGAACGTTTAGTTTACAAATATCAAGGCCGACGTTTCCGATTGACAGACGTAGAGGGCCATGTAGTAAAAGACATTTTGAGTTAGATGAAAAGAAGAAAATTCATCAAAAAAAGCTCATTGGGTGTCATAGGTGTTGGGATAGGGCTAACAAATTTTGCTAGCAAAGAGGCTAAAGATCAAATCATCGGACATGGAGACTTTCGCTACAAAATTGATCTCAATTGGGGCGTATTAAATTCCCAACATTATCCTGTCAGAGATTGCCATGAAATGGTACAGGATAGTCAAGGAAGAATCATCCTGCTGACTAACCATACAGATAATAATGTCATCATCTATGACAAGTCTGGAAAGCTTATTAAAACATGGGGGAATGAATTTCCTGGCGCACATGGCTTGACTATTTCAGATGAAGGAGGGGAAGATTTTTTGTACATCACAGATACAGAATTGCATCAAGTGATGAAAACGACGCTAGATGGGCAAATTGTTATGAAACTAGCATACCCTATCGAAGCAGAAGAGTATGGCAATGCCAACACTTACCTTCCCACTGAAACTGCTGTTGCTGCCAATGGAGATATTTACGTTGCTGATGGATATGGTGAACAGTACATCATGCAGTATGATTCGAATGGTACATTGAAGAATGTATTTGGAGGTAAAGGGACTGAGGAATTCAATTTTGGGAATGCTCACGGCATTTGCATAGATAGTCGGAAGGAAGAACCCACCCTTTTAGTTACTGATCGAATGGTGAATAAACTAAAACGATTCACTCTGGATGGAGAATATTTAGAGAGCATTCACCTCCCAGGAGCATTCATCTGCAGACCTGTAATAAAAAATAAAGAAGTATATCTAGCTACCATTTGGTCAGGGGATGGCTCTGGTGGAACTGGATTCGTGTCTATCCTCGACAAGAATAATAAATTAGTTTCCGCACCAGGAGGAACGAATCCAATCTATGAAAAGGGTGAGCTAAAGGAAATGAGACAGGCATTTCAAATCTTTCAACATCCTCATGATGTATGTATTGACGAAGATGATAGTTTATATATTCCACAGTGGAATGCCTCAGGTTCATATCCAATAAAACTAGTGCGAGTATGAGATACATATTGGTGAAATATGGGATTATGGCATCTTTGATTTTTCTGGCTTCTAAAGCAGAAGGCCAGAGGTATGCACAAACCAGCGAATTCCAGCTTTCCTCACCAAAAATTAGTTCAAGCACTATCTATTTCATTAATCAAACTGATATTGAAATAGACTTAGATATTGATGGCGTAGTAATTCACTATACTACAGACGGCTCAATACCCACCAAAGAAAGCGATATCTATAAATCGAAAATTAGTATAGATCAGAGTGTTCAAATTAAGGCCAAAGCTTGGCATGAGGATTTCCAACCAAGTATAGTTGTAGAATTATCCGTATTCAAATTAAACCCCAACAGTACGATCAAGCTTGAAGTGTCACCTGACCCTTCAGAGTCATATCCTGGAAAAGGGATTAGTGGACTGACGAACCAAATAAAAGGAAGTGCTGATTTCCGAGATGGACATTGGTTAGGTTTTTCGGCAGATACCATTGAGATGAAAGTTGAGCTAGAAAAGAGGATGGATATTCCGAAGGTGTACCTAAGTCTTCTTGAAGATCAGAGATCTTGGATTTTTGTGCCTGTTTCTGTTGAAGCTTGGTTAGGAAATGAACAAGTAACCTTGTGGGAAAAGGATCGGCTACAAAATGAACTGAAGTCTTTTCAATACATCCAATTGACGATTCCTAGAAAAAATGTGAAGGAAGTGACGATTAAAATCATGATGAATAGAATTCCTGATTGGCATCTGGGTACAGGGTCAATACCTTGGTTTTTCGTTGACGAAGTATTTATTCAGAAATAAGATGCAGGAAGAGGCTCAATTTTATCTTAACGTAGCTCGTTTTCACCCACTGATTGTGCATATGCCTATTGGCATTCTTTTTTTTGCATTGATATTGGAATTGTTAAAACACTGGAAAAAAAGAACCGATTTAGACTTTTCTATCAGTGCAGCCCTATTACTGGGTGCAGCCTCTTCAATTTTTGCGGCAATCACAGGGTGGTTATTATCTGAAGAAGGAGGTTATCAGCCTGAAGCACTCTTTTGGCATAAGTGGATGGGTATTTCCCTTACAATAGGATCATTAATAGCATTGCTTTTTCATCTCACTAAATCGGAAAAACTCCAGCGATTCTCATTCCCAACACTACTCATTACATCTATCCTTTTGATTATCACGGGGCACCTTGGTGGCAATATCACGCATGGTGAAGATTATCTGTTCACCAAACCTCCAGAGGAGGTGACACTTTCAGGAGATATTAATCAGGTTCAAGTTTATGAAGGACTAATAGCACCCATTTTGACCAGAAAATGCAACAGTTGCCATAATCAATCGAAGACAAAAGGAGACTTGATTATGACGACCTACGCAGGCCTCTTTGCAGGAGGAAAATCTGGAGGCATTTTTGATTTTGCAGATGTTGAGAATAGTGAGCTATTGAAACGAATTCATCTTCCGAATACGGATGATAAACATATGCCTCCCGAAGGGAAGCTACAACTAACAGAAGATGAGATGACATTACTAGCCTGGTGGATAAAAAATAAGGCTTGCGAACGCTGCATTGTATCAGAGATAACTGAAAAAGAAGAAGTACAAGCAATTTTGGATGCACTTGAGAATAGTGAGCCAAAGTATGATGTAGATCCCTTGAATGAAAAGGATTTTGAAGAATTAAGAGCTTTGAATATTTCCGTTTATCCTGTCGCGGAAGACCATCCAATGGTGTTGATCAATTTAGCTTACCGAACAGATCTAGATAAAGCTGATTTTAAGAAGTTGAGATCTATAGCAGAAAATGTATTAGAGTTCAATTTGGCTGGATCGAATTTGAACGATGAGCTGGCTGAAAACCTATCATATTTTAAGAACCTGAGGAAATTGCAACTTCAGAACACTTCAATTTCAAATGATGCATTGAAGTATGTGTCTGAGTTGGAAAATTTGGAGTCTTTGAATCTGTATCAGACAGAAATTTCAGACTATGGGATTGAGGAATTGATGAAGCTTTCAAAACTGGAGCAGCTATATTTATGGCAAACTAAGGCCTCTGCCGAGTTTGTAGAGAAGCTCCAGAAAAATACAGCCGAGCTAACGATTCAGTACGAAATCCCTGATGATATCTTTGGAAATAACGCGCTAATTTCTCCAGAAATTAAAGTGTCAAATCCTATTTTTTCAGACCGAACGACTGTTGAACTCTCTTCAGGGTTGAATGGTGTAAGCATTTATTACACAACTGATGGATCGAATCCTGATACCACCAGTCTTCGGTATACAGAGCCTTTCCAGATTAGTGAATCACTTGTTTTACAGTCCGTGAGTTATAAGCAGGGTTGGAGAATAAGTGAGCCATCGACAAAGAAGTTGATTAAGGTAGGAACTGTACCTAAAAAAGTAAGACTGCAGAGACCACCAAATGAAGCCTATGCTGGAAATGGAGCACAATCACTCATTGATCGGAAAAAAGGAACGCAGGATTTTAGGGATGGACTCTGGCTAGGTTATCAGGGAGAAAGTCTACTTGCAATACTTGAACTGGATGGCACAAAAAAGGTAACAGAAGTAGTCGTAAGTGCATTATCAGATCAGGGAAGCTGGATCTTTTACCCAAAAAGTATTGAAGTGTATGTTTCCCTTGATGGAGAAAACTATGAACTAGCCGGACAGTTGGATATTCCGCTACTAAAACCTGAGTTATTTGTATCCGGTATGGAATATTTTGAAGTGCCTGTCGACTTGGATAAGGCAGTCTCAGCTAAAATCACTGTAAAAAGTCATATCACGAATCCAGATTGGCATTCCAACCCTGGAGAGAAGTGCTGGCTTTTTGTTGACGAAATTCTATTGCTTTAGAGGAGGATTCGCTTCTCAATAATTTACGTGCCGATCAATCACTTCTTGGTGAATGTCAGCAATAGTTACAAGAATAGCAGTCTCTTCTACATCTCCGAAATCCGGATTTTGAGCTGTACCGAATGTCATCATGGTCGATGACAGACTCATGTAGATGTTAATGAGCGGAGGAATGAATTCACCTCGCTCTTTTAAAAGTTTATGAAGAAGTTTAAACCCCTCTTGATAGTCCATTTCTGAAGTGAAATGTTCCTTAAAAAGCGTGTCATCAAAGCCTGCCAACAATTCGGATTTTGGGTGACACAATTCAAGCGTATTAGGAAAATAATGAGCCATGAAAGAAAGCAAAATGTCACGAGCCTCAGTATTGTAGCTGGTATACATGGTCACCTTGCCAAAGAAGTACTTGATATCCGGATACTGCTTGGTCAAGCAGCCCAGTCCATCCCAAATATTCATGAGAGCAAATAGTCCTTTTCGCGGATTGATAGAAGGCTGATAGTTGGGTTGCACCCATGATCTCCCCAGCTCAATCGAATTAGGGAGAAATTCTTTTTTCATCTGATCAGAAAAATCAAAATAATGGGCAGTAGACAGATCAAATTCATTTGTCTCTGGATTTAATGCTTGTGTGCCAGTAATGAAGCGATAACCGCCAATGATCTCACGATCTTCAGGACTGTAAACAACCAGCTGCTCATAGCATCTTTCTTTGGTATCTGCATCATCTATATCGACCTCTCCTCCTGTACCACCACCAGCATATCTAAAAGAAACTTCTCGCAAGCGTCCTACTTCTTGCATGGTGTTTGGCGAGTTGTGATGATTGATGATGTAGATTTTATTATTTCCTTTGTTCGTATCACGCACATAGCGATCATCATTCAGCTCTTGCTCTAAAAGATCTCGATCTATTGGTGATATGATTTCTTGGTGGTTTTGCATGCTTTGCTTTAAGCTTCCTTTAATTTATAAACTTCTCCCTTCATCCACTGCGCCCACTCAAAATCAGACTTATCACGAGAGAAGGTATCAGGCAAAACAGGTTTCCCGATCACAATGTTTACTTCTTTGTTTTCCTGCTTAAAAAGCTCATCCACAAGAAAGAACATTTCAATATTCAATTTAATGCCTAAAAATTTTCTAATTCTGGCCAACCGATAGAACCGTTTGGTCAATCGCCCATCAATATGAACAGGAATTACGGGTTTGTTATACTTTTTAGCTTTCGTGACAAAGGTTTTCTTCCATTCCAAATCCATGATTTCCCCATTGATTTTTCGGCTTACCAATCCAGCAGGAAACAAAAAAGTGGCTGTTCCAGAAGCAAACTGTTCTTCTACACGTTGCAGTGATTGAGCGGCACTTCTCCCTACTTTATTCACGCCAACAAACTTTTCTTTCAAGTTAGTTAAGGCCATAAGCAGGTCGTTAACAATGAACTTGATATCGGGCCGCTTGTCTTTAAGCAAATGAATAATGGTGAGTGCGTCCATCCCACCAAAGGGATGGTTGGATACAAAAATGCAGTTGTCTGGTTGTGGAGGTATGTTTTCAATTCCCTTGATGCTAAGCTTCTGATTCAATAAGTTGACTGCCGCTTCACTAAATTCAAATGCATCGGCATCTTTATTAGCAGCCATAAATTTATTCACTTGCTTTTGGTGGATGATTCGCTCAACCCAACGAATCAGAAACCCAGGTAACCATTTAAGTAAGGTTGGGTTTTTGTTGGCAATGAGTTTTCTGACTTCTACAAATTTTTCCATCTACGGTTCTTGAGCAAAAGCAATGATAAAATGGTTTGGGTGTTTGGGCAAGTTTGAGTGTTATTCAACTTGAATAATTGTTGTTTCCAGATCAAAATTTAAAATAACAACTCGACCGGTAATAGTTTCTAGGATAGGTAGTAGAACGACTTGCGCATTTTCTCTTGTTTGCTCTAAAATTCCAGATTCAATTGAAGCGCTCTTGATTTGTTGCTCGGCTACCTGATATAATTCTTGCACAAAGCTTTTTCGGTCATCTTGACGCATATAATCAATTTGAAGATCGTAGAGCCTAGATTTTTCAAGGTCTATCTTGAAGTAACAGATTTCCGGAGATGGGAGCTTAATGAAAAGCGTATCCCCTGAAGATTGAATATTTTGAGAAGTTATTTTAGTGAAATCTATACACCCAGCAGCATTTCCCTGACTGATTAAGACTCCTTTGGAGTCGGGGACAGGTTTATATTTAAAAAACTTCAAATCAATTTCTGCAGCTATTTTTTTTACTTCAGTAACCTCCTGAAAGTTGTATTTTACCAGTTCCATTTTCCCCATTTGCTCAACTCGGGTAAGAATGGTGTTCGTTTCGATTTCAGTAATTCGTTCCTTTGAAAAACTTAGTTTTTCTTGAATAAGCATCCAACTAAGCAGTCCGACTACCATCAGCCATGGAAGAATCTTTAAAATCAGTTTCAGCAGATTGATCATGCGATGAAGATAAGAAATTTTCGTCCTTTCAATATTCAATCGTAATATTGCGATAATGAAGGCTTATATCTCAGAAATGATAGGAACGTTTGGGTTGGTGCTAGTTGGTGCCGGATCAATCGCATTGAATATGCCACATTTCTGGATTTCGGTATGCTTTGGAGTTATTGTTACATTAATGATCCTCAGCTTCGGTAAGATTTCTGGGGCACACATCAATCCCGCTGTGAGCATCGCTTTTTATTTCTACAGAAATGAAAAAAAGGCACTGTGGTATATTCCATTTCAATTAATTGGGGGCTTGTTGGCCGGCTTGTTTCTGCTATACTTTTTGCCAGAAAATCCAACATACGGCGAGACGCTACCATCTGGTAGTTTAGTACAAACATTCCTCATTGAGGTCTTCATCACTTTCCTATTGATGCTTTCTATATTGATTATTATTCAGACGGACCATCTTCCAAAAATTGCCATAGTCGTAGGATTCGTCGTTTTTCTCGCTGCTTTTTTTGCGGGACCATTCACCGGAGCTTCCATGAATCCAGCGAGATCTTTTGGTCCTGCTATCGTTTCAAATCAACTTGAGGTGCTTTGGCTTTATTTCCTAGCACCAATTATTGGAGCAGTTTTAGCAGTGCCAATTTTCAATTTTTTGAGAAAAATAAGAACTAAATAATTTATTCATCGTAATATTACGATATGGGAATTAGCAAAACCAACTTATTCACTTCGGAGCAAAACGAATTAGCATTGATTGCAAAGGCCTTTGCTCACCCTGCAAGGGTAGCAATTATTGAATACCTGATTAAGGCAAATCAGTGTATCAATAGTGATTTAGTGGAGGAATTAGGATTGGCCCAAGCCACAATCTCTCAACATTTAAAAGAATTGAAGTCCGTTGGATTGATAGCAGGCACTGTAGAAGGCACCTCCATGTGTTATTGCATCAATGCTGAGATATGGGATAAAGTAAAAGAGCGGTTAAAGGGCCTACTAGATCGTTACGATCCTGCTTCTGACTGTTGCTAAAAAAATTTAATTTATTTAATCGTAATAATACGATATAACGATGAAAAAATATCTTGTAAATAGTAAAAACCTAAACAATAGCCTGGTCTTTTACCGTGAGCTGTTTGAGAAAATGCCTCATTTACTAAGTCCTTCAAATATTCTTTTTGAAACTACTCAGTTTCAACTGCAGATTACTGAGTCACTAAAATCAAACGAAAACGAACCTTACTTTTTAAAGGCCAATCAAATACAGCTTCAAGACATCAATCATCGCATGAGTCGATTTCAATCCATCGAACGGCTAAAAAATGAGTGTGAAAAACTAGATAAAGCGATAGGATTGATTGATCCTGATGGGCAGAAGTGGATCGTAGGGGAGTTTGACTCTAACATCCATTTCGAAAAATGCTACACAAACGAAACAACAATTAAACACAATAATTATGGAACAATTTAAATTTCATGTAGGTCTCAATGTATCCAATGTTGAGCGTACCACAGAATTCTATCAGCGACTTTTTGGACAAGAACCCGTAAAGGTTGAGAAGGGATATAGCAAATTCGAACTTGAGAATCCTGGATTGGTTATTTCATTCATTGAGTCAAATAATGCCAGCCCAAGTTTTGGTCATATGGGCGTTCGGGTGAATAGCTCTGAAGAACTTTCTCAAAAGAAAAAGGAATTAGAATCTTTGATGAAAATAGAACTGGAAGAAAAGAATACTTCTTGTTGTTTTGCAGTTCAGGATAAGTTCTGGGTCAAAGATCCTGATGGGTATGAGTGGGAAGTATATCATTTCCTAAAAGACGATGACCAAATGGGTAGTCGTCAGGATGCTTCAGAAAAGAAGAACGAACTCGTTGGATGTTGCTAATTTCAGGGCCGAAAGGCCCTTTTTAAATATGTATCAAAATATAAAAAACTATATCTCATCACTGGATTTTTCTTTAGAAGGTTCACGCAAGCACATTCTCAATGAATTGGCTTCATACATCCTACAAAATGAAAACCCTAAGCTCAATTTCATTTGTACACACAACTCCAGAAGGAGTCATTTGAGTCAGGTTTGGGCTCAGGTATTTGCACATTATTTTGGGATTGAAGCTGCTACCTATTCAGGAGGAACAGAAGCAACCGCTTTTCATCCCAATGCGGTAGCGGCACTTCGCAGAGCAGGATTAGAAATCACAGATGGTGAGGGCATCAATCCAAAGTATACCGTTGAATTTGCAGAGGGTGTAAAGCCAATGATTTGTTTCTCCAAAACCTTTGATGATGCAATCAATCCGCAGAAAGACTTTGCAGCTGTAATGACCTGCTCGGAAGCTGATTCAGATTGTCCATTCGTTCACGGAGCAAGCAAGCGAATCAAGCTTTTTTATGAAGATCCGAAGGTTTCGGATGGTACATCTGACGAGTTGAAAACGTACGATAAACGATGCGCGCAAATCGCCAGTGAAATGAAGTATGTTTTTTCGTTAATTAAATAAAATGTGATACTGAAAATTTCTTCAAGGAGGGTGGGGGTGAAGATTTGGAGCGGTGGAGATGGCCAAGTGGGCAAAGGCTTTGAAATCTTCTTGACTTTTTTGACGGTTCGCCGTTGCGATTCGTTTTTGGACGGTCCGCCGCTGCGGTTAAGCCAAAAATGAAGGCTTAAAGATGAGGTGAAATATATATTATATAATTACCAGAGACTTTCTACTCGGAGTATTATAAACCTTTGATGATGCATCAATCCTCAGGCAGACTTTGCAGCTGTAATGACTTGCTCAGAAGCTGATGCCGATTGTCCATTCGTCTCAGGAGCAAGCAAGCGAATCAAGCTTTTTTATGAAGATCCGAAGGTTTCGGATGGTACATCTGACGAGTCGAAAACGTACGATAAACGATGCGCGCAAATCGCCAGTGAAATGAGGTATGTTTTTTCATTAATTAATAGCAAAGAATAGAATTATTTCAGGTCGAAGGTGTTATGTAGTAAAACAATACAATCATGCCAATTCCAGCTCACCTTTCCCTCGCTATTCCAGATGTTGACTTACCCCGAATTATTATTGTAGGAGGAGGTTTTGGCGGACTCAATTTGGCTAAGGAGTTGAGGAAGACTGAAGCTCAGGTAGTGCTTCTGGACAAAAACAACTTTCATACCTTTCAGCCACTACTTTATCAAGTAGCTACAGCCGGACTTGAACCTGATTCTATCGCAAGGCCTCTTAGAAAATCTTTGGAAGGAAGTCCAAATCACTTTTTTCGTATGGTGAAAGTGACTGGAATCTCTTCAGAGAGAAATGAAGTGGTGACAAGTATTGGTAATTTATCCTATGATTACCTGATTCTTGCAAATGGCTCAGTGACCAATTACTTCAATAAGAAAGACTTTCGTCCGAAAGTGTTACCACTAAAACGCATTGTTCACGCACTAGATGCCAGAAGTCATATTCTCCAAAATTTTGAGCAAGCTGTGATGACAAAAGATCAGAATGAGCTAGAAAAAATGATGAATATAGTAGTAGTAGGTGGAGGACCGACAGGGGTAGAAGTAAGTGGTGCGCTGGCTGAACTGAAGCGCTTTATACTTCCTAAAGACTATCCTGATCTGGATTTCTCACAAATGAACATCCACCTGATTGAGGGGTCTGCTCGTTTGCTCAATGGAATGAGTGATTTTGCAGGAAAAGAGGCACTGAACTACATGAAGAAGATGGGGATTGATGTTCAATTGAGCACCTTCGTGGAAGACTATGACGGAGATACAGTCACACTCAATAGTGGAAAAATTGAAACTGCAACAGTGGTTTGGTCAGCAGGGGTAAGAGGGAATGTAGTTGAAGGCTTAGAAGAGTCATCCGTTGAGCGAAGTAGAATATTGGTGGATGAATTTAGTCGGGTGAAAGGAACCGAAAATGTATTCGCTATTGGAGATGTAGCGATGATGCAAAGTGAAGAATTTCCAAATGGTCACCCGATGGTAGCGCCTGTGGCGATGCAGCAAGGGAGACATCTCGCGAAGAACTTGAAAAAAATTCTTAAAAAGGAAGAAACTGAGGGCTTCAAATATTTAGATAAAGGTTCAATGGCTACAATAGGTAAGAACAAAGCAGTAGTAGATATGCCCAATGGCATGCACTTCAAAGGATTCTTTGCTTGGCTGATCTGGATGTTTGTTCACATCATGTACTTGATAGGATTCAGAAATAAACTCATCACATTAAACAATTGGGTTTGGAGTTATATCACCTATGACAAAGGCTCTAGACTTATCATTCGAACGTTCAATAGGAAATTCATGCGGAGGTCTACGGCTATTAACAAGAATTAACCCGGTTTGCTTATTAGAGTTTTGTAATGAAAGGCAAAAGCACAAGAAAATCAGCACTTAGGTTGAGGATGCATAGCACCGCTATGGTGACGAGCCAATATCATGTTAAGTGCCTGATTTTGAAGTGAATTTGTCATGCAATAGAAAGTCTAATGAATAATCCGGGTTTAGCACCGAAAATCCTTCGTTTTTTCCTTACTTCAAATGGTTCTTTAATATTTGAATTCAAAACCTATTTTTGCAAGCGCAACTCAAATAAAAAACATGGAAGAGCAAGTACTAGATAAGGACCATCAAAAAGAGCATCAGGATAAAATCCAAAAGGTCATTTCTGAAGTAGGCAAAGTGGTGATTGGCCAAGAGTACATGGTCAATAGACTATTAGTTGGACTTTTCACTCAAGGACATATTCTGTTAGAAGGTGTGCCCGGTCTTGCAAAGACATTAACAGTGAACGCATTGGCAGATGTACTTCACTTGGATTTTCAGCGTATTCAATTTACGCCCGATTTGCTTCCGGCAGATTTAGTAGGTACCATGATCTACAATCAGCAAAAGGCGGAGTTTGAAGTGAAGAAAGGACCGATCTTCGCTAATCTAATCTTGGCGGATGAGATAAATAGATCCCCAGCCAAGGTACAGTCTGCTCTATTGGAAGCGATGCAAGAAAAAACGGTTTCCATTGGCGAAACAACGTACAAGCTCGATCGACCTTTCCTGGTAATGGCCACCCAAAACCCGATTGATCAGGAAGGGACCTACCCACTTCCAGAAGCACAAGTAGATCGATTCATGCTCAAAGTACATATTGATTACTTAAGCAAGGAAGATGAAATGGAAGTGATGCGTCGAATCTCTAACATGAGCTTTAACCCACAGCTAGAGACAGTATTGTCAAAAGAAGATATTTTCTCCATTAGAAATGAAATCAATCAAGTGACCATTTCTGAATCAATAGAGAAATATATTATCGAGTTGGTGTTTGCTACTAGGAATCCTCTGGACTACAAGTTGAATGATGAAGCACAGTACATTCAATTCGGCGCTTCTCCAAGAGCATCTATCAATCTGAACCTTGCCGCAAAGGCCATTGCCTTTTTCAATCAGCGCGATTACGTGCTTCCAGAAGATGTGAAAGAAATTGCTGATGATGTGCTCAACCACAGAATCTTACTCAACTATGAAGCAGAGGCAGATGAGGTAACTACACATGACATCATTAAATCTCTTCTATCAAAGGTGGACATCAATAAGTAGCACGCATTAAAATCATTTAAAGAGATTTTCTTAAAAAGCCTTTCTGTTGCTAGAATGTCATTCTGACCTGCCCGCCCGTTTAGGCGGGCGAAGGAAGAATCTCTCTCAACATTTAGTTAAACTCAAATTATCAAAGAGAGATCCTTCATAAATTCAGGATGACAGACTTTTGAGACAGTTTTTTACTGTGATGTTAACACTGACTTAATATTCCTAATACGTTTTTAACAAAAGAGATCGTTCTTTAACCCTTTCATAACAGCCAAACCGACCTCAGGTAACATCTAAAATTCATTTTTGCGATACAAATTGATCTATCTAATAAAATTTAAATCGCAAAAAGGAAATGAAAAAAATATTTGCAATCGCAACGTTGATCACAGGAACACTAATGATGGTTTCTTGTGGAGATGATGATGGCGGTACTGTAGCGAGTGAAGTTTCAATCGCTGGAATTCCAGCTAGTGCTTCATTGGCTATTGATGGTACTTTAAGTGTTACAGCTGAGATTACAGCAGAAGCAGGAATTGCATCTTTTGTGGTAACTGTTAATGGAGGCACTGCTGCTGATATTCTTCCTGCAGCGGCAGCTGGTGAAACTTCGGCAAGTGTAGTGGTTTCTGGAACTGTTGCGGACCTTGGTCTGGTGATAGGAGCTAATACGCTAGTTTTTACATTAACAGACGTAGACGGAAATTCTGATGATTTCACTCATGTATTAACTGTTGCTGATTTTCCTGAAGTAGAAGTTTTTGCTTCTGAAGATGGAATTGGTGCTGATAACGTAACATGGACTGCAGACAATGTATATGTACTTAGAGGCTTTGTTTTCGTAAATGAAGGCCAGACATTAACGATTGATCCGGGTACGGTAATCAAAGGGCAAGCAGGTCAAGGATCAGGAGCTTCTGCTCTTATCGTTGCTAGAGGAGGTACTATCAATGCAGTGGGTACCGCAGCTCTTCCAATTGTTTTTACAAGTACTTCAGATGATCTTTCCCCTGCTAATATTGTTGCAGGAAGCTACGCAAGTCCAAATCTTGATCCAGATGTACAAGGCCTTTGGGGTGGTTTGATTGTTTTAGGTAATGCAACCATCTCTGCTTCAGCTACAGAAGTTCAAATCGAAGGAATTCCTACTTCAGAAGAAAGAGGTCTTTACGGAGGGTCTACTGATGCTGATGATTCAGGAGATATCGCTTACGTATCTGTAAGACATGCAGGAACTAACATTGGATCGGGTAACGAAATTAACGGTATCACATTCGGAGCTGTTGGTTCTGGAACCACTGTTGCTCACATAGAAGTAGTTGCAAATGCTGATGACGGAATCGAATGGTTTGGTGGAGATGTTGACGTTTCCAATGTCCTTATTTGGAATGTTGGTGATGATGGGCTTGACACAGATCAAGACTGGATCGGAACATGCTCTGATTTCATAATTGTAACTCCAAATGGAAGTGCATTCGAGCTGGACGGTCCAGAAGGAGCAGGTAATAGAGGAGTGCATACATTCACTGATGGTACAGTATATGCCGGAACAGATATTGACCACTTGGTAGATTTTGATGGAAGCACGAATGCAGAACTACAAAACATGTACTTCTACGGTTGGGATGCTGACTATGGATTTATTCAGGATGAAGATCCAGATGAAGCAGGTGATCAAAACTTTAACCCAATCGAATCTTTCGGCGGTGATGGAAACGGCACGAACAGCGCTTGGGAATACACACTAGCAACTGGAACAGGAGCTGCAGATGCTGCTGAAATTTTCGCTGGTGTAGATACAGGAGTTATAACTTCAGTTAATACAAATGCTAATACTGTAGGAGGTCCTGCAGCTAGCAATTTTGCTTGGACTTTCGCTGGAAGTGCAGGTGCATTGACTGATATTGGTTTGTAAAGATTAATAACAAATATTCAATTTCAGCCCGTTGACTTTTAGTCAACGGGTTTTGCTTTTTAAATTTTTATTTTGATGAAACACATCTTTAGACATTATTTGGGCTATTTTCTTATCCTTATTAGTGCCTCTCTATACGCACAGAAGGGAATTATTAGAGGGACAGTAATAGAAGATACAACTGGCGAACCTCTCATAGGGGTTACTGTTGTAATTAAAGGCACCACTAATGGTGCTGTGACAGACTTTGATGGGAAATTCCAAATTAATGCTGCTCCTGGCACTTATGACATTCAAGCTTCTTTTGTCTCGTTTTCTACCATTACGATAAATGGCGTATCTGTTGAAGATGGAGATGCAACTGTAATTGATCAGATCAGGCTTAAAGAGGACGTTGAGTTATTGGATGAAGTCGTGGTGACAGCAGAAGTGATCAAAACCACAGAGGCAGCCCTTCTTACAGTAAAGAGAAAGTCAGCCAGTTTAGTGGATGGTATTTCATCTGCAAACTTCAAGAAAATTGGAGACTCAGATGCCGCTTCGGCTGTTAAGAGAGTAACAGGTGTTTCAATTGAAGGAGGCAAATATGTATATGTCAGAGGTATTGGGGATAGGTATACCAAGACTATGCTTAATAGCATGGACATACCAGGACTTGATCCAGATCGAAACAGTCTTCAGATTGATATATTTCCTACTAATTTGATAGACAACATGATTGTTTATAAGACAGCAACGGCTGATTTACCTGCTGATTTTACCGGTGGTGTTGTAAATATTGAAACAAAGGATTTTCCGGATGAGAAGATTTTGGAAGCATCTTTTGGAATGACCTTTAATCCAAGCATGCATTTACAAAGTGACTACTTGACGCACGAAGGAAGCAGTACTGATTGGCTTGGCTTTGACAATGGACTAAGAGATTTACCCGAGGGAGCTCGAAACGAAGAAATCCCTTCTCCTTTAAGTAGGCAATACACCGATGAGCAAATTTTAGATTTTAACAATTCATTTAACAAGCAATTGGGTGCTCAGCAAGAAAGAAGCTTTTTGGATTACAGCCTTGGTTTCAACCTTGGTGATCAAAAAGAACTTAACAATGGGCATAAATTGGGTTACATTTTATCCACAACCTATAAAAGCACTACAACCTTCTTCGACAATGTTGTCTATGGAGAATATCAAATACAAGAAGGTCGCGAAACAAGTACAGAATTGATACCAGCTACTATTCAGACAGGTACTGAATCTAGACTTAATACACTTATTGGAGGATTGGCAGGAATCGCCTACAAAACAAACAACTCTAAGTTTAGAGTGAATCTGATGCATCTCCAAAATGGAGAGCGACTTACAGCGAAGTTTGCCATTCTGGATGATCCAGAAGATCAAGCGATTGGTAAATCTGGTTTTTCAGGTAACGCAGATAACCTGGTATACGGTCAGCGTGGTTTGACGAATGTACTTGTAAATGGAGAGCATCATTTTAATGACAACAATTGGATACTTGATTGGAAGTTTTCTCCGACTTTTTCTAACATGACAGACCCTGATATTCGGAAAGCTGCTTTCACGAATGAAGGTGGGGACAAAACAATTAATGGTGGTGCTGCTGGTTTTCCTACTCGTATATGGAGGTATCTCGATGAAGTTAACTACAGCAGTCGTGTTGATTTAACACGTAACGCGACAGCTTTTGGAGGTGAGGCTACCTTCAAGTTTGGTATAAGCCACACATATAAAGAGAGAGATTATGAAATACTTCAATATCAATTTCAATTCTTTGGCGGACAGCCAGATTGGACTGGAGACCCAGATGAAATTTTATTGGAAGAGAATCTTTTCCCCAACGACGGGAATGGATATCTCCAATCTGGAAACAGAACTCCAAATCCAAATGCGTATAATTCCAATGTGAATTATTCAGCTGCTTATCTTTCAGCTGAAGTGACTCCTCTTTCTAACTTGAAAGCAATCGTAGGTTTGAGAGTAGAAAAATTTGAACAAAGACATACAGGACGTGATATTAGCTTTGCTCAATCCAACGGTAACGCAGGTAACAACTTGGATAATGATGTAGTGCTTGACAATACCGATTTGTTTCCTTCAGCAAATCTGATTTATAATCTTACGGATAGACAAAATCTAAGATTTTCAGTCTCACGGACGGTAGCAAGACCATCTTTTAAAGAACTTTCTTTTGCGCAAATATTAGATCCAGTAAGTAATAGGACTTTCAACGGTGGGTTATTTGCTTATGAGGGAGAGTGGGATGGAAATTTACAAGCCACGAACATCAGCAACTTCGATTTGAGATGGGAAAAGTTTATGGACAGAGGACAGCTACTATCTTTTAGTGCTTTCTATAAAACGTTTAGCAATCCTATCGAGCTTGTAAGAATTAGACAAGCACAAACCACAAATGAATTTCAACCACGAAATGTAGGTGATGGAACGTTGATTGGAGCTGAGCTTGAATTGAGAAAAACACTTGACTTCATCACTCCTGGCTTGACCAACTTCAGTTGGATCACCAATGTAACCTTGGTTAAAACGAAACTTGAAATGTCCAATGTAGAGTTTCAGGCACGTACTGATTTTGGAAAAGCGGGCCAGGAAATCACTAACGAAAGAGAAATGGCAGGTCAAGCTCCATATGTTATTAATGCTGGTATAGCCTATGAAAACTTTGAAACAAGAATTGATGCTGGACTGTATTACAATGTTCAGGGCAAAACCCTAACAGTAGTAGGTGGCGGACTCTTCCCAGATGTGTATTCTCAACCTTTCAATAGCCTTAATTTGAATATCAATAAGCGTTTTGGAGCTCAAGACAATGTAGGTGTGAATTTTAGTGTAAACAATATACTGAATGATGATCGCGAGGAATTCTATAATGGACACAACGCAGAACCTCAGTTTTTCTCTAGAAGATCTCCTGGTAGATCCTTTAGTGTAGGAGTGAATTATTCTTTTTAAAAAATAAGGATCGATTTTTTGAAAGGTCTTCTAATTTTAGGAGGCCTTTTTTATTGATTCCAGATAGCAGGGCAGTCACCCTTTTCTTCACTTTCCTCCAAATAGAAAGCAAGTTCTTTGATCCTAATCAATGTCATGCGATTATTCTCTTTGCATTTGCAATCATTGAAAACCTCCTTTGTATACTCCTTACGATAGTGCGTATTCCAATCTAGTGGATAGAGTGCTTTAACATGTCGGTCTCTGTATTGAATCCAATATACCTGAGACATTTCAAACCGTTTTTCAAATAACTCCTCGGAGCTGTATTTAGCTTTTATTTTTGCAATTAGTCGCTGCATTTCAGCATCTATGACATCAAGCTTTTTGCATTCATCTGTAATACCACTCACTTGTGCAGTGATTTTAGATACGATAGGACTTTCATCACCTATCGATTGGCTGCAGCTCGCGACTATTAAGAAAAGAAGTAGGCTTTTTATAATTCTCATATTTCGAATTTTGCGCAATTAATGCTTTTCGTAGAGTTTATGAGTGATAAATCCTATTATCAAATTGTGATTTTAACTTTTCTCAATCTCCCTTATCAGATCCTTCAACCCCCACTGGCGCAAGCGTCCGCTTGGGCCTTTCATTCAATTAAACAAATATCCAACAATCCTCACCTGGCTTAAGTCTGTGACTTAAGCTTTTAGAATAAGTTAAAGTTTGTAAGCTGTATTTATTCAATTCTTTCAGCCCTTGTTGGTATTTTCACCGATAAGCACTTACTCCCTGATATTTTAGTTTTCCAGTCTAAGAAAAGGAAAAACCTTGCCCCTCCTCATCTTATATTTTATTGAAAAAGAGGTTAGGGTACATTGATACCATTCAAATGGAGTATGATTGCACTGTTCTAAAAGAATGATTGTTACCTTTATTGAATCTAAATACAATATTATGGGGACAGCAAAATTGAGAGAGGAGTTACATAAATACATTGATCAGGCAGATGATCGTATTTTAAGATTAGTTAGAGGTATGTTTCAGGCCGACCTTGATGATTACACATTGCCAGGTGAACCAATGAGTGAACCCACATTGCGGCAGAGAGTAAAAGCAGCTAAATCAAGAATAAATTCAGGTCAGTTTACTAGTCAGGAAGATCTTGAACAAGAGATGAAGGAATGGTAAAGAAAAAGTTGAAAATAATTTGGGATAATGAAGCTAAATATTCATTACGCAGCATTTACAACTACATAAAAAAGCGGGAATCAATTGAAAGAGCAAGAAAGGTTAGAGATGAGATTGTTTCTGGAACTAAATCATTAAATAATTTCCCCGAAAAGTTTGAAGAAGAACCAGCCTTAAAAAGTGAACAAGAAAACTATCGATATAAAGTGATATGGAGTTACAAGATCATTTACGAAATATCAGAAGAGGCTATTTACATTGTAGATGTTTTTCACACTAGCAGAGATCCTTCTAACATAAAAGGTCATTGATGAGGAATACGTTAAAAGTTCATCAACCCTTCTCAATCATCCGAATTAAGTCTTTCAACCCTTCAACTTCTTGCTCCAAAGAGGTAATCCTATCAAGCAATTCTTGCTTCTTATCTTCCAGTATTTCATCTCGGTACTGCTGGCTTAAGCTGTAGGATTGATCCAACTTATGATCGATTTGTTTCACTAAGTCATTGATGTAGAATTTCTTTTTGAAATCCAGAACCATAGAAAGCCCCTGTTCTCTGTATTTTTCGTTTTCCAATCCTAGAAAAAAGTCAGTACCACCGTTACCATCAAGTGTTTGGGTAAAGATCACTAAGTCTACATTTCCATCCGTAGTTTCGGATGGAATCGTGACTTTGTAATAAGATTTCATATTAAGCGGACTCCCAAACTCTCGAGCATACTTCCACCAACCTTTTCGAACTTCTTCCCGGCCGAAATCAAAACTTGTTTTGTAGCCTTTTAATGACTTACCTTCCAGAGTCAAATCTGAATTTTCCGTCTTTTGATCATACTTTTTTTGGCAAAATGAAGAGCCAAATACGAACAAAAGGATATAGGTGAGAGTATGTTTATAAACGAATTTTTCCATGTCTTCAACAAATCTAAACGACCAAATCAAAACAGTACTAATAACAGGAGGTACAGGACTGGTAGGAACACAATTAAGTGAACTCCTAACATCTAAAGGATATACCGTAACACACCTGTCTAGGAACCCAACGCAAAAAGGCTACCAGACATTCTATTGGAATGTTAAAAAGATGGAAATAGATGATGAGGCCATTACTTCTGCTGACGCAATTATACATTTGGCAGGTGCTGGAGTCTCTGATAAGCGCTGGTCTGCGGAATGGAAAAAAGAAATATATGATAGCCGGATTGACTCTACACGACTATTGAAAGAAAAAGTAGCTGAACTTAACCCTAAACTGAAACACTTTACTTCAGCGTCAGCTATTGGCTATTATGGATGGGACTCTGGGGATAAACTAGTTGATGAAGAAAGTGAAAAAGGAGATGGATTTTTGGCAGATGTGGTTGAAGATTGGGAAAAAGAAGTAGATACATTCAAGGAGCTGGACATTAAGATCTCAAAGGTTCGAATAGGCATAGTCTTAAGTGAGCGCGGAGGAGCTTTAGTTGAGTTGATGAAACCAATAAAGTTTGGACTTGGAGCTCCATTGGCCCCAGGCGATCAGCACATGAGTTGGATTCATATTCAGGATTTGTGCGGAATCTTTGCCCATACACTGGAGAATTCGGTAGAAGGAATTTTTAATGGTGTAGCTCCATCACCACACACGAATAAAGAATTCACTAAATCTGTAGCAAATCAACTAAACAAATCACTTTGGCTGCCGAATGTTCCTAAATTTGCGCTTCGATTGATCGTGGGAGAAATGGCTGATATATTAGTGGGAGGAAATCGTGTTTCTAGCAGGAAAATTGAGGAAGCAGGATTTAATTTTCAATTTGTATCGTTAAACAGTGCGTTGCAAGATTTACTTGAATAAATAATGGAAGAAAATAAGGATATAAGCAAGGAAGAAGAAGCGAGGATTCTGGAAGCTTTTAAAGAAAAGGACTGGAATGAAATAAAGAGCACTGATTCTTGGGCCATTTTTAAAGTGATGGGGGAATTTGTGCAAGGGTTTGAGAAGATGTCTAAGATTGGCCCGTGTGTTTCCATTTTTGGATCAGCAAGAACAAAGCCTGACAATAAATATTACAAGATAGCAGAAGAGATAGCCGCTAAAGTTGTTCGTCATGGATATGGTGTAATTACAGGAGGAGGACCGGGGATTATGGAAGCGGGTAACAAAGGAGCCAATGCTCAGGGTGGAAAGTCGGTAGGGCTAAATATTGATCTCCCATTCGAACAGAACAACAATATCTACATAGATCGAGATAAGAGCATAGATTTTGACTATTTCTTTGTGCGAAAAGTGATGTTTGTAAAATACTCCCAAGGCTTCATTGTGCTTCCGGGTGGTTTTGGAACAATGGATGAATTATTTGAGGCTTTAACACTTATCCAGACAAAAAAAATCGGGCAATTCCCAATTGTGCTGGTAGGTAGAGAATACTGGATTGGATTGGTTGATTGGCTGAAAAGCACCATGCTAGACATGGAAGCTAACATTGGTCCGTCAGACTTGGACCTATTTAACGTTGTAGATACTGCCACTGAAGCAGTAGAGGTTATTGATGAATTCTACAACAAATACAACTTGAGCCCTAACTTCTAATAGGTTCTAAGAAAATTGAAAAAGCGAGAGGAAGTAATCGAGATAATTGGCGCCAGAGAGCACAATCTCAAAAATATTGATGTAACGCTACCGCGAAACAAACTGATCGTTATTACGGGTATCAGTGGAAGTGGTAAATCATCCCTTGCATTTGATACGATCTATGCTGAAGGTCAACGTCGATATATGGAAAGCTTTAGTGCTTATGCTAGAGCGTTCATTGGAGACATGGAACGTCCGGATGTTGATAAAATAGACGGGCTTAGCCCTGTGATCTCTATTGAACAGAAGACCACTTCCAGAAACCCTCGATCAACAGTAGGTACCGTTACGGAGATATATGACTTCTTTCGATTGCTATATGCAAGAGCGGGAGAAGCCTATTCTTACCTGTCGGGAAAAAAGATGACACGTCAGTCTGAAGATCAAATCATTGATATGATCCTAAAAAATCACGACGGCCAGAAACTAGTATTATTAGCTCCAGTAGTAAAGGGTAGAAAAGGACATTACAGAGAGCTATTTGTGCAGATAAGAAAACTCGGCTTCACGAAAGTTAGAGTGAATGGCGAGGTGCAGGACTTAGTTCCTAAAATGCAAGTGGATCGATATAAAACACATGATATCGAAATTGTAACCGATAGAATAAAAGTTTCTGAAAAAGACAGTAAAAGAATCCGCGAGTCAGTCAATACGTCCCTCCGCCATGGAGATGGAGTAATGATGATCCAAAAGGAAGATGGCGAGATAGCCCATTTTTCAAAAAATCTGATGGATCCTGAAACAGGACTTGCCTACGACGAGCCAGCTCCAAACACATTTTCATTCAATTCTCCTTACGGCGCTTGTCCTGAATGCAATGGGCTGGGAGTGATTGAAGAAATTTCTAAAGAGTCAGTCATTCCAGATGCATCATTGAGCATTAGCAGGGGAGGCATTGCACCACTCGGCGAGTATCGAGACATTTGGATTTTTAAGAAGATCGAAGCAATTCTTAAAAGGAATAAAGTGAATCTTTCTACACCCATTCAAAAGATTCCTAAAGAAATCATAGACATACTTTTGTATGGAGATAGTGTTCCTGTTGCCGTGAGTTCAGTAAAGTATCCTGGAACGGATTGGAATACGAAGTTTGAAGGAATAATCAACTTCCTCGAGAAGCAAAAAGATGGAGGTTCAGAAAAAATTCAGGCTTGGGTAAAAGAATTTACGGACATCAGAACGTGCCCAACGTGTAATGGATATCGACTGAAGAGAGAGGCACTTCATTACAGAATTTCAGATAAACACATAGGGGAATTAGCAGAGATGGATATTCATTCATTAGGCAAATGGATGATTAACCTGGAAGAAAGGCTAAATGAGCGTCAGCTAATTATTGCAACAGAAATCCTTAAGGAGCTTAGAAAACGAATTGGGTTTTTGCTAGATGTAGGTTTGGACTATTTGAGTTTGAATCGCTCATTAAGAACCTTATCAGGAGGAGAAGCACAGCGAATTAGGCTAGCCACACAGATAGGTACTCAACTTGTGAATGTATTGTACATTCTTGATGAACCGAGTATTGGGTTACATCAGCGAGATAATGTGAAATTGATCCAGGCGCTCAAAGACTTAAGAGATTTAGGCAACACTGTCATTGTGGTAGAGCACGATAAGGATATGATGCTTGAATCTGACGAAGTAGTAGATATTGGACCAGGAGCAGGAAGGCATGGAGGTCAGATAGTAGCAAAAGGCAGCCCGGATGAATTTCTGAAACAAGGAAGTTCCACAGCAGACTATCTCAATGGCAAGAGAAAAATTGAGGTTCCTGCCGAAAGAAGAAGTACAAATGGCAAATGGCTAGAACTCAAAGGAGCCTCAGGCCATAACCTAAAGAATGTAGATTTGAAATTACCTCTTGGAAATCTTATTCTGGTCACCGGAGTTTCAGGAAGCGGTAAATCCACACTTATCCATGAAACATTGTATCCTATTATTCGAAAGCATTTATACAAGAGCCGGCAAGAGCCATTACCCTTCAAAAAAATTGATGGTGTAGATGAATTTGATAAAATTATCGAAGTAGACCAATCACCAATTGGAAGAACACCAAGATCGAATCCTGCAACGTACACTGGCGTATTCTCCGAAATAAGGAGTCTTTTTGCACAGCTTTCTGAAGCAAAAATAAGAGGATATAAGCCAGGAAGGTTTTCCTTTAATGTAAAAGGAGGAAGATGCGAAACCTGTGGAGGTGGAGGAATGCGTTTGATTGAAATGGACTTTTTGCCAGATGTTCATGTTCCGTGCGAGACATGCAAAGGAAAGCGCTATAACAGAGAAACATTAGAAGTTAGGTTCAAAGGAAAATCGATTTCGGATGTACTTGATATGACAGTATCACAATCTGTGGACTTCTTTGAAAATCAACCTCGAATCGTAAGAAAATTAAAGACTTTAGACGAAGTTGGATTAGGATATATATCACTAGGCCAGCATGCCACAACATTATCAGGAGGAGAAGCACAGCGAGTAAAGCTAGCGACAGAGCTTTCCAAAAAAGATACAGGAAAAACATTCTATATATTAGACGAGCCTACTACAGGCCTTCATTTTCAAGACATAGAGCACTTATTAGATGTTCTCCAGAAGTTGGTGGACAAAGGAAATACCGTCTTAATAATTGAGCACAATATGGATGTGATCAAAGTAGCAGATCATATTATTGATCTCGGACCAGAGGGAGGTTCTGCCGGTGGAGAAATTATCGCTCAGGGCACTCCGGAAGAGATCATAAAAGTAAAAGACAGCTATACAGCTAAGTTCCTGAAAGAAGAGCTTAATTGACGATGGCTCGGATATTGTCCGAATCTCCAAAGTAGTAGTAGTCACCCTGAAAGTCAAATGCATAATCGCTTTCTTCCAGAATCATATGATCAACAAGGCTGATTTGATTATCGGTAACATCACTAAGAAGAAGCTCTCTTACAAGTCTGCCGTCATAGTCGTATACCTTCACCATTTTTTGAAAAATTAGATCTGCATCTAATTGCATATCTAAGTCTGGATTGTTTTGTAGTGGGGCTTCTGATGCTCCGATAGATAGAGCGCCAGTCAGTAGTAGAGATAAGAGTAATGATTTCATTTTAGTCTTTATTTAAAGTTTAGTCCTGCCTTTAGTACGACGGATAAACAGCTAGGTTTGTTAATTTTCATTAACGGAATAGGCAGTGTTGTTAATTATTAGGTAAAACCATCCATCAAATAAAACCGTCAATTGATTTTCTTCGACCCATTTTAAATAGGGCTTTTAGTAGCTTTAGTTTTCAATGACCAAGAATAAAATATACTGGATTTGTCAACTGTTCGGCTGGGGACTTTACGGATTTGTTCAGGTATTTTTCTATACGATAGCTGAAAGATTTGACTTCACCCAGGCCATTGGGCTTATCTATCAGGTATTTTATTTTATAGTTAGCACACACTTTTTCAGATATCTCATTATCCGTATTGGCTGGCTAAATCTCAGACTGAGTCACTTAATTCCGCGGCTACTCATTGTTACATTATTGTTGAGTGGGTTTAATTATACCTACCTCCTTGTTATAGATTTTTTTACGGATACGGTAGCAAAATCAGAGTTGATGCTTTTTACTGTATTGATAAATACGGTGGTTTATTGGGCTATTTATTTTATCTGGACGATTTTTTACTTTGCATTTCATTACGTTCAGAGATACAATAAGTCACTAAAAGCAGAAACTGCAGCAAGAGAAGTAGAGCTAAATAACCTGAAAGCCCAGCTAAATCCTCACTTCATTTTTAATGCCTTGAATAGTATAAGAGCGTTAGTTGATGAAAACCCCAGAAAATCTAAAGAATCAATAACACAGCTTTCTCACATCTTAAGGAACTCGCTCATTAGCGATAGAAAAAAGCTAATTCCTTTTATGGAAGAGCTAAAAACCGTGATGGACTATTTGGCACTGGAATCAATAAGATACGAAGAGCGGCTGACTACCAAGTTTGATATTGATCGAAATTCAGGAAAATACATGATCCCACCATTGATGCTTCAAACACTCGTGGAAAATGGGATAAAACATGGAATATCGAATTTGAAAAATGGTGGTGAAATAAGTATTTCAACGACAGTCCGAAGAAAACAACTTCACCTACAAATCCGTAATACCGGACAGTTATCGAGAGAAAAAGATGTTTCAAAAGGATTTGGTCTTGCAAATACAAAGAAGAGACTGGAATTGATTTTTGGAGAAGGTGCTACTTTTGAAATAAAGAATGAATCAAAAAACACAGTTTTAACTTCTATTTCGATACCTTCAAGCGACAGATTGATGTAGTTAAAAGGATATTTTCCACTAAGAAACCTGATCTATAAAGTATGAAAGCAATTATTGTTGATGACGAAAGGCTAGCTCGGAAGGAGTTAATGTCACTTTTGTCCAATCATCCTGAAATAGAAGTAATAGATGAAGCTGCGAATGCAGATGAGGCCATAGAAAAAATTGAAAAACAAGAACCGGATGTGGTTTTTCTTGATGTTCAAATGCCAGGTAAAACTGGGTTTGAAATGCTGGAAGGAATGGAAAGAGTTCCTCAAGTCATCTTTACGACAGCTTATGATGAATTTGCCTTAAAGGCGTTTGACTACAATGCCCTCGATTATTTGCTAAAACCTATTCAGCCAGAAAGATTGGCTGAGAGCCTAAATAAAGTTTCCACAAAGGCATCTAAAAAATCAGCCAAAGATCAAAAGTTGAGTAGTACCGATCAAGTGTTTGTAAAGGATGGAGATAAGTGTTGGTTCGTGAAATTAGAAGACGTAAGGCTATTTGAATCAGACGGAAATTATATCAAAGTCTACTTTGATAAATTCAAGCCAATGATTCACAAGTCATTAAATGCACTAGATGAAAGACTAGACGATCGTCACTTTTTTAGAGCAAGCCGAAAACACATCATTAATTTAGGTTGGGTAGAGTCCATTGATACATGGTTTAACGGAGGGCTTTTGGTGCAATTAAAAGGAGGAGAAAAAATAGAAGTAAGCCGAAGACAATCTGCAAGATTTAGAGAAATGATGAGCCTTTAGTCCTTTACTACTTCGAGAAACTGTTTTTCGACTTGCCAGTCTTTTGAGAGAGTAAGGATGGCGGTGGTCTCCATCTCGGTGACATATCCTTTTTTATGTGTTTCTTCCCACACCTCCATCAAATGCTTGAGCCGATCTTGCTCACTCATTTTAACAAAAATTTTGGAGAGAAATTCACGAGATCTTTCAAAGGCGGATAAGTAATCTTCAGAAATGAATCTATTAGCCCACTCCATTTCTTCCTTTGCTTGAAACTTCAAAGCAGTTTCTTCTAGCATAGCTTTTTCTTCCTCATCTAGTCCATGATAATGGAAAATGAGAGATTTCAGCAGAAGCGTGGCTTTTTTTGTCGTAGCGTCCATTGGAGCTGCAAAAGTAGGCGTTATTCGGGAAAAAACAGGCGCAAAGCTATTTCATCTGCAACAAGAAACCCATGAGGCTTTAAGCGGATGTGCTTGTTGTCTATTTCCACAAGATTCTGCGAAACCATTTCTCGAATTAGAGCATCATGATGAGCCATAAAATTGATCAGTAATCCTTGATCAATTTCTTCAATCAATAGGCCTTGATTAGTCCTTAGCTGCGTAAGTATTTTTTCATTGACAAGCTGAACTTTAGATAAGGTTTCAGTTTCTGAATATGGTTCATTTTTATGTAAAGCTCTGAGGTATTGCGCATTGTTGCGCATATTGAAGCGCCTTGATGTACTATTAAATGAGTGTGCCCCAGGACCAACACCTAAATAGGGGACCCCATTCCAATAAGCGTTATTGTGTCTTGAAGAGAATCCGGCCTTACCGAAATTGGATACTTCATACTGAATAAATCCATTAGATGTTAAAAAATCTATTGCGAACAAATACTGTTTTGCTGCCTCATCTTCTGGAACTTCTATAAGCTTTTGTTCACGTTCCCATTTTCCAAAGACAGTTTTATCCTCTATTGTCAATCCATATAATGAAATATGCTCTGGTTCTAAATCACTTAGAGTAGCTAAATCGGTCTCCCACTCTTTTCTGTTATGATCTGGGATCGCATAAATAAGATCTAGAGAAATGTTTTTGAATCCTACTTTTCTGGCATTTTCATACGCAGAGATTGATTGATTAGAATTGTGCGCACGATTCATCCAGTTGAGCTTTTCTGAGTTGAATGTTTGTATGCCTATACTCAAACGATTGATGCCATTATCAAAAATTGAATTTGCTTGATCTAAAGTAAGATCTTCTGGATTTGCCTCTAATGTTATTTCAGCTTCATTATCTATTTCATAATGATCTTGCAGAGAAGCCATTATTTTTTTTAATTGAACTTCTTTGAGCAAAGAAGGTGTTCCTCCGCCAAAATAGATAGTCTTTACAGGCTCTTCTAAGTAATCTTCTCTTTCTTTCAATTCCAGTATGATTGCATCGACCATTTCATCTTGCTTGGAGAGATTAGTGCTGAAATGAAAATCACAATAATGACATGCCTGTCTGCAAAAAGGAATATGAATGTAAATGCCTGCCATGATTTGGAGCTAAATTGCAAAGACCGATGCAAAGAATTCTGATTCTGTTGGTTTTTATGCTTGCTTTTTCTGCCAAGGCTCAAATTAATGCTGAAATATTTGAGGATGGAGACCCTTATGATGCGAGGGTTTTTTCGGATTCCCTTCAGTTATCTGAATTTGTGACTGACCTTCAGTTGAGCTGGATAAACAAAGGATATTTTTTCTCAGGAGTTGATTCAATAAATGTATCATCACAAACTATAAGAATTTATCTCCATAAAGGGGATATGATGAACGCTAGATTCGAAGGATTTAAGGGTAAGAACCTTGATAAACACCTACAAAGGGAGTTAAGCTCATATGCCAATAGAGGCTATCCATTTGCTAGTTTCGAATTGGATTCGCTAAAATTTTTAAATAAAAATACGCTTGCTGGGAAAATTCGGATAACCTCTGGACCTGAGATTATTTATGACTCAGCCTTTTTTTTCACAAAACCTAAAACGAGTACATCATATATATATCAGCTTTTGGATATGGTTCCTGGAGATTTATTTAGTGAGAAAAATCATAAAGAAATTTCACGTAAAATCGAGCGATCACCCTTTCTTTTGATAAATCGTCCACCCGATCTGTCATTTAAGAAAAATAGAGCAATTACTTTCTTAGATATAAAAGAAGAAGCGTCAAGTACATTTCAAGGGGTTGTAGGACTTCAACAAGGTAGTGAGGGGAGAACAACGGCTGTTGGAAGCGTGGAATTAGATATTCAGAACTTATTTAGATCAGGTAAACAATTTAAATTTTCTTGGGAGAGCTTTTCCGAATCTTCACAGGAGTTAAATGTTTATTATAAGCATCCATTTTTTCTTGATTCTAAGCTATCACCTTCTTTTAGATTCGAATTACTTAAACAAGATACAACATTCCTGACTCGCCTTGTTGGAATTGGTATTCACACCTTTATTTCACCAAGGACTCAACTCTTTCTTGAATATGAAAGAACAGGTGGGACTCTTTTATCAACAGATATAGAACTGTTGTCTATATCAGGTTTAGCGGACTTCACCCGAACTAATTATTTAATTCAATTTTCAAGAGGAGTATTTTCCAGTCTTGGGAAATTTAAAAAAGCGATGGCATGGAATATATCATCCGCTGTAGGAAGAAAATCAATAGATAGGAATTTGAATTTGCCAGACTCTTATTACGATACTATTCAGTTTCAAACAAATGCATACAGATTAGAAGGACATATTGCATATCAATTGCCGGTATTAAAACGTCAAGCTTTTTTTCATTCTGTCAGAGTTGGTGTCTTGGAAAATGATGAGCTCCTAAGAAATGAACTTTATCGCATCGGAGGATTGAGGTCGCTTAGAGGGTTTAACGAAAAATCAATTTTTGCTGAGCAATTTCTTCTAAGCAGATTTGAGTTCCGATCATTTTTTGAAAATAACAGCTATGCGTATGTTTTGTATGACCAATTAGTATATAGTGGATCATTATCTGACCAACCTTTTGGTGTAGGTTTAGGGTTTGCTCTTGCAACTTCGTCAGGTCAATTTAGTTTTGCACTTGCTGTGGGAAAATCAATTGATCAAGCAATATCTTTTTCTACTATGAAAGCTCATTTTGGATACGTCGCAAAATTCTAATGAAAATACTTTTTACGTGCCTTCTACTACCTGTATGCTTGTTGACCTTTAGTCAGCAAGACACAATTGTCATCACTGATTACACGAAAATACTGGTCGAGATTGACAATGATGGTGATATTTCACCTATAGCTTCGCTTGATATTGAAAAAGCAGGTTTTTTCATCAACGCAAAGCCACAAGGACAAATTAGAATTTGTCATCCAGATCTTTTCGTTTGGGTCAATGGAAGATTGTTTGATAAGATTTCTGGTTGTAAAATCTATGATCCAGATTCTTTACTAGGGGGATCTAAAATGGATACACTTTATCTCTCTTTAAGTTCGAAATCAAGTCTGGATCAACTCGTATGTGAGCTTATTATTTATGAAGAATTGTTGGTCGTTAAGGAGGAGGTTTCTGCCCCAAGAAATAGTAGAAGTATACTCTCTGAATTTGTGATTATTAGCCTTATCTTTTTATTGATACTACTTGGGGTTATTGTTAGCTCGCAATCTTCCCGTGTGTCTTATATGGCAAGTAAAACATTCACTTTTAAAATAAGTGCATATGAGTTTGTAAATACGAATTTTTATAGTGGTTCAAGCATGTATTTGCTTTCTTTCTTTTCAGTAGCATTAGCATTTCTGGGGATCTATCTAAGTAACCTATTAGGTCTTGGCTGGGTAGAGCAAAAATCTATCTTTGGACTACTCTGGATTTGGTTACAATTCTCTGTTGTAATTTTTCTGATCATCATTATGAAATGGATTGTGGTTTCTCTGATTGCAAAACTCTTCTATTTCAAAGGGCTTAAAAATTTTCAACTTTTTGATTTCTTGAATTTTAATTTAGTTCTGCTTATTCCTGTATTGGGGTTTATTGCACTGGATTTTGTTCTAAATAATGAATATTCTTCGTGGGTATCTTCAGGCTTTGTTATTGTCTTCCCGATCATATTAATCTTATTCGTTTTATGGTTCACTTTAAAATTTGTTAATAATTCTCCACGTAAAAAACTTGTTATTATTTCCTACCTTTGTGCCACAGAAATCATCCCTGCCACGATTTTGCTTGGATGGTTCTTTAAATAATCATAAAAGCAGAAATTTACATGAGTGCGATTGATGACCTTTTGGTAATGGATAAAGAGCGTTTGAAGAGTGTAAAAAACATTTTAGTATCACAGCCCGAGCCGTCCGAGCCGAATTCTCCATATCAAAAATTAGCGGAAAAATGCAAAGTGAAAATTGACTTTCGTCAATTCATTGAAATTGATCCAGTAGAGATAAAAGAGTTCCGAAAGCAAAAAGTCAACATACTTGATCATACAGCTGTAATTTTTACCAGTAGAAATGCAGTAGATCACTTTTTCAGACTTGCCACAGAAAGTAAGATTGAAATCCCTACGGATATGAAGTACTTCTGTATTTCAGAGACAACTGCTAATTATCTTCAGAAGTATATAGTCATACGGAAAAGAAAGATTTTCACAGGAGAGCGTACTGCTGCTGATTTGCTTAATGTTATTAAAAAGCATAAATCGGAGAAATTTATTTTCCCATGCTCAAATATCAGAACTGAACATATCCCTGATTTTTTAAATGAGAATGGATATGATTGGTCAGAGGCTACTATCTACCGAACTGTGGCATCAGATTTATCTGACCTTGACGATGTCACCTATGATGTGATCGCTTTCTTTAGTCCTTCAGGTATTGAGTCTCTACTTCAAAATTTCCCTGATTTTAAGCAAAACAATACAAGGATAGCAGCTTTTGGCCCCACTACATCAAAGGCAGTGAAAGACGCAGGGTTAATTCTGGATATTCAAGCACCTTTGCCAAATGCCCCATCGATGACTGGAGCTTTAGAGGTATATATCAAAGAAGCAAATAACCTTTAGTACTTTTTAAATAAGGGTATGTAAATTGTAGGGGTTATACTTACAATATGAAAAATAACCTTCGACAGTTATTTATTCTGATCTTAATTCTTGTAGGTCAAAATGTTTTTGGACAGAATGATTTTTTCTTCAATCATTACATGTTCAATCCATCGTACTACAACCCAGGTTGGATTGGGACAGAGAAGCAGGCTTTTGTAGCTGCGCATCACAGAACACAGTGGGCTGGTTATGACGCTTCCTTTGATCCAGAAGGAGCTCCAACGACTCAGCTTGTATCTCTAGTGGTTCCTGTAAAAAGTGCCATATCTGGATTTGGCGTATCAGTTTCCAATGATCGAACAGGACCATTAAGTTCCTTACAAGCAAGGTTTTCAGTTTCTTACAGTAAAAAAGTTGGTTTCGGAGAATTTTCACTAGGAATCATGCCTGCACTTAATTTTTTGTCTACAAATAGCAATTATCGATTTGAAGATGGAGGAGATAGGCTTATACCTGTAGAAGGAGAGTCTCAGTTAAAACCTAATCTTCATGCAGGCTTATACTTTCTATCAAATAGAAATTATTTCATTGGTGCATCAGTTGAAAATATTATAGAGCCTGGATTTGATTTTGGTACTGATGCTGCCAACATAATTCCAATCAACTACATTTTAATGGCTGGTACAACAATGGGGCTTACAAGAGATTTAATTCTCAATCCAACTATTCTTATTCGTTCAGATCTAAATTCGTATACCTATGATATAAGTGCGGTAGCCATTTATCAAGAAAGAATGTGGGGAGGGCTTGCTTTCAGAAGAGGAGAATCCTTAAGTCTATTACTTGGATATTCTTTTTTAGAAAACAATAAGCTTAAGGCAGGATACTCATTCGATTATGTAATAAAGAACAGAGATGCGAAGCAGCCGACATCTCATGAAGTGTTTTTGAGGTACGATTTGCCAGATTTAGTATTTGGCGGAAGAAAGGCTGTAAAAACCCCGAGATTCACTTTTTAGTCATAAGGATAAAAGCCTTCATCCAAAATTGAAAGCAAAACTTGTCCAGTCTCAGGATATGATTATATATTTAGGCAGAATATCGTGCAATAATTCTTGTTAAAGTTTGTTTATTTTACATACTTGCATGTTGAATAAAGGTGTTATGAATAAAATGCGTGTTTTTACAATATCAAATTGTACTGTCCTTTGCTGTGCCATAATTCTAACAGGTTGTGGTCTTTTTGGCGGAGATCAAGGTGACAGAGGTGAGCTTATAGGAGCTCCGGATAGATTAGGTTGGGAAATGACTAGGCCATTTGGTATGGTCTCAGTTCCTTCTGGAACATTCCATATGGGTCAAGCTGATGAAGATGTAGCTGCTACCCAGATAAATTTTAATAAACAGGTTACCATCGGAGGTTTCTTTATGGATGATACTGAAATCACCAATAACGAATACCGACAGTTCACTCAAAATCTTCAGGAAAGTTCAGAGATCGATTTACCAACAGGGTATTCAATTGCTGACCTGATACCTGATACAACTGTTTGGACAAGAGATTATACTCATCATATGGGTGATCCTTTAGTAGTATACTATTGGTCTCATCCTGCATTTGATGATTATCCTGTTGTTGGGGTTGATTGGAATGCTGCGAAATATTTCAGCGAATGGAGAACCAACTATCTTAATGATTACAGATCAAGTGTAGGTTTGCCTGTTATGCCAAACTTCCGATTGCCTTCTGAAGCAGAATGGGAATATGCCTCTCGAGGTGGAAGAGACATGGCTAAGTATCCTTGGGGTAATCCATATATAAGAAATGCAAAAGGTTGCCTTTTGGCAAACTTTAAACCTGGAAGAGGTAACTATTTTGATGATGGGTATGCTTACACCTCTCCTATTGGAACCTATTTTGCAAACGAGTATGGCCTCTACGATATGGCAGGAAATGTTGCTGAATGGTGTGAAGATGCATATAACCCTTCAGCAATGCCATTAACATGGGATTTGAACCCAACTTATTTTGATGATAATATTCCTTTCAAAGTGATCCGAGGAGGGTCATGGAAAGATATAGCATATTTCTTGGAGACTGGTACTCGTTCTTATGAGCATCAGGATACTACCAGAGCGTCAATCGGATTTAGATGCGCAATGACATATCTAGGAAGATCATCAGGATACGAATTTTAATAAAACCAAAAACGAATAAATTACTAACCTAAATATTATAACAATGAGTAAAAAAGGCGGATTTCAGGAGCTACTCTATTCCACTATAATGCCTAAAATTTATGGGATAGGAGCTGCGGTTGTAATCGTAGGAGCGATGTTTAAAATACTTCATATGCCTGGTGCAGCCCTTATGTTAGGGGTTGGTCTCTCTGTTGAAGCAGTTATTTTCTTTTTGAGTGCATTCGAACCGAAGCACGCTGAGCCAGATTGGGCTAAAGTTTATCCAGAGTTAGCGGATGATTATGATGGTCCTTCTGCTGCTCCAAGGAAAGCTGTGCCACAAGCAACTGGTGCTTCTGCTCAAATGGATAAAATGCTTGCAGACGCAAAAGTAGGTCCAGAACTTATCAAAAGTCTTGGTGACGGCATGAGAAGTATGGCTTCTTCAGCTAAAAACATGGCTAATCTTAGTGATGCGGCTTCTGCTACTAACGATTATGCTAAAAATGTAAAATCAGCATCTAATTCTCTAACTGAGATGAACAAGTCTTATGCTTCTGCAATGGAGGCAATGTCTGGAATGGCTGACGCAACTAAAGACACGAAGGAATATCATGGCCAAGTTCAAAATGTGACTAAGAGTCTAGGTGCTTTGAATGCCGTTTATGAAATGGAATTGAAAGATGCTCAAAGTCATACAAAAGCATTGAATAAATTCTATTCAAACATTAGTGGTGCGCTTGAAAGTATGGCTGATGCAGGAAAAGAAACTTCTGCATTCCAAGCTGAGCTTAACAAGCTTACTTCGAACATTTCTGCTCTTAATAAAGTATACGGTAATATGCTTACCGCAATGAGAGGTAATCAATAATTAACCCTTTAAAGAATTTAAATTATGGCAGGAGGAAAAGAAACGCCACGGCAGAAAATGATCGGCATGATGTATTTGGTGCTTACTGCATTGTTGGCACTAAATGTTAGCTCCACGGTCTTGGACAAATTCGCCTTTATCAATGAGAGCTTAGAACGAGCAAATGCTGAAACATCTGAACGAAATGCTCGAACGATTACTGGAATGAAATCTGCCGCAAAAGATAAGGGTAATCGTGATGACGATTTAAAAGTAGTTTCTGATGCTGAGACATTGCGTGCGGAAACAATGAAAATCTTTTCAGAACTCGAAGAGTACAAAGAAACTTTTGTTGAAATCACTGGTGATTACATGGAAGGCCACAAAGGTGATCGCAGATTCATTAATGGCAAGACTGATTATGATAAGGTTGGTAATTATATGATGCCTATTGAAGAAGGTGGGGACGGAAACGGTGCACGAATGAAAGAACTACTAAATGGTTATGCAAATTACATTCAAAAAGTTCTGAAAGAGAATGGTGCAGACGATTCTAAACTAAAGCAATACCACAAGATAGCGCTAGACGCTGAAGAAGATCCTATTTACAGTAAAGATGAAAATCAGAACGGTAAAAAATGGTCACAATTAGCGTTTGAAAGTTCTCCAACTCATGCGGGACTTGCGACAGTTAGTGAATTTCAGGCAAATGTTCTGGCTTTCGAAACGTCTGCATTGGACTTCTTAGTAAAAAGAGTTGGATTGAAGGATATTACATTCGATCAAATTAAGCCTGTAGTTATGCCTGAGTCACAGTATGTGGCTGCCGGTACTAAGTACAAAGCAGATATGTTCATTGCGGCATCCGCTTCTGGTCTAAATGATAAGTTAGTGATGACCTACAATGGAGAAGACGCTCCAGTGGTTGCTGGAGTTGGTAAAGTAGAATTTACTGCAACTCCAGGAAAATACGATAAGAATGGAAATGCGAAGAAACAAATTGTTGCTTCTATTAAAGTGCCTCAAGGAGGAGGAACTGATACCACATTCACAGATACTATAGATTATTATGTAGTACGACCGGTAATCCAAATCCAGTCACAATCAGTTAATGCACTATACTTCAATTGTGGAAACGCTTTAGACGTTCAAGTTCCTGCTTTGGGAACAGCATATAACCCGTCATTCTCTGCAAGTGGAGGAGATGCTATTAAGGGCTCTCAGACAGGTCAGGTGACTATTGTTCCAAAAACTCTAAGAAAGGTTATTTTAACTGTTTCTTCAAATGGAAATAAAATAGGGACAAGAGAATTTGGCGTAAGAGGGATTCCAGCTCCTGATATTAAGGTATTCACAAGTGCTGGAGAAGTGAACCAGAAAGATGGTATTCCTTCGGGAACTCCAGAGTTGTTTTTGAAGGCCATTCCTGATGAAAGTTTCGCGCAATTTTTGCCTAATGATTCAAAATTTAGAATAGCAGAAGCGGAAATTACGCTAGTTAGTGGAGGTCTTGGGCGTGGGTCAGTTAGAGCTAGTGAAACAGTAAACTTACGAGGGATGAGAGGAAGAAAAGGAGACCAACTTGTAATTGAGATAAAGAAAGTTCAAAGACAGAACTTTAGAAAACAAGTGGAGGATTTTAAAAAATTCCAACGCTTTATCAACTTGTCGTTGAAATAAAACTTGTCAGTTAAAACAGTGTTATGAGAAAATTAGGTTATGTAATTGTTTTTAGTCTTGCAATTTCTTTCGGATATGCGCAAGAGGAACTATCTCCTCTTATTAAGCCGGAGGTAGATCAGACTCAGGTGATGTTTAAAAAATCAGTCTGGAGGAGAATGGATATGAAAGAAAAGCAAAATAGGCCTTTCTTTTCGTTAAATGGAGAGGTTTCCCGCCTATTAATACAGGCGGTAGACGAAGGCCTTTTGACGCCATATCGTTCTGATTCATGTATCAATTTTATGCCGGATATCATTTTTATTTCTAATATATCGGTAGAAAGAGAGCAGAACCCATTTGTAGGTGGAGGTTTTAATTCCGGGGGATTTGATTCGTTTGGTGATGACTCAAGTGCTGATGAAGCGACTGAAGAACAGGCGGATGAGGCAAGGCAAGAAGCTATACCTGAGGAATATTTCTCTGTATTGTACATTAAAGAAGATGTAATCTTTGACAGAAATAGATCCAGAATGTACAATTACATTAGATCTTTAAGTATAGCATTACCAAGAGAAGCTGGTTCATTGTATAATCCTGCTGGTTTCGAGAGAAAGGTCGCTCACTTTAGATATGATGATGTAGTTGCATTATTTAGAGGTCCGTATGCTGACAAAGCAAAGTACTATAATAATAATAATTCAGGTCAGCATATGAATATGAGCGATGCTTTTGAGCTTAGACTTTTCAGTGCTCCAATAATCAAATTATCAAATGCACAAGACTTGGATATACGACAACTCTATGCTGATGAAATGGCTAATGATCCTATGAGTGTAATCGTTATTCAACAGAAATATGAATACGACCTGATGGAATATGAATCAGAACTATGGGAATATTAATATGATTTGAACCTAACCCTAATCCACTCAAATATGAATATTAGAATTTTACTCTCCTTATTTTTAACTGCTGGTTTTTTACTTGGGCATACCCAAGAGTTCGGAGAGTTAACGGATTCCAGAGATGAGAAGACGTATAAGACAGTGACTATTGACATTCAGCTTGAAGGAGGCGTTTCAGTGAAACGCACTTGGATGGCTGAAAACTTGGCTTACGAAGTGCCAGAGTCTTTTTGTTATAAAAATGAGCCTGCTTATTGCGAAGCATACGGTAGACTTTATACATTTCAGGCGGCTAAAGAGGCCTGTCCTGATGGTTGGCATGTTCCTACTATTGCAGAATGGAAACTATTATTCCGAACATATGGTGGAATCCACGATGCTGGAATTGCATTGCAAAAAGGAGGAGAGAGCGGGATCGATCTAGGATTGGCCGGATTTGGTGATCCTGGAAGAGTTTTTAAGAATATTGGTATCAGCGGTAATTACTGGGACGCAGAAAAAAAATCGGATAATACGTCTGGTCTGGTGTCTGTCCAAAAAGGCTCTAAAGAAATCTTCCATAGCGTAATAGGTGATTGGCACAGAAACAGTTGTAGATGTGTGAAAGATTATTAACGTAATCAGTTCAAAAAAGATAATTGAAAGGAGACTATAGGTCTCCTTTTTTTATGGCCATTAAAATTGTATTAGCTTTTGATTGTCCTATCAGATCTATGAGATCCTTTTCTGAACTTTCCTTTAGCCTTTTAATACTGCCAAATTCATTCATCAATTTATCTCGAGTTGTACTTCCTATACCATTAATAGAATCTAATGATGATGTGATTGATGATTTACTCCTTTTTTGACGATGGAATGTTATGGCAAACCTATGTGCTTCGTCACGCAGCTGTTGAATGATCTTTAAGGACGGTGACTTCTTACTGATGTAAATTGGGATAGAATCTTCTGGGAAATAGATTTCTTCAAGTCTCTTTGCTATTCCGATAATAGGAATTTGACCATAAATAGATAATTCTCTTAGTGCATCACAGGCAGCACTCAGTTGACCTTTACCGCCATCAATGACAATAAGGTTTGGGAAATCAAGATTTTCCTTTTTGAGATGCTTATATCTTCTCCCAACTACTTCTCTCATTGAAGCGAAATCATCAGGGCCGATTACGGTTTTTATATTAAATTTTCTATAATTGGATTTTGAAGGCTTACCATTTTTAAAGCATACCATTGAGGCTACAGGGTTAGTGCCTTGTATGTTTGAGTTATCAAAACATTCAATATGTATAGGTAGCTCGGTGAGTCTTAAATCTTCCTGTAACTTCAATAATACACTTTCGTTTGGCTGTGTAGAATTCTGGGAAAATTTCTCTTTCTTAAAATAAAGAGCATTTCGTAGAGATAATTCTACTAATTTTTTTTTGTCACCAATCTTAGGCAATAAGACTTCAATGCCTTCCCATGCCTCTACTTCTTTGTTAGTTAAGATGACTGAGCTTTCACTATTGTATTTCTTTCGAAGATCAAACATTGAAAAACGAAAAACTTCATTGTCATCTTCTTCTATTTTTTTCTTTACTTCTATAGTTTCAGAATTCACAATAGCGCCGTTTTCTATTCGCATGAAGTTGATGAAAAGTGATTTTTCTCCTTCAGGAGTCATCGTGAAAACATCTGTGTTTGTGATTTTTTGATTTACGATAAGTGACTTAGATTGAAATTTCTCAAGAAGATCAGTTTTCTCTTTATATGATTGTGCGATTTCAAATTTTAGTTGTGAAGATGCGTGTTGCATATTTTCCTTGTAGGATCTTCTAACGACACTTACCTTTCCTTTCAAAATTTTCCTCGCTTCTTCAATATCCTTCATATAATCATTCTCTGATTGTAACCCTTCGCATGGGCCAAGGCAGTTTCCGATATGATATTCCAGGCAAACCTTAAATTTCTTTTTGCTTATGTTTTCTTCTGAAAGATTGAATTTACAAGTACGGATTTTGTGTAATTTCCGAATAAGATCAAGTACCCCATTCATAGCCTTTACGCTAGTATAAGGGCCGAAGTATTCACCTTTCGTGTGGTCAATTCTCCTAGTGGAGTAAATCCTAGGGAACCTTTCTTTTGTGATACAGATACTGGGGAAGCTTTTATCATCCTTTAGAAGAATATTGTATCGGGGTTGATTCTCTTTGATTAAGTTATTCTCGAGTAATAAGGCATCAAATTCTGAAGAGACAATTACAAATTCGATATGCTTTATTTCAGCAACGAGCTTATAAGTTTTTCGATTGTCTAGGTTAGTTTTTGTGAAATAACTTGAAACTCTCTTTTTAAGATTTTTAGCTTTCCCAACGTATATGATATTATCTTCTGAATCAAAGAATTTGTAAATACCAGGTTTACCAGGGAGACTTAGATATTCCTCTCTTGAGTAGCGCTGAAATTGCATTACATAAAATCGTCTTCTTCTACTACATCATAGTCGATAGTATCTGACGGGTTTGTGTTCTCCTGATATAGCTCACAATCTATAACTGTTCGTAAAGGCTTAGTCGATTTTTCAAAATATCCTTTTTCGTAACCTAAAGTCTCATCCGCATAGACTTTAAGCATATATTTTTCCCAAATTGGGAGTGCAGTTCTAGCCCCTTGCCCCATAGCCCAGTTTCGAAAACGAATACTTCTGTCATCACCGCCTACCCAAGCGCCCGAAACTAAGTCTTTGCTAACACCAATGAACCAACCATCCGAAGCATTTTGAGTTGTTCCAGTCTTAGCTCCCAATTCGTTATCAAGTTTTAAGGAGTAGTCTAAAATTCTTCCAGTACCTAATTCTACAGTTCCTTTAAGCATGTGAAGCATTAGGTAAGCTGTCTCTTCATTGATTGCTTCTTTTTCATCAGGAACAAACTGTTGAATGACATTTCCATTTTTGTCTTCTATTCTTGAAATAAAAAATGGGCGAATAAAAGTGCCTTTGTTGACAAAAGTTGAATAAGCACCTATCATTTCATAAATAGAAACATCACCACCTGCTCCCAAACAGAGTGATGGAACAGGATCTAATCTGCTTTCTATTCCTAATTTTTTAGCGTAATCAACTACTGTATTCGGACCTATACGATTCATCATATAAGCTGTTATACTATTTACAGATTGAGCCATTGCTCGTCTTATGGTCATTACCTCACCTGTGAATCTTCCACTAGAATTTTGAGGCACCCAAGTAGGAGGATCTTGGCCAGGAAGACTAAAAGAAACTGGAGCATCGACTACTGGAAAGCATGGTGAATATCCATTATCTATCGCAGCGGTATAAACAATAGGCTTGAAAGTTGAACCAGGTTGCCTTTTACTTTGCTTAACATGATCATATTTGAAATATTTGTGATTAATTCCTCCAACCCACGCTTTAATATAGCCAGTTCTTGGATCCATGGACATAAAACCAGTTTGAAGAAACCTCTTATAATAGTTAAGTGAATCATATGAACTAAATGTGGTATCAATTTCTCCTTTCCAGGAGAAAATTGTCATTTTCTTTTTTCTATTGAGATAGTATTCAATTGAGTCAGCCTGATCTTCATAACGTGACACTAATGCTTTGTAAGCACTAGTACGTTTGATCGCGTTATCAAGAAATTCTGGAATTTCATTGTTTTCATCATCGATCCAAGGGTTCTGATCTGACCAGTGCTCGTTGAAAACCTGTTGAAGTGTATCCATACTTTCAAATACCGCTTCTTCAGCATACTTCTGCATTCTACTGTCTATCGTAGTATAGATTTTCAAACCATCTTCAAAAAGGTCATATCCATTTTCACTAGCCCAGCTGACAAGATAGTTTTTTGCTACCGTTCTAAAATATGTAGCCAAACCTTCGTTTTGACTTTCTACCAAATAATTAAGCTCAAGTTCTTTATTATTTAGTGAATCATATAAGAAGCGATCTATCAATCCGTACTTATGAACATTCCAAAGCACTTCTGTTCTTTTACTCTTGGCTCTTTCAGGGTTGTAAGCAGGGTTAAAGGCCGTTGGTTTATTTATTGATCCCACTAAACTTGCGGATTCCTGATAATCTAATTGTGATGGAAGTTTATTAAAAAACGTATTTGCGGCAACTTTAATCCCATATGAGTTGCTTCCGTATTCAATAGTATTAAGATACATCGCTAGAATTTCTTCCTTAGTGTATGATTGTTCAAGTTGAACTGCAATAATCCATTCCTTGATTTTTGTGATTAGTTGGCCTATTGAAGGATATTTATATAGTGATCCTTTTTGAGTGCTATTGGTACTATACAGGTTTTCTGCTAACTGCATGGTGATCGTGCTGCCACCACCCTGAAAACTAAAAGTAAGTTTACCTATTACAGCTCTTGTAAAACCTCTGAGATCAATCCCTGAATGATCCTTGAATCTTATGTCTTCTGTGACAAGTAAGGTGTTGATGAGCTCTGGTGACAATTCATCATAAGAAACGGGTGTCCTATTTTTTCTAAAATATTTCCCTAAAGACACGCCATCCGTACTGATCAATTCAGAGGATAAATCTGGATCAGGTCTTTCCAATGCTTCTAAACTTGGGAGTCCTCCGAACCAGCCTAAGGCATCATTTTTCACCATTAGAAAAATTGACGGAATACCTAAAATCCCTAGTATAAAAAAAATCCAAATAGTTCTTAAAATGTATTTAGTAAGCTTTTGTCGCATTAATAATTTTTTTCAAAAAATGTGATATATGCTGATACATCTTTCGTTTTATAGAAAATATCAAAGTTATCTTCTGTGATGACAAAAACATCAATTTTTTGTCCTTTAAACTTATTCTTTAATTCAACACTTTCCATGAATGAACTCATAAAATTGAGGGCAGTCCCCTTTCCAGGAAAAATATTGACTAACAGCATTGATTTTTCTTCACTTAAAATGAGGTTGCCCGTTTTTAACGTTGAAAGATTTTTTTCTTCTAAAAACGTATCAATTAATGGAGGAATTGACTCTGTGAGTTCTGATTCAAGATTATATACAATGACAAACAAATGCTTTTGATTAAAGTCCTTGATAAATCGAGCTTTCGCACTATTATATCTTTTTTGTTGAAAATTTTCTGATGCTTCAAGTAAAGACATGGCGTAAGTGTTAAGCTCACTTTCGGGGTAATTTTTAATAAATTCTCCAAGTTCAAATTGATATCTATGGTCTTCCTCCATATGGCCAACAGTGAGAGCTCTGAGGAGGGCTATGTTGTCACTAAATTCATTATCAGGATGCTTAGCCAGTGAGCTGTCTGCAGCAAACAAGACTTCATCAAACTTTTTGATTCTATACATTTCGTATAGATTTTTATATAGCTTTTTTAGTTGTTCACTTGTAGCAAAGCTCTCTTCTCTATAATTAGGATTGTCTACCAACTTAGCATAAATGGTTTCCGGATACTTCTTTTTAAGAATACTTCCTTTTTCAAAAGATCTGGATGCATTAGCTTCTTTATAGAGAAGATAGAGTTGATAGAGTACCTCGGGTTCATATTCCGTCTCTGGAAACCTTTTGAGTAGTTTTTCAAAGGAGTCAGCGGCATTTTCATCCTCTTCAAGCCTCAAATTATATATGTTACCAAGATTATAGAGCGCGTCTTCAATCTCATCTAGGAGTATGCGCTTATTCTCTTCTTCATACGGAACGCCCGACATTAATTTTTTTGCTTCATCCTCTGCGGATTCACTTACAGTTTCCTCACCAGTAGACTCGGATATATCTTCGGAAATTATTTTTTCCTCTTTGATTAAATTGACTGTTTCTTTATTTTTTCTTCTCCAGTGATCCTCAAGTGCACGATCACCCCATTTTCTCACAAATTCACCAGAACCTCTGCTAAGAGCATTGCTATTATTAAAATACCAGTCAGAGCCCTTGGAAGTAGTCGTTATGATGTTTTCACCACCGTTTTGATTAATATTTCTAGCTCGATTGATTGCAACTTGTTTTTCTCTCTTTTTCTTCTCTGCAGCATTTTCTCTCTCTTTTGCAATTTCATTGGTGAGCATTGATATCACAGAATCTCTAGGCAAGGTTGCCAAATGAAGTAAGCTATCATTCTTTTGAATGACAACTACTTGTTTAACAAAATCGACAAGAATTTCTTGTCGTTCCTTGATTTCCTGATAATTTTCTTCGTCTTGCGGCATGGTAGCCACCGTGCTATCATAATAATTTTTAGCAAGGACAAAGTTTTTTAATGTGTCGTAATAAATCTTGCCTAGACTCAAGTAAGAATAAGCTTTCTGTCGGTTGTTGTTCGAGCTATTTTTGATAGAGAGCTTGTAGCTTTTGATAGCCTCATCTATGTTTCCATTTTTTAGTTCAAAACCAGCCAATTCATAATAAATCTTATCTTGGTATTCTTTGTTTTTAGGATCCTTTAAGAGATTCCTAAAATATCGTTGAATTTTTTTTAAGTCATTTCCCTCAGCAAGTTCAGTCACTTGTGCCATGTAGAGCTTGGAGTAAAATTCTAGCTCATACGAAGGGTTGTTTTTTAATACATTTTTATAATACCTGAATGCTTCACTTTCAAAATTCAATTCATGAAAAGTCTGGCCAATAATGAAATTTATTCGAGCCTTGTCTGAAGAGGTCAACAATTCCTCTGCTTTTACCAAACTGCCCACCATTTTACTCTGATCTCCCTTTTTTTGATAGAGATATGCGGTATTAATATGTAATCTTCTTTGATTGTCTTTATTAAGTTTTTCTTTGGCTAGATAATCTGTTACTGCAATAGCATTGTTGTATTCATCGAATTCTGTGAAACTCCTGATTAATTCCGTTAAGGCCTGATGCCTCGCATTATCATCTTCGCTATGGGTATTAACATATTTGAATGTTTCGATAGCATCGGGGAACTCCATTGCATAGTATCGAGCTTTGCCTACCAAAATATAGCTATCATCTTCCCATTTACTGTTTGGGTGTCTTTGAATCGCAATAGATGCTTTTTGAATACAATCTTCTATTTGTGTATTTAATGATGCCGATTTGATTGAGTCAAATTGTGAATAGATGGGTAATACTTTGTTGTAATTCCACTCTTGATCTTCAAATATGGAAGCTTCAATTTCCTTGATTCGCTCTTTTGCGATGAAATAGGCATTATAATGAGCCGTAAGATCATGAAATGAGCCACTGAGCGGATTGTTTTTGTAGGGAGAACAACCTGCAATCAAAACTATTAAATATGCTATAAGAATTTTCTTCAAAATGGAATTAGACTGATTCAATAAATAACGCTCTGAAATTCAAATTGGTGTAAAGATAAAACATGAGGCGATTGCATAACTTTACCGCCTTAAATTGCAATACATGGCCGCAAGAAAGACATTAAGCAACTGGCTAACGAATAAATACTTACTCATTATTCGTAATGAGGAGAATTTTGCCGAGAAAACTACATTTAGCTTCAATTATGCAAGGCTATTTCTCCTAATGGCCGGAATAGGAATTCTTTTACTGACTTTGGCAGTATATCTGGTGACTGTAGCCCTAGAGCAATGGCTGGATCCACGCCATGCTCAGATGGAAGCCAATAGACAAGTACTGGAATTATCTATGACAATAGATTCTCTGGAGCAGGAAGTAAGTAATAAAAATATTTATATTGAAAATGTACGCAGGGTCATTGCGGGAGAGCAGATAGATCAAAGTGAAGAAATAAGCCTTGAGTCTGACTTGCAACCTGCGGAGTTGAAACAAACTATACAGCCTTTAGATTCTCAATTTCGTGCTGAATTTGAGGATTCTGAATTAGCCGATATCACGGCGCTCCCTATTGCTGTTTCTTCCAATGTGTATGAGCTAAGGGATATTTATTTATTCAGTCCATTAGATGGAATAATTACAGATGGATTTAATCCGAAAACCGATCATTATGGCATTGATATGGTAGCTCAAGAAAATGAGCCCGTTAGATCGGTGGCAGATGGAGTTGTGATTATGTCTTCTTGGACACTTGATGGAGGGTATATATTAGCAATTCAGCATCCAGGCAATTTAATTTCGGTTTACAAGCACAATTCGGAATTATTTAAAAACGTTGGTAATTTTGTAGCCGCTGGGGAAGTAGTGGCCACAATAGGAAATACGGGCGAACTTACTTCTGGGCCTCATTTGCATTTGGAATTGTGGCACAATGGCAACCCTGTAAATCCTCAGGAGTATATTGCACTATAAAATCATGCTATGTTGAACAAGAATCAAAAAGAAGTAGAAGAGTTGAGTAACTCAAGTAATATAATTGGGAAAGGCACGATTGTAAATGGAAGTATCGAAACTTTTGGAAATATTCGTGTAGAAGGCAAAGTGGTAGGAGATATTAAGACTAAATCAAAAGCAGCTTTTGGACACTCGTCTCAAGTAGATGGAAGCGTGCTGGCACAGAATGCCGAGGTTGCAGGACATATTACTGGCACCATTGAAGTTACCGAGCAATTGGTTTTGAAAGCAACGGCTACAATAGACGGAGATATTATCACAAACAAGCTTTTGGTTGAGTCTGGCGCCACTTTCAACGGAAAATGTAAAATGGGCGTAAAAAGTAAGGAGATCAAAATTGGGAAGCTCGAAGACACAGAACAACAAGCCCTCAAAGCTTAATCAATCAGACCCAGCACCTGAGAAGAGGCCTTTCATGCGATTTTATGCACTAGCATTTGAGATGGTGATATTAAATCTCGCGCTAATTCTGGGAGGATATTACTTGGACAATTATTTAGGATCTAGCCCAATAGCTATATTGATTGGAACTTTCCTAGCAATGGCGGGCACTATTTGGCTACTTTTAAAATTCCTTTAATGAAAAAATGGATTGCCTTAGGTGCGATAGCAATTTTATTGCTTGTATTAGGCTATTTCTTTGAAGAAGAATTAGCGCTGCACTCATCTTTCCAAGTGATGATTTTTTTCTTTGTCAGTCAAGCATTTGTGCTTTTTCGAATAGACCATTGGGCGCCAAAAGAATGGTCAGTACAGATGTCCATGGTTAAGATTGTCATCAGACTTTTGTCATCATTGGTTTTCATCCTTATCCTTATTTATTCACAATCGGATCACTTTAATCTGGTAGTACAATTTATTGTCCTCTATTTGGTATTCATGATCTTTGAAATAGTTACGTCATTGACTAACTTGCGCCGAAATTGAGGAACGAACGAATATCCGATGAAAATAGGCTCTATGTTGAAGCGATCTAACTTTCTGAGAATCAACAAGTTTTTAGCAATATTACTGCTCGTAATGCCTAGTATGGTTTGGGCTGGGGGCGGTTCTGAAAAGGAAGGAGAAAAATTTGACCCTAGTGAGTTAATTAATCACCACATCTCTGATTCCCATGTATGGGAAATTTATCATGGTCTCACCGTTCATCTACCAATAATTGTATACACAAAAGAAAAAGGAATAGATGTTTTTTCATCGCATCATTTTTTTGATGAGAACCATGAGCTAGTTAGTTACAATGGCTATATCATGGATCATGATCATATCAATTTAGAAAGTGGAGGCCATGTTTTTGATATATCTATTACAAAAAACGTTCTATTTCTATTCATAGACGCGTCGCTTTTACTTCTAGTCTTTTTAGCCGTAGCTAGAGGATACAAGAAAAATGTAGGCAGAGCGCCGAAAGGAATTCAGTCATTATTTGAACCAATCATTCTCTTTATCAGAGATGATATAGCTAAAGAAAACATTGGACCAAAGTATGAGAAGTTCATGCCATTTATGCTTACAGTTTTCTTTTTCATATGGTTTGGGAACTTACTTGGACTATTGCCAGGTGCAGCAAATCTCACTGGTAATATTTCTGTGACATTGACACTTGCCGTAATAACATTGTTAATAACAACTTTTTCTGGAAGAAAGACATACTGGCTTCATATCGTGGATCCTTTGGGAAAATCTATGCCATGGGCCGGAAAGATCTTACTTTATCTTATACTTTGGCCGGTAGAAATCATTGGGATTTTTACTAAGCCATTTTCATTGATGATTCGACTATTTGCAAACATCACTGCAGGACACATTCTGATACTTAGTATTATCAGCTTGGCCTTCATTTTTGAAAGCTTAACGATCGGTGTAGTAGGGGCTGTTTTTGCAACTGTTATGAATATGTTAGAACTTTTCGTGGCAGTACTACAAGCGTACGTTTTTACGCTTTTATCTGCTTTGTATTTTGGACAAGCAGTAGAAGAGCATCATTAATTTAGAAACTAATTTTTTAAACTATAAATAATTTATCATGGGAGCAATTGGAGCAGGTTTAGCAGTACTAGGAGCAGGTCTTGGAATCGGTTTAATCGGTAAAGGAGCTACTGAAAGTATTGCAAGACAGCCTGAAGCAGCTGGTAAAATCCAGACAGCAATGATTATTGCAGCAGCCCTTATTGAAGGTGCGGCTCTTTTCGGCGTTGTAGTAGGACTATTGGCTGGATCAGGAAATTAATCCTTATTCAAATCTGGCTATGACCACATTAGGTGGCATGGCCAGGTTTATTTAGACATTTACATTTAAAAAATATATACAGTGGCATTAGTTACCCCAGACATAGGATTGATCATTTGGCAACTGATCATATTTGGAATTGTACTTTTTATTCTTCGTGCTTTCGTATGGAGACCTATATTAAGTGCACTGAAAGCTCGTGAACATCAAATTGAAGATTCACTTAGAGCTGCAGACAATGCGAAAGTTGAGATGGAGCAAATCAAAGCTGACAATGAGTACCTCCTTCAAGAGGCCAGAATTGAGCGAGATGCCATTTTAAAAGAAGCTAAGGAAGAATCTGTTCATATTGTAGAACATGCCAAAGCGGAGACATCAGATATTACCTCTAAAATGATTCAGGATGCTAGGGAAGCAATTGAAGTTGAAAAGAAAGCAGCCCTTACAGAAGTAAAGGATTTGGTGGCAACACTATCATTGGAGATTGCTGAAAAGGTGCTCAGAGAAAAGCTTTCTGATGACAAGTCTCAAAAAGCTTTGGTTGATAAGTTTATCAAGGACGTAAAAGTTAACTAAGAATGTCAATAGGCAGAATAGCAACGAGATATGCCAAGCCAATACTAGAATTGGCCGAAGAGATGAAAGTGGTTGATAAGGTGAAAGCGGACATGGAAGCTTTTTCTAATGTATGCGAGGAGAGTAGAGATTTTGCATTGATGCTAAAAAGCCCAATCATTCCGCATCAGAGAAAAGGAGAAATTTTGAAGAAAATATTTACGGGTAAAGTAAATGACTTAACTCTTCAAGCTTTTGATGTTATTACTCGCAAGAATCGAGAAAATCTTTTAGAAGATATTGCTGAAGAATTTCTTCATCTATACAATGTTCAGAAAGGTTTTGAAGAGGTCTCCGTAACAACGAGTATCAAGTTGGATGCTGACATGAGAAAAGCATTTGAAAAACTAGCAAAAGAAATTACAGGTAAAGAACCTATTCTGAAGGAGAAAGTAGACTCTGAAATTGTAGGAGGTTACATTATGCGACTTGGCGATCGTCAGCTTGATGAGAGCATAAGCGGGCAGTTAAAAGATTTAAAACTTAAGTTTTCAAAATAATAACATTAAGCCGACAGGCTAAACAGATAAAATTATGGCACAAGTAAGACCTGATGAGGTTTCAGCAATTTTAAGAGAGCAGCTGTCCAATCATAAAACAGAAGCTGAACTTGAAGAAGTGGGTACTGTACTACAGGTAGGTGATGGTGTAGCCAGAATCTACGGACTAAGAAATGCACAAGCTGGAGAACTTTTAGAATTTGAAAACGGACTAAACGCGCTTGTTTTAAATCTTGAAGAAGATAACGTTGGAGCGGTATTGCTAGGAGATTCTAGTGATGTAAATGAGGGCGATACGGTTAAAAGAACTGGTAAAATCGCTTCCATCCAAACAGGTGATGGTATGTGTGGAAGAGTCGTCGATACATTAGGCAAACCGATTGATGGAAAAGGACCAATCCAAGGTGAGCTGTTCGAAATGCCACTTGAAAGAAAAGCACCAGGAGTAATCTTCAGAGAGCCAGTAAGTGAACCTCTTCAAACAGGTATTACTGCCATAGATTCGATGATCCCTGTAGGAAGAGGTCAGCGAGAGTTGGTGATTGGTGATCGTCAGACTGGAAAAACAGCTGTCGTTATCGATACCATTATTAACCAAAAAGAATTTTACGATAAAGGAGAACCTGTATTCTGTATCTATGTTGCTATCGGTCAGAAAGCATCAACAGTAGCAGGGATCGTAGCTCAACTTGAAAAAGCAGGAGCGATGGATTATACGGTGATTGTAAATGCATCTGCTTCAGATCCTGCCCCAATGCAATTCTTCGCCCCATTTACAGGTGCAGCTATTGGGGAATATTTCAGAGATACAGGACGTCCAGCATTGGTTGTTTATGATGATTTATCTAAACAGGCAGTTTCATACAGAGAAGTCTCTCTTCTTCTAAGAAGACCTCCTGGACGTGAAGCATATCCAGGTGATGTATTCTACCTTCACTCAAGACTCTTAGAGCGTGCAGCGAAAGTTATTAATGACGATTCTATTGCAAGCCAAATGAATGACCTTCCTCCTTCATTGAAAGGAAAAGTTAAGGGGGGTGGATCATTGACTGCTCTTCCAATCATTGAAACACAAGCTGGCGATGTATCTGCATATATTCCAACTAACGTAATTTCAATTACAGATGGCCAGATCTTCTTGGAAACCAATCTATTTAACTCAGGCATTAGACCGGCGATTAACGTAGGTATTTCCGTATCTCGAGTGGGAGGTAACGCACAGATCAAATCAATGAAGAAAGTATCTGGTACATTGAAGCTTGATCAAGCTCAATTCCGTGAACTTGAAGCATTTGCCAAGTTTGGTTCCGATCTTGATGCGGCCACACAAAGAACGATTGATAGAGGCAGAAAAAATCAAGAGATTCTGAAGCAGCCACAATTCTCTCCAGTACCAGTTGAGGAACAAGTAGCTACAATTTATGCATCTACAAAAGGATTCCTTGATCCAGTACCTGTTAATCAAGCACGTGAGTTTCAAACTGAATTCATCAACGCGATGAGAACAACCGGTAAGGACGCTTTAGCAGATTTCAAAGCAGGTAAGCTAAGTGAAGAGGCGGTCTCTAAGACAGAAGAAATTGCTAAGGATATTGCATCAAGATTTAAGAAGTAAATAAGATAAGAAAATAGGATGGCCAATCTTAAAGAGGTAAAGGGTAGGATTCAGTCAGTTGTATCAACACAGCAGATCACCAAAGCTATGAAAATGGTGGCGGCTGCAAAGTTGAGAAGAGCACAAGATCGTATCATTCAAATGAGGCCATATTCTCAAAAACTTTCTGAAATTATTCAGAATGTTTCTGCCGGAGATTCTGATTCTGGAGATAATCCATATTCAGAAGAAAGGACAATCGATCGTGTATTGATTGTTGTGGTTTCCTCTGACAGAGGATTGTGTGGAGCGTTTAATAGCAGTGTATTCAAAGGGGTGAAATCGTTAGTTGCAGAGCATTACAGCGATTTAGAGGCTACTGGGAATTTGGAAATTTTGCCAATAGGTAAGAAGGCATTTGAACATTTCGCTAAGAGGAAATACAAAGTGATTGACACATATTCTAACTTGATTGAGAAGTTGAATTTTGCCGATGCAAAGGAGGCTGCAGAAATGGTAATGACCAATTTTGTTAGCAACAAATATGACAGGGTAGATATTGTTTATAATGAGTTCAAAAACGTTGCTACGCAAAATGTAAAAAAAGAACAATTTCTGCCAATCAAAGAAGTTGTGGTTGAAGAGAGTGAAGAAGTGTTTGCTCCTGTAGATTATTTATATGAGCCATCTAAAGATTTTATCTTTAATGAGCTTGTTCCGAAATCTTTAAAGATTCAGTTTTACAAAACATTGTTGGAATCAAATGCATCAGAGCATGGAGCTCGAATGACGGCAATGGATAAGGCAACAGAGAATGCAGATGAGCTTCTCAAAGAACTACGATTAACTTATAATAGAACTCGACAAGCCGCTATTACTAAGGAAATTCTTGAAATAGTAGGTGGAGCTGAAGCATTGGCTCAGGCGTAATGATCAATCGAGCATATCGTATTGCTCAAATTTTATCAATAGACATTGTAATCGGAGCAGTTATTCTGCTCCGATTTTTTTGTGTCCAGATGGATGTGAAAGTAGGTTGGCCTGTTTACATCTTACTGGGAATAACCGTATGGCTGATATATACAACAGATCATTTAAATGATGCTGAGAAAGCTAAAAAATCAGTTCGTGATAGGTATGTTTTTCATAGGAATCATCGAAAAAAGCTTCTTTTCGTAGCTATTATACTATTGATTATACTTTTTGTACTAGTATTTTTTATTCCTGTAGTCATCATGATTGGAGGGATATTCCTTGGTGGGTTTTCGTTTCTCTATCTGATTATTCAACATAAACTTTCAAACTTTTTTTTCAAGGAGTTTTATGTATCTATGGTATATACATCTGGAATATTGATGGTTCCTTTTTCTATGAGTGGGTCAATTCGGTATGAATATCTAATACTTCTATTCTTGTTGACTTTTTTAAACCTCATCATATTTAGCTGGTACGAGAAAGATGCAGATCTAAAAGATGGATTTAAGTCAATAGCAACTCAAAGTAGGAGGAGTTTCTTAGAGAGATTAATTTTCATCGTCGTAAGCTTTGGACTTGGAATATCCATATTAGATTCCAATGTGGTCGCACTTTATTTTATTTTAGGATTTTTAGTCTATGGATTGATGGTTATCTATTCTAGTTGGTTTAAGAAATCCTTTCGTTATCGTTTTGTAGGTGATGGTGTATTTTTGATGCCAATGCTATTAGAATGGCTGTAAATGACTTTAATCGTATTGCTCCCATCTATGATCAAATTGCACATTTGGTTTTTGGCGACAGATTACTAAAAGCTCAAACTCATTTCTTAGATCAAATTAAGCCGGATGATAAAGTATTAATTCTGGGTGGAGGTACGGGGGCGTTATTGGAATATTTGCCAATTTGTAAGCAAATTCATTATGTAGAAAAGTCAGATAAAATGATCCAGCGAGCTCGAAAAAGAAATAGTAAGAGCGAAGTGCAATTCATCAATCAAGATTTTTTAGCTTTCAAATCGCCAAATCAATATGATGTAATACTATGTCCATTTTTTCTTGATTGTTTTGCTGAAAGAAAACTAGAAACGGTCCTTCATAAAGTATCAGCAATGATTGCTAAGGATGGCTGGATGATGATTGCGGATTTCGATGTTCAATCTACCTCGATTTTTTTAAGTCAAATGATGCATCTCTTTTTCAGACTTTTTGCGTCACTTGGTTCAAGTAAACTTCTAGACATTCGGAAGCATATTGTGCGGAAGGGGTTCGATGAATCCTCACTCCAAAAATTCAAAAATGGAATTTTCAGCACTATTTACAAAGTGGAACAGTAAAAGAAACGATCGTTCCTTTTTGAATTTTTATATCCAAAGAACCGCCATTCTTTTCTACGAAATCCTTGCACATCAAGAGACCTATGCCTGAACCTTTTTCTTGTTCTGTGCCATTTCTTGTAAACCCTTCACCTTTGTTCAAGATTTGGACAATCATTTGATTGGTCATCCCTATTCCGCTATCTTCAATGGAGATATTTGAGAGATTATTTATGCTTCTGGCAGCTATCTTAACCTGCCCATGTTTTGGTGTGAATTTGATCGAATTATGCAGAAGATTTCTAATCACAAATTCTAGCATATCCTTATCAGCCATTAAAATGGTATCATCAACTTCATGTTCGATCTTCAGCTTTATTTTCTTTTGCTCCAATAGGAGTGAGAAAAGCTTGACTGACTTATCAACAACTTTTCTTAGATCAATTTCTATTGGATTAAAAGTAAGATTGTCTTGTTGAAGTCTGGACCAAAGTAGAAGATTATCCATTAATAGCGTAAGATTCTGAAGAGAAAATCGGGTTTTGTCGCTGAGGTCTGATAGTTCTTCCTGCGAGAGTTTGTTGTAGTGATTGATAAAAAGGTTGAGGTATGAATCTACAGTTGTCAAAGGGCTCTTCAGCTCATGCGATATGATGGAAAAAAGTCTTGATTTTACCTCATTTAGTTCGCGTAAGTCACTCGCAGAAATTTTAAGCTGTGTCAGGGTTTCCTCAAGTTCTTTAGTTCTTTCTGTCACCTGTTGCTCCAATTCATTCCGTTGCAGTTCGATCAGTCTTTTTTTCTCTATCTCCTTTTCACGGGCGAGTTTTTCTTTTTCAATTTTTTCACTGGCGAGCATTTTCCGAGTACGGTTGAGTCTGTCAGAAAGACCAAGAGAAAATAAGACTACCTGCGCAACTGCGCCAATCTGAATGACATAGCGAGTAAGAAAATTATCCGGCAAATAATTCAACTCCCTGAAGATGAAAAGAATCCCACCAATATTAAATAGCGCAAACGCTACCAGAAACCATAGTGCAGGTTTGTAACCACGCAAATAAACGATTATGCTTGTCAACGTGATAGCAGTCATGGTCATGGTTCCAAGAAAACCAATAACATAGTTTGTCTCAATGAGCCAATCCCTAATTTGCAACCAGCTCATTAGCCACATACCAATCGGGACCAGATAGGAAATTAAAATCATTCGAAAGAACAGATTCCACTTGGGTACATATTGATCTGTATGAAGATATGTCTGTGTAAAAAGAATTCTACAAATGTTGGTAAAAGGTATTATCAAAGCAAAGAAATAGGCATTCCAATGTGGATTCGAGGGCCAAAAATGCTCAAAAGTAAATCCATAGTAGAACCCCATATACAGCCCAAAACCTACAATAGAGAGCACATACCAAAGGTAACTTTGGTCTTTCACAGCGAAGTAAATCATCAGGTTATAAAGTGCCATTACGATCAGAATGCCAAAGAAGAGCCCATGAGCAAGAAGTCTCTGACGTTCTTCAAGACGCCATTCCTGTGATGTATATTCGATCGTAGTTGTTTGATCCAGCTCAAACAATGGATGTGCTCCCCGCATCTTTAATAGCAAAGTATTCTGATCTGGCTTTTCGATTATATTTCTGAAGGAGTAGTAGCTTTTTGAATGGCCAGACAGCATGGTTCCTGTCACTTGTTTTTCTTCTTCACTATATGCCACGACATGGCTCCAACCCGGCAACTCAATGTACGCCGAAGAAGAGGATAAAACTATCTCTGACCAATACCATTGATCATTTGATATCAATGAAGAATCTGCTGGTTTTTGCAAGAGGCTATCAAGAAATAACCCTTGAGCATACATGTCTAGCCCAATAACAAGTAAACCCCCCCAAAGTATAAATCGTCGCATCAAATGAAATTATTGATTGCAATATAAACCTGACTGATTTAGTTGTGAATTGCATTTACATTTGAAGAATGTCAGATGGTAAAACCAAAGTGCTTGTAGCTGAAGATGATTTTGTAGTTGCGAAAAATCTCAGCATTACGCTAGAGGAAAGAGGCTATCATATCCTGGGTATAAACGAATCAGGAGAAGAACTACTTCAATCTTTGAGTCAAAATCAACCTGATATCATTATTATGGATATCAATTTGGCTGGTTTGATGGACGGTGTTGAAGTCACAGCCTTGATAAAGAATAAGACGAATATTCCGGTTTTGTATTTAACCTCGGATAGAGATCAAACAACGCTCGAACGGGCTAAATTGACAAACCCTGATGGCTATCTTATCAAACCCTTTGACGCTGATGAGTTGGTATCCGCTATTGAAATTGCCTTGCATAGGCATCATCTTTCTTCAGGTAATCAAAAGGAGGGCACAGTCGTCAGTGACTCTCACCTGTTTGTCAAAGTGAGAAATCGCCTCGAAAAAGTGATGTTTGAAGATGTAAGGTATCTGGAGGCGAATGACATTTATTCCATACTTGTCACTCATCAAAACAATTTCATACTTAGCTATTCGCTTAAAACTCTGGAAGAGAAGTTACCTAGTCGTCAATTTATGAGAGTGCACAGGTCTTACATTGTAAATGTGGAGCATATCAATGCGATAGAAGATAATTATATTCTGATTTCAGATAAGAACATTCCCATCGGGAAAACCTATCGGGAGGATTTAATGAGGCGATTATCAATAATTTGAAAATTCAAAAAAATAGACCGAATTAGCAAGCTATTTTGACGCTTTTATAAAAATCGGGGATTTTATTGGAGATTTTCCTTTTACCACGACAATACCAACGTTCACCTAAAAAAAAGCATCCTTCACCAGTATTCATTTTTAATAACCCATTTCTAAGTAAAAATTGGAGCTTGTAAAAGCGAAAATCAATGGCTTCTGAGAGTTTTACGGGATATGTATGGATTGCAATTGGTGCCTATATGGCTTTGATTTTGTATTTTGTGATTAGAGGAGCAATCAAAACCAAAAATATTTCAGATTATGCGCTGGGCAATATTGCTTTCTCACCTATAGCAGTAGGGTTAGCTCTGGCAGCATCGATGACTAGCGCCGCAACATTCATAATCAATCCCGGATTTATAGCGTATTACGGCATAAGTGGATTCATTTCATTCGGGCTAGTTCTTTCCTTTGCTTCCCTCTTTTCATTGATCATTATTACAAAAGGGTTTCGAAAAATAGGTGCTTCGGTGGAGGCGCTTACTATGGCACAGTGGATTGGAAATAGATATCAAAACAAGTACTATGCATTATTTTTTGGTTTTGTTTCATTATTACTTGTAACATTCATTGTTCTAATCTGTGTAGGCCTGAGCAAGCTTTTATCCAAAGCACTTAATGTGGATGAAGTAGTGGTGCTGATATCTGCCATCATTTTTGTATTTGGATACATGATGTTTGGGGGTGCCAATTCCATGGTTTACACTAACATGGTTCAGGCTTCATTGATGATCATTGTAGCGTTTATTTTACTTACCTCAGGTGCGGAGCATTTTGAAAATGGCATATCAGGTTTCCTTGCCAAGCTTAACGCCATTGATCCAGCACTTTCGCAGACGCGGAATAGCGGGAGTCCTTTATTCAGAGACTATTTTGAGATCATTTTTTGTCAAGTAGTTGTAGGTATTGCCATAGTCTGTCAGCCGCATATTATTACGAAATCACTTTTGCTGAAAAATGATAAACAAGTCAACACTTACCTTATCGTAGGCGTAGTTGTAGAATCTCTCTTTTTTCTCGTGGTTTTTGCAGGTTTGTACGCAAGGCTGGAATTTCCGGATCTTACAGTAGATGGCAGTCTGCTTAGCCTTGATGGAGTACTTTCCGCATATGTGGTTAAGAAATTCACAATTGGTATTGGCGTGATAGTAGTGATGGGATTAATCTCCGCTGGCCTTTCCACATTGGAAGGCTTAATCCAGAGCTTAAGCACAACAATTACGCAAGATGTAATTCAGCCAATCTTTGGGGAACTCAGGATTCAACCGGTCATTCTTAATAGATTAACAATCGTTTTTCTTGCTGGAATTTCCGGTGTATTCAGCTATCAGCAGCTTGTGGCACCTGATTTGAGCGTAGGTATTTTTGCTCAAAATGGTGTCTACGCATATTTTTCTGCGGCTTTTGTACCCGTGTTATTTGGAACATTTATGAAGCGAATGCCTTTATATGTTCCATTCACAAGTTCCACTGCAGCCATTTTTATTCACTTTTCGGTGTACTATGGAAGACTCACACCCTACATGCAAGAAGAAATAAGAAACCCGGCGATAGCATCTACCATGGCTATTTTAGGTTCATTAGTCATTGGCCTGATACTTTTTGCCTTTGCAAAATCAAAAGAACGAAAGGTCTCGATTGTATGAAAAAATTGATAATCATATTAACTATTACTTCAAGTCATATTTTATCTGCTCAAGATGATGAAATGATACCCTCATATAAATACAACACAGAAAAAGTCACTATCTCAGAAGGAATCGAATTGGCCTATGTAAATGAGGGCCCCCAAGATGCTCCGGTGATACTCATGGTTCATGGCTTGGGTGGTTACATCAAAAATTGGTACCCCACCATTGATGGTTTGAAAGAGACCTACCGATGCATTGCTTTGGATCTTCCCGGATATGGTCAGTCCACAATTCGCGACTTTGAGAAAGAAGACTACATGCAGTTCTTTGCCAACTCAGTGAATGAATTTGCCGAAAAGCTTGAGCTCAATAAAGTGATTCTGATGGGTCATTCCATGGGAGGTCAGGTAAGTATTGTGATGGCACTACAAAACCCAAAATGGCTGGAACGACTAATCTTGGCAGCTCCTGCTGGTTTTGAAACCTTCACAGAAGCTGAAGGTACTTTATTGAAGCAGTTCTCAACAGCTTCTGCATTGATGAGTCATACGGAAGAGCAAATTTATGCAGCCTATCAGGCCAATTTTGTGAGCATGCCTGCTTTGGCGGAAGAAATGATACAGGACAGATTAAAAGCAAAGGAGGCGATGTGGTTTGCAGACTATGCGCTTATAAGAGAAATGGGAGTCAAAGGAATGCTTAGGCACTCGGTGAAAGAAGATTTATCTAAGATTAAAATACCTACGGTGGTGCTGTTCGGGAAGAATGACTTTTTGATTCCAAATAAATACCTACATCCCAGTTTAACAACTAGTCAAATTGCAGAAATAGGAAAAGAAATACCAAATGTAAAAATTAAATTGATTGAAACGGCCGGGCACATGTTGCAAATGGATAACCCGACCAGCTTCAATCTTGCTGTTAAACAATTGCTAACATATTAAAGTTATGAAAAACTTGTACTTAAACATTTTGTTTTCTCTTCTTTCGATGGCATTATTCGCCCAGAAAGGGAGTATTACCGGAACAGTTACTGATAGCAGTACCGGTGAAAAATTGATTGGAGCTAACATAGTTGTAAAAGGAACTCTCAACGGAGATGTCACCGACATAAATGGAAAATTTAGCATAGGAAGTCTATCAGATGGTTCATATATCATAGTAGTAAGTTACGTGGGCTATGAAGCACAGGAGCAGTCCGTTACCGTAAGCGGATCGGTAGCTACTGTTGATTTTCAACTTATAGAGGGAACCGTTTTTGGTGAAGAAATAGTGGTCTCCGGTACCC